>CAZLUP010000001.1:0-203707 GCA_964562685.1 uncultured bacterium
GTTAGCAAGGGCGATTGAACTGAGAATCCCCCACTTTAGTGGCGGGAGTCGTCAAAAAACCGATCAGTTATAGACACTAATGTAAGATGCCTAAGCTATTCAAAAATCTCACCAAAGTTGGTCTTGTAAGTATCGCGATCGCAAACTTTACCATTGCTCTTCCCAAACCTGCTGCTAGTCAGTTGTTGCCTCAAGTTTGGGGAACAGTCGGTACTAAGGATGATGATATTAGTTATGGTGCTGGAGTTAGATTACTTAATTTCGGTGTGGAAGTAGGCACAGGAGAAGAAGGTGCCACAGGAGGAGATATTTTAACTTTCTTTCCTTTGCCTATTGTTTCTCCCTATGTTGGTTTAGGTATTTATTCTGGTGATGATACTGTGGCTTATTCTGGAGGAGTGCATATTAATCCTCCTGGTCATTTTTTCTTTGGTGCAGGTTATCATTCAATTCGTGGTATTAATGGAAAAATAGGCTTCAAATTTTAATCCAGTGATGTTGAGTTAATTAGGGAAGAGGAAACAGAAATAAATATTCCTTTTTTTGCCTTTTTACTTTTTACTTTTTACTTTTTACTTACTCCTCATCTTCCTTGATGGCTAGAAGTACCTAGTTGCTGTTCTAGTTTTCTAGAAGCAACGGACATCGAATAACAACAAATCCAATAGATCGCAGCAATAAATATATATACTTCTCCATAACGTCCCAAAAACTTAGGATTAGCCAAAATCGCTTGGGAAATACCTAGTAAATCTACTAATCCGACAATTGCCAGTAAAGATGTATCTTTAAACAAACTGATAAACTGTCCCACAATACTGGGAATTACTGCTTTAAGTGCTTGAGGCAAAATAATAAATACTAAAGTTAAAACAGGATTTAAACCTAATGCTTTAGCTGCTTCAGTTTGTCCGCGAGGAATTGATTGCAAACCACCACGAACATTTTCTGCCAAATAAGCAGAACTAAAAATTGTAAATCCTGCGATCGCTCTAACAACTCGGTCTGGTCTGACATAACTTGGTAATACCAAAGGTAACATTACCTGTGCCATGAACAAAATTCCGATTAAAGGTAAACCCCGAATTACTTCGATATAAGCAATTGATAACCATCTGATTACAGGTAAATTGCTTTGTCTTCCCAAAGCTAACAAAACCCCTAGCGGAAAACAAAGAACAATACTAACCACCGCCACCAAAATAGTTAAAATTAATCCGCTCAGATTATCTAATTTAACGTTACTTACGCCTAAAAGTAGCCAAAGATTGAGAAAAAAAGCTAGCAACCAAAGTAAAGGTACCCAAGTCTTTAATTGAGGTATCTTTTTACCTAATTGTTTGCCCAGGATTCCCGCGATCGCAAATCCAATGATCATTCCTACTAAAATTAAACTAGATTGTTGTCCCACAGGTAGAGCGATCGCAATACAAGTAGCTGTAATAATACCCAAAAGAATTAAAATTTGGCGATTAAATAAATTAGAACTTTCCTGAACTAAAACGCCCCAAGAAATCCCTCCCAAACCAACAATTACACCTAATGTTGCCCAAGTTCGCCAGATATCTTTGATAGGATAGCGACCAATAAAAAATAAGCGCAAATTAAGATCTATTACTTGCCATTGAGCTTGAAAAAATGCCCAACGAATTAAACCGAATCCAAGCCAATAAATCAGAGACAAACTAACAATAGTAAGAAGACTATTGTACCAACTACTAAATAGATTGTTCTTTAACCATCTGCCTAAATTAATTTGCTCTACAGGTTTAAGATTGGTTGCGCTCATAATAAATTATTTGAGATATTTCGCAGATTTGATCTCCCAAAATTTTAATCAATAAACTAATTATTTAATGACCACTCTCAACAAGTTACCTTTTTCAACCAAATATGGTATTAGTTAAATTGAACTTTATTTAAAATAATTTTCAATAAAAATAATTATTTTAAGTAATTCACATAACATTCATCATTAATGCTACCTTCATCCAAACTTATCAATCAACTTTCTTGGACACGTCGTCAGTTATTAGTGCGAGGATTTACAGCTTTGGGAGCTTCAGCACTAGGAACAGCAATAACTCTCAAAAATAATCGTTCTTTAGCTGCTGCCAAAATTCCACCAATCAAAGAAACTACTTCTACTTCTAATCTAGGGTTTAATCCCATGTCTATCTTGCGAGACTTTGATTATGGCAAAGTTAAACGAGAAAATGGACGTACCATCAGAGAATTTGAAGTAACTGCTAATAGCTCTCCCATTCAACTCAATAGTGCTATTTCTTTTGTTAGTTGGAGCTTAAATAATCGCGTACCAGGTCCTACTTTTAGAGCCAAAGAAGGTGAGATAATTCGGGTGATTTTCCATAACAATGATGGTACTTCCCATAGTATTCACTTTCATGGCAATCATTTACCAGAAATGGACGGTATTAAGCCGATTCGTCGTGGTCAGACAACAGTTTATGAATTTGAAGCTAAACCTTATGGCGTTCATCCTTATCACTGCCATGTTGCGCCAATTACTCGTCATGTCGGCAAAGGGTTATATGGTTTACTTATCATCGATCCGCCTCAAGGTCGTCCACCTGCTGATGAGATGATTCTGGTGATGAATGGTTATGACCTAGATGATAACGAACAAAATGAACTCTATGCATTTAATGGCATTCCTAACTATTATCGAGATAATCCGATCGCAATTTATCAAAATCAATTAATCCGAATTTACCTGTTGAATATGATTGAGTTCGATCCAGCTATCACCTTTCATATCCACGCTAATATGTTTCAAGTTTATCGCACGGGTAGAACTTTAAAACCTAGTGAAGAAAGTGATGTCATTACTCTCGGTACAGCAGAACGACATATTTTAGAGTTTACCTATACTTATCCTGGTAGATATATGTTTCATCCCCATCAGGATTACATTGCCGAAAACGGTTGTATGGGTTGGTTTGAAGTTATTCCAAGTTAACTAAACAACAAATTATTTCCTACTAATTGACAAAGAATAGCATTACCAGTAATCTATCACTTCAGCACTGATATAAATTAGCAATTGTTATGAAAAATCAATTAAAACCCGTAGAGTTATTTTTAGCGGTGAGTTTTGCAACTAGTGTCGGTGTTGGTAGTGCATTTGCTGCTAATACTACCAATCAAGATTATGAAATATTTAATCAATCAACTTCTGAAACCTTACCTTTTTTAGCTCAAAATACTCACGGTGGTGAAGGCAGCCACGGCGGTGAAGGTGGTGAAGGCGGTGAAGGCGGCGAAGGTGGCGAAGGCGGTGAAGCTGCTACAAGCAGTGGTAACCCTGATGTTGATTATGTAACTACATTAGGATTAATGAAAGGTCATTTAATCGTCGCCGAAGAATTACTTGCAGCAGGTAACTATACCGAAGCAGAAGTTCATATCGCACATCCTGTCGAAGAATTATATGGTGCGATTGAAACAGAATTACCAGAGCGTAACGTACCTGATTTTAGAGCTACTTTAACAGAAATGCAAGATTTATCAAAATCAGCACCAGACTCTCCTCAGATGAAAGAAGCGTTTAACAAATCGATGGAGTCAATCGATCAAGCCATTGCTGCTATTCCTCAAGAGCAATTACAATCCCCTGAATTTGTCATGGATGTAATGGTGGAGATGTTAAACACCGCAGCAGATGAATACGAAGCTGCGATCGCAGACAATAAATTTGTTGAAATTGTAGAATATCAAGACTCTAGAGGATTTGTTCTTTATAGCGAACAACTTTATCAAAATATTAGCGATCAGATGAGTCAAGAAAAGCCTGAAAATCATCAAATCATTCAGGATACTTTAGCAGATCTTAAAACCGCTTGGCCTTCTGTAACACCTCCTGAAACTCCGATTAAATCTAGTTCAGAAGTTCGTGGCTTAGTTTCAGTAATTGAATTAAACAAATAAATTTTGTTCTTCTGGAGTAGAAGCGATCAATTCATTTTGTATATATCAGTAAAATTTGTTGATTTTGGTTACATTACAATGATTTTCTCAATTCCTAACTTGCTCACTCCAGAAGAATTAACAGAAATTACCACTACTCTGGCAGAGGCGGAATTTGTCGATGGGAAACTAACTGCAGGATGGCACGCCAAATTAGTTAAAAACAATCAGCAGTTAAAACAAGGAACTACTCAAGTTAAAAAACTCAAAGAAAAAGTCATTACAGCATTAAATCGAAATGCTTTATTCCAAACTGCTATTTATCCCAAAGCAATTCATTCTCTGATTTTTAGTCGTTATCAAGTAGGAATGTCTTATGATCGCCATGTAGATAATGCCTTCATGGGAAGTTCGACTATTTATCGTTCGGATGTTTCTTTCACCTTATTTTTGCAATCTCCTTCGACTTATCAGGGAGGAGAATTAGTCATTGAAGGTGCAGACGATGAAAAAGCTTATAAGTTGGAAGCTGGCGCAGCAATTGTCTATCCTTCGACTACTTTGCATCGAGTTGAGGAAGTGACAAAAGGAACTCGTTTAGTAGCAGTAGGTTGGGTACAAAGTTTAATTAGAGATGCTAGTGAAAGAGAAATTCTGTTTGATTTAGAGACAGCTAGACGTAGTATTTTTGCCAGAGAAGGAAAAACCCCAGAGTTCGATCTACTTTCCAAAAGTATTGCCAATCTGTTACGGAAGTGGGGAGATATTTAATATCAACCAAGAATGTTCTGTAATTTGGTAATTCATACAAGCATCCTTTGATTACTAAAAGCGAGTAGCTACCATGAATAAATTTGGATAGTACTCGCTATTTCAAGATAATTAAACGGCTCTTAGCAGTCGCAAAAAGATTCAAGCTTGACAATTAAGACTCTGCTAAATCTGCTTGTTCGATAGCTTCTTCATCTCCTTTAAAAGCCCAACGTAATAAAGGTGGTGCTAAAAAAGTAGTTAAAATTACCATAATAATAATTGCAGCTTCTAAAGGTTTACTCAGCACACCACTAGCTGAACCAATCCCAGCAAATACTAATCCTACTTCACCACGAGGAATCATACCGACTCCAATTGCGATCCGATTAATTTGCGGTTGATTAAAAACTGCCCAACCAGTGATCACTTTACCAATAATTGCCACCACAATTAAAAAAGCAGCAATAACTAAGCCTTCACGATTTTCAGGAATAGCTGGATTGAGTACCCCCAAATCTGCTTTAGCACCGACAGTTACAAAGAAAATCGGCACTAAAATATCAGCAATAGGCATTACCTGTTGATCGAGTTCTTTTCGTTTATCAGTTTCATCTAGAACTAAACCCGCAGCAAAAGCACCTAAAATCGCTTCCAAATGAATCGCATTAGCTACAAATGCCATCGAGAAAGCAAAAACAAGCGCAGGAATAACTAAATTACCTCTAGTTTGTAGTTTATCCGCGATCGCAACAAAAGATTTATTAAAGAATTTACCTAAGAAAATTGCACCGAGAAGAAAGACAGTAGCACTGACAATCAAATAAACCACATTGAGGATGTCTACTTCCCCTGTTTTTGCCAAACTAGCAACTACCGCTAAAACGATAATACCGAGAACATCATCAATTACCGCAGCCCCAACAATAATTTGACCTTCTTTTGATTTGAGATGACCTAATTCCGAAAGCACTTTGGAGGTAATACCAATACTGGTAGCAGTCAGGGCAGCACCAGCAAAAATAGCAGGAATGGCAGGCATTCCAAAAATTAACATCAAACCAATCGTACCAGCAGCAAAAGGAGCAACAACTCCGACGACAGCGACAATTGCTGCTTGATAACCAACTTTTTGGAGTTCTCTTAAATCTGACTCTAAACCAATTTCAAATAAAAGAATAATTACCCCAAGCTCGGCTAAAACTGAAATAACTTCACTTTGGGCAGCAAAAACACTCTGAACATTTTCAGCGTTTAAACCACCAACCCATTGCAAAATGGTCATTAAAACCGAATCGCTAGCTGCTGCACCTGTTTCGGGAAAGACAATTAAATGAAAAGCAGAAACCCCGACAATTACACCACCGACTAATTCCCCCAGTACGGGAGGTAAATCAAAGTAGCGAGAAATTTCTCCTCCTAGTTTACTAGCTAGATAAATTACAACCAAACTTAATAAAACTGCTGTTAAAACCATAGTTGCATCAGCAGATTCAGTAGCAGTTGCCAGAATTGGAGTCAGTAAAATGTTTGTTAAAGAAGCAAATTTAGGAACTATTAAATCAATCATCATTAATTTATTTGAGTTAATTGCAAACAAAAGTAGGGTGAGCAAAATTAATTTTTAAGTATGCTATTGGTTTGCCCACCTTACGAGATGAGGCAGAAACTAGATGGCAGGATCTAGATTAGTAGGATAATCGCCAGTAGCATTAAAGCCAGCTTCGACTACATTGCCACCAGTTAAAGCAACAGCTTGTTGTAGTGCTTCAAGACGATTAGGAATAAAGTTTTGAGCAGGAACAAATCTTTGAATACCCAAACGTTCTAAGCGAGTCATTACTTTCTCAGTTGCACCGACCACAAAAACATGAAGTCCTTTATCCGCAGCATCTTGAATCGCATTCTCAATTGCTAAAGCAGCGGTTACGCCTAAAATTGGCACATCACTTAAATCCATAATCAAAGCATCGGCATCAGGCATAGCTGAGTGTTCGCGAGCAATAGCTTTGGCTACTCCAAAGATCATTGGACCGCTGAGATAAAAAAGGAGGACACGACCATTAGCACGCTCTAATAATTGTTTTTCTTCTTCGTTGAGACTAATTTCATCGTCAGCATCACTAATTGTTTTAACTTCTTGAGCGCGAAGATCGGAAAGACGTTCGATTGTTAAGATATTAGCAATAAAGACCCCAACACCAACCGCAACAATCAAGTCAACAAAAACAGTTAGAAGTAACACACCATACATGATCAAAGTACCTTTGAGGGATACTTTGTGAGAGCGTTTGAGGAAACTCCAGTCGAGAATATCTAACCCCACTTTGAGCGCAATACCAGCTAACACTGCCATGGGAATTGGTTCGGTTAGGTTAGCAGCACCCAAAACTACTACTAATAAAATTAAGGCGCGAGTAATACCAGATAAAGCGGAAGTAGCACCAGTCTGAATATTAACTACTGTACCCATCGTTGCACCAGCACCAGGTAATCCTCCACAGATACCAGAAACTAAGTTACCAATACCTTGACCAATTAATTCTTTATCAGATTTGTGTTCGGTACGAGTTAAACTATCAGAGATTACTGCGGTGAGTAGGGTATCAATGCATCCCAACATCCCTAAAACGATTGCATCAAGGAGTATTTCTGTCGTTTGAGCAGCAGTAAAAATCGGCATTTGGAATTGTGGTAATCCCATTGGAATTTCACCAATTCTTCTAATCTCTGCATTGCCAAAGAAAACCAAAGAAACTACCGTACCAATAATCAAAGCTACTAATTGAGGCGGAGCGTAGCGTTTAAATTTCGATGGCATTAAGAAAATAATTGCCAAAGTCAGGAGTCCTAATATGGCTTCTAGGGGATTGATATTGGCAAGAAGCTCAGGTATTGCCTGAACTGTACCTAACACACCTCCTTTGGGACTAGCTTGTCCAACAAAAGGCGCAATCTGAAGGATAACTAAAATCACTCCAATTCCTGACATGAAGCCAGAAATAACGCTGTAGGGCATCAGAGTGATATATTTACCCAGTTTAAAGAAACCAAACAGAATTTGAAAAATTCCTGCTAACATCACAACGGTGAAAGCCATTGCCATGCCATTTTCTGGATTAGCAGCAGTTAACTTGGCAATTACTGCTGTTATGACTACTGTCATTGGTCCTGTTGGCTCAGAAATTAGGGTTGGTGTACCGCCAAATAGAGCAGCAAAAAAGCCCACACAGACAGCACCCCACAAACCTGCGACTGGTCCTGCACCAGAAGCAACCCCGAAGGCGAGGGCTAATGGTAAGGAGACGATGGCAGTAGTTAAACCACCAAAGAGATCTCCTCGTAAATTTCTAAAATGAATTTTGTTGGTTATGTTCATTGTCTCTAATTGATTTTTCGTTGGAAAATCTGAAAAATGAAAAACAAGCTGAGATTGCAGTTTGCAGAGACGAAATACATCGAAAATTGCCAGACGCGATCGCGCTATGAAAGAAATAAATAATTAAAAGATAATTAAAGATTAAAACTTTTTGTGTATCAGTAACTATGCAACTTGCTCTAAAAAACTTGTCATTTGCATAGAAGAAGACGAATAACTAAAACTTTTAGATTGACAATTAAAATGTTGTGGCATAAAAACTCCTCTTAACTTGATTTAGTTAATGCAAACTCAAATTTATGATTCAATTTTTTTTCTGTACTTACCATTTTTAGTGGCAACGGCAAAAGCAAAGAAAATCTAAAATTGATTTTTTTCTATTTCTTGTAAAAATACATAGTAATTAGTCTATATTAAAATCGCCAAAAAACAAATTTTAATAATTAACTTTTGTTAATTATGGATAAAATTTTTACTTATCGAATTTTGGGACTAAGTATTTCACCTTCATCTCGGTGGTGAACAGTATCCTGCCGTAAAACGACAGGGCTTGCGTTCACTTCGTAAATTACGAATAAAGAGGACAAAATATGAACCGTAGAGATAATTCATGAATTATCCTTAGACAAAAATTTGACGTTATAACCACATACCTTGGTGCTATACCACTACGAACTAAGGTTTTGGTTGCGGATTTTGTGCAGATTGTTGTTTAACTGCTTCCAATAAAGCTTTAAGTTCTGGTTCTTGGGGATACAATTGCACTAATTTTTCTAATGGTTCAATAGCACCTGGTAAATCTTGAAGAGCTAGACGAGCTTGGACTAATCCTTGTAAAGCGGTTGGATTATTGGGTTCTCTAGTTAAAACTTTTTCGTAACCACGAATTTGTGCTTGTAATTGTTCTTGCTCTGAAGAACCAGTTGCTTTAGAGGTAGAGGCAGAAGGTTGCGAATCGTTACTAAAAAGACTACCAACTAACATAAATGCAGTCGAGCCAATGAAAGCTAAACCAAATAGTAAAACTAAAACTCTTTGTACCGTTTTTCGATTCATTGAACAGTTTTTAAACCCCAGGTATAAAAAGCAAGCACACCAATACCAAATCCTAACAAACATAAAAAAACTAGAATGATAGTGGCTCGCGATCTACTATAACCTGCCGTTTGTAAATCCAGTTTAACTAATATTCCCGCAGCTAATAAGATAAAGAATTCGGCAAAAACTTCCAGCCATTGAACAATTAAGGCAAAAGCTAAAGCACCGATAAATATCGAGAGAACAGCTCTTGCTTCTGATTGAATCCAACTATTGAGACTTACAGTCATCAAAGCAATAGGGGCAGTAAAAGCGATAGAAATTAATAAAACCCAGAAAATCCCTAATGTGTAAAGAAGAGAAGCGATGATATTTTCTTCCAATACCCAATAAAATAAATTACCATGTTCGATGATAACTGCTGCCCAACGAGCATAAAGCCAACCGTAAGTAGCATAAGTAACTAGTAAAAGCGTTGTCGATAACCAAGAATTTTTTTTAAGCCTAAGCATTCATAAATAAAAGCTGGTAATTGGTAATTGATAATTGATAATAAAGGTGTAAGTTGCCCTGATTACCTATTACCCCTTACCTCTTACCGAGAATTTTGAGATGATTGTTTTTAGAACAAATCGCTGTAAATATCCCAAAAATTAGGACATAGCTTGGATAATGTAATCAAAGTATGGGGCAGCTTCTTGAGCATCTTCGTTGGTGAGAAGAGCTAAAGCAGCATCTTTCAAGCAGCGAATTGCATCAACCATTCCAGGGACAGGGACGTTTAGGGAGTTATACATTTCTCTGACACCAATTAAACCAGTTTTTTCAATTGGTTCTTTATCCCCTGACAGTACTCCATAGGTAACTAACCTTAAATACCAGCCAAAATCACGAATACACTGATTGTATTGCTTTTGACCGTAGGAATTACCACCGGGAGATCTGTATTCAGGATGAATTCTGAATAACTCTTTACTGGCTTTATCAACAATTTTCTTTTCGCTTTCTGCTAAAGTTTCAGCAATGCGGACTCGTTGTTCGCCAGTTGTTAAAAATTTTTTAATCCCTTCTAGTTCTCCGCTACTGGGATAGCGGAGTTCATCGTCGGCTTTGAGTATAACTTGACTAACTACGCTCATGATATTGCGATTGATTTAATTAACTTCAATAATCTTAGTATGTTAGCGACGGGCAATTCGTAAAAATATCTTGCCATTCGGCAGCAGATAAAGGTTGCTCGATCAAACTAATTTTAAAACACTGGCTGGCTGCTTTGGTTAAGACTTCTGAAATCTTAGCAGTAGAAAGATTAACTGAGTTGGGTAGTAAGTTTTTGATTGGTTGGGGGGCTGGTTGAGCAAAGATTTGAGTGTATAATTCTGGCTCTGTCGCGATCGCCATTGAACCATGTTGTAAAATAGCTTTACCTTGGCGTAGTTGTGCGCTACCAATTACTTTAGCTCCTGTTGCAGTAATTAAGTCTGCACTCGTTGCTGTGGCAAAACAATTATCTTGATCACGATAAGAACTAGTATCTTTACCATAGAATAAATGCAGTCCAAGCGATCGCCATCCTGTCATTAAAAACTGACAAATGTGTTGATAAACTTCTAATCTTTTCCCCCGCTCAAAAGAAACAATTACCGCATAAGTCAGATCTCCTTGATGTAAGACTGCCCTACCTCCAGTCGGACGACGCACGATTTGCAAGGGTTTTCCTTGCCAAGTTAGTTCGTGCCAATAGGAAGGATAATTTTTTTGATGATAGCCTACAGAAATGGTTGCTTCAGACCAAGTATAAAATCGTAAAGTAGGCGGATGTTGTTTTTGTTTGTGTTGTTGGAGCAACCAAAGGTCTATTGCCATTTGAACTTCCCCAGAGGCTGACATTAAAGGAAGTAAACGCCAAACTTGTTCATTCATCAAGGAGGATCATTGCTGACTAATTCATGCCAAACTCTGCTTGTAAAGCTTCATCATTATCATCTGCAATTGTCGCAACTAAAGTAATAACTCGCGAAATTTCACTGGGGTAAAGATCTGTCAAAGTCCTTTGAGCAGATACGACTACTCGATTTTCCACAATACTGAAACAGGTTTCAAACGTTCCTGCCCAATTCATCTCTAACAATTTACGCATCAACTTTGTTTCATCTTTAGCGGGTAATTGAAGTACACTTGCCCAAACTGTCAGCAAGTCGTCTTCTGTTTCTCCTGTCAACTGAACAAATACTTCGACACTACCGTACTGAAATTTCCATAAAATGCCTTCGTCGCTATGATTCACCATAGCAGTATCTTCTTGATCTAAGCTGGAAATAACGGTTTCGATTACTTCTTGATGGCTAGATTGATTTTCCATGAATTCATCAATCGATTGATTGTTACCTAGGTCTAGATTTGCAACTTGATTACTCATAGCAATTTAATTTGATTAGTTAGATTTTGACATCACTTCGTTGATCGATTAATCTTCCTTCTGGTGGAAAATTATTTAGGGATGAAGAAACTTGTTTTTACTACGTAAATCTAGCATTTAGTTCCACAAGATCATGATTTTTTCGCCATTAATTTTAACTTTAGTTTCTCAAGAGAATAATTTGTAGCCTAAAGTTTAACCGCAAATTGGTTTTAAGAATTTCTTCTGGTTTTTAAGCTTAATTTTCTTAATAAAAATTTTTGTAGTTACTATACTAATTATGTACTTATGTTTATTCCCCATTACTTGCCGACAAGCCCATGAAAGTTAATTATCCAAAAAAACTGCACAATTCTCTAAGTGCGCGGGATATTCTCAAACAAGTGATCAGCGATCGCGAAATCCACATCATCACTCTTAATCGCTATCGCTTCAACGAACAGCATAGCTGTAAAGATTTGACCGATGTGATTGAAAAACTAAATGGTCAACCAAAAGAATTAGTCAGAGATTTATCTCATCATGTTGCCGATGAAGCTCGTCATGCGGTTTGGCTCACAGACTTGTTGGTAGAATTAGGTGCAGATATTGGTACTCCTCCAGGAGTTTCTTATATTGGGGAGTTTGAAAGATTATTAGACCAAGATAGTTTTCAAACCGAAGAGCAACGGGAAGATGCCATTATTGCTGCTTTAACCGCGATTAACGTGACTGAAAAACGTGGTTGTGAGTATTTCTCTGCTCATATTAACGCTTTAAAAGAAGCTCCTCAAACCGAAGAAAATATTAAAATTCGAGAGACGATTGAGAAGATATTTCCTGAAGAAGCTGGTCATGTTCGTTGGGGTAATCGTTGGTTAGCTCAAATTGCTAAAAAAAGTCCCAAACATCGCCAAAAGGTAGAACAAGCCAAACAAAAATATGCAGCCATAGAACAAGCAGCCTATGAATCAGGGATGGATATTATGGCTGGTGCAGAGTTACGTCGTTTAAATCATCTGTTAGAAATTACCAAGACTATGCCCTTGTGGGAACGTCCTCAGTATCTGATGGAACGGTTACCTGAAACTCTACTTGCCCCAGAGTTACAATTTACTCGTATTGAAGCTGCTAAAAGAGCATGGCAAAGAGATCCTCAAGCTTTTATGGAAAAATTTGTTCCTATGTTTTTAAATGGCTTCAGTAGTTTACAAAAACAACAGCAACAAACAACCAAAGCATAAACCAAGAGTAGGGCGCAAAGCGCCCTAAAAAAAAGTTAATCTATTTTGATTGCTGTTGGTGCAGAACCATCATTTTTGTTAGGACTACCAGAAGCTTTACGGTAATCCGCATACAAGCGATCGCGCCAAGCAAAGAAGGGTTCGTAAGCGATATTATCTGCTAACCCTGGAATACCTTTACCTTTGAGTTGTTCGGGAAGATCGAGATAAGAACCTTCAGGAAACTTGAGGATCATACTTAATCCTGCTACTGCCAAATCTGCCAAAGTAGGAGTATCACCGACTAAATAAGGGCGATTTTCTAAGATCAAACAGAGAGCTTCTAAATCTTGTTGTAATGATTTTTTGGCTTCTTTAACCGCATCACCACCTAAACCGACTCCAGTACCTAAAACATCTAATAAATCTCCTGGAATAGCACTTACTATAGTTTTGAGAAAATCAGGAGTTTGTTTGGGTAAAACGGCAGTACGGAAGTTTTGATTTTGATTTAAAGCACCAATTAAAGCTTTTCTGCCTTTGATGCCAATCGATTCATCTGCCCATTCTTCAATTAATAAACACTGTCCTTTAGCTACAGGATCGTCCGGAATAATTGGTCGCTCTGGATATTTCTGATCTAGATAAAAAGCGATCGCTGTTGAGTCAGCCACATAGGTATCACCATCTTTTAAGACTGGTACTTGTCTTTTCCCAGTCTTTTGCATTAGTTCTATTTGTCCAACGCCAGGAGTCACTTCAATTTTGCGATATTCTAAACCCTTATAATCTAAAATCAGACGTACTTTTTCTGAATATTGAGATAATTCAAATTGGTATAGCTCCAGCATCGCTCTCACTATTTATAAAAGTTAACAATAGTTAATTTAGCTTGTTTAATTAGATTGCTACATCAATCCTAAGTTTATTTACCATTTTAAAGAAATACTAATCTAACTATCTGTATCAGCGATCGCAAATGAACCTGCATTGATGCTAACTTTACCGCCATCTCCTACTCCACTTGCTTCAATTTCACTCAAAATATCTCCGTTATTAGAAAGACTGACAGTGTTATCAACATCGATTTTGATATCTCCTGATGAACCTTCTCCATCCTTAAAGCTATGAAATAAATTTCCTTCTTTGGATTACTGCTCGAATAAAAACGATAAAGGATAGCTCATATTTTCTGCAAAACCAAGAATATTACGATCGCGATGTTCATAAAGTAAATTTCCAACTCGATTAAACTTTTATTTTATGATTTTCACTGGAATTGAAAATGCGATGCCATTTTTTTTATTGTTCGCAACTATTAACGTAGCAGTTTAAGATAAATTTATGAAAGCTAAACATATCTTCTCTGAGGATCGTTTAAAACAATAGTAAAAGATTAAAAACTTTAAGCATGAACGAAATTGCGGTGGGTAACAAAACAACAGATAATATCCGAACTGTCTCTGATGCAAAAAGAGATTTTTATCAACATCATACTCGTCCGATTAATTCAGTTTATCGACGGGTAGTAGAAGAATTATTAGTAGAAATGCATTTATTATCTGTCAATGTAGATTTTAAAAGTGATCCTATTTATTATTTAGGTGTGGTCACCTCTTTTGAACGTTTAATGCAAGGTTATCGACCAGAACAAGATAAAAAGACAATTTTTAATGCTCTTTGTCGAGCCGTTGGAGAAGACCCCGAAAGAATTAGAGCGCAAGCAGGAAGTTTACTGAATCTTGCTAAAAATAAATCTCCTCAAGAATTAGTTTCCTGGCTTAGTAATCCCACACCACTAGAAAATCATCACGATATTATTGAACCAATTAAAGCGATCGCATCTAATCCCCATTTTAAATATAGTCGTTTATTGGCGATCGGTATTTATACTCTCTTGGAAGAATCTGACCCCGAAATTCTCAAAGATGTCGATAAACGTAACGAGATTCTCGAAAGTATAGCCACTCAACTTCATCTTCCAGGAGAAAAAATGAACAAAGATTTAGAGCTATATCGTAGTAATTTAGAAAAGATGGAACAATTACTCAGTGTAATTGAAGATGTTTTACAAGCTGGTCGTAAACAAAAAAATCAACCAAAACAAGAGCCAGAAACTGCTGAATAAATAATTTTAGAATTTGACAACTTAGGGGGAGTAATCCCCTTTTTATATCAAGTTCGGTTGAATAATTATATTAAAGTAATTAGTAATTAGCAATTATAAACTAACAATCGCTAGAAATTTTAACTAGAATAAGGCTCTCCAAATAAAACCAACGAACACTTGAGATCGTGCATCACACTTTCACTGACATCACTTATTGCTAATCCAGCGACAGTACGACGGCGTACAGATCTGAGAATAACCATGTCATAATTTTGAGCGCGTTCAATAATTGCTCTAGCAACATCATTATTACGAGTAGTTTTGATTGTCATATCAATTTGTGGTTGAAGATATTCGACCATACTTTTGAGTTGAGCTTTAAAAGATTTTAATTCTTCTTTAGTAGTTTTACGATCGCTAACATGAAATAAAGTAATCGCTGCTTGATTTGCTTCTGCAAACAATTGAGCAAAACGAATAATCCGTAAAGTTTGAGACGTAATATTTTTAACAGGAACTAAAATTTGCTGGATATTAGTCGGTTCGGTTAACAAACGCATTACAGCGACAGGACAATGGGAACACCAAAAGACACTATCAATCACGTTACCAAACAGGCGGGAAAGGTTTGGTCCCAACAGCCTCGATCTCAAACGATTGGTTTCACTCCAACCCATAATAATCAAACTGGCATTTTGTTCTCTGGCAGTGCGGGTAATACCCTGAACAATATCATCATCAATCCTAATTACTGGTTTTCCTTCAACTTGGAATTCCTCAGCCACAGTTAAAGCATTTTGTAATAATTGTCGACTGTATTGAATGGCTTTGGTTAAATCAGGATCGTCCATATTAACCTGCGCTTTCGCAATAGAAACAGGAATAACTATCCCTAATTCATGGCGAGCAATTAATGCACCCATTTCAATTAAATATCTCTCTGTTTGAGGATTAGCAATTGGTACAACTACCCGAAACAGAGAAGCAGAGGATAGATCATTAGTGTTAAGAATTTGTTCTTTTGGAGATGTTTCTGGAGCTAAAGATTGATTGGTTTGAGGACTCAATTCAGCAACAACATCAGGAGATAAAAACCCTGAATCGACGACAGAATTAGAGTTATCGAGGTCGAGGTTGAGAACAAAATATCCATTAGCTAAATTATTATTAGCAACTGGTAGTTTACGAGCATATTTATCAGTTAAAATTGGGCCCAAAATAGACGTAACCAGCATCAAAACAATTACTGTATTAAAAACCGATTGACTAATTACTCCAGCATTTAAACCTACTAAAGCAGCAGCTAGAGTAGCAGCTACCTGGGGTAGAGATAAAGACCACATTGTGATTGTTTCATCCCAACTGTAGCGATAAAGTAACTTCACTACAAATGCAGCCAAAAACTTACTCAGAATTAGTCCACCAACAATCGCCAGGGTTAAGGGAAGCTCAGAACTAAGAGTTGTAATAAAGCCACTAATATCGAGCAATAAACCCATGCCTACGAAAAAACAGGGAATAAATAAAGTACTACCGACAAATTCAACTTTTTCTTTGACTTGACTTTTGCCAACTACATCATTTACTGCTAATCCTGCTAAAAATGCCCCGACGATATTTTCAACATCGATAATTTGCGCCCCAACCGCAGCTAGAAATACTGCTAAGAGAATAAATAAAAACTGATTACTTTCTTGATTGCCTGTTCGACGAAAATACTGCTTACCTGCCCAGTCAAAACCAAATAAAACTATTGCACTATAGATTCCTAGAGTAAGTAACTGAATCACCAAACTAAGAGGAGTAAATTCCCCTGCATTAATTGAGATACAGATAGCTAAAACTAATAGAGCAGAAATATCAGTAAAAATTGTCGCTCCAATAGTTACTGTAACTGCCTGATTATTGACTATTCCCAAGCGATTGACAATCGGATAACCCAAAAGAGTATGAGAAGCTAACAACGAACCAATCAGAACTGAAGCATTTAAATTCATCCTGAATAACAGTCCAATTGCTGTACCAAAAATCATAGGAATTATAAAAGTAGCAAATCCAAATCCTAGAGAGCGATTTTTAGTTTTACGAAAATCGGCTAAATCTATTTCTAAACCTGCAACGAACATTAAATAAATTTTGCCAATATCTGATAGCAACTTAATAGTTTCACTTTTAGGGTCTAGTAATCCCAATCCATCAGAACCAAGAATAACCCCAGCAAAAAGTAATCCTACTAATCCAGGCAGTCGCAATTTTTCAAAGATTGGTGGTAATGTCAGAATGACTAACAGTAGCAGGGTAAAAGCAACTATTGGACTAGTAATGAATTGGGCAAAGTTTTGTTCCATAGTAGGTAAATTAGCATATAACCATCCTTAATATACGTCTGGTGTGAATTAAATTTTAGTAAGGGGATAAAGATTGAAAAGTAAGGACATCAATTCCGAATTGACGGCGTAGAAAAAGTCTCAAAGTATGATGCGATCTTAAGTCTCTCAGCAAAATTCTAGTTGATCGCAGATTTTGTTGTTATCCTGATCTTGCCTAGTCGCTAATTATAAGTATATGTCAGCCAACCAAACGCCTTTGACTCACATTCCTGATTGTGCTTGGACTCGTCCTCTTGGTAAAGGATGGGAAAAACCTTATACAGTTCGCTATAGCAGTAATTTGGATGATGGTGCTTGGCACGGAATGCCTTTAGGTGGTTTTGGTGCGGGTTGTATCGGTCGTTCTCACCGAGGCGATTTTAATCTCTGGCATCTGGATGGAGGCGAACATATCTTTCGTTCTCTTCCTGCTTGTCAGTTTAGTATTTTTGAACAGTCAGAAGCTGGCACTCAAGCTTATGCTCTCTGTACCGAACCTCCTGAAGATGGTACTCTATCTCGTTGGCAATGGTATCCCAAAGAAAAAGGCAATTATCATGCTCTTTATCCCCGCAGTTGGTTTGAATATCGGGGTGTCTTTCAATCTCAATTGACTTGCGAACAGTTTTCTCCGATTTGGGCAGAAAATTATCAAGAAACTAGCTATCCTGTAGCTATCTTTAACTGGAATGTCCATAATTCTACAGATAAGCCGATTACGATTAGTATTATGCTGACTTGGCAAAATACGGTTGGTTGGTTTACCAATGCGATTAAATCACCCACTGTAAAAGTTAGAGATGATGGCAGTCCAGTTTATGAATATCAACCCAAATGGGGAGATAGTACGGGAAACTTTAATCAATGGATTCAAGATAATTATCGCGTTGGTTGTTTACTCAATCGCATCCAACCCCATGCAGAAATTCAAGAAGGAGAAGGACAAATTGCGATCGCGACTGTAACTAATCCAACTTTAGAAGTATTTTATCTCAGTCGTTGGCATCCTCAGAGTGATGGGACAGAAGTTTGGGATTATTTTGCAGGAAATGGTTCCTTACCAGACAGGGAAGATGAAACTCCTGCGGATCCTGGGGAACAAATTGCCTGTGCGATCGCAGTTCGTTTTACGGTTAATCCAGGGAAAACTCGCCAAATACCTTTTGTTTTAGCTTGGGATTTGCCTGTAACGGAATTTGCTGAAGGAATTAAATATTATCGTCGCTACACGGATTTTTTTGGACGTACTGGTAATAATGCTTGGAGTATCGTTAGAACTGCTTTAAAACACAGCGATTGGTGGCAAGAAAGCATTCAAGCGTGGCAAGAACCGATTTTAAAACGTCAAGATTTGCCAGATTGGTTCAAAATGGCGTTATTTAATGAATTATACTTGCTTACCCAAGGAGGTACTCTTTGGAGTGCAGCAACCGAAACCGATCCTATCGGACAATTTGGGGTACTAGAGTGCATAGATTATCGTTGGTATGAAAGTCTCGACGTGCGCTTGTATGGTTCATTTGGATTAATGATGTTATGGTCGAAGCTAGATAAATCGGTTTTAGAAGCTTTTGCTAGAGCAATTCCTCAAGGAGATGATACCCCTCGTATCATTGGTTATAATAGGGCGCAAGCCATTCGTAAAGCAGCAGGTGCCACTCCCCACGATCTCGGCGCACCGAACGAACATCCTTGGGAAGCAAGCAACTATACTTCCTATCAAGATTGCAATCTCTGGAAAGATTTACCGAGTGATTTTGTTTTACAAGTCTATCGAGATTATGTGCTGACAGGAGCAAAAGACAGCGAGTTTCTTTGGGAATGTTGGGATAGTATTGTTTGCACTCTGGCATATCTTAAAGAATTCGATCTAGACGGTGATGGTATTCCCGAAAACTCTGGCGCACCAGATCAAACCTTTGATGATTGGAGATTGCAAGGAATTAGTGCTTATTGTGGTGGTTTGTGGATAGCTGCCTTAGAAGCTGCGATCGCAATTGGAGAAATCTTAATTGCACATCCTCCCATGAATCCTAGCTTACAACCTCAAGACTATCCTCAAGGGATTGAAGAAGTAATTAGCAATTATCGAGCATGGTTACAACAGGCGCGATCGCTCTATCATGATACTTTGTGGAATGGTGAGTATTATCGTCTTGATAGTAAAAGTAATTCCGATGTTGTGATGGCGGATCAACTCTGCGGTCAATTTTACGCCAGATTGTTAGGTTTACCTGATGTAGTAGAAGAAAAATATACTAAGTCTGCTTTGAAAAAAGTTTATGATGCTTGTTTCCTGAAGTTTCATGACGGCAAATATGGCGCAGCAAACGGAGTTTTGCCCGATGGTAATCCAGTAAATCCTAATGATACTCATCCTTTGGAAGTATGGACGGGAATTAATTTCGGTTTAGCTGCTTTTATGTTGCAAATGGGAATGAAAGAAGAAGCATTTCAACTAACAGAAACCATAGTAAAACAAGTGTATGAAAATGGTTTACAATTTCGTACTCCTGAAGCAATTACTGCGGTCGGTACTTTCCGCGCTAGTCATTATTTAAGAGCAATGGCAATTTGGGGAATTTATGGAATTTTAGTTGATTGGAAGTATAGTTATTTCAAATAAGAATGAAACATTTTTTCGGCTGAAATCCTTTTATAGCAAAAAGAGATTGTCCCACTCTAAATTTAAATGACTATACCAGTTATCAATCAACTATCAACATCAACAAAACAACACTACCAACCAATAAATCCATCTGTGTTTATCTGTTCCTTCGCTATTGCTCAGGACAAGGTTTATCTGTGGACAAACAATACTATTTAATTAATTTTGCCCTAGTAATTAATACTAACTGTATTAGTAAGCCATTTTCTATTTCAGCTTAAGGCATTTTAAAAATCAAAGTTTAGTTTGATAAATTCAATAATTTGTTTATAAACTGCTTCTATAGGTTGAGTCCCATCAATCACTAATAACTTATCCTGATAGTCAGCAAAGATTTTTTGATAATTAGCTCTAACTTGAGTTAATTTATTTTCTGTTTCATAGATTTCCTGTAAAGAACGTTCTTGCAATCTTTCTAAAGAAACTTCAATAGGCAAATCAATATAAATAACTAAATCTGGATTAGGAAACTCATAATTTAATCTACTAACAAATTCAAATTGTTCTGGAGTTCGAGAATTATAAACAAGAGAAGAAAAATAATATCTAGTACTAATAACGTGAAATCCTTGTTCGATTAGTTTAAAAACACCATCAATTTCATTGTATAAATGATCGTGACGGTCAGCAGCAAATAAATATGCCATTTGCTCATCAAATAATTTGCGATCGCTTGTAAAAAAGATTCGTTTTTTTAAAGTATCTCTGATTAAGTTACCGATTGGACCAGCAGAAGGTTCAGGACTAATTACTGCTTTGTCTCCTTGATTTTGAAAATATTTTTTTAAAAGTTCTGCTTGAGTAGAAGTACCAGAACCATCAATTCCTTCTAAAACAATAAATAGCTTTTTGTTACTTGTTGACTGTTGATTATTCATAAACAAATTCATTGAATTATTTATATCTACGTCGCCAATTAAACCATGTTTTTAATAGGTCTAAACTTGTTTTGCTACGAGCTAATTTTTGTTGATAAAAAGCATTGGCAGCTTGATCAAGGATTTCCGCAAAACTAGGATAAACATAAGGAATATTAATTTGCAACAATCCACTAATACTATTACAATTTAGTTTAATTTTGTTTTTGATCATAAGCGCGATCGCATTAATTAATTCTACTGCTTGACGACCAATAATCGCACAACCAAGAATTTCTCCTTGAGGACTGACTAATAACTTTAAAAATCCTGTAGTTTCTCCTAAAATTTGAGCTTGAGCAATACTTTTAAAGTATTGTTTAATCACATATATATCTTGACCATAAGATTGACGAGCTTCAGTTTCTGTCATTCCTACTCTAGCTAAATTAGGTTCGGTAAAAATTGCCCAAGGCAAAGGATGATAATTCACTTGAAACCAAGGAAAAAATAAAGCATTTTTTAAAACAATATTTGCTTCATAGTGAGCAAGATTGGGTAAACTATAACCTCCAATCAGATCGCCACAAGCATAAATTTGATGATTAGTTGTTTGGAGATAGTTATTGACAAGAATACGGTCTGATTGATATTTAACTCCAACTCCTGCTAAGTTTAAACCATCAATATTAGGAATTCTTTCCCCAGCAAAAATAATTTCATCAGCTTCAATCGCATAGCTACCTGCTTGCACCCATTTTTTATGTTCAATTTTTTTTATTTGAGTAACAGGAGAATTAGTAATAATTTTTACTTGATCTGCTTCCAACTGAGCTTGAATTAGTAAAGCTACATCTAAATCTTCTTGCGGTAAAAGACGTTTTTGCTCAACAATTAAAGTGATATTTTTTCCGAGTCTAGCTAAACTATGAACAACTTCTAAACTACGGAAAGAATCTCCAATTATAACTAAATCTTTAGGCAAAGAAGCTAAATCTTTTTGGTTCAAAACTTCAGTGATAGTCAAAAAATTAACTTCTTCTTTTCCTTCAATTGATTTCACTACCCATTCAGAACCAGTGGCAATTAAATAAGCACGAGATTCTAACTTTCTTTGACCAACAATTAAAGCTTGTTTTGGTAATCGACAAAACTCACCTCGCTCAAAAATTACATCTACTCCTAAACTTGCCAACGTAGCAAAAGATTGTTCGGCAATTAAATTTTCCTCAACCCCTTCACCCCAAAGTTTAGCTGCTAAAAGACTATTTTTAGGAATAGATAAAATCTCACTAGCGATGCCAAAACGATTTTCTTGACGTTGTTGTACTAAATAACTAATTTGAGTTAAACTATGACGAATAAATCTTTCTGAATTAGGAAAATATCCTGTTTTATGTTGAGTTACTAAAGCAACACGAGCTTTAAGTTTAGCAGCAGTAGCAGCAGCATAAATTCCTTCCCAACTACTACCAATTACCACCAAATCATAATCTACTGCCATTATCTTTCAGGAATTAAAAGTACTAAATAAATATCCTAATTAAAATTGGCAATTACCTGCTTTAAAGCTTGAAGTAGATTTTGATTTTCTGGTAAAGAACGAACTGCAATCCGAAAATAGCGATCGCCAAGTTCAGGAAAACTCAAACAGTCTCTAATTAATATTTGATAATCTTTTAATAATTTTTCTTGCAATTGAGAACTAGGAATGTTTGTTTCTACTAGTAAAAAATTAACTGCGCTTGGTAAGGGTTGTAATTGAGGAATATTTTGTAACCCTTCAAATAATTCTGCCCTAGCCGAAGGTAACCAACGCCAAGTTTGTTGTTGAAAGTCAACATCTCGAATAATTGCTTTAGCAGCACATTCAGCTAAAATATTGACTGACCAAGGATCGCGCCAAGTTTGCCAGCGTTGTAATCTTTGAGGATGAGCGATCGCATAACCAATACGTAAGCCAGGTAAACTGTAAAATTTAGTTAAGGAACGTAAAATAACCAAATTGGGATAATCCTTAACCAAACTAATTAGACTCTGATCTTCCTCTGGCGGTAAAAAATCCATAAACGCCTCATCAATTACCACCAAAGCAAATCGATCTAATAAAGGGATAATTTCTTCCCTACGCCACAGTTTTCCCGTTGGGTTATGGGGATTGTTTAACAGTAATCCTGATGGTTGATTGGTAAGGGCGATTCGCGAATCGCCCCTACGGGGTAATGCGTTCGATAAATCCCCATCCAAAGAATCAAACAAACAACAGGATAATACCTTAGCATCAAAAGCCAAAAGCGATCGCTTGTAATCTCCAAAGGCAGGAGTAATTAAATAAGTAACAGATAAATCAGCTAATTCTCGACTAGCCCAAGTCAGCAATTCTGCCGAACCGTTGCCAGGAATCAGATAATCTGGCTTGATTTGATGATAATCAGCTAAAATATCTCTTAATTCAGCATAATCTGGGTTGGGATACCTTTTTAATAAATCAAGACCCTGTTGAATTGCTGCGAGCGCACTCTGAGGAGGTCCTAGAGGATTAATACTGGCAGAAAAATCTACAATGGAAAAAGCTGGACAGCCTGCGATCGCTGCTGCCCAAGCTAAATTTCCACCATGTCGAGGTCTTACCAAAATTTAAATAACTTTACAGTTATTTAGGAGAAACCATATCTTTGAACAATTTGCCAGGAGAGAAAGCAGGGACGTTAGTTTCAGGGATTGACATTTTTTCGCCAGTTTTAGGATTACGTCCTTCTCTTTCTTTGCGATGACGACGTTCAAAAGAACCAAAACCAACCAAAGTGACTTTATCGCCCTCAGAAACAGCTTCCATGATTGTTTCAATGGCAGCAGTTAAAACTGCATCAGCTTGTTTTTTAGTAACGGTTGCCTTTTGAGAGATGCGATCAACTAATTCACCTTTATTCATACAAAATCTCCTTTTGATGTGTTTTTGTAGGTAATTAATTTGTGCCTGAGTTTTAATAATTCAGACTGTGACAAGAAATTAACATCTTGTATCCAGCGTCATTCTGAATCTTTGGCAGTTCCTTAGCTAAGGGCAGAGGTTAGACTTTATGAAGAAGTTAAAGAATTTCTTCATTAGTTTCAGATGACAGATACAAGAGCCCAGGACAATTAACCAGCCTAAATAGTAGTATCGAAGGATACAAAACCCTACAATACCGATAGGCTGTAATTTTCACTGCCTTATTCTACGTCTTACTTGTCCAATATGGATCGCTGAAACTGTTAATTTATATAGATTTCAACAATTTTTCCAATTTCAGTAACAAAATACTTACATTTGACAAGCAATTTCTCAAGAGAATTTAAGGGGTATTAGGCAGTGTAAACCCTTGCTGTTGAAGCATTTCACGCGCTTCTTGTCCTGGTCTGTAATTGTAACCAAAGCCAGCCTGTTCATCAACCACTTGGGGAGTTAGTAAAACAATTACTTCTGCCCGTTCATTAGTTTTGTCTGTACTTCTAAACAAAGAACCAAGCAAAGGGATATCTCCTAAGATAGGGACTTTAGAAACGGTAGTTCGTTCCTGGTCTTGAATGATACCCGATAAAATTAGGGTTTGACCATCTCTGAGACGAATTAATCCAGAACTGACTTCGCGTTTACTCAATAAATTCAGTACATTAGTTGCACCGCCACCACTATCAAATTCCTGAGTTTGTCCGACAGAAGTAACACTAGGACTAACAGAAAGCCCAATAAAGCCATTGTCATCAATTTTTTCCACATTAACAGTGAGAACTAAACCAGCTTCAGCTATTACAGGTGTAACCGTTCTTGTTCCACTATCGCTATCTATTTCTGTTTTGACACTTTCAACCACATTCTGAGCTAGTTTAACGGTTGCTTGCTGTCCCTCTTGTACCATTAAAGTGGGATCGGTCAACACTTTTGCATTACCATTGGTAATTTTGGCTTCTAAGGAAGCTAGGAATTTTTTAGGAAATTGAAAGAGGCTAGGAAGAGAATATTCATACTCAACTCTTCCTGTTGCTGGATTAATGGTAACACCTGAAAGTCCAGGTCGGAATGGATTACTTCTTGTCCCAAAATTAGGACGAGCAAAAGGGGAAAGAGTATTAGTCAAGTCATTTAAACCAGGAGTAACATTGCCGAACATAGCATTATCTGCCAGGTCTAAAAACGGACTGAATTCTGTTTCTGGTACTTGCAAAGGTGTGATAGTAGGAAAGAATTGGCTTCTGGTAACCTGCGCGGTATTAGGTGGTTTAGTATCGCCGAAATTCATAACAGCAGATCCCTGATCCTGTACGAAAAAGGTGTCATTAATCCCAAAAGAAAAGCTGCTATTAAATAAATCTTCGTTAAGTAAATTAACATCAATCACTTTGACATTAACTGCTACCTGACGACGACGAGCATCTAATTGAGTTAAAAAAGCTGTGGCAGTTTCTACCTTACGAGGTTCACCAACTAAAGTAATTGAGTTGAGACGGTCATCAGTAGCAAGTTGCAAACCTTTGAGTAATTGAGGAGAAGTATTATTAGCTCCTGCTTCTTCACCTCCACCTGCACCTTGTAGGCTTTGTAATTGGGCTGGTTTTTCTTTTCTTTGAACGACTCTGCCTGTATCTTGGTCGATTACTTCTTCTACTTCCGTAGTTAATCTTTGTCCTTCTGCTCCTTGGCTCGCTAAAAATAAAGCTGCATTTTCGGCACGAACTTGATTTAATCTAATTGTACGACTTACTAAATTACGTGCTTGGGCTGGTAATTGTTCACCAACGTAGATAATATTGCCTTGACGATTGGCATTTAAACCAGAAATTAATAGAACAGAATTAAATACTTCTTGGACTGGTTGATTTTCTAAATCTAGAGAAACGGTTTGTTCTTTAGTTTCTGTTCCTTGTTCGCCAGCAGCTTGAGCTTGTTCACCTTGAGCAAAGACTACATTTAACCCAGCAGAGCGAGCGAGCAAAGATAATACTTCCCTGACAGGTGCATCTCTTAAAACTAGTCGAGGAACTACAGCCGATGAACCTAAATCGATCAGATCGGGATTAGTATTGATATTAGAAACCGCCATGTCTCCAACGGGAGGAGCAACTGCTCTTGGTAAGTAAGCTGGTTCTGAGGGCGAAGTTCCATTATTTGGTTGGTTATTCTTCTCACCCTCACCGATAATAATTTCTGGATTAGGAACTAACACATTAGGGTTGGAACTAGAAGTATTTGGTGGAGGAGTATAAGTTTTTTCTTCTACATTGGTAGGCAATTGTGCAGTAAGAAATTCTCTAGCGGAATTAAATTTTTCTGTGACAAGTTGAGCAATAGAATTTGATTTGCTTTCTGCTTTATTGCCTTGGGATTCTGCTAATAGACTGAAGATAATTTCTTGTCCTTGTTGTTGTAGTAATTGTTCAACAGGAAAATTGGGTTCTGTTGCTATGGCAATTTGGGTATGTTCCCCATCTATTTGTTTAATTTCTAGGGAAGATACTCCAGGAAAAGGATTCTTTTTGCTAAAACTTTTTCCTTGAGGTAAGTTTAAATCAGTATTAAGCAGGTTGGCTTCTAATTTATTTTTTTGATTAACAGTAAAAAAAGATAACTTTTTAGTTTGTTCATCATCAGTATGAAGTCTTAATTCGATACCATGCTCAAGAGAATTTACTTCTACTTTGGCAATCTGATTATTGGCAGCTTGTGATGATTGGGTCGCCAAAATAGCTAAAGCTGTTCCAGTTAAAAATAGAATTTGATTGTAATAATTTTTCACGATTTACTCCTCACCCGATTTTGCTATTTGACATTGTATTTATAGAAAATATGTCTACTGTTAATGCGAGAGAATTCAAAGTTAGCAAAAAATATATTTTTATTGTTTATTTAAGGAAACAATTAAGTTGCTAACGCTAGATTTTATTTTTTTTCTGCTTCAGTTTTTTCCGATTCTGCTTTTCCTTCTTCTGCTGGTGGTTGTATTTGTGCTAATTCTTCTGGGCTTAAAGGTAAAATTGCATCAAGTTTTATTTCGGTTAATAAAACTGGCTGTTTCTTCTGAACTGATTCTGATTGATTGAGGGCAACAAATACACCAGGAGCTTCTTTGATTTTGGAACTATAACTTTGCACTACTAACAAAGGTTGTAATCGTTCTAAATCTCTGAGAATTGACTTGGTTTGGTTGTAAGTTCCTTCTAAACTTAAAGCAATACCTTGACGTTTTAATTTACCATTGACTTCATTACCTAGAGAACCATCTTGAATTGGAACAGGATCTCCTTCGGGTTGATAATTAAGTAATGTGCCTTGATTCGCATCAATAAAACTATTAATATCTAACAACAAAGTATCCAAATCTTTTTGGTTAGTAAATAGAGAAGTAACTTGTAATTTAACTGCTTGTTTACTCGCTAAATCTGCTTGAAGTTGGGCAATTTGTTGTTGAATATCTCCACTTTTAATTTGATCTAATTGTCCTTGTTTTTCTTGGTGTTGGGTTTTAACTTGTTCGTAGCTTTCTTTAAAAGGTACAACTTTATTCATATAAATATAACCGCCCCCAACAATCCCTAATACTGCTAAAGCAATACCACTAACTACTGGGGTAAAAGTAATTCCAAAAGCTGTTGGATAATCTTCTTTCCCTTTTCCTTCTTCCAAGAGAAAATCATCAGCAAATGTCATTTTACAATAGCTCCTTTATTCTCAAGAGTTTTTAGACGAGTTACTAAACCAACAGCACCTTTATTATTAAACTCGCGGATCATTTGGGAAGCAGGTGTATTGCTTAATTGCGTAGTAATTGAATATTTAACTCCTTGAGGAAATTGAACTATCAAATCTTCAGGAATTTCTTCTTGATTTTCAATAGCGACCTCTAAATCAGCTAAATTAGCTCCTGTAAGCTTGATATTTTGACTATTAAAAAAAGGAGAGCGTTGTAGAAACAAAACAAAATCATTAACGTCGTTGTAAGAACGAGCAATACCGCTAACAACTAATTGAGTGTTATCAATTGAACCACTTTGTTGAATGGTATCAACTTGTACCCCTGGAGGAATGCGATCGCTTATTTCTTGTAAAATTGCTGACCAAGGTCTAATTTTTTCAAATACAGTAATTAGAGCTTTGGTTTCTTGTTCTATCCCAGTAATTTGTTGTTTGATTTGATCTAGTTGTTGATTTTGATTTTGAAGGCTTGCTATTTCTCCGTCAATACCTTGAATTTGTTGCTCTAAAGCTGCTTTTTCGCTCTCTAAAGATTTAAGATAACCAAAAGCTGCACCAGGAAAAGCCACAAGAGCTATTAAACCAAAAACCAGAGGTAGTTGTTGAGCAATTGGCTGTTTAGCTTTTTGCGATTTAACTTCACCTTCCGAAGTCTTATTTAAACCTCGGTCTTTCAGAAAATTAACATCTAAACTATACATAGGCTAATTTACATACCATAAAAATGAATAATTCGACAAAATTAAACTTGTTGAAGAATAGAAAAGAATTAACTGTTCACTGGTAACTGATAACTGATTACGCTTCTCGCATACCCAAACCTAAAACCACTCCTAAACCAGGGCGTTTAATTAATGGAATCTCTTGATTTACCTCTAAAGCTAAAGCTGCAATTGGATCGATTTGCATAGTGGGTAAATTTAATCGCTGTGTAAAAAACTCATCAATTTCACCAATTGCAGCACCCGGACCAGCTAAAAGAATTTGAGCTACTTCTAATTCTTCGCTTTGATTTAAATAAAAATTGATCGAACGACCAATTTCATCAATTAATTCGCCTAAAACCTTAAGTAAAGCTGCCATTCCTGGATTCATTTGCAACATTCCTGTATCACCTCCTGTATCCATTGGCGTAATGATCAAACTCATATCTTGTAAAACATCCATATCACGGGTAACTGGCAAACCCATTGCTTGAGAAAGCGCACTTCGCATCTGGTACATTCCAAGGGGTACAGTTCGAGAAAATTGTGGTACTCCCTCAACAATAATTGCGATTTCTGTACTATCAAATTCAATGTCTACCAAGACAACTGCTTCTTTAGAACCAAATTGACGTAGTTGCTCGCGAATCGTTCTAATTAAAGCAAAACTATTAATCTCTAAAATGTCTATTTGTAGCTCTGCTTGCTGAAAAATATCAAGATAAAGATCGGTAACTTCTTTTCTAGTTGCTACCAACAAAACATTAACTTTTTCAATACCATCTTCATCCATAAAATAGCCTAGTTTTTGATAGTCTAGATCTACTTCTTCCCGTGGATAAGGCAAATACATCCCTGCTTCATGAACCAAAACCATTTCTTTTAATTCTTGTTCATCTAGCTCAGCAGGAATAGGAATAATTCTAATAATTGCCTCACGCATTGGTACGGCTGTAGCTATTTGTTTGGTATTGATTTTGTGTTGTTTAAATGTCTCTTTGATAACTTCTGACAAACTCAAAGAATCAACAATTACACCATCTTCAAAAATTCCTTCCGGCATTTCTGCGGAAATATTTTTAATGAGTTTATAGCGTTGTTTTTGTTTGGTAATTTGAGCAATATTAATTTGTTGGGGATTAATTTCTATTCCGATTCCTTGAGATTTTTTGGCGAATAGATTGGTTAAATCATTTAACATATTTTTGCCCGAGAAAATTATTGTGTTAGTCTACCAATCAACAAAACTTTAATTTCATAAATATTGTCATAATTAATTATTAATTAAGCAATCTGTTTTCAGTCAATTTCATGATTTTATAATTTATTCGCCCTTGATTTCATGCATTTTTACTTTTATGTTCGACATTGTAGCTGCTAAAATAACTTTTACAGATAAGTAGTTTTACTGAAAAATTATTAGGGAAAATAAGTTAATCTAGTTAAAATTACGCAAGTGCTACTTTGGCTCAAACAAAAATTATATTTTTACTTGAAATTAATGTCGATGTTCAGCAATTTATTTACAAAAAAATTTAGTTTATGGTTAATAATCGGCTTGTTACTAAGCTGGTTATTAAGTTGTAGTCCTAAGCCATCAAATTCTAATGAATTAGAATTTTGGACAATGCAGTTACAACCGCAGTTTACCGAGTATTTTACTCAGCTAAATAATAGGTTTGAAACTAATAATCAAACAGTAAAAGTTAACTGGGTAGATATTCCTTGGTCAGCCATGGAAAGTAAAATTTTAACTGCGATTTCTAGTAAAACTGCCCCAGATATAGTAAATTTGAATCCTAATTTTGCCTCGCAATTAGCAACACGTAATGCTTGGTTAAATTTAGATGAAGTAATTACACCAGACGTTAAGAAAAGTTACTTACCTAAAATCTGGCAAGCAAGTACCATTGAAACTTGTCAGGAAAATAATTGTAGTGAAACTTCCTTCGGTATTCCTTGGTATTTAACGACACGAATTACTATTTATAATCAAGATTTGTTAAGTAAAGCGGGACTAAAACAACCACCAACAACCTATGAAGAATTGGCTCAAGTTGCTCGACAAATCAAAGCAAAAACAGGAAAATATGCTTTGTTTGTGACTTTTGTGCCTGAAGATTCGGGAGAAGTTTTAGAATCTTTGGTACAGATGGGAGTAGATTTAGTTGATGATCAAGGAAAGGCTGCGTTTAATACACCTGCTGGGATAGCTGCTTTTCGTTACTGGGTAGACTTGTATCAACAAGGATTATTACCGCCAGAAGTTTTAACTCAGGGACATCGCCACGGAATCGAACTTTATCAAGCAGGAGAAACTGCCTTATTATCTTCTGGTGCTGAATTTTTGAAAGCGATCGCAACTAACGCCCCGACTATTGCTCAAGTATCGGCTGCTGCACCCCAAATTACGGGAAAAACAGGCAAAAAAAATGTTGCAGTGATGAATCTCGTCATTCCTCGCGATACTGATCAACCAGAAGAAGCTTTGAAATATGCTTTGTACGTCACGAACACAGAAAATCAGCTAGCTTTTGCCAAACAAGCTAATGTTCTTCCTTCAACCTCAGACGCTGTTCAACAATATATTCAGGAGTTATCTTCACAACAAACTACTAATTCGGTAGAACAAGCCAGAAAAGTTAGTGCGATGCAATTAGAAGATGCAGAAGTCCTCATTCCTGCCATGAAGAATCTTAAATTATTACAACAAACTATTTATGAAAATTTACAAGCAGCAATGTTGAAAGAAAAAACTGTTGAACAAGCAGTTGAAGATGCAGCAGCCCAATGGAATCAACAACAGTAAATTAGTTGAGAAAAATTAGAAAAAATTGTTGATAACCTAGGACTTTGCTTACAATGAAGAGGAAAAGATAATCTTCATTTTTTTCCGTGCCAATGAACGATCACAAGCAAGATGTCAATTTGGGTGTAGCCTACCTGTTGTGGGGTTTATGTGTTTTTGGTGTTTGTGGAATCCATCGTTTTTACCTAGGTAGAATTGGCACAGGTCTACTTTATCTTTTTACGTTTGGTTTATTCGGTTTTGGTCAAGTAATTGACTTATTTCTTATTCCTGACATGGCACAGGAAAGAAATCGTTTTCTATTAGAAAAATTGAGAACCGAAAAACTATTAAAATTTGCTGATCGCGGTGAAGAAATCATTAGAAGAAAAACTGCTCAGTTATTAAATCAAGTTCAAAAAAACTTAGAAACAGCCCCAGGAAAACCTCAACCATCAGACCCAATGTTGCTGTTACTAAAAGCTGCTGCTGCTCATAATAATGTTTTGTCGATGGGTCAAGCAATGATTGCCACTGAGTTATCAGCAGATACAGTAGAAAGATTGTTAAAACAAGCTTTAAAACAAGGAATCGCTCATATTGATAACGATCCAGAAACAGGGGCAGTTAGATATCATTTCGATCTGTAAAACTTTACTTAAACTCAATCAATAACGGGAGGGGAAATTTATAAATTTTCCCTTGTTTGGTTTTTGTAGATTAATTTAGAACCAACTAAATAAATCGCGATCGCACTTAATTGAACTCCCATTAATAAGGAGTAAATAATCAAAATTGCACTGAGACTATGAGCAGATTTAAAAGAAATTAATAATGCTCCAAAAGTAGTATAAGGTAATAAACGAATCCAAGTACGATGTAGGGGTCTTCCTGCGTTTGACAATTTAATATTCATCATCACGTTGTCTCTCTTTATATTCTTCAGTCTGTTGATATTGGTGCCATAATTTAGCAACTTTTTGAGCAATTTTTTGGTGTTTGGCTACTCCTTCATAAGCATAACGATTTAAATTATTTTTGATAATCAAATTTTCTAAATCGGTAATTCTGGCTTCAGTTTGGGGATGAGTAGATAACCAAGCAGGGGGTTCGGGTAATTCTTCTTTAACAGCCTCTCGATCTAACTTAACCATTAAATTACGAACTCCGTCAGCAGCGTAACCAGCATTAACTAACATTCTTGTGCCAAAACTATCCGCTTGTCTTTCCATATCTCGACTGTAATTAAGTACAATCAAGTTTCCTGTCAAACCACCCACATAAGGAATGTATTGAACAACATTAGCCGTAAGATTACCGCGAGAAACTAATTGAAAACCGTGAGAAAGAACAGCATGGGAGATTTCATGGGCAAGTAAACCAGCTAATTCTGCTTCTGATTCAGTTTTCATAATTACTCCCGCATTGACAAAAACTTTTCCTCCAGGCAAAGCAAAAGCATTGATTTGATCGTCCATTACTACGTAAAATTGATAATCAAATTCCTCTCTTCCTGACACAGCAGCAACTTTTTGACCAACACTTTTGACATAATTTAATACTTCTGGGTCTTGAACCATCGGCAAATATTTTTGAGTTTGTTTAGCAATACTTTCGCCAACAGCACTTTCACCTCTTAATAACATAATAGTCGTTTCTAAAGCAGAAATTGGACCAAATAAATTACCTGTTAAAGCATAACCAACTGCTCCAGTAATTAGATTACCAATGGCATTTTCTCTCAGTTCTGAACGTAGCTGACTTTGAAAATTTTCTAGATATTGATCTGCTAATTGAGTAAATTCTGCTGCCTCAGAATGCTGAGGATTAAATAAAGCAAATTGACGGGCAGTAATTGAAGCATCTAACCAATTTTTGGCAGCGAGATCTGCTGCAATTTTAACTCTTAATAATTTAGGTTCATTAGGATATTGACTAATCGCTGCTTCTAAAACTTTTAAGGCTTCTTCTGTTTTAGCTTGTTTTTGCAAAGCTTCTGCATAATGAATATGACCAGGAATGAATTCTGGTTGTTTTTCCACTAACAGTTGTAGAGGCACAACAATTTTACTAGTTAAATTTTGTTTTAACCCTGATTGATAAGTTCGCCAATAAACTGCACCTGCGGGACTTAATTGTTCTATTTCATAAAATGGTTTTACGATTTTAGTTTGACTAGTCAGATTTTTTTCTATTTCCCAAGGTTGCTTGACTTCGCGATATAATTTTTCCGCAGCATTTTTTTTGCCAGCTAAATAAAATTGATCGGCTGTAGCTAATTTTAGATAACGGATAATTTGTTCAGAAGTAGGTTGTTTTTTAGCAACTGAATTGTTATTTGATGAGTCTGTTTTTGATTGCGATCGCTCTGAATTTTTGCGATTGGCTGGTTCTGTTTCTGTAGAATTTTCAGTATCAGTTTTTTTTTCCGTGCTTGCTTCAGCTATGGTTGTTTGAGCAAATGTTGTTTGACCAGTCGATAAAACAATGGCAATAATTGTCAATAAACTTGTTAACAATTTCATAAAAATAAAAAAATATTCAATAAAATATTTGGTTAAATTGACTTTACAAAAATTATGAAATAAACCATCAAAACTTGTCTGTGACTTCTGGCAGTTAAATGGCTGTAAATAAAAGTAATCAATAGCGAGTAGTGCAACTTACTTTTATTGTACAATTTGGTTTTTAGAACTATCAGAAACTTAGATTATTAATTCACAGCAAATCACTTAACTTTCTTTTTAATCATGACTACTCACTTTATTACTGCTGAAATTAACCTTGAAGAAAATCCCGTCACCTTACCACAACAAATAGAAGCCGAATTAAGCAAGCATGGCGAGCCTCTACGCTGGGCAATTACTAAAGTAGACCAACAACAGCAAGTAGCGCAAATTGAAGCAATTGTAACCACTGAGGAAGTCTAGTGAGTCAATCTCCCTATACAGCGGTGTTAATCGTCCCTACGGGAGTAGGGGCTGCGATTGGAGGTTATGCAGGAGATGCTTTACCTGTAGCGCGAGCAATGGCTCAAGTTTGCGATCGCTTGATTACCCATCCCAATGTCCTTAATGGCGCACAATTGTACTGGTCGATGGACAATACCTATTATGTCGAAGGTTATGCCTTGGATCAGTTTGCTGCTTCTTGTTGGGGATTGCAACCAGTTCATCAAAATCGTGTAGGATTGTTACTTGATCGAGGTATTGAGCCAGAATTACGCTTGCGTCATCTCCAGGCAGCCGATGCAACTAGAGCAACTTTAGGACTAAATTTAACTGATTATCTAGTCACTGATGCACCTCTAGAAGTTCAATTACGGACCGCTCCTTCGGGAGCAAGTTGGGGAACGATTGGCAATGTGGGGAGTTTGTTACGAGGAGCAGAAACCCTAATTTGTCAAACAGGAGCAAATGCGATCGCAATTGTCGCTAGGTTTCCTGACGACCAAGAAAGTTTGGCTTTAAATAATTATCGTCATGGTGCAGGAGTAGACCCCCTAGCAGGAGCAGAAGCTGTCATTTCTCATTTATTAGTACGTCAGTTTCAAATTCCAGCAGCCCATGCCCCGGCTTTAAATCCTTTACCTTTAGAACCTAATTTATCTCCTCGTGCAGCAGCCGAAGAATTGGGTTATACTTTTCTGCCTTGTGTTTTAGTAGGATTAGCTCGCGCACCTCAATTTGTAACTCCAGAAAAATTAACTTCAGCACGAACATCACTAGCCCCAGAAGTTGCTTCAACCATCTGGGCAAATCAAGTAGATACGGTGATTGTACCTGCTAGTGCTTGTGGTGGTAGTGCTATACTCAGTTTCAGTGGCACATCAACTCAAATTATTGCCGTAGAAGAAAATACTACTCAAATGCAAGTTCCTCCTGAACCATTGGGAATTAAAGCAATTAGAGTAAACTCTTATTTAGAGGCTTTAGGGATTGTAGTAGCCCATCGTGCTGGTATTAATGCCGATGCCCTCCGTCCTTCGTTGTCATCTCTTCGTTGTTTAGCTTAAATCAGTGGCAAATTATCATAATTCAGAAATCGAACCTCTCAGCCGTACCCAGATTTTAGTAGTGATGGGTGTTACTGCGGTGATTTTACTAGGTGTAGCTAAAATATGGCAAAGGTTGGGTTCTGTAAAACTTTTACCTGTAATCTTCGATCTTAATGCCTTACTCTGGGGTATCGGTATAGCAACGGGTATTACTGTTGCTAGTAGTATGATTTATTGGCTTTGGCCTGCTTATCGTCAAAGTGCCGATATTTATTTGGAATTAGTCATTAAACCGTTAGTTTTACCCGATTTAATTTGGTTAGGTCTTCTTCCTGGTTTAAGTGAAGAATTATTATTTCGAGGCGTAATGTTGCCTGCTTTGGGATTAAATTTAACTGCTGTAATTATCTCTAGTTTATTATTTGGAGTTCTTCATCTGAGTGGTGCTGGACAGTGGCCTTATGTAGTTTGGGCAACAATAGTAGGTTTTGCTTTAGGTTACAGTGCTTTATTTACAGGTAATTTATTGATCCCAATTATTGCCCATATTACTACTAACTTAGTTTCTAGTATTCTGTGGAAAGCAACTCATCCTCAAACAAGCCAAGAATAAAATAAATTACTTCTTTTACTCTTCTTATTTTTGGCAAGATTCTCCTAACAGAAGAAAACGGCAGCCAGCAGAAGGTTCATCTCTAATCATATTTTTAATCGAAAAACCTTCGTAGATATCTTCAACTACATCTTGTTTATCATTGAGATCGTAGCTGCCAGCTAAATCTTGATTGGGGTCAAAATCTAATGTACCACTAGCATTATTATTCGTTTTGACTGGAGTTAAAGCAGCTTTAATTGTTTGAGAAGAAGGTGGTTGATAGTTAAAAGGTAATTCTATCTCTAAAGGATTCCATAAAGTTAAAAAGTTATTCAAATTCTGTCCACTACTAAACCTAGTGTGTAAAGTTGGTGGATCGTATCTAACTGCATCTGAAACTGTTTTCGCTAAGTCTTCTGACTCAAAACTAGCCGATTCAAAATTTGAGATCGAACAGTATTGTTGAACTATTTTACCTTTATCTGCTGAACCGCGTCCGTGAACTCCGATGACATAACCATTGCTATCAAACACAGGTCCACCGCTCATGCCAGGACGAGTTTGATCGAAATAAAAAAGACTGTAACCATTTTCTCCTTGTTGAGGTTGAATTTTTCTCGTAATTGGAGTCCAAGCTAAACGTCTTTGTCGGCGAGCAATTTTTCCTCGACATTCTCCTGTAGTTGGGTCTTTTTCTTTTTCTGGATCTGGCCAACCAGAAATGTAAATTCGATCTTGTATTTGAACATTATCTACATTACCCAGTGAGGCAACAGGATAGTTGCGATCGCTATTAAAACTAACTACTGCTAAATCTGGTCCCGCAACTCTAGTGGGAATTGCTAAGGAATAGCAGCCAAAACGTAGTAACCTACTAACAGGATTGGGTTGCTCGTCAAGAGGACAATCTCTGTGATCGCTAATATTGTCAACCAGATGTACCAATCCATCATTTGTCCGAATGCCATAGACATAATTTGCGTCTAAGTCATTTTGTTTAAAGTTATGAGTAACGGTTAGAACGTAATAGGTATTGTTTTGTTTGGCAATAATTACACCAGAACCAGGATTCCAGACTCCATCAGGATTACTTTCTCTTGCTATAGGATTGTTACGATTAGCTTCTAATTCTTTGACTAATTCGGGAGTTAATCCAGGTGCAATTAAAACTGTAGTTTGTCTAGCGATCGAGTTGATTTCTTCGAGAGATAATTCGGCTGAGGCAGGATTAACTATTAAACTGTTTAAAAACAGTATGCCTAAAATTTGATAAATAAGATTAATTTTTTTAAATTTTACTTGAGATAAATTACGGAAACTAAAACTCAAAAAAGTTTTGAATAAATTGTCTTTTACTTGGTTTAGATTAGTTGAGCTAGATTTAGAGTTAGAAAACATGGAAAAAAAATTATTTTTTCTATAGTCTTTTTTGATCGATCATAACTTAAACTAGCTTTTGAATTTAATATTTTTTTACAAAAATAGAGGGAAGATTATTTACAAACAAATCTAATTACCCAAAAATATCTAGAGACAAAATAAATTTATTTTTTTTATTTGTGTTAATTTTTAAAGATTTTTTTACTTTTTAATTTTTAAGTTTTTATTTTTTGCTTCTTCTTTACCCTGCTTCCCGAAGGGCGACGGCACGTCGGATTTCTTACTCACAGGCGATGAGTTTTTGATTTTTAATTTTTTCTTTTGACTGTTTTTTACCTGAGAATGAACCCAATCGCTTAAAGAATGGCTCATTGCTCCTAATTCTAAGCCTATAAAAGCAGCTATTGTTTCTGCCAAATATTTTTGAAAACTTAATTTAAATCCTTGTTGAGCTACTTGCTGCCAATTCCACTCAAAACCCCAAATCAATTGAAAAATTGCTACTAAAAAAATGACAAGCAATAAACAAAATATTAATAAATAAATTAATCTAATAACTGTACCAATAATCAAACCATGAGAAAAAAAACTGCGATGACGGAATAAATACCGATAAGGTAACCAAAGCGGGCTTAATAACCCCCAACGTTTAAACTGAATTGAGTGTATATCTAAATCTGGACCAAACATCAATCCGCTAAACAGAAATGCTCCAGCAATAATGAGAGTTAATTCACCATTGCGAGTCAAACAAAAAGAAGTACCAGCAAGCCAAGGTAAACTCCAAAGAGTAATGCGATCATGGGTCTGACCAGAAGGCATAGTAAGATTAAATTCATTCCTTAATGTAGCAACCCATCATACTAAATTTTGTTAAAATACACCATTTATAGGAGTTCTTATGAAATCACTCGTTCGATACTGGTTAAGCGTTGGTTGCCCAGCGCGCCTTTGGCGGGGTTGATGGTTTTTAGTAAAGTAATAAGCGATATATCGCGTCTGTACGGAGTAATAAGTAATAGACTTGTTGCGAATTAAGCTAAAAAAGTGGCTAAAACCTTTGTCAATCAAGCTATTCAGCGATTTCCAAACGCAAATATCCGTAAGCCATATCTGGTAAGTTTTTCAGCCGTTTCAAATTTTATTACGCAACAAGTCTAATAAGTAAAAAACTGGTAACTGAAAAAATTGTTTTAGTTGCCTCAAAACACTAAATGCCCTCTTGACAGGGCAAAATCTAGTTATGGGGATTTTGGGTTTGCGTATCAAAATAACTAATAAGCTAAGGTAGCTAAAGTTTCTTTCAAATAACGACGTACTTGTAAATCTAAACTTTCTTGAGTTTCTAATGATTGTTCTGTCAACCAACGTTGGAAACCAGAACTTCTGGCGATCGCTTGTTTTAAACTCAACCAAATTTCTTGGTCTTGCTCAAATTGGTTTGGCGAGGCAATTGTTGAGTTTCCCATTGATACCTTCTGTACTTAATTGATCTTTCTATCTTTAAGATAGCTCAACTATCCAAGTCATGAATGATACCTACTACACCAATTGAGATTTTTTTTCTCCTTATCCTGATTGTTTTTTTGATAGAATTTGATCGCTCCAAAACCCAGGAACAATAAATTCTCTAGCAATTTGTTCGGAGGGGAATGGCTCTGTAGTAGCTAAAAAAGCCTGATTAATCAACAAGATTCTTAAAACAGTAACTGGTATTTGTAAAAATAAATTACTAGCCAGTAAACTAACTCCAGCAATGATTAATCCGATTAAATGCCATCCTTGAAACCAGGGATTAATGGGTACAACTAAAGGAGCAAAACGGTATAAGAACCATAAAATTAACATCATCACAATGGCAGTAATTATACTTAAAATGCGATGTGGTTGAGTTTTAAATTGAGCTAAAATTTGTCTTTGTTCTGGGCTTAATTGCTCTGGTTTGACAGAAAACAATAAAATACTAAAAATATCAAAGGGACGAACTAACTGCATCCATAGTATAGGTAAAATTCCTACTGTTGCTAGCAAAAGTAATTCTAACCAAGACCAAAATAAAGGAGTGCCAATTGATAAGCCTAGCCAAACTACCTCAAGAAATAATGGCACAAGAACAATACCGGTGAGATGAATCCACAAAAAAGGTTCGGAACGAAAAGAAGACATCTGATTTGCAATTGATCAAAAAATAGAGGGCGAAACCCAGTCCGCCCCAAAACTATTCTAAATGTCGATTAATGAGCCGAAAGAGTACGACGCTTAAAGACCATTTCGTAAGCTTCGATAAGATCTCCTTCTTGCCAATCATTAAACTTAGATGAGCCAATACCACATTCATAACCAGCATTGACTTCTTTAGCATCCTCTTTAACTCGTTTGAGAGAGTCCATGACACCTGTATAAATTACTGCATTGCCACGTCTTACTCTCATTTGAGCATTACGAACCATCTTCCCAGATTGAACATAACAACCTGCAACTGTTCCGCGACCGACAGGGAAAACGGCTCTAACTTGTGCCTGACCGAGAGGTTCTTCGACTTCTTCAGGATCAAGCAAACCTTCCATTGCACCCTGAATATCATCTAGTAGTTTGTAAATGATATTGTACTGACGAATATCTACTCCTTCACGATCAGCAGCTTGGCGCGAACCACTGGCTAAAGTAGTGTTAAAACCAATAATTACTGCACCACTAGCAGCAGCTAAGTCAACATCTGTTTCGGTTACTTCTCCTGGCGCAGCCAACAAGATCCGAAGTTGTACTTCATTTTGAGGCAACTGTTGAAGAGAACCAATTATTGCTTCAACAGAACCATGAACGTCTGCTTTCAAAATTAGATTTAGCTCTTTGAGTTCTCCTTCTTGGGCTTGAGCCGATAAACTACTAAGAGTAATTCTTCGAGAAGACATAGCTTGCTGAAGACGAGAATCTCTTTGTTGTTCTGCCCTTGCTTCTGCTACTACTCGAGCTTCTTTTTCAGTAGGATAGACTTCAAATTCGTCTCCTGCTTCAGGAACATCGTTTAGTCCTAAAACTTCCACCGCAAAAGAAGGAGTAGCTGCTTCAACCTTATTACCGCGATCGCCAATCATTGCCCGAATTTTGCCAAAGACAAAGCCAGCGACGATATTATCTCCTACTCGGAGAGTTCCGTTTTGAACTAATAAAGTAGCTACAGGACCTCTAGCACGATCAAGATTAGATTCAATCACCGTTCCTCTGGCAAGACGGTCAGGATTAGCAGATAATTCTTCTATTTCTGCAACTAACAGAATCATTTCCAAAAGATTATCCAGATTTTCTCCTTTTAGCGCACTAACTGGCACCATAATCGTGTCGCCACCCCAATCTTCTGCAACTAATCCTAGTTCGGTTAACTCTTGTTTAATTCGCTCAGGATTAGATTCTGGTTTATCAATTTTGTTGATTGCGACAATAATTGGTACTTCTGCTGCTTTAGCGTGACTAATTGCTTCTCTAGTTTGAGGCTGTACCCCATCATCGGCTGCCACAACTAAAATAGCAATGTCCGTTACTCTTGTACCTCTTGCTCTCATCGCAGTGAAAGCTTCGTGTCCTGGAGTATCAAGGAAAACAATTTGCTGTTGGTTACCGTTTTGTTCGATATCAACGTGATAAGCACCGATATGTTGGGTAATACCACCAGCTTCTCCTTGAGCAACTTTACTTTGTCTAATCGAATCAAGTAAAGTCGTTTTACCGTGGTCAACGTGTCCCATGATGGTCACTACAGGAGGACGAGGTTGAAGATTATCGAGGTCAGCAGCGTCTAACATTTCAGTTTCCTTGGCTGCTGCTGATTTAACTTCTGGAGTTTCTACTTTGACTCCTAATTCTTCAGCAACGGCACGAGCAGTTTCTAGCTCTAGCGATTGGGTAATATTAACTGCAATTCCCTTAAAGAAAAGACTTTTAATAATATCCGTTTCTGGGGTATTGAGTAGGTCAGCTAATTCACGAACAGTAAGGTTGTGAGAAAGTACGACAGATTCTGGTGGTCCTGTCACAACAGCGCGATCGCGTTTGTCTACTTTAGCAGCTTTTTCAGTTTTTTGGGTTGGTTTTTTAACTTTATTAGCTGTAGCAGCAACTGGCTGTTTTTCTAATGATTTGGGTCTAGCAGGACGAGCCGTAGCTAAACTTACAGCTGTCGATATCATTGAGCTATCTAATTCTGTATCAAAATCATCATCATCATCATCAATTAAAGGCTTAGGACGACGCTTCGCTTTATTGCCTGCTTTGACTTTGCCAGCTTTGGCAGAATCGAGACTTTCTTCTTCTTCTTCTTCTTCCCAATCGGCTGTTTTTCCTTTGCGAGGTAAATCTGGTCGTTTGAGTTTGAGTTTTTTCTCTTTCTTAAGACCTGAATCTAAATCAAATTCTTCGGTTTCTTCAGCTACTTCTTCATCAATTGCTGTTACCGCAACTTCTTCTTTGATCTCATCAACTGGTTTAGGCGGTTGAGGTCGCTGTAATTTAGGTAGTGAAGGTTGCGATTTGATTTTTGCTTTAGCTTTGTTAACACTTTTTTCTGGCGTAGCTACTTTCAACTCTGGCGAAGCTATCTCTTCTTCTGGAGCAACAGGTTTGCTAGGAGTTTGTTTTTGAGCATCTCTAGCTGGAGCTTTAACTAACTGAGGTCTTGATGGAGGACTAATTAGTTTGGGTTTAGCTGCTGTTGGTCTTTCTACCACGGTCTTTTCTACGGATTCTTCTGGAGAGTTTGTTTCTAAAGTTGGTTTAGAAGGTTGTTTCAGTTGAGATTGAGTAGGATTAGATGGTGATAAAGATGTTGGTGTATTGGGAGATTTAGCTTGTGGTTTAGCTAGTAATTTTGGTGGCTCTGCTAAAACAGAATTAGATTCTTTTCTAGAGGTTTGAGAGGCAGAATAAGGCTGATTTTGCTTGTGATGAATTGCCAGAATTTGTTGTTTTAGTTTATCTTTGGCTCGTTCGTCTCCTTCATGAGCGACAGACTCATTGACTGTCTTCTCGGGAACATATTTTGTTGCAGCAGTCCTGACTCGTTCAGCTTGAGATTCCGTAATTGTACTACTATGACTCTTAACGGCTATATTTAGTTTTTCGCAGAGGTCTTTGATATCTTTATTCTCCAAATTCAATTCTTTTGATAGTTCGTATATTCTGACTTTTCCGTTGTTCATCCACTACGCCCCTTAATATCGATTAACTGGGTTATTACCTAATAATTTGTATGTACTCTTTCATGTTGCCGTTTGGTTATTGATAAATTTTTTATAACTGACGACTGTTGGTGAGGTATTGACCTCGCCAGAAACTGATTAAGCTTCCAAGTCTACTCTTCAATTCCTTTGTTGTACTCAGGACTCTAGATTTCGGCTTGTCTGTCTTGTTTAATGTTATGTTGTAATCTAGTTGAAGGCTAACAATACCCCCTATCGATCTATTTTAAGGAAAAATACAGAAGTGTTTTTTAGCTTTTTAGTTTAAGTTAGAAAAATTAGTTGTCAAGATTGCCGAGAGAGCAGCTCACTCACTTAATTTTGACATTTTGTTTTCAACCGTTGAGCTAAACTGCAATAGATTTCTTCTGGAATATTAGCTCGTAAAGAACGCCCTAAACGATTTTTGTGACGAGCTTTTAATAAACAATCCTCCTCAGGACACAAATAAGCTGAGCGTCCCATTCCTTCTTCTAGTTTAATTTGGTGAGAGGGATATATTCTAACAATCCTCAAAAATGAATTTTTTGGAGCTATTTTTCGACAACTGAGACAACGTCGATAGTTTGGTTGCATGAAAATGAACTAATTGATGGAGATGAAAATGAAATTAGAGCCAATTAGCAGGCAATTGATAGAGTTGCCCGCCTACAAACTAAAGCTTTTCTTCCGAATCAGATTGTAAGTCTTCTAGTTCGGTTTCTGTTTCGGGATCGACAATTGATTCAGATGTCATCACTACACCATCATTTTCTTCTTTATATTTAGCAAGGTCTTTAATATCAATTTTCCATCCCGTTAAACGAGCAGCCAGACGGACGTTTTGACCTTCTTTGCCAATTGCTAAACTGAGTTGGTCTTCAGCAACTAATACTAGCGATTGTTTTTCCTCAGCATCAATGAGCAAGACTTTATCAACTCTAGCAGGACTGAGGGAATTGGCAATATAGGTTGCAGGGTCTGGAGACCAGCGAATTACATCAATTTTTTCTCCTCGTAATTCATTAACCACAGCTTGAATACGAGAACCTCTAGCACCGATACAAGCCCCGACTGGGTCGACATCTCTTTCTAGAGTATCTACTGCTATTTTAGTACGCACACCGACATGACGAGAGGGAGGATGCGCTTCCCGAGCCACTGCTACAATTCTAACAATTTCTTCTTCAATTTCTGGGACTTCGTTGCTAAATAATTCTACTACTAAGCCAGCAGCAGCCCTAGAAACAATTAACTGTGGACCCCGATGGGGAGTCTCTCGAACTTTTTTCAAATAAACTTTGAAAGTAGCATTAGAACGATAAGTATCGTTAACTAATTGTTCTCGTTTTGGTAATTCGGCTTCAACTTCAGGTTGTCCGACTCCACTGCTGACTGCCATAATAACTGACTGTCTTTCAAACCGTAAGACTCGTGCTTGTAGAAGAGTGTTTTCTAAATCTTTAAACTCTTCTTGAACCAATTTACGTTGTTGATCTCTTAGTTTTTGTAGCAGTACTTGTTTGGTTTGAATTGCTGCCATGCGACCAAAATCTTTTTGTTCGGGAGTAACATCAACTAAAACCGTATCTCCTACCTGAAACTCTGAATCTCCTAATTGTTCTTTAACTTCTTTTAAAGGAATTTCGTGGTCGTTGTTAGAAACTTCTTCAACAATAGTCTTGGTGGTAAGAATTCTAAAACCTTCTTCTTCAATATCTAGCTGGACGTTGAAATTGTCGAAGTATTCCTCGCTAAATTGATGACGGTCTAAACTTTGAGCGCGACGAAACCTTTCATAGCCTTTGAGTAAAGCTTCTCTTAACGCTTCTTGTACCGAGGTTTGAGGTAGATTGTGTCGTTGGCTAATTTGTTCAATCATATCCTTCAGACCAGGTAAATTTACTATGGTCATAGGCATCTCTCCTAAAATTTTGCTTAATTATTGATTAATAGAAATTGAGAACTGTTTTTTGTATTGATGAAGTTCGGCAATTACCATCAAAGGTAATGGTCATTACTCAGGGATTGTCGCCTCAATTTGAGTTAGTGAATTCTGTACCGTCCTTTAAGGCAAAATACCGATGAGTTTAATGAGTGTCATCTAATTGAACTTTGGCGATTAAGTGGCGAGGGATAGCTAAAGCTTTTCCTTTTTGATTGATATAAACTGCTTGCTCGTCACGTCCTTGAAGTTTACCTTGCCACTCCTTACGTTCTTTATAAGGAGTAAAGGTTTTAACAATGACCGAAAATCCCTTAAAAGAGATAAAATCCCTGTCTGTGGTTAAAGTACGAGAAATACCAGGGCTAGATACTTCTAATACATAAGAACCAGGAATAATTTCTGTTGTATCGAGTGTTGCTTCTAATGCCAAACTCATCCGTTCGCAGTCATCAAGGCTAGTATCCGCACTCAGATTGCGAACATCTATTCTCAGTACTGGTGGTTTTTTATTGGTTTGAAAAACTATATCTACCAATTCTAAGTTTAACTCTTGGGCAAGGGGTGTTGCCAATTCTGCTATTTGAGAAACAAGAGGATGGGTCATTGTCTGCTAACAATCGTCAATAGTTTTAATGCTTAAGCCAAGAGATTGAAAATTTTTCCAATAAAAAAAGCGGGGTAAACCCACTCTCAATCTACTTAGATGCTAAGGTAGGTGGAAAGAAGTTTTTTTAGGACAATCCTTTCCAGAATTTATCTTATCAATAATTGAGGTTAATTGCCCAGGAAAGATTGATGAGTTAATCCGCTTCGCTTGAAGGCAGAGGCGAGGGGGCGCAAAAGGAGAAAGGGGGACAATAAAATAACCAGTCATTATTGGTAACTGTCGATAGTTGAGACCTACGGTAGTGCGCTTCGCTTATGTTAATTGTTGATTATTGATCCCTCATAATTAGTAATTAGTAATTAGTAACTGGTAACTGAATCACTATTTATGATGCTGGGTGATTTGGCGAATTGAGCGAGTTTGTTCGAGAATAGTTTCAATGTCTTCTTTAGAAAGACGCTCCACATAATTAATTTTAATTTCTTCTAATAAATCGACTAGCAGCAGTTCTATTTTGACGAGGCTTTGTTTGGCTTTGATTTCTGAGGAGAAGGATTGAGTTAGATTGGTTAAGAGACTTTCGAGTAGTTGATTAAATTTTTGATCTTCTTCTAAAATAGCTTGAAGTGCATCAGAGAAAACTTGATAAGTTTGTTGTACTAGTTGTTGAGTTAAATTAATAATTGTGCGATCGCTTCCTGGTAAAAAACGAATTCCTTGATAAGCTGGAGTTTGTTTGAGAACTTTTTCGATACTATATTGAAGTAAAGCTTCGGCTTCTGGTCTAATTTTGGGTAAAACTTGATAAACAAGTAGTTGAGACAGGATTTTGACTATTTCTGCCGTTTCATTAGTATTGTTGATATCTATATAAGGATTATTTTGGTGTTGAGATAATAATTTGGTAATTTCTCCTTGACGAATCGAGGTTTGAATTTGATTAATTACCCGAATCACTACTATTTCCGTAACATCTTCAGCAATAGAAGCCACGATACCTTGACTTATTTGTCTTTGGACGGCATGAAGATCGATTAAATGAGCTTGATTGAGACGAATTGTCACAGGAATAATGCGTAACCATCGCCAAAAAGGAATCAGAAACAGGATATCGTACCAACGCCACAGCATGGCATCTAGCCAACTAACTGATGTCCGACTGCGACTGATATACCAAGTACGAGCCAAAAATTCTAAGCCAAAAATAAGCCCAAACGGAAAATCAATTAAGCCAAAATTATCGATATAGTGTCCATTTTCACCGATATAACGATAATAATTACTAGCAATTAAAGGTCTAATTTGTTGGTCAAAAAAGATTAATTCTAACTGAGCTTTTGCTTGATTTTGAAGATAGTTAGGACTCCAAAATTGCCAGAATGATTGTTTAGCAGATTTAGCTGGATTGGGAAGATGTTCGCGCATTTTATTTTTGATCCGCTCCAAAGTTCCTGTTTTATTTGCTTCGGCAAAAGGATTGGTTTGGATCATTTCGAGACTTTGACGGCGCAAATCTCCTAAGATTGTGGTTACTTCAGGAGAATTAATTTCCTTATTTGATAAAACTTGTTTGAGTTGGTCTACTTTTTCTAAATATTGTTCTGTATCACGATTGGGAATGATACCTTTAAAGCGATCGTATTCAGTAATTAATTTAGAAAAATTTTCATCAATTAAATCTAGTTTGATCCCCTGCAATTCAATATAGCCAAATTTAAGGTTACCAATAGTAACTTGTCCGTTCAACCAAAAATCTCGGAGGGGAACATAAGTTAAATTAAAGATTACTAAGATAAAATTAATTGCTGCTATCAGAGCCATAATCTTTTCAAACCAAAGTTTGGTAGGACTTTTTTTTGCTCTAATTGCGGTATTTTTTCTGACAATAGTCATTATGTTAGAATTTCATTCTTATCAGTCACCTATTAGAATTTTCGTATATTTTAGTGATAAAAATGAACTGAATTATTCAACCCCAATACAAAAATTAATTGCCAATCAAAACTCAAAGCTTCTTTTTTTCTTCTTTTTGTATGGACGTAACTAATTACGTCTTTGTTTAACTCAACCAAAGTTTTGGAGACAAATACCACGAAATTTATTTTTCTGTACTAGCTAATACGCCGTGAAGAAAAATATCGGCAATTCCCTCTGCCATTTCTTGAATAGCGTGAGGAGAACCTTGGGGATCGATAATAGTTTGATTAGAAAAACCTGCGATCGCAAACATTCCTAAGAACACTTGAGCGACGATTTTAGGATTCATAGGACGATAAATCCCTTTTTCCATGGCAGTTTGAAAGAAAACTTCTGCTACATCGGTCATTTTTTCAATTACTTCTGATTGAATCCGTTCTCGTAGTTCGGGATGATATTGTGCTTCAATAAAGCATACTCGCAAAAGATCGCTATTATGTTGTAGATGGAGCATTCGGCGACGCATTACTTGAGCTACCGCTTTGTAACTACCCATTTCACTTAATTCTGTTAATAAATCGGTCAGAATTTCAATCCAACCTGCGGTAGCTACTTCGGTGAGAATTGCTTTTTTATTAGCAAAATGACGAAATAATGTCCCTTCAGCTACACCAGCAGCAGTCGCTAAATCCCTAGTTGTAGTTGCATCATAGCCTTGACGTGCAAATAAGCGAAGTGCAGCTTTAAGAATACGACTGCGAGTATTTTCTTCATTAGCAGAGGATTGATTGGCTGTTACAAAATTCCGTCCTTCAAAAACTTGCATAATTGTAAAGTGATAATTATCTAGGGACTAAGTTACAATATTTGCCGTATCACTGTATTTAAATTTACTAAATTAATGCTACTTTTTAATTAATTTTTTATATTTTCTCAATTTTATCTAAAAGCAGATTAGCTTGAGTTTGAATCATCAAAACGTTGAGATTAATCAAGTTATTCTCAAGCAATTAGTAATTTTTATTGGTTAAGCTTTACAGAACTTATCTCTAAATTGCCGTTTTTCAATAAATAAGCTGCTTGAGATTAATTGATGTTTTAATAATTGCGCCAATCAATCAAACAAGTGATCATGCCCCAAAAATTATTTAGTTACCAAAAAAATTTAATCGGATTGATTTTAGTTGCTTTTTGCTTAGGCTGGAGTAGTTTAGTTTTCCCAGCTTATGGCGATACTGACAATTCGGTTGCTACTAATTCTATTCAACCTTATTTAGCTAAAGTAATCAAAAATGTTACTGAATTTCGGCTTGATAATGGTATGAAGTTTATTGTGTTAGAAAACCACGAAGCACCAGTAATTTCCTTTGTTACCTATGCCAATGTGGGTGGTGTCGATGAACCTGATGGTAAGACTGGGGTTGCTCATTTTTTAGAGCATTTGGCTTTTAAAGGAACTAAAAAAATTGGAACAACCAATTATTCGGCGGAAAAACCTTATTTAGATCGTTTAGACCGGATTTTTGCTGAGATAAAAACTGCTCAAAATGCAGGAAAAAAAGAACAGATAGCGCAACTTACTGAAGAGTTTAATCGCACTCAATCCCAAGCCAATAAATTTGTTAAACAAAACGAATACGGAAAAATTGTTGATACTGCTGGAGGGGTAGGTTTGAATGCAGCTACATCGGCTGATTACACTACCTATTTTTATAGTTTTCCTGCCAATAAATTAGAGTTATGGATGTCTTTAGAATCGGAAAGATTTTTAGAACCTGTATTTAGGGAATTTTATAAAGAAAAACAGGTAATTTTGGAGGAAAGAAGGTTAAGAACTGATAATTCTCCAATTGGCAAGATGTTAGAAGTTTTTCTAGATACTGCTTTTGTCAAACACCCCTATAAACGTCCGACGATTGGTTATAACGAAGATATTACTAATCTTACAAGGGAAGATGTCCGTCAGTTTTTTGCTACTTATTATGTTCCTAATAATTTAACTGTAGCAATTGTAGGTGATGTCGATCCCAAGGAAGTCCAAAGTTTAGCTAAGGTGTATTTTGGACGTTATCAAACTAATAAAATTCCTAGAAAGGTAACCGTAGTTGAACCACCACAACAAAAAACTAGAGAAGTTACCTTAGAATTTCCGACTCAACCTTGGTATTTGGAAGGTTATCATATTCCTGCTTTAACCGATCCTGATTATCCGATTTACGAAGTGATTGCCGATTTACTCAGTAATGGAAGAACTTCCCGTTTGTATCAATCTTTAATCGAAAAACAACAAGTTGCTTTGTCTGCCGAAGGCTTTAGCGGGTTTCCTGGTGATAAATATCCCAATTTACTCTTATTTTATGCTTTAACTGCTCCTGGACATACTGTTGATGATGTAGCAACTGCACTGCGAGCAGAAATTGAACGACTAAAAACCGAACCAGTGACAGAAGTAGAACTAGAGCGAGTTAAAACGAAGCTAAAAGCAGATTTGCTACGTACTTTGGATTCTAATATGGGAATGGCAAATTTATTGGCTGAATATGATGCTAAAACTGGTAGTTGGCGGAATGTCTTTGATGAATTAGATGCGATCGCATCTGTAACGGCTGCTGATATTCAAAGAGTGGCAAAGAGAACTTTTGTGCCTGAAAATCGTACCGTTGGACGTTTGTTGTCAGCAAAAAGCTAACAGTAACATTTACTCTTTGCCTTTTTCTGTAAAGACGTAACCTATTACGTCTCTACGACTTTTAACTTTTGACTTTTTCTGTAACTCTATGACTAGAAATCAACCGAAAAAAATTATTAATTGGCTTGGTTTAGGAGTGATAACGGTTATTTTGCTGTTAGTTGTGCGTTTACCAGCAACAGCCGAAACACCAAAACATTATACAGAATTGGAATTTGCTCCACCGCCAGAGATTCAATTACCAGATTATGAACGCTATCAACTAGATAATGGCATGATAGTTTATTTGGTAGAAGACCACGATTTACCCTTGGTTAATGGAACAGCTTTAATTCGTACTGGTTCTCGTTTTGAGCCTTCAGATAAAATAGGGTTGGCAGAGATTACAGGAGCAGTAATGCGTAGTGGTGGGACAAAAAGCCATACTGCCGATGAGTTGAATCTTTTATTAGAACAAAGAGCAGCTAGTGTAGAAACTACGATTAACACTACTTTTGGTAGTGCAAGTTTTAATACTCTCACAGAAGATTTAGATACTGTATTTAAGTTATTTACCGAAGTGATCCGCGAACCTGCTTTCGCACCAGAAAAATTTGAATTAGCCAAAAATCAACAGCGTGGTGCAATTTCCCGTCGGAATGACGATCCAGGGAGTATTGCCGAACGAGAATTTGATAAATTGATTTATGGTGAAAATAGTCCCTACGCCAGAACAGTAGAGTATACAACTCTAGATAAAATTACTCGTCAAGATGTGATTAATTTTTATCAACAATATGTCCGTCCTGATGGCATGATTTTAGGCATCGTAGGAGATTTTGAGCCAATTAAAATGAAAGCTGCGATCGCTCGTAGTTTTGGAGATTGGCAAGTTGACAACTCTAAACCTCAATTAACTATTCCAACTGCCTCTCAAAAATATACTAGTGGTGTTTTCTTAGTTGATCGTCCGCAATTAACTCAAAGTAACATTTTGTTGGGACATTTAGGCGGTACTTTGAAAAATCCTGATTATCCTGCTTTGAGTGTTTTAAACGGAGTCATGAATGGTTTTGGTGGCAGACTATTTAATGAAGTGCGATCGCGTCAAGGATTAGCTTATAGTGTTTATGGTACTTGGAATGGTAATTATGATTACGATGGTACTTTTATGGCTGGTGGACAAACTCAAACAGAAAGCACTGTTCCTTTTGTTCAGTCTGTTTTAACTGAAATTGAAAGATTGAGAAATAGTCCTGTTACTGAAAAAGAGTTAGCTAATGCGAAAGAATCAATTTTGAATTCTTTTGTGTTTAATTTTCAAGATCCTAATCAAACTTTATCTCGTTTGATGCGTTACGAATATTATGGTTATCCTGAAGATTTTATTTTTCAATATCAAGAAAAAGTCAAAGCAACCACAGTAGAAGATATTCAAAGAGTAGCTCAAAAATACTTACATCCAGACAAAATAGTTACTTTGGTAGTGGGTAATCAAAAAGCTATGAATCCGCCTTTAAGTAGTTTAAAAGGAACAGTACAAACGGTAGATATTTCTATTCCTCAATCTCAAAATAGTTAAAAATTAGTAAAAGCGATCGCGTTAGATGAAAATTTTAGCGCGATTTCATTTCTCAAATTATTATCCTACTTGATTTCCGTAATTGGGAAACTATTTTTTATTAAATTAAATATCTGCAAAGCATCTGAATGATATGTTTCATCTATAAGTTTAAAAGTTGTATCTTTGAGGGTTTCTTCATCAATTAAATTGATTAATTCGTCTAAATCTATTCCTTCAAAAATTTCTTGAGAGGCTTTGATTAAAGCTCTAGGAAAAGCTTCGGCAAAACTATCTGTCCAATCATTTTGTTTAATATAGTGTGATTTTTTTCCTAAATGATTGCGTTTTTGAATTTCTAAAAGACTATTGAGAATGGAGTTACGCCAACTTTTAGTAACTCGTTTTTTAATTTGAATTTTGATTAAATGAACTAGAAGAATAACGAGAAAACTTTGTAAGTTATTAATTTTATCTTGTCTACCCATTTCTTCTAATTCTTCAATTATTGCTAAAGATTTTTCCCAGTCTCGGCTAATAATTGATTGTTTGAGTTCGATTATTTCTTCCATAAGATTTATTTAAATAGTCTATAAATCTTCGTAAATTGTGAGTTTATTTTAAACTTGCAGCTTGTAATAATGGTAATTGTTTTACATTAAATAATTTGGATAACTTAGTTTTATTTTACTGCCATCTCTGGTTAATTTTTTCCTCAATTCGCCAAAAAATAAATGACTAATACTGGTTTTATCAATTTAAATAAACCTGCTGGGTTTACTTCCCATGATTGCGTTGCGAAGATGCGACGTTTATTAAAAACAAAAAAAATTGGACATGGAGGAACTCTCGATCCTGCTGCTACGGGAGTTTTACCTATTGCAGTAGGGAAAGCAACTAGACTATTACAATTTTTACCAAAACCTAAAGCTTATCGCGCTCGAATTCGTTTGGGAGTAACTACCACTACGGATGATTTAGAAGGAGAAATCATTAGTTCTCAAACTGTTGAAGATTTAAAACTAGAAAATATTAAGACCTATTTAAACAAATTAACAGGAACAATCGAACAAATCCCTCCGATGTATAGTGCTATCAAACGAGAAGGAAAAAAACTTTATCAATTGGCACGACAAGGAAAACAAGTTGAGGTTCCCTCGCGAATAGTTACTATTGATGAGTTAAAAATCCTTGAATTTAGTTCTCAAAATTTTCCTGAATTAGAAATAGAAATTAAGTGTAGTCCTGGAACTTATATCAGAGCGATCGCACGAGATTTAGGCTCTATGCTGGGAGTTGGTGGCACTTTAGCTAATTTAATCCGCATCGAAAGTTGTGGGATGAAATCAAGTAATAGTCTTACTTTTTCTGAAATAGAACAACAATTAGAATTAGGAACATTTAATTTGATTCCACCTATTCAAGCGTTAAATCATTTAGATACAGTTAGTTTAAACGATCAAGATGCTCTGCGTTGGTGTCAAGGCCAAAAAATTACGATTGAGTTAGAAGAATTTAAATCAAAACAATCTTTATCTGAACAAGAAATTTATCTCAAAATTATTGATGAACACGAAACCTTTTTAGGAATCGCTCAACTAATTAATCAAGCAGAAGAATTATTAGTTAAACCGAAAATAGTATGTGCTAACTTGGAGCAATAGTTTTGGGTGTTTGAGATGGAGCAAGTTTCATGACTAGGCAAGTTTACCAAATTACATTGGTAGATGAATCTTTAGAAAACTACCATCTCATTAATAGATTTTGTGAGCAATTAAATCAAACTACCAATTGCTTTTATCAATTAGATTGGTTAAGCAAATTAGACTTGCTTAAGAGCTTACCTGATTCTCAACTAAACCAAATTTATCTAATTGCTGCTCAACAATTACCCTCACTGAACTACTCAACTATTACTCAATTAAAATCTCGTTGTCATTCAAATTCAATTATTATTTTAGTTGATAGTTATGAAATAGGGGCGAACGCAATTAATGCTGGAGCAACCGACTATTTAGATTTAACTCAACTTACCTTACCAACTCTAGAGCGAAGCTTCAGATTAGCTAGACTTGCTTTAAATTCTACCAATCAAACTAACCAAATAGAAGCAAATTTCCAAGCTATTTTTGAACAAGCTGGAGTTGGAATTGCTTTGCTCGCAACTTCAGGACAATTTCTTCGTGTCAATCGTCGATTATGTGAATTATTGGGTTATTCGGAAGCAGAATTTTGTTCTCTAACTTTTCAAGATCTTACCCATGTTGACGATTTACAAGCTTCTTGGGAATATGTCGAACAAATTGTAGCTAATTCTTCTTCAGTTTCGAGTTTAACTAAAAGATATATCTGCAAAAATGGTCATGCGCGATGGGTTAACATTACCGCTTCTTTAATCAAAAATGCTCAAGATTACCCATTATATTTAATTACCATAGTTGAAGACCTTCAAGAATGGAAGCAAACGGAAGAAAAACTTCAATATCGTTTGATTTTAGAACAAGCTTTTGCTAACGCAGCTAAACAACTTGCTAGTCAAGAAAAAATCAACTTTACAGAGGTTTTAGCTTGGATTGGTATTGCTGTTGGAGTTAATCATGCTTATTTTGTTACTTTTGCCACAGAAAACCAAGAATTTGACGATCTTCGGCAATATCAAAGCAACTTTCACCAAATTTATCATTGGTGGGACAGTCAAACTACAGAACCAAACTATTTAAATTCTTGTTTAATCGAACAGTTGACTTGGTGCCAAGAAAAATTTAAGCGTAACCAAGATATTATCATCTCTGACCTAAAGCGATCGCACGATCTTAGTCAAAGGGAGCAAGATTTATTTAAGTCGCTAGGATTATGCTCCATGTTAGCTGTCCCTATCTATACTCCTACTAATCAACTGTGGGGAATTGTGGGTTTAGATACCAGAGGAGAAAACTATAAATCTTGGTTAGAAGAAGACGCTCAATTATTGAAAATTTTAGGCAAAATTCTCTATATTTCCTGTCAACGCCTCAAAACTCAAGCTCAACTTCAAGCATCAGAAATACTCTACCAAGGTATTTTTAATAATTCTACCGAGGGAATTTTTTTACTCGCAATTCAACCTGATGGGCAATTAATTTATGAAACAATTAATCCTGCTTACGAACAAATCATCGGTAAAAACGCCACAAAGATAATTGGAAAATCAATCGCAGAAGTTCTTCCCTTAGAAATCGTTCATTTGTTACTGAGACAATACCATACCTGTCTAGATACTTTTGCTCCCCTTCATTACGAACAAACTTTAGAACTAGGTGGGGAAACTCATACCTGGCGTACTATCTTAATCCCGATTCTTAACGAAGAAAAACAAGTAATTAAGCTACAAGGTAGTATTAGAGATATTACTGAAGAAAAACTTGCGATCGCAACTCAAATTCGCCACACTCGCTATCGTCATCTCTTGCGATCTATAACGCTCAATATTCGACAATCATTAGATTTAAAAACCATACTCCATACTACTGTAACCCAACTACAAACGACTCTTCATGCTGACCGAGTCTTATTAGTAAAATTTTTACCTGACGGTACAAGTCAAATTACTGAGGAAGAAGTAGTTACTAATGTTCTCTCACTTAAAGATGAAGTTTCATTAGATTTTGCTTACTGGCAACAATTAGCAGAACTTTCTATAGAAGAAAACTTTTATCTTCAACAAGACAAAAATCTCACGCAACTATCTCCTACTCATCAAAAATTTTTACAAAAATATCGTATTCGCACCAATTTAGTTTTACCCATTTTTCGTCGTCGAGCAATTAAAAATAATCAAATCAAATCAGAGCAAGAAATTAATCATCTCTGGGGATTATTATGCGTTCAACAATGTAATCAACCGCGCCAATGGACAAAAGACGAAATTGAATTATTACAACAACTCGTCGGACAATTAAATCTTGCTCTTTCTCAAGCAGAATTATTAGAAAGCGAAATCAAACAACGTCAAGAATTAGCTCGTTCTAATGCCGAATTAGAACAATTTGCTTATATTGCTTCCCATGATTTACAAGCTCCTTTGCAAACTATTTCTAACTATGTCCAATTAATCGAACGTCGTTATCGTGACAAGCTAGACTCCAAAGCAGATAAATATATCAACTATATTGTTGATGCCGTTCAAAGAATGCGAACCCAAATTAATGACTTATTAGAGTATTCTCGTGTAGGCAGACAAAAAAATACTTTGCGAGCTACAGATTGTAATTTAGTGCTAGAACAAGCTTTAGCTAACCTAAGAGCAGCAATTGACAATAACCAAGCAATTATTACCTGTAAAGTTAATTTACCTACTTTGATTGCTGATTTTAGTCAATTAGTTGTTCTCTGGCAAAATTTAATTAGTAACAGTATTAAATATCGTTCCTCACAACAACCTTTGATTACAATTGATGTTCAACTTCAAGAAGATTATTGGCAATTTTCTATCAGTGATAATGGCATTGGAATTGAACCAAAACATCAAAAACGTATCTTTCAAATTTTTCAGCGTTTACATACCCAAGAAGAATATTCAGGTTCGGGGATCGGTTTAGCTATTTGTCAAAAAATTGTCGAACGACATGGAGGTCGTATTTGGGTAGAATCTCAATTAGATCTAGGAGCAACTTTCTATTTTACTATTTCAAATAGTAATCAATTTAATAACCTCGAAAAAAACTAGTTATTGTGCTAACAAAGAAAAAGAACTTGGGTTAAATCCAGATAATTATTTTTGCGATCAACTCCAATTTTTGCTTTTAATTGTGCTTAATTTAAAACCTATCCTCAATGATAAATTCTCACTCATTAAAAAATATTCTTTTAGTAGAAGATATTCCTAGCTATCAAGATTTAATGTCCATTGCCTTTGAAGAAAATAATATACTTCATCATCTACATATTGTTAATAACGCAGAAGAAGCTCTTATATTTCTCAGTCAACGGCAACAATATTATCATGCTCCTCGTCCAGATCTAATCCTGTTAGATTTAGATTTACCTGGAATGCACGGACACGAATTATTAAAAATCATTAAAGAAGACCCTAAAATTAAATATATCCCAGTAATTGTTTTTAGTACTTCTAATGAGCCTAAAGATATCCAACAAAGTTACGCACTCAAAGCTAATTGTTACATCAGTAAACCTTATGACCTAGAAAATTTTTTAGAAGTTGTCAAAGCAAGTTTGGACTTTTGGCTCAATTGTTCTCAAATGGTTAAAGTAAACTAAATAACCATTCAGTAATTTCCTCAAGACTCAAAGTGTCAATTATAGAAATCTTTTTAAGATTAAAACGTCAATTCAAGTAAAAATTTATTATATTTACTAATAGACTAAATAAAAACTTAATATTATACTAAGGACATCTCTATAAAATTTTGATAAAAAACAAAATCAATCATTATTATTCTCTAAATGCAAAATTAATTTCGATATTTTAACAGTAAATGGTTTGCTAAAATGACCAAGTTTGCCCAATTAACTCAGTGGATATTAATACTCTTAAAATACTCTTAATTGAAGATAACTTAGCTGATGCCGATTGGATCGGGGAAATTTTAATAGAAAAACATTTAACGAAGTCACAGCAGACTTCTGCGTCTCACGGCGGAGTACCTTCAACTCAAGTCGATCTCAAACACGTCAAACGAGTCCAAGAGGCTTTAAAGCTCATTACTCAAAATGATTTCGATGTAATTTTATTAGATTTATCTCTTCCTGATAGTCAAGGAATAGATAGTATTGCTCAAGTCAAACAAGAAGCTCCAGAATTACCAATTGTGGTATTGACTGCTCTTGACGATGAAAACATTGCGATTCAATCCGTACGTCAAGGAGCGCAAGATTATCTAGTTAAAGGAAGATTTGAAGGAGAATTACTAATTCGTTCAATTTATTATGCCATTGAGCGTCAAAGGACTGAAGCAACTCTACGACAACAAGCTGAACGAGAAAAATTGATGAAAAAGATGTCCGATCGCATTCGTCAATCATTAGATCTCAAAGAAATTCTCAATACTACAGTAGACGAAGTACGTCATTTTTTACAAACCGATCGCGTTGTCATCTATCGTTGCGAATCAGATCAACCTGGAGAAGTGATTGCTGAATCAATGACACGTAACTCTCACCAAGCAGAAGAAAGCATTGCTTTTAATAGTCAAAATCTCTTTCACCAACTTAGTGTCAATCTCGAACAACTAAATCTAAATCTTCCAGAAGAGCAAGCTGTTCAAGCAATTGATGATACGATCTCTCATTGGCAAGAAGATATCTACGTTTTAGCAGAATCTCAAATTCGAGCAATTCTCACCTTACCAATTTGGCAAAGTCAATCCAATCAAAATCTACAGACTAAAGCTAATTTGACTCTAGAACTTCGCAACGAGCTTGAAAAACATTCTGTCTTAACTGTAAACTCTGTACCCGCAGTTTCTTCTGCCACAAAGGAAAAGATTGACGGAGTCAAACCCAGTGTTTCAAGTAGGGGGAACTTCGACCAACTTTGGGGGATGTTAGTCGCGCAAAACTATCATCATCCTCGTCAATGGCAAAATTGGGAAATAGATTTTTTACAACAGCTAGCTACTCAAGTTGCGATCGCTATTCAACAGTCAGAATTATATACTCAATTGCAAATTGCCAATCGTCAATTGGAACAATTAGCAATTCTTGATGGTTTGACTGGACTTGCCAATCGTCGTTACTTTGATCGCGTCTTATATAATGAATGGCAACGTCTGATTAGAGAGCAAAAACCTCTTTCTTTGATTCTCTGCGACATCGATTATTTTAAAGCTTACAACGACACTTACGGACATCCCGAAGGCGATCGCTGCTTGCAAAAAGTGGCTCAGATTCTTAAAGCAGCAGTTAAACGACCAGCAGATTTAGTAACTCGTTATGGTGGGGAAGAATTTGCCCTAATTCTTCCAGATACAAATGCTGAGGGAGCTTTAGTAGTTGCTAAATTTATTCTTAAGCAAGTGAGAAAACTCCGCATTCCTCATCAAGCTTCTGAGATTAGCAACTATGTGACTCTCAGTGTGGGTACAGCCACCAAAATTCCTAACTCTCATCTTGCTGTAGAACATCTAGTAAAAATGACTGATGATGCTCTTTATCAAGCTAAAAAACAAGGTAGAAATCAAATAATTCAATATCAAACTTGTTCTTAATTTTAATTCAATTACCTTTAATTTAAATATTTAACATATTGATCCTTTGCAATCTACATTCAATTTTACGGGTTTTTTGTGCTTTGCTTGGGTCATCCCTAGTGCTATTTTTGTAATAATCTGTTTATTATTATTTTTGCGATTGCTCTTGGCTCTTCCTGCACCAATAAGAAACTTATTTCTTCTTGCTGGAGCGGTTTATATTGCAGGTGCATTGGGAATGGAATCATTCAGCGCGTATACTTTAGACACTTTTGGAGAAATTAATTTTGTTTATACAGTAATCGCCATTTGTGAAGAGATTTTGGAAATATTAGGCGTTATTATGTTTATTTATGCACTACTAGATTATATAAGATTAGAGACTAAACAATTAATATCAGGTTCGCTTAAACAGTTAAATGTGATGATTGATACGGGGACACGGGGATAAGGGGATACAGAGACGCGGAGAGAATTTATTTTAAGTGATTATCAGAACTTGATATAACAATAGATCTAAAAGATTAAGACTAAATCTTGTTGAGATAAATAGTAATGCAAAATTAAATACACTAGTGAAGAAAAAAAAAATAGGGAACAGGGAATAGCCATCACTCACCAGTTATCAGTTTGATTTTGAACTATGAACTATGAACTATTGTTTTGTGTAATTGATTCTGCCTATGCACTTAAAATATTTAAATAGGCAGAGCGATCGCAAAATAATTGTAGCAAACGTTTCAGAATTTTAGATTAGAATCTTAATTGATACTCTAGTCTGCCTTCATTCAAAACGTAATCATAAGTTGCTCTAACTGAGGCATCTCGTTTAATTTCATAAATACCTTCCAAATAAGGATATACTCGCAGATAATCTAAGCCGATGTCTTTACCAACGCCAACTACAAAATCTTCTACTCTATAAAACAGTCGACGTTGAATAGGAGTAATTACAAATTGAGCCACACCAAAATTCAATAATTCTTCTGCGTTACTATTTTGAAGTTCCTCTGCAAAAGATAAAAATTGATTTCCTAACAAACTAACAATTTCTCCTTGACTACGAGTAGGAGTACTGGTAAGTTGAACGGCAGGAGAATTAAGTAGATTGCGGTCTCTTTGTCCATTTAAAGCAGCAACATTAATACAAGTAGCAAGCTGGTTGAGTTCCGTTTGACTGTAGTTTACTCGTCCACTAGGAGGAACATTATCAGGACGGACATTGCAGTTACTAGCAGTTTTACCCAAATTGGGAAGCAATTCTTCAGCTTCTCCATCAATTACTAAATTCACAGTAATTACTTCTGTTCTTCCTACCTGAGAAATATCATCAGAAATTTCATTCCTATCGGGTTGTAATTGTCGCAAATTATTCAAATTAGAAACTTCTGTTTTCATCTGAACATCAAGATAAGGATTTAATAATCCTGCTTGAGGAGTAAACACAACAGTGTTTTGGCGATTACGCACTAAAGTAAAGTTACTAGAGAGCCAATCGACATCACCGCTATTGATAAAAATAGTTCCTTTGGGTTCAATATTACTTGGAGTATCAGCAGTTCCATTGAGGAGCAAATTTCCTTGAATATTAAATTTGTATAGAGGAGATTGTTCAATTTTGAAATCGTCTAAGTTTATTTGAAAATTGTTCAGTCTGGTAATGATTGTAGGAGAATCAGCATTAGTATTGGTGATTAAATTAATGTTGTTGACTACAGTTGAGCCATTATCTTCTTGTTCTGGAATAAAAACTTCACCATCTTTTAAAGATACTTTGCCACCAATTACAGGTTCAAGTGCTGCCCCTGTTACAATTACATTTCCTGCTACGTTTCCTTCATAGAGTTCTTCTAGATTAATTTTGCCTTCGGGAATATTGATAGTTAAAGGATTCTCAATACTCGCAACAGGATATAAAATTGGTAAAGTTCCTGTGGCAGTAAGATCTTTTTCAGCAAATTGTCCTGTTATTTGTTCAACATTAACTAATTGATTATTTAAAGTAGCTTTACCCGTAGCAATTAAAGGTTCGGAGAAATATTTGCTTTTGACTTGAGCATCTTGTAAGTTTACTTCTCCTGTAGCATTTAGAGCATAAAGTGGTGTCGCGCGATTTAAATCTAAACGCCCTGTTGCCCTTAGTTGAGCAGTTCCCTCTCCACCAAGCCAAGTCAGATTATCTTGAGTAAAAATACCTAATAATGAAAAAGCTTCTGTACCCAAATCTAAATTAGCTGTAAAAGTATCGTTTCCTGGTCTAATAGGATAAGGGACAGTGGCATCTACTTGGATTGAAGATGGTTCAGTAGTGGCGAATTGTAACTGATCATCAGTGTAAATATAATTGCCTGCAATTGTGTCTGGTAGTGCTTGTCCATTGTATGCACCATCCGAAAAAGTAATATTTCCTTCTAGTTGAGGTTGAGATAAAGTACCTGTAATTGTTCCATTGGTATTAATTACTCCTGCTACATCAACAGGAATATTGATAAATCTACTAATCGTATCAAGGGAAAGATTTTCTATTTGAAAATTAGCATTTTCTGGTTGAGTTGATGATAATTGTCCTTGTAAAGCTAAAACTGTATCTTCAAGTTGAATTCTGGCATTATCTAAGTTAATAGTATTATTTTGATAAATCCCTTGGATGAAAATTTGGTTAATTGCAATAAACTGAATTTCTTCTTTAATAAAACCTAAATATGGCACGATATTAGCGAAAGCAGGTTGAGGTTGCCATTCCCAATCATTGGCTTCTACATTAAAGTTTACTCGAGGATCAGTAACTGTTCCTGCTAAGAGAATTTCTCCCTCATAAGCACCACGAATATCTAAATCTGTGGGAACTTCTCCTGCTTGTTTTGCTGCTGCCTCAGCTTGAATTTGGTTTTCTATTTGTCGTAGTAATTGTAATTTTCTTACTACAGATTCTGAGGCGGTTTCAATATTATTAGGAGCAACTTGGTTAGCTTTGGCGTAATTAGGAGTTTGAAATAATCTAGTTAAATCTTCTAAGGTAAACCAACGAAATGTAGTTAAAATATCTTGGATATAAGCTTGAGGAATATTTAGTTCTCCTTCTAGTTTTCCAGTTGCTAAATCAACTCCACCATTAAAATTATATTGACTACTGCCAAACTTAAGGGAACCAGTTGCTACTTCAGCTAAATTTTGTTCGGGATTATAGTTAAAATCAGCAGTAAATTTTTTGGCTTGAATATAACCAACTGCTGGTTGTTCTACGGTGACATTTCCTGTAGTTGCTAAAGTAAAAAGATTAGCATTTATTTCACCTGTAGTTTGACCATCTAATGCACCTTGAATTCCTAAAGGTTCTCCTGGGGCAAGATTAAGCACCGCTAATGGAAAGTTTTGAATATCTAAAGAAAAAATATCTCCTTGCCGATTTCCGATGGCAATAACTGGTTGAGAAGTATCTTCTCCTTGACGTAATTCTAAACTGGTTGGTAGATACGGAAAACGACATCGATTTACTGGACAAGGTTCTACTGTAGCAGCAATTACATCTTGTTCTCCTCTTAAATTAACAGTTAATTCAGTAACTGGATTAATATTTACTTGACCTACCATAATTGGGTCAAATGCTACATCATTAAAAGCAAAATTGTTTAATCTTAAATCTCCAGTTAAGTTTAAACTTTCTGGATTAGTTGGTGCAGAAATTAAATTGCTGCCAATGAATTTTCCTTGAAAATTTGCTTGTCCATAAAGATTAACTCTTTCTGCTAATAAATCATTATTATTAGAAGTTTGAGCAATTAATTGATCTATTGGTAATTTTTCCAAATCAAGATTAGCATCAACATTTAAATTAACTCGATCTAAATCAGGATTAGTAGTTAAATTAGATAAAATTAAATCACCTTGAGCATTAAGAGATTGTTCTCCTAGTTGTAAAGCAATTTGATTAGCTTGAATGGGAAGATTGACTTGATTATTAAGCACAGGATTGAGGCTACCTGTCAACTCAACTTGCCCGTTGAGATTATCCAAATTTAAGTTTTGAAGATTTTGAGGAGCAAATATTTGTGCTAGTAAATTAGAGTTAAGGTTATTAGCTTCAATATTAGTTTGCCATTGATTATTATTTAAATTTCCTTGAGCGTTAATTGTGCCATTAGCTAAGGCTAAATTTGCATCAAAATCTGCCTTAATAGTATTTAAGTTAGGGTTATTAGCAAAAGTTAATAATTGTTGTAATTGCCCCGAAAGGTTAATCCTACTAGATTGTAAAGTAGTGACTAGGGGTAAACTGGGTAAAAACTGATTGAGTGCAATCCTTCCTGTGTTGGCAGTTGCTTGTAGGTTACCTGAAGTGAGTTTACTATCAAGATTAACATCGCTGCCATTGACATCTAAATTTAAGTTAGCTACTCCTGTAATTTTATTTGGCTCTAATTGATCTAATCTACCATTTAAATTAATTGTGCCTTTTGATAAGGTAATTGGTCGCTCAAAATTAATTGCTGAGGTATTTAATTGAGATAAAAATGGATTTAAGGCTAAAGCAGAAGTTTCAAGATTCGTTTGCCATTGTTGATTATTTAAATTAGCATTTCCTTCTAGATTTAATCGACCTTCACCCACTACAATTTCAGTATCATCAAGTAATAATTGATTATCAGCAAATAAGATTTTTCCTGAACCAGAAAGATTGTCTACTGCTGTGGTTGAAGCTTGAGGAATTTGCCATTGTAAATTTGCTTGGGGATTAGCTAATGTACCTCTAACTTGTCCTTCTGCGTTGACCGTATTCACAGCTATCTCTTGAGGAAAATTATAATAGGTAGATACTATTTTTTCTGTAGGTAAAGTAGCTTTGAAATTAAATGCCAAAGGCATATTTGTAGCATCAATAACTTGATTTTTTTCAAGAGACTGTTGAATCTTAGTTTCGATGATACCTTGTCCTTGAATTTGTCCTCCAGCTAAGGGAATAATTTCTAAATTTTTTAAAACAAATTCACGTAGATTGGCAGCAAAATTAGCTTGAACTGATTTTAATTTGGTTTGAGCTACAGTTAAAGTTTTAGTATTATTAATTGTGCCTGTTAATAACGGTTTTTTGATCGCACCTGATAGTTGTAATTGGGCTGCTATTTCACCAGCAAGATTAACAGGAAAATAAGTATTAAAAGTTTGCTGTAAACCTGATAAACTAAAGGGCAAAACATCAATATTTAAGTTATAGCCCTGTTGTAAATCCACTGTCCCTTTTAAGTTAGCAGTAAGATTGCCAAGATTTACTTGAGTATCTTCTATTTGGGCGTTTCTGCCACCAAAATTTAATTTAGATTTTGCTTTTAAAGAAGAAGATAAATCTTCAACTTCACCTCGAACATTTTGGAAGCTAACCTGTCCTTGAATATTCGCAGCAGTAATTTCTTCAAAGGAAGGAATATTAATATCTAAATCAGCGTTAAGTCTACCACTACTAAGATTGATGGGTGAATTTGGAATTAAAGAAGTAAGATCAGTTAATACTAAATCATTAATTTGTAGCTTAGTATTAGTTTGACCAGAAGCAATGGTAGTTTGTCCTTTAATATTAGCTTTAGCTTGTTCTATAGCTGCATCTAAATCATATTCTATTAATTGCTCTCCAATAGGATTGTACCTACCACTACCGTCCAATTGTACTTGAATAGGAGATTGGTTATAAGGAACAGCAGTAATATTTCCTTCTTCAACATTTACTGTTAAATCTACATAAATAGAAGGTTCTCCTTCTTGTGTTTGTAAGTCTAAATTTAACCACGAATCATCTTGGGCTTGTTCTAAATAAATTTCTGGTTGAACTAAAGTAATTTCTAAAGGTAAAGTGCGCTGAAGAATAAGCGGTAAAATATTAAAATCAACTTTAACTTCATCAATTGCAACTCGGTCTGGATCGGTTTTAGTTGGAGGAATAGTGGCAGAATCAAATTCAATTCCCGTCAAAGAAAAACTGGTGACTTCTCCTAAATCAATCGGACGATTAATGATGTTGCTAATTTGTTGTTCTAAAAAAGGAGGTAACTTTTGTTTAACTAAAACCTGAGTTCCCCAATAACCTAAACCACCTAAAACTACAGTAGAAAGTCCAATAATTGTTATTTTGGCAGGATGCTTAAATTGTTCTAATAACATCTGCCAGAAATCAGGAGGTTTAGGAGAAGGATTAGGGGGGCTATTTTGTGAAAATTTTGTCATTGTCTTACTACCACAGACAAAGCTTAGATAATTTCAATCGGTGCAATTAGTCAGTCACACAATATCATGATGCTTTTGGTAAAACTTCCTTCCTCCGAATGAATTAAATCAATATTTACCGCAGAGCAATCCTCAAAAAAACTACTGATCGCAATTCTCTATCAAAATACATTTAATGCTTAGTTTCAGTGTACGGCGTATGTCCATACCAAATAATTGCCTAGATCATACTTTTAAATATCATCTCGATCTGACGAGATCGAAAGTGATAACTAGCTATAGTATTTCAAGATAACCTATAAAAATAAAAAAGAACAAAAGTAAACATTAGGGAGTGAAAAGTTAACTAATGAGAATGCTTCACACGATGCTACGAGTTGGCAACTTAGAAGAATCTTTAAAGTTTTATTGCGATGTTTTGGGCATGAAATTACTACGCCAAAAAGACTATCCAGGCGGTGAATTTACCCTTGCTTTTGTTGGATATGGGGACGAAGCAGATCATACTGTGATTGAACTAACTCACAATTGGGGCGTTGAAAAATACGAATTAGGTAATGGTTATGGGCATATTGCCTTAGGGGTAGATGATATCTATGGCACTTGTGAAAAAATTAAAGCCCTTGGTGGAAAAGTGACTAGAGAACCTGGTCCAATGAAACACGGTAGCACTGTAATTGCTTTTGTGGAAGATCCAGACGGCTATAAAATTGAATTAATTCAACTAGGAACACAAGGTTTGGCGAAAAAAGCCGAATTTGCTAGTCAAAAAGCATTGTAGCTCTCTGAAAATTTTGGGGAAGAGTATAATAAATTACAAAAATTTAACAGGTGGGTGTGGCTCAAAACAGCTTATTTGATCGTCAAAATTACTCTTGCGATTAATCCACGCTAGACAGATAAAATTGCATGAGTACCAAGGTAATAGGAGAGCAAGCTTTGAAAAAACTGGAGGAACAAATATTTTTCAATGGCGAGTCGCATTGCGAGTAGCATAGAACCATGATTGGCAAGCTCTCGCGAATTTTTCGGCTACTAGAATAGAGATTTTCTACAATTGGGATAACTTCTTTGGGCTACTAAAGAGCAAATATTAGGGAAATATGACTACTAAACCGCCATCAAAACCTCCTCGATCAGGTAATTCAACTAAATCTCAACTGAGTAAAATCTTTACTCAAGCGGTTCAAACTATTCAAGCCAAAGTTAATTTTAATGCTCTGGCTTTAAGATCGGGAACACAAGTACCTGAATTAAAGGTTAAAGATGCTAATTCTCAAGCAAGAGTTTATCCTTTACTCGGCGATCGCTATTCGATTGGACGTAGTTCTCGCTGCGATATTCAAGTTCGCAATCCTGTAGTTAGTCAAGTTCATTTTTCCTTAACCAGAAACAAGAAAAATCCTCGTTCTTTTTTAATCAAAGACGAAAAATCGACCAACGGTGTTTATATTGGTAAAAGAAGAGTTGACAATTTTGCTCTTTATCACGGCGATCGCTTTAGTTTGGGACCACCAGAATTAGCTGCTGCTGTTACTCTTGAGTATTATAATCCCCCTCCGTTATGGCTGAAGATTTTGCGCTACAGTCTTTATGGTACGGGGGGAATGGTGAGTTTATTAATTCTCTGGATTGGGATTGAATGGGCAAAAACACCTGTTTATCCCTTACCCAGAGAAGCAACTCGCCCGGTGGTTGTTTACGCTGATGATGGTACTCCGATTAACCCAGTTGCTCAAAATACCCACCGCGAACTTCAAAATCTGGCTGACTTTTCCCCTTACTTATCTAAAGCGGTAATTGCTTCTGAAGATAGTAGATATTATTGGCATTTGGGCGTAGATCCCTATGGGATTGCTCGTGCGATTATAGTAAATTTAACTTCTTCGGAACTAAAACAAGGGGCAAGTACCATTACTCAACAACTAGCCCGAAGTCTTTTTCCTGAAGTTGGTAGACAAAATACGGCGGGCAGAAAACTACGAGAGATGCTAGTCGCCTTAAAACTGGAAGCAGTTTATAGCAAGAAAACAATTTTAAAAACCTATCTCAATCGGGTTTATCTCGGTGTTGGTAGCTACGGTTTTGAAGATGCTGCCCAATTTTACTTTGAAAAGTCGGCTGCCGATCTCAGTCTCTCAGAAGCAGCCACTCTCGTTGCAATTTTACCTGCCCCCAATCTTTACAACCCAGTCAAAGATTATGAAACTTCTGTTGCCCTACGTAATCGCGTGATTAATCGGATGGTGAAACTGGGCATGGTATCCGAAGCAGAAGCAGACAGGGCAAGGCGATCGCGGATTGAGGTTAGTCCTAACGCCCGTCAAACTCTTTCTAATACCACTGCACCCTATTTTTACGCTTATGTTCTCAAAGAACTACAAGATCTCTTAGGGACAGAAGTAGCGAAAGAAGGAAATTACATTGTTGAAACAGGATTAAATCCTCAAATTCAGACAGAAGCGGAGCAATCTCTCCAATATTCAATCACAGAAGATGGTTCACGCTATGGCTATTCTCAAGGGGCTGTTGTCACTCTCGACAGTGAAACTGGGGAAATTATCGCCTTAGTCGGTGGGGCAGATTATAATCAAAGTCAATTTGACCGTGCTACTCAAGCTAAACGGCAACCAGGATCGACTTTTAAAATTTTTGCCTATGCTTCTGCGATTGAACAAGGAATCGATCCCAATACAAAATATTCCTGCGCCCCTGTTAGTTGGAAAGGACAAAAATATCGAGGTTGCGAACGTAGCAGCGGTGATGTTGATATGTATCGTGGGTTAGAACAATCTGAAAATGCAGTCGCCCTAAGAGTTGCCCAGGATGTAGGTTTAAATCGAGTGATTGAAATGGCACAACGTTTTGGGATTAACTCCTCTCTAACCGAATCACCAGGTTTAGTTTTGGGAGAAAGTGAAGTTAGTGTTTTAGAAATGACTGGTGCTTATGGTGCTTTTGCTAATGATGGAATTTGGCATCGTCCTCACGCGATTAATCGGATTCTTGATGGTAGTGATTGTACTAATCCTAACGATTTGCAAACTTGTAGAGAAATTTACTCTTTTGCTAGCGATAGTCAAAATCGTCGTGAAGTTGTTTCGGAAGGAGTGGCTAATAGAATAACCTATATGCTTAAACAAGTAATTGCCGATGGTACAGGCAGGGCAGCCGATATTTCCCAAGGAGAAGCAGGTAAAACAGGCACAACTGACAATAGCGTTGATTTGTGGTTTATTGGCTATGTACCCAAAAAAAATCTAGTTACTGGGATTTGGTTGGGTAACGATGATAATTCAGCAACCAAAGGTAGTAGTTGGCAAGCTGCAACTTTGTGGGGTGATTATATGCGTAAAGCGATCAATTATCGCTAAACAAAAGATTTAGTTTATTGTTCTTCAGTTTCGAGACAGGGATTAATTTCTAAATCATAAATAATTGCATCAATAAGATTATGCAGAGCGAAAAAGAAAAATTGCTCATTACCGTGTTCTAAAGCAGTTTTTAAATATTTTCGTCCTTGTTCGGGATTCATTAAAACTTCATATAAGCTTTTTCTAGAGTAGTTGCTAAAAGACACGATTGACCTCTTTATCTAACTTTTAAAAAAAATCATGACTAATACTCACCTCGAACAATAAATCGTTGTACTTTTTACAAAAGAAGTTGGATGGATTAAAACTCAAAAACGTTCATTCAAAAGATTAAATATCTCGTTTATTCTGACCTTTATCCCGAGATATTATGCTAAGTCTCTTACTTGACTCTAAACTGGTTTTTAAAATTAAGCTTGCTTGTCAAAGAATTTTGAAAAATTAATTGTGGGCAAATTGCTTAGAGTCATTATCATTATTGCTTAAATTGATACTTGCTCAAATCGTCTTCATTAACTTTTAATCAATCTGAAACACTTTAGACATATTTATAGAATATTTCCCAAGTCAGTTAGCGCGAAAACTTCAAAATTATCAATTTTTTCTCTTGATAAGTACAACTAAAATTTTGCTATTGCATTCAACTAGATTAAGTAACTTGCGATACTTTAAAACCAGTATTTTGTTGTTTCGATCACAAAAAAATTGTCTGGAAAAAATAACAACATCAAGACAATAATTGGTTTTTTGTTTTAAAATTTAGATTGCTTATCCAAGAATAGTTATTTTAAAACTATCTTTTGGTTAGATATACTAAAATAGCAGCAAGTTTTAATCTTAGGAGTAAAACTAATGGCAGAACCTTTTAGATTTTCAGACGGACAACTAGCTTATAGTGTAGAAGATTTAGTCAAACTTTGTAAGCGATCGCCTGGCGAAAGTATTAACTATTTAATTCGAGCAGATTTTGAAAAATGGTTAGCTTATATAGGTAAAACTGATTTAGCCCAAATTACTCAAACAATTCGCCAAGAGCAACTCAGTGAGAGCGAAAAATTAGAACAGTTTGTAGCGAAATGTAAGTTGGCAGTCAAGGGTGAACCCAAGTCAATTAATTCAAATCAACCAGTCAAGTCAAATAATTTTATGAACAATCTGAGCAAATTTTTTCAGAAGTTAATTCCGCAAAAATCAACTAAATAATTAAAATTATTAGGAAAATTTAGCTTAATTTAACGGCGAACTTTAGTTCGTTTTCACCAAAAATTATTATCGATTAATAACCACTATTGGTAGTAGTTGACAAATATTCTGTTGGTTGAACTTGTCACCGATGGCTAAAAGCTAAGAGTCGAAAATTAACAGCTTATATCAAGTTCCGATGATGACTTCAAATTAAATTTTTCCCCGTCTCCTTGTCTCCGAATCTCCTTGTCATCCATAACATTTAACGCGTGCAACGAACCCGATATTCTTGACTTCTAGTTCGGTACTTTTCCCCAAATTAACTCGCCATTGTTATACAAACCAATTTGAGTTGCTTTGACTGTTCGACCAAAATTATACTTTAATCCTTTAATTGACCAATCATTATTATCATTCCATCGATTATTACTGGTAATACGAAAGCTGACTGATTTTTTATACTGATTGTGACCGCCAGGGTAAATTGTTTTTCCTTGACAATTAATTTCTACGTAATAAACTTGGTCTGACACCTGAACAGGTTGACTAGGAGGATTAGAACATTCATTTTCTGTCCCAACTATAGAAATGTCATTAATATCGTCAGAGTCGAGAGTAAAAAAGAAACGAATTGCAGCGTTTTCTAATGCCTTAGCAGGAGAAGCGGATTTATTAACTATATCAGCTTGAATTTCCAGAAAATTTGCTCCACTTTGTTTGATTTTTGCTTCTACATAAATAGATTTTTCTGGGTCAGTGGCAATTGGTATTTCTGCTAGGGGTTCACCACCAAATTCTAGATACATTCGAGCTAAAGCCCCTGCTATACCCCAATTGTAACCGATTGCCACTTCATTCCCTTCCCAATCGTTACGGTCGTCTTCCCATTGGTCGTTTTCATCCGGACCTCCGACTAAAGCACCAACGAGTAAATTACGAGTTTCTGTCGGATTATTACTATCGTTCAACCAACTGCCGTGAGCAGTACGATGATGGGGATTTTTAGGATAATTTTTGCCAAAACCAATAATATAGCTACGATTACTAGGATTATTACCTAAAATATAGTTAATTTGACTAACGCCAAAATCAAAATAACGGTTAGCTTTTTCGCTTTCTCCTTGATTACGCAACCAATCACCATAGATAAAACCAATGAAAGCAGTATTAGCTGCATAGTTCAAAGAACCCCATTGATTCAAAAAAGCTAAACCGCCTGGAGTATAAGTAATTTTTTCACCGTTGTACCCAATTGTCCAATAATCTAACCAAGCTTCGGCACGCTGACGGTATTCTGACTCTCCAGTTGCTTGGGCAAGTAAAACATATGTGCCATAGGATTTATCATCCGTAATATGGGTATAATTATAGGGTTTAGACATCAATTGATATTCAGCGATCGCCTTGGTTAAATACTCTCCGTTATAACCCCAATTTTGAGCGCCTTTAGCTTTATGTAACCAGATTGCTCCCCAGACGATTTCATCTTGATAACCACTAAAAGATGTATAAAATGGCACTGCTGCGGTGATGCAATCAGAATATTTACCCCGATATTGATCGGCAAAATCATACAATCGTTCTGCTTTGCGCACTAACAAATCTGCATAGGCAGTCTCACCATTTTTACGAAAGAAAATTGAAGCTGCCGATAAAGCTGCGGATGTCTCTCCTGCTAAATCTGAACCAGGACAACTGGTATCAATTTTATAAGCAGGTCTTGCCATCTGATAACTAACTACTTCAGCCGGTCCCCACCATTGGTGGTCTTGATTGGCATCCCCAACTTGTCCATAAAAAACATATTTTCCAGGTTGATCATTGACAAAAGCTTTGAGAAAATAATCACTTAGCCATTTGAGATTACGAGCTAAATAAGTTAATTGACCTGATTTTTGGTAAGCATCATAATATTCAATACCACCCCATGCTAAATTGGTAGCACTAGCTGCCATTGGGAAGCCAAATTTCACATGATCCCCTGCATCAAACCAGCCTCCAGTCAAATCAACACCTATATCTGCGCCATCAGTTAAAGTTGCATCACCACGCCAAGGAACCCGATTCCATGTTGGTAGTTGACCTGATTGTTGTGCTTCATAAAAAAGAATCGTTTTCTGTAGGGCTTCCCCATAGTTATATTTGCTTTGCGTGCCTAAGCAGGGAAATACTAATAAAAACAATAGAGAAATTGGTGCGATTTTAGCAACACTAAGGCACGTACGCTTCGCACTATAATTTTCCATTTTAAATAATTTTTTTATTGACATTTTTAAGTAACAAATTCATTTTATTTTGCTGGAAATTTTCTCCCCACCTTACGTAAAAGTTTACCTTTAACCACGCCAGCGTTGCATTTGATTATTTTCTTTTAAAAATTCTTTTATTGCATCTAAATAAATTTGACGATATTCTTCAAAACTATATTGATCTACTCGGATACCAAAACTATTCGATTTACCTGACAAAATTTTAGCTATTTCATCATTAAGCTTGACAGAATAATGACTACCATCAAAAGTATTTTTAACATCTTTGGTAACGGCTGAAGGAATCGAAAAATCATACATCACATCGTATTCCTGAGCTAGCTGATAAAAAACTGGTAACTCACATTCCTCAGTTAATTTACGACCATAGGTATCATTAACAATACTCCAAGCAGAACGAGGAGGCACATAACCAATAAATTCGGCGTTGGGAAAAAATTTTCTCAAATCAGCAAATAGATCGACAATTTTAAAGTCACATTTTTGTGCTACTTGAGGCTTATAAAAATCTGGTTCATAAACAGGATAATTTTCAACATCAGCCCCTTCAAAATTTTGGTCATAATAATTACCAGGATCGGGACTAATTCCTAATAAAGTCATGATCGAAAAAGTCAAAACATCAACGGATAAATAGGCATCAAGAGGTGATTTTGTTTTTAAACTTTTTAAATCAAAAGGTTCAATTGGTTGCCTTTCTTTAACTACAAAATTAAGTCCATCTACACCAATATATACTTTTTCAGGTTTAAAACCATGTTCCTGCAAAGAATGAGCATATTGAATGAACTCTTCAATTTCTCCTCCTTTAATTGCATAATTAAAACAGCGGTCTTCTGTCAATTGAGAAGCTCTTAACGTAATAACTCTAGAGCTACCTAAAATGAGACAGTTATAATTATTTTTATCTTTAGTTCTAAAAAAAAGATTAGTCTTAGAAATACGTTCGTTAAAGGCAAAATTCTTGCCAGTTAAAATATTACCGTGACTATACCAAAGGGGGTCTACTAACCAATTAATTCCCGCTACTGTACCTATTAACAAAGAAGTTATTAATGTATATAAACCAAAATTAAATTTTTGAGTTTTCTTTTTAGGTAAGATTTTGTCAATCTTTTTAGTTTTAAAAAAGTCTTTGGTAATGGTTTTGAGTTTCATGCTGTTTAAATTTTAGAACTGAAAATATAAAAATTCACTAACTCTAGTAAAACACAATAAAGAAGCTGTTGTTATTCCTGCCATAATGACTGTCCAAATATTATTAGGTTTCCAGGTTAAATTTTGCCAAAATTTTTGTAACCATCCTTGATGCTCAAAAGAAGTAGTTTGATTTAAAGTTGGATTGTAAATACCCATCCACTGTTGAGTATTAGGAGTAAACCAGCTAATTAATAACAATAATAAAACGCCAAAAGTTGCATATTTTTGACTGATTCCTACATCCATTGTGAAACCCAAAAATCCAACGCCCCAATTTCTCATAAAAGCTAAATGAGGTTCTAAAAAAACAGGTAATTGTATGCCATTTAACCCAATCATTGAGCGCAAAATTGATATCGCGGTGGCAAAACTATCGGCACGGAAAAATACCCATGAAACCACTACGGCAAGAAAAGTAACTAACCAACCAATCCCTTTTAGTAGCCAACCATCTTGTTTAAGATCGTGTCCAATAGATTTACGAAAAGAGCGATACAAATGATTAATAACTAAATAAATTCCGTGTAGACCACCCCAAAAAATATAAGTCCAACCTGCACCATGCCACAATCCTCCCAATAGCATAGTAATCATTAAATTACTATAACGTCTCACTTTTCCTTTACGGTTTCCACCAAGAGGAATGTAGAGGTAATCTCTTAAAAAATTGGATAAAGTAATGTGCCAACGTCGCCAAAAATCGACAATACTAATAGCTTTATAAGGAGAATTAAAATTTAGAGGTAGCCTAATTCCAAACATATAAGCTGCCCCAATTGCCATATCTGAATAACCAGAAAAATCAAAGTATAATTGTAAAGTATAGGCTAATGCTCCGATCCAAGACTCAGAAAAAGTAAGCTCAATACCCTTGGCAACAGCATTAAAAGCTAAATTGGCATATTCGGCAATAGAATCAGCAAAAATTACTTTTTTAAATAAACCTGCTACAAAAATAGTCAAACCAATTGCCAAAATTTCACTATTAAAGCGGTAAATTTCTGATTTTTTGAATTGAGGTAATATATCTCTGTGGTGAACAATTGGACCAGCAATTAACTGAGGAAAATAGCTAACAAACAAAACATATTTTAGTAGACTATATTCTTTAGTTTCACCTTGATAGGCATCAACTAAATAAGCAATTTGTTGAAAAGTAAAAAAAGAAATTCCTAAGGGTAAAATAATTTTTCCTAAATTAAAATCTGTACCAATAACTTGATTAAAATTCTCAACAAAGAAATTGGCATATTTAAAATAACCAATTAAAGCTAAATTAAAACCAATTCCTAATATTAAAATTGTTTTTTTCCTAATGTGATTGTTGAGTTTATTACCAAGTAAATAACCAATCCCATAATTACACAACATCGAAATTATGATTAAGGGCAAGTTTTTAGGATTCCACCATCCGTAGAAAAATAATGAAGTAATTACCAACCAAGCCAAAGGAATTTGTTGTTGAATAGCCAGTTTATTTTTACTGATTAAATAAAATCCGAGCAGCGTGATCGGTAAAAATAAAAAAACGAACTCAAAAGAATTAAAAAGCATATATTATTATTTAAGACTTTTTAATAATATTTTTAAATTAATGGATTCAGAGATTATTTGTAAGTATAAATTGCTAGTTATTAAACTTTTGTAAAGATCTTGTAAAGAAGTAAAAGTACCTTGTAAAGCTAAATATGTTATCAAGAATTGAATTATGCACTTAAGAAGACTTCGCCATCTTGACCTCTTGTCGATATAAAACTATAACAATTATCCAAAGTCCGACTATTCTAAAGGAATCTGAAGCTAAAGTTGCCCAAGCTGCTCCTTGCCAAGAAAAATGCGGAATTAAAATAAAATTTAGCCCAAAATTTAACAAAGCAGCAGCCACTTGAACTATACTTCTACTTTTTTGAAATCCTGCTCCTGTTAAAGTATCGGCAGCTAACATTTGAAACGCAGCTAAACAGGGAATCGGAGCTAACCAACGTAAAGCTGCGATCGCGTCTGCATATTCATCTCCTAAAATAATAGGTAAAACTGGGGCAAATACTAAATAACCCACTAGTGAAAATAGAGCATATCCTACCAAAAAAGGAAATAGTTTTTTAGCGAAACCTAAACTGTTTCTAATTCCCGAAGAACCATGTTGAAAAAACTTGGTATAGGAAGCAGCAAATAAAGCAAATAAAGGAACATATCCAACATCAATAAAACGATAAGCAGAACCGTAAATACCTGTGGCAGCTAAAGTGGACATGCTTCCTAACATTGTTTTGTCTAAACTAGAATTAATATTATTAGCAGAAGCACTAATCGAAAAATAAACTCCTTGTTTAATTTCTGATTTTAATTTTGATATGTTAAACTGAGCAGAGCCGACTATACGGTTGACAGACAAAATTGCTATCAAAGCGATAATTGCTGAGCTAATTAAGTATAGACAAGCCCAAGTGAGAGTATTAGGATGGGGAAAAAAAATAGCTAAACTAAAAGCGGACAAAAGCTTACCACAAGTACTCAAAATTCCTAATTGGGAGAATTTTTTAAATAAATTTGCAGCCATAAAAGCTTTGGAGCTAACATCAAATAAACCTAAACAAAATAAATCAGAAAGCAAAATAATTAAAATAGTTAGCCGAGAAATATTCTGAGGAAAAATAATTGGAGATAAGATTAAAAGTACAATAGTAAGTAAACTACTATTAATTAATAAAAGAAGTAATGTATTTCCCCAATAGACGGAAAAATTTGAGCGATTAATTGCTACATACTGAACTAAAATATGCTCACTTCCTAGAGCAGCAAAAGGAAAAAGAATTGAAGCTAAAGCAGTAACGGCAATAAAAGAACCATAATTTTCTGATCCTAAAAAACGAGCGACTATCACAAAATAAAGAGCTTGCATTACAACGTTGAATAATTTAGCAAGCAATACCCAAATCGTATCATGAAATAAATTGTTTTTAAATACTTTACTAAGCTTAGACTGTATGATTTTAATTTTCATTGAGTGTTATGAAAAAATAATTAAAAATATTACTTGTAACTTATTTTAAGTATAATCGTCTATTAGTAGCTGCTTAAAGACATTAAAAAAAATCTAAAAGATGATGAAGATACTATTGCTAAACAATTATAATTTGATTTGTATCTTAGAAGAATTTCACGAAGATGGTCAAGCAGCGCACCAACTCTGGGGAAGTACACAGATGCAAAATTATAGCATTAAGACTCAGATTCTTCCTTACCAAAAATACAATCTTCTTAAGAACTTTAGTAATCGCCTCAAGATATTAGGAGATCTTGACCAACAATTGCGAGTTTTGACCTCAATTAATGAATTTGATTTAATTTACTCGGGTCACTTGTTTACCACTTCTTTACTAGCTTTGCTTCGTAAATTCAAGCTACTAAAAAAACCAATAATTACAATTGCTTTTCAAGTACCAAAACCAAGTTTTTTGGGACAACTCTTTGTCAAATTTTTTGTAACTGGAAATGATCGGATTATTTGTTTAAGTCAAGGAATAAAGCAGCATTTTGAGGAAGATTTTGGATTACCACAAGAGAAGCTAGAAGTCATAGAATGGGGATATGATGTAGAATTTCACGAATCCAAACCACTGGAAGTTTTTCAAGTTAGAAAAGAAGGTTACATACTGAGTACAGGTAAATCTTTTCGAGACTACAAAACTTTAATTCAAGCTTTTCAAGAGATTGATTTTTCCCTAGATATAGTGGGATATGACGATAACATTCTTGATCAGTTAGAAAGTTTACCTCAAAATATTAAAATTACAATTCCCACCAATATTGTTTCAACAGGCACAAACACTTTTAGACCGAGTAATTTACCCCAAAATGTTCAACTTGTTGAGCAAATGCTAAAAACGTCGCAAATTTTGCAGAAATACGGTAAAGCTTATGCTGTAGCAATTCCCCTCGATCTGCCGCCCAATAAACCTTACAATACAGTCGGCTTATCATGTCTAGTTGAAGCAATGTGTATGGGAAGAGCGATTATTACCACAGAAAATAAAGACATGGGAGTTAATTTAGAAAAAGAAGGGATTGGCATTACAGTTCCTTTAAAAGATTCTCAAGCTTGGAAACAAGCAATTCAATACTTGCTTGACCATCCACAAGAAACTCTCGAAATGGGTCAAAAGGCTAGGTATCTAGCCGAACAAAAATATAATCTCGAAAACTTTACGAGAAAGATTGCTCATTGCATGCACAGTTTGGTTTCGAATCCATCTTTAAATAAGAACTAAAATTTAAGATGATTTCATGATTGGCTTACTGACTTTGTACTGTACTAGGGAAAAAGTTATTGCCGTAAAAATCGCCCAAAAGATGTTATTCATCGTTACAATTGTACCTTCAGAGATATTAGATAACAAAATATAACTTAAAAACAAAATAGGCCAGAGTCCTTCTGCTGTATTTGTATTGCGTAATAAAGCTAAAGCTTTAATTGACGTATTGATAAAAGTCAGTAAAAAGGTAAAAACACCAACAAATCCCACTCCTAACCAGAGATCTAAAAATCCGTTGTGAGCATAAGCTACCTGAGTTCTTACTGATAGTTCTACATAGGCAGAAGGACCTTCTAAGCCCCGCCAAAATGCATCTAAACCGTAACCCAACCAAAAACGTTGTTTAATCATTTCTAGGACTGCTGACCAAATATCAGTTCGACCCGACAATGTCGAATCTTTACCAGCAGCCACCAACAATAAATCTGTTTCCCCATAATAGATAAATAAAAGGATACCACCAATGCCAATGGTTAATCCCAACAAAATTGCTGAAATCATGTATTCATATCGCCAACGAAAGATTCGATAAAGAGCGCATAAAGACAGCATAATTAATAAATTGCCTAAAGATGTAGTTGACCGAGAAAGAACAACTAAAGCAACTGTGACAACCGACAATAACCAAAATAGCCAACTTAAATTTTTACTACTATTAGCACGAAGCAAAAATATGATTGCTGCTGGCACCATAATTAGACCAAATTGGTTTTTGTGAGTGTAAACTCCTCTGAATGCTCCTTCATGAAGTGCTGCCATAATCCCATAATGGGGTAAAGCAACGATGAACAAAATACTGAGGACAACACTTAAGATAAAAGTTGCACAAAGAATTTGAAATAGTTGGTCAAAAGTGTAGCGAGTTGCTAAGTAAATACCAAAAGCAGTTGTACCAATTGCATAGAGGCTAAATCGAAACGTATCACTGGGAGCAACTGACCATAAAAAAGATAAACTAATCACTAACATAAACAGCCAAATCAATTTATCTTTGGTGATAATAGCAGCGACTTTTTTCCAACGCAAAACCAGCAACAGAAAAGAAATCAAATAAATTAAGATGGAAACTACAGCATGAATCGAATAATTATAATCTCCAACATTTGTTCCATCTCCTTCGCTTGCGCCTCTAATGAGTAATAAGGGAATTAAACCTTGGGAGAGATGAAATAAAGCTAAAACAGAAAAAAGATATTCAAAAATAGTTAATGGGGAAAATTTTTTAAGCATTAATCCTGCTGTTAGTTAAGTTTAAAATTATTATTTTATATTTACTTAAATTTATTTAATTAATCAACTTGACCAACCCGATCTAGATTAAGTATGGAGAATATATACAAGCTAAATTAATTGTTTTAAAGAAAGCTTGAACTTTTTAAATAGCTATTATTAATGGTTATTGTTAGGTAATATTATTTCATACTCGAATCAGATAAACAAATTGTTAGTTAATTCAAACTTGAAACATATCCTTTTGATAGCTTATTTTACTACTAGAGCATAAAGATTGAAGACGACGTTTAATGATTTTGGGTAGTTGAGCAGTAAAGTGTTTCAGAAAAATAGGATGAGCAATAATTGCCATTAATCCAGCTAAAAATTTTCTTTGTTTAAAAGGTTCAACTACAGAATAATAATTGCGCCATTTTTTGGTAGCAGTCATTTTTTCTAAAAGAGCAGCTAAAAGTTGAGGATTTTCTTTTAAGAAATCTTTATGCTGAAGAAAATTATTAATAGCTCGGCATTCGTCTTCTAAACGTTTGATTTTATTACTAGCAACTAAAGAACCTGGACGAGAACGATAATAATAAAAAGCTTCAGGAATAAGAAAAAATTTGGCTCCATGCAAGAAACAATCCATATCTAGCCAAAAGTCTTGAGTTACTTTAATGGTTTCATCATACTTAATTTGGTGTTGAACTAAAAATTCTCGTTTAAATAAAGGTTTACTAAAACCCAGGCGTAAGCCAGCTTTACCTTCAATATCTGACTTGACAAAATCGGTTGCAGAAATTTGTCTAACCGAATCAATGATTTGTCCACTACCACCAATTAAAGTTCCCCAAGGAGAAATATGACCATCTTCAATCAAATAGAGATTATCGGCAATTAAATCAGCCTGATTTGTTTGGGCAAGGTAAACTAACTTTTCTAGTCTTTCGGCTGCATACCAATCATCAGAATCAAGTACTGCTAACCATTTTCCTGTAGCTGCGTTCAAAGCACGATTACGCGCACCTCCTGCACCCAAATTTTTTTCGTTAACTAACAGCTTGAGTCTGGAGTCACGAAAACTTTGGACTACCTCAACCGTATTATCGGTCGAAGCATCATCAACAACAATGACTTCAATATTATGTAGGGTTTGATTAAGAGCCGAATCAATTGCATGGGCAATATAATCGGCGGTATTGTAGGCAGGAATGATCACAGATACTTCTGGTTGATTCATCAATGAATGTCTCCTAAGAGATAGTTGAAACTGGCTCTAGTAAAGGTTTACCATCAAAATAAGTCGGAATTTCTGCTCCCATTAAATTGAGTATGGTTGCACTGAGATCGACTGCTCGACCATGAGTTAGATGAGAACCTGGTTCAATTCCTGGACCGGCTGCCATTAAAAAACCATGTTCTCGATGTCCGCCAGGACGATTATAAGTAATAGGACCGATGCGTCCGAGGTCTGGACTATCGACGACATCAGTGGGAATTTCGTGCCAAACTACGATTAAGTCTGGTTCTGGTAACTTGGGATCGTTATCTAAAGGTGATTTGCGAGTACGAACTACTTGTTTGACTAAAGGTTGTCCGCTGCGACCATCTTTAAGACGACCAAGAACCTCAGTAAGACGATCACAAAGAGAATCGTATTCAGCCGGTGTTACAAAACCATCGCGATCGCGTCCCTGAAGATTAATACGAATGTGACCATCAGCATATGCAGGTAAAGCAAAAGCTTTCATTTGTGGCCACAAAGAACTATACCAACGTGCAGGCATCCAGCCCAATTCTACTTGTTCGTCTAGGAGAGGATAAGGAGAAAGTAAACCGTGTTTGGAATGTCTTAAGAATTTTTTGTGTGTCCACGTGTGCCACAATTTTTTCAGTGGATTTGGTTCGTAAATTTTGCCCCAGACTTCTGCTGACCAACCATTTCTAATTTTTTTGGTAATCATTGGTGGTACAGGTTGATTGAGATCTCCTGCCCCTAGTGCAACTTTGCCTGGAAAATTAAACCGATAAAGTACTTCTGGTAGCAACATCATACTTAGTAAATCGGTTAGATTTGCACCCATGCCATGAACGGCGAATAACAAAACGTAGGCATCTTCTGGTGCTGCTGCGATAATTTCTCCCAGGGCTTGGTCTACTTGTTGGAATCCTTGTAACATCGGATCCCCCAAAGTTGCCATTTGATTGGTGTAGGGATAGAGGGGATGGTCTGGTTGACTCAGATTGTATAAGTCATGTCCCAAAGTATGGGTTTCACCAAAGGCAGTAATAAATAAATCCCATGGTTCTTGTTGCAAAATTTCTCGACAAATTTGAGCGCGAGTGGCAACGCTTTCTTTAACTGATTGAGTTACCCAATTAAAATATTTTTTATCCCACCAAATCCCATTATCTTTTCGATAAACGGGGTTATGCCCATATTTGGCGACTATGTGGGGTAAAAGTTCGCTTGGTTGAGATTCGCTTGGATAAAAAGGATGATGTCCACCCCAACCTGTAATTTGAATGCCGTTGACTCCTGGTGATACTCTAGTAACTGGTACATCAAAAGCAGCTACACGATATTTTTCTCCTAACGCATAAAAAGGAAGATATTCTTGGTAATCGTATCCGCCATAAACAGGATCGCAACGAACTTCATAGGTATCGGGATTGTAAGTAATTGTATCCCAAAAACCAGTTTTATCAGGCAAGCAGCCTGTAGTCATCATGACCCAAAGAGGTTCTGTGGAAGAAAATTCGGCTACTCCTCCTTGATAATTGACTTGATTATGTAAACGACCGTAGATTCCCTGTTGACGAATACGGCTGAGATTGGGCAGATTTCCCTGAGACATCCATTGTTCTATCAGATTAGGGTCAGCTGCATCTAAACCAATGGCAATAATTGGTGTTTTCATATCTCGTTGCTAAGAGTACGGTTTTTAATGTATTTACGACAACTGAAAAGCAGTTTATGCAATTTTAAATCGCTGCTACTTCAGCGCGGTCGCTCTTTGAGGTCAGCTTTTTTTCTGAAAAATAGCCTTTAGCATATTTAGCGTGGTAGGAATAACGTTCAAATTCACTGGATTTGACACCATTAATTACCATGCCCAAAATCTGTTTGTTTACAGTTGCTAAAATTTCTTGAGCAAAAGCAGCACTTTCTTGTTCAACTACACCGGGACGACTCACAAATAACAATCCATCGACAAGTTTACTAAGAGTCAAAACATCAGCAGTAATTGGGAGGGGAGGAGCATCAATTAAAACAAAGTCATAATCTTTTTTCGCTTGGAAAATTAATTGGTTCATTTCAACAGAATCGAGTAACGCCAGCGGATTGGGTGGGACAACTCCAACAGTTAATAAATCTAGTCTTTCAAGAGGTCGAGCTACTACTTCATGTAAGCTAGTTTTGTGGGTTAAAACATCTTTGAGTCCTAAGTGATTACTCACACTCCAAAGATGATGTTGAGAAGCCCTGCGTAAATCACCATCAATCAACAGAACGCGACGACCTAATTGAGCGATCGCAGCAGCTAAATTTGCTGCAACAGTAGATTTTCCTTCTCCTGGTACTGAGCTAGTTATTAAAACAACTTGTGGGGGATTATCTTGATTAAGAATTTTTAAATTTGCCTGAATCATGCGATAGATTTCGCTGTTAAAGGAATCTGGCTCTCTCTGCACTACAATACCATTGGGTTCATCATCTGAATATTGAGGAATTAAACCCAACACTTTATAAGGAAATCTTTGTTTAATTTCAGCAATAGTTTTCAAACTGCGGTCTTGCATTTCTAAGAGCAAAACGGAGAGGTTAGAAAGCAGCAATCCTAAAACTATGCCCAACAGCATTAAAGCCAACCTGCCAGAATTACCTTTTTCAGGTAATTGAGCCAATTCGATAATTTGAGCATTACTAGTTTGTTGGTTTTGCAGTAATTTTAGTTCTTGCTGACTATCGAGTAAGTTTTGGTAAACTTTTTCAGCAGCTTCTACTTGACGAATCAAGTCTTGTTGTTGTTGCTCGATTTGCGGTAGTTGTCTAGCTCGTTGCAGATAAGCTTGTTGAGATTGATAGAGAGAAGCTAATTGTCTTTGTTGACTAATGCGATCAATTTCAAGAGAAATATATTTTTCTAATGGATTTTCTTTATTGCCGTCGCTTCTAAGTAAGCCTTCAGAAATTTTAGTATTTGAGCCTACTGTTTCAGTAATTAACCCTTCTAATTTCTGATTGAGGTCTTGTTTCTTTTCTAACAAACTTTGAATCATGGGATGGTTATCTCGAAAACGTTGCCGTTGTTGAGCAAGTTCGGTTTCTACATCAGCTAGATCTTTGAAAATGCTTTCAACCACAGGAGTGCCTCCTAGTTGATTAGCTGCAAGAGCTTGATTAAGATTTAAACCTAGTTGCTGATTGAGAGTAGCCGTTTGAGCTTGTGTTCCCTGATATTGAGCAGCCACATTAGCGATTTGCTGATTGAGATTACCCAACTCCATCACTAAGGTTTCTTTCTCTTTGGCTAGATTCACTACTCGATTTGCTTCTTTAAATCTCCGTAAATTAGTTTCGGCTTGGGACAGTTTTTGTTCTATTTTGGGAAGTTGATTGCTAATAAAACTGTCAGCGTTAGCAGTCTCAGCTTGAGTACTTTTAACTTGTTCATCTAAATAAAGTTTCATCAACGTATTGATGACATCAGCAGCAGTGTAGGGGTCTGGGTCTTGATAAGCTAAACTAATTACGTCAGTTCCACCAATAATCTCTATATTCAGTTTTTTGGATAAAACTTCTGGTTTGAGTGTCTTACCTTCGTCATCTTTAAGCTTTAATTTTTCAATGGTTTGAACCAAAATTGGCTCAGCCGTCATCCGTTCAATTTCGGTTTTTAGTGGACTTTGGTCATTAAGCAGAGGTTTTAGCTCACCAACCCCTTGACCAACTTTGGTTAAAGAAGCAGTGTTATTTTGTTTAAAGAGTAATTTACCTTCTGCTTGATAACTTTTTTTGAGCAAAGTACTAAGAGCAGCCGTTGCACCTACAGTCAGTAAAAATACTGCCAAGGCTGGCTTCCATCGTCTTCTTAACTTTTGTAAGTAATTGTAGAGATTAACATCGATGCTATCTCTAGAGACAGTATAACTGTTACTTAAAGATAAATTTTCTGGAGTTTGACCGTTACTCATCCCAGCAAAATTAGACATATTGATAAACTACTTTTTATTATTAGTTTAAATTATTTCGTTTTTATATTCCGTTATAGAAATATATACGCGATAAAACCTCTACTTACTTTAAAGTTTTTGTAAAGTTGAGTAGATAAAGTATGAAAGAGGTAAACACTTATTGATTAAACTACTTAACCTAAGCGATATCTCTATTTTTTTTCACTGCTTAGTTTAAGTAATTGCTCGTCTCCCGTAAAATTGTCGAGGAAACTTTCACCAAATTATCAATCCAGATTGAGAAAAAAATTGATTTTAATTATGTTTTAATAAATGAATTTCTTTTTGTTCTGAATCACAATAAATCCAGCCTAAATCTTGTAGACGATGGACTAGATTAGAAATAGTTACGCCTAAAGTTTCGCTAATTTTGTACAAATTTTGCCACTTAGTTAAATCTTTACCTTGACTCAATTCTAATAAATAATACTGAGGCATCAACAAACACCCTGCAAAATATTGTGCTTGCCATTCAATGCCTTCGCTACTTTCAAGACTGCGACACAACAAGGGTTCAACTTTAATTGCCAATCCTTTTTGTTTTAAGCGAATCTGACGTTCTACTTCAGTGCGATCAATATGCAATACCCAATGCCCAATTTCATGAGCAATGGTTGATTCGCCTAATCCTGCTTGTAACTGAGGAATGCGATCGTTTATTTCGATTAATTTTTCTAGGGGTAAAATTCTGGCAGCAATTGCGCCATATTCGTCATCACTAATATTATCCCAAACTACATCTAATCCTAAGAATTCAGCGATTCGACTGGCATCTAAAGGGAATTTGGGCAGATAATTTGGCTTTTTTTGCATTTGTAGCAAAATATCTAAAGCACAAGCTTCGATGGTGAGTTTTGGAATAAAGCTATAGGGACGAAAAATACTCAAGCTGATTACTCCTGACGATCTGCTCCAACTGCTTCGCGAAAAACCTTTTGAGCAAAATCAGGATTTTCTCGCATTCGTCGAAACAAAGCTGGCATATCCTTGTAATGTTGTTTAAGTAAATCTTCTTCTTGTTGGGGAATTCTCCCAGCTAGATAGATTAATTGTTCTTCATCTAATTCAAGTTGACGAGCCAAAATCCGAATTGCTTCTTCTTTGGGGGGATAATCAGCCCGATTGTTTTCTAATTTAGATAAATAGGTAAAGTCTAAGTCAATTAATTTGGCTAATTCTCTTTGACTGTAACCTTTATTTTTTCGTGCTTGACGAATCAGTTGACCAAAATTATCTTCCATTGTTTTCTGCCTCAACTTCATACTATTTAAATCTTATGAGAATTTGAAGAAAACATCAACATAGAACAGTTACCAGTTATCAGTTACTAGATAAATATTCACTTACCAATTGAGAATACTTTTAATTTGGTTGACCAAATTTTGTGGTTCAAAAGGTTTAACAATTACGCCAGCAACTCCCAAATTTTGTAACTGTTTTTGTTCACTTATTTTAGCTTTAGCTGTTAGTAAAATAGTAGGAATATGTTGAATTTTTTGATTGATTTGAAGTTGTTTAAAAGTAGCAATGCCATCCATATAGGGCATCATCACATCGAGTAAAATAGCATCTGGTTGTTGTTGTTCTGCTTGTTTTAATCCTTCTGCCCCAGAAGCTACGGGAATTACTTCCCAACCAGCGATCGCTTCTAAACAAATTTGAATAACTTCTCGAATACCATCATCGTCATCAACGACTAAAATTCTTTTATTGGACATAATTAATTATTAATCTCATCAGCTTGAATTAAAGGAATGGTGAAAAAGAAATTACTTCCTTTGCCATAAATACTTTCTGCCCAAATTTTTCCGCCATGCTGTTCAACAATATTACGACAGATGGCTAAACCTAAACCCGTTCCACCTTTACGGCGAGAATCAGAAGCATCGACTTGATGAAAACGCTCGAAGATAGTTTCTAATTTATCTGATGGTATCCCTCTACCTTGGTCTTGAACTACAAAAAGAACCTTGTCTGATTGTTGAGTTACATCAAGCCAAACCCGAGAACCTCGTTCAGAAAACTTAATCGCGTTAGTTAAAAGATTAGTCAACACTTGAACTATGCGATCGCCATCGGCATAAAATTCTAAGTCTTGGTTGGTAACTTCTAAAATAATTCCAGCGCGATTGGCTATTAATTGAACCTGTTCAATTGCTCGTAACATTATCTCTTGAGCCTGAACTAATTTTTTAATCAAATCAATTTTGCCAGATTCGAGTCGCTCTAATTCTAAAATATCGTTAACTAGGCGAACGAGACTTTCGGTACTTTCTGCTGCAATTTTAATAATCCGTTGTCCTTGTTCAGATTGAGGCTGTACAATTCCACTCACAAGTAAACCCAAAGCACCATGAATTGAGGTTAAAGGAGTACGTAATTCGTGACTAACAACGGAAATAAATTCATCCTTCATTCGTTCCATAGCATGACGTGCTGTAATATCTTCACCAATGCACATCATTCCGATTGTTTCTCCTTGAAGGTTGCACATTTGAGTACTATTCCAACTAATTATTTTTTCTTCTCCTGATTTAGTTAGCAGAATTTTTTGATGATGATAATAGTAAGGGGAATCAGGTTGAATAATAGATTGAAAGATTTTTATAGCTTCCGAACGATTTTGAGGATGAACTAAATTGATAAAAGGTTTACCAATTGCTTCAGTAGCGGTATATCCCATTAGTTCTAAAAAGAAGGGATTAGCATAATCAAGGCGACCTTGAAGATCCATGCCAATGACCAAAAGACGAACATTTTCTAATAAAGTACGCCAGCGTTTTTCCGACTCTTGTAGAGTAGCTTCAATTTGTTTGCGATCGCTAATATCTAAACAAGAACCGATAAAACCTGCAAAACTACCATCAGGTCTAAATCTGGGCGCACCATAATCAAGCATCCAGCGATATTCACCATCAGCGCGTTTGAGACGATATTCTAATTGAAAAGGTTGACGATTATTAAAGGCAGTTTGATAGGTATCGAGATACTCCTGTTGATCGTCAGGATGTACCCCTTCTGACCAACCATGAGCTAATTCTTCTGCCATGGTTCGCCCTGTAAACTGTAACCAAGCTTGGTTAAAAAAGATCGAGTGGCCATCACTTCCTGAAAGCCAAACCAACATCGGAAAGCTATTGACCATTAAGCGAAAACGCGCTTCACTTTCTTCTAGAGCAACTTGTACTTGTTGTCGTTGGTAAAGTTCTTGTTGCAAACGCTGATTGGTTTGACTTAATTCTTCGGTACGTTGTCTAACTCTGTCTTCTAATTCTTGTTTGGCTTGTTGCAGTTCTCTTACCGCTTGCTGACGTTGCAATTCGATTTGATGAGCATTAATAAATTTACCAATACTTTGAGCCATCATTTCGATAATTTCTTGTTCGTGGCTGGTAAAAGGAAAATTTCTAATTTTAGTAGAGGAAAAATTAAGTGTTCCGTAGATTGCTTGTTCTACAAAAATTGGTGTTCCGATATAAGTTTCTAGCTTTAAGTTTTGATAAACAGGATGAGAACGTAGTTGTTCAATGGTACCAACCTGATGATAAGCAATAGTTTTTTTTTGTTTGACTACTTCAGCACAATAAGTATCGCCTAAATTAAGTTGTTGATGGGGACTTAAACCAGTTAAATCAGATACAACGGCGTAAATAGTATAGATTTCACCTTCAATACAACTGATAATTCCTGTCGAGCAACCAAAAATTTGACATCCAGTTTGAACATAATCGTGAAATAATTCATCAAAACTAGCGTAGTTAGTGGTATTCAAACGATGTAGTTGTTTTAGATTAGAGCTAAAAACTGCTAGTTCCTCGGATTTTTGCTGCAATTTAACTTCAGCTTGATGACGACGGGTAATATCTTCAGCAATACAAAGTAAATATTCTGGTTGACCAAAATCATCAAAAATAGGTACTTTAGTAGTGCGGAGAATTTTTTTACTCAGATTGCCAATCGTAAGAGTTTGTTCGGGAATTTCAATTACCGTTCTAGTTTCAAAGGCTTGCTGGTCTTGTTGATTAAATAAGTCTGCTTCAGGAAACAAAAAGTAATCATAGACAGTTTTGCCTAAAGCTTGCTCTGCCGTTAAGCCAAACATTCTTTCGCTAGCTTTATTCCATAGTAAAAATTTACCAAAGTTTGGTTGATTTGCATCTTTCACAAAAACTGCTACAGGAAGATAATCGATAGTTGTTTGTAAAAATTGCCGAGCTTGTTGAACTTGTTGTTGAGCAAATTGTCGTTGTTTGAGTTCGTATTTAGTGAGAGCTAAAAGTTCAGCTTGAGCGATCGCAATACCGATTTGAGTAGCTAATTGCTTGAGTGACTCGATTTCTACTTCTTGCCATTGTCGAGGTTGTTGGCATTGATGGGCAATTAACAAACCCCATAACTGAGTAGTTTGCTCGGAAGTTGTTTGTACAATCGGAACGACTAAATTAGCAGTAACCTGAAAGGTTTGTAATAACTCTCGATAACAAGCTTCAGTTTCTGTTTGATTAATATCTGTTCTGGCTGTAACATTAACCTGTTGATAATATTCAACCCAATTGTTTTCAAAACAGGGGTCTTTAATTATACTTCCCAGAATCGACCATTGGGGTTGAGCTACTGATTCTACGATGACAGCACCACTCCAATCAGGATAAAAACGGTAGATCACAGCGCGATCACATTCTAATAAGTGACGAACTGCTTCGACACTTCTGTGCAAAATTTCTTCTAGTTCTAAGGATTGTCTAATGTCTAAAGCAACACTAGCCAGGAGACGGTTAATTTCTTGTTCTGGTATTTTCATGGGTTAGTCTCCTGCGAGCATACCCTGTAAATAGACGAGATATACCATTCAGGGTAATGATAACCAATTAAGTTTTACGACATAACTTGGTATTTCTTAATATTTATTAATACAAATTGTTAAACTATTAAGTTTTTGCCTTGAGCTTTTGCTTGATAAAGTCGTCGATCTGCAACTTGATAAAGACTCTCTAAATCTTCTCCATCACAGGGGTATTCTGCTAAACCACCACTAAAACTAACTTGAAATTTACGACCGCGAGAATCAGTAAAACTATGCTGACAAAAAGTAGCAAGTAAGTATTCTAATTTATTATTGCCAGATTTTTTGGAGACATCGTATAAACCGAGAACAAATTCTTCGCCTCCCCAACGTGCTACGACATCTTCTTTCCTAAATAATTGGTTTAAAAGTTTGCCCAAATAACGTAAGACGAGATCGCCAGCATCGTGTCCATAGCAGTCATTGACTTGTTTAAAATTGTCTAGATCGATCACAATAAAACACAAAGATTTGTTTTGTCGTTTAGCTAAATTGAGTAATCGATTAATTTGCAGAATAAAAGCTTTGCGATTTAAAACTCCTGTTAAGGTATCTATTTCACTTTGTTGACGACGATATCTTTCTTTATCCAAACGGTTAAAGATGCGAGTAACTAATTGTTCGGAACTAAGAGGTAGAGCAAGATAATCATCAACACCAGCAGCAAAAGCTTGTTGAATCATCTGTTCATCTTGACTTTGAGAAATTGCCAAAATTGGTAATTGATACCAATTGGGATCGTTGCGTACTACTTGACACAGTTCAATTCCACTAATTTCAGGCAATTCTAATTGGAGGATCAATAAATCGGGAAGCGATTGTTCGAGAAATTGCCAGAATTGACGAGGATTAGACAGGAGAATGACTTGAAATCCCCAAGGTGATAAAAGCTGACGAAGTTCGTCTAAAGTATTTTGTTGCTCATCTACCACTAAAATTTTGGCAAGAGGAGGATAAAACTGTTCTAAAACTTGCGCGATCGCTTCTAAAACTTGATAGGAAGAAACTGGTTTTTGTAAAAATAATTTACCACCCAAACGTGCTACTTTGACTCTAGTAGTTAAACTTTCTTTTGAAGTAAAAACAATGGTTGGTATCGGTGGTTGTTTGGTAGTTAATTCTTCTAATAATTCAAATCCTCCTTCGGTAGCTTCGGGAAAAGATAAGTCTAATAAAACAATATCTGGAATATTTTGATTAATAATTTTTCTAGCTTGCTTGAGATTATTGGCTACGGTAGTTTTTAAACCCCAGGTGTTGGCTTCACTCATTAAAACTTGAGTAAGTGCAGAATCATCATCAATAATGAGTAGCTTATGTTGATAGGTAGTAGTTCGAGGACGGGGTGTTAAAAATAAAAGATTATTAGGAGTATTAGAAGATTGATTTAATTCTTGATTTAAGTTTTCAATTAACTGTTCTAAAAGAGTAAAATCTTCAAAAGTTAATTGAGAAAAATTCTTTAATTTTTGATTAATTTGGCTAGCATATTTTGAAGCTTGTTTAAAACCAAAAGTTCCTAAAGAACCTGCTAAAGTATGAGCAGCTTGTTTGGCTTGAGCTAATAAATTTTCTGTACGAGGTTCATGTTTTAAAATTTGAATTGTTTGTGTCAAAGTTTTTAAATGAGCAAGATATTTAGCACGATGTTGTAGCCAAAGATTATTTAAATCAGGAAGTTTTGTACCTGTTTTTTGAGGTTTAACAATTTTTGATTCAGTTTGTTTTGAAGATGATGCGGTTGATTGCTTTAAACGATATCCCATTCCATAAATAGTTTCAATAAAGTCTGTTGCAGCACCTACTTGTTTTAACTTTTGTCGTAAGCCTTTAATTTGAGTTCTCACGGCATTTTCTGAGGGAAATTCATCAAAAGACCAAATTTGATCTAATAAAGAGCTTTGACTAAAAATTCGTTGAGGATGACGTAAAAATAATTCTAATAAAGCATATTCTTTGGCTGTTAATTTAAGCGGTTGATTGCAGTAGTTTACTTGGCAACTATTAGGGTCGAGATTAAGCCCTTGCCAGTGTAAAATGGGTAATAAAGAATCATTTCCCCTTCTCAATAAAGCTCGAATTCGCGCTAATAACTCTTCTAATTCAAAAGGTTTTACTAAATAATCATCAGCACCAGCATCTAATCCTTTGACTTTTTTAGTCAGAGTATCTTGAGCAGTTAGGAGTAAAATTGGTGTGCGATCGCCTTGTTCTCGGAGTTTTTGACATAGTTGAATTCCATCTAGCTTTGGTAGAACCAAATCTAATAAAATTAAGTCATATCCAAAGTTTTGAGCTAATTCTAAACCTTCTAACCCATCTGTAGAGTAATCTACTAAATAATGCTGTTGTTTGGTTAAAGTTTCTTGTACTAAATTGGCGAGACTTTCATCATCTTCAATCAGCAAAATTTTCATGGTTTTCTTATCGCCACGAATATTATTTTCTTAAGGATACCTAACTAGTAGCATTTAAGCAGCAATTATGCCTCCCACTTTTTGTATCCTAACGCGAATAAGGCAAAAATTGAGATTGGTTTAATTAGTCTACAAGCCAAAGTGGATAGTAATTACTAAATATTAATTTCAGGTTATAGGAATTTTTCTAACTATTCTAAACAAGCAGTTGAATTAGTTTGAATTAAAAGATGATTAAATTTTTCTGGAGCAGGAATAAGAATAAAATTTGGTGTCGTTCGTAATAGTTTTACTTGAAGTTTTCATAAATGCTTTAAAAAATAAGATTTCCAAGGTAAATATCAGGTTCACGAATGTGTTAGCGAATCTACACGCAGCTTCTATGGTATATTTCCCTCAATATTTATCTCAGTAATTTAATTGAAGATTATGAAATTAATCTTAAAATTAACTATTCTTTCTTCTTTATTTATTGCTAACGACTTTGCTGTTGCTCAACCAAATAAGATAGTTCAGATTGCTAATAACAATCGAATTGAACAACAATCCTCGTCCCCAATTACTTTATCTAACCATAACACTATAGATTTTGCTGACGTTCGGCAGTTTAACCATCTACTCAACAAACAGTTTGAAATTATGGCTAATACATCCCAAGTTGAAAAAAACTATGAGGTGATTGTAGTAGAAAGTTATGGATTTGGTGTAGGAGGAATGGTTATTATGACTTTTTCACCTTATTTACTTTTTCAAGATGGCACTATTTATAAAATTGCCAAGACAGGTATAGCACCAGAAGATCTAGAAATCGAAAATTCTCAAAGAACTAGTCCAAGTGATTGGGGTAAATGGATTAAAAATGGCGATCGCCTTCAAGTACAATGGGGAGATGGAAAAAGCAACAATTGGGATAACTATTTTTCTGTAGTTCCAGGCAGCAGCAATGAGCGATTGCATGGATATTACACTTCGATTGGAGGTGGTGGCAATACTGCCTTGGGAGGAGATGTAATGATTGCTGTATCAAATAATCTGACATTTTTTGAAGATGGTAGTTTTTCCCAACAAAAATCTTCTGGTGGAAGCGCGCCAGGAGTTACTACTTCTTCAACTAGTCAAATAGATGGTACTTACGAAATTAATGGTTATACTATTACTTTTAAAAATACTTCAGGGCAACTAGAAAAAAAACTTTTCTATTATTTTCCCGAAAAAATAACTGATCATCCGCAAAAAACTACTAAAACTATTGGTATTGGCAGTTCCTATTTTAGTTTGAAGAATTGAATTTAATAATGATTTGGTCTGGCTAAACTTTCAAACTTGGTCAATTCGGACTTAAATAACAATTTTACTGTCCCGACAGGCCCATTCCTATGTTTAGTAATAATTGCTTCAGCAATACCTTGTTCTGGTGTATCAGGATTGTAATACTCATCTCGATAAAGCATAATTACTAAATCGGCATCTTGCTCAATTGAACCACTTTCTCTCAAATCTGATAGCATTGGGCGTTTATTCGTTCTTTGTTCGACACCGCGACTAAGCTGAGATAAAGCGATGACTGGTACATTAATTTCACGCGCCAAACCCTTGAGAGAACGGGTAATTTTAGATAATTCTTGGACTCGGTTATCACTTCCGCCTTCCATCAACTGTAAATAATCTAATAAAACTAATCCCAAATCTTGTTTCAATTGTCCTTGTAAACGACGAACTTGAGATCGCATTTGGAGAACGGATAAATTAGCTGTATCATCGATGTAGATTGATAATTCTGATAAATGACCAACCGCATTAACTAAAGCTTCAATATCTTGTTGGGTAATTCTGCCAGATCTAAGACGATTACTAGCAATTTTTGCTTCACTAGCTAGCAGTCTTTGGGCTAATTGTTCCCGTGACATTTCTAAACTAAAAACAGCCACAGGCATTTTAGATTCTTTAGCAATATTGGCTGCAATATTGAGAGAAAAACTTGTTTTTCCCATTGAAGGTCTACCAGCAATAATAATTAAATCTGAACGACCAAAACCACTGGTAAAAGCATCTAAATCATAAAAACCAGAAGGAATTCCAGGTAAAGCAATTTGTTGATGTAAATTTTCAATTGTATTAAAAGTTTGAATCAAACTATCAGAAATAGGTACTAAACCTTGTTGGGGACGTTCTTGAGTTAAACGAAAAATTTTCTGTTCTGATTGATCGAGTACAGTTTCTAATTCGGTAGCTGTTTCATAACCCAAACCGACAATTTCATGACCAGCTTTAATTAACTCGCGACGAATATATTTATCCATCACCAAATTAGTAAAACGATCGATATTAACCGCAGAAATGGTACGATTAAGTAGTTGAGCGAGTTTAGTAATTCCTCCTATTTGTTCTAGAAGCTCGCGATCAGCTAAATAAGTACTAACTCCCATTAAGTCAGTTGGTTTTCCTTGACTATGAAGTACTTGTGCAGCGTAATAAATAGTTTGATGAGCTTGGACAAAAAAAGCATCTTTAGGCAAGATATCCGCTATTCTCGCCATTGCTTCGGGATCGAGTAAAATGCCACCGAGGATTTCTTCTTCTGCTTCAATATTGGCAGGAAAGTCTTTAATTTCCACTCTTAATTAATTTTTTACTAAATGCCTATCTAGGATAGCTAAATTTGTAGTGAGATTTGTTTAAAAAATGCTTGATTATTTGTAAATAATTAATCAACTTGATCGTCTTAGCGAACAACTTAACTATCCAAACTAGCAGTAAAAACACTATAATACAAGGTATTAACTTTTTCTTTTTTTTATCTAAAAATCACAACGCAGTCACACTTTCGGTGTGGCGCAAAGAGAACAACGAAGCTGGCATATATGCGACCGCTATATACTCGACTTAAAAAAAACTGAAGTGAATAGATATATTTATGCCAGTTGAGAAAGTGTCACCTTTTAGTAACTATCCAAAGAGAAATAAATTTACTATATTAATTGTGTGAGGAGTAAGTGTAAAAGAGAAAGGCTTTGGGGTCGAAACACGGCAAGACTCCCAAGGTCTTTTTCATTCTTATCTATCAAAATTTCAAGCTACAGCCACAAGACTAATCAAGAAGTTTAACTTGAATTTAATTAAACTTAAGAGTTTGTAAAACTTTTAACTCTTGCCAAACGATTAAGGATGCGATTGGCTAATTCTGCTGGAACAATCGGTTTATTTAAATAATCATCAGCACCAATCGCAAAAGCTTGATGTTGAGTTTTATCATCATGATGAACAGTCAAAAACAGAATTGGTAAGCTTTGCCAACGAGGATCGCTACGTAATAACTGACACAATTCGATGCCATTAATGTCAGGCATTTCAATATCGAGAATCAACAAATCTGGGTTGAATTTGACTAAAGAAGACCAAAATTGCTGAAGATCATTAATAGTTAAAAGGTTAAACCCCCAAGCCTCTAAATCAATTTTTAAAGCTGCTAAAAGTTGAGCATCATCATCAACAATCATCACTTTAGCACCAGAGCCAGTTCTAGCCAAAAGCTGATTAACTGAGGCGATCGCCATAGTAGGAGTAACAGGAGACTGCAACAACAAACTTCCTCCTTGACGGATCACGGCTAATCTTTCCGCCAAGCTATCTGCTGCTAAAATTGCCACAATTGGAATCAGGGGATGTTGTTGATGTAATTGAGCGATAAATGTTAAATATTCGGCTTCTGGATTAGCTATTTTGAGCATAACAACGTTAGGTGGGTGTATAAGCAGTAATTTTTCTCCTTCGGCTAAATTAGTCCCAACTACAACAGATATTCCCAAAATCGCAGCTTCCTCAGCTAGCTGTTTCGCAAAATTGAGATCGTTGTCAATAACCAAAAGCGAAATGCCTTTACTTCGGCTGCCATTTTTTTGAGCATAAAAAGGTTGCTGCTCAATTTCTCGACTTAAATCGGTTAATAACTTGCTCAATTGCTCGATTCTGGCTGGTTCACAGGATAATTCCTCGATTAATAACTGTTCTAAAACTTTAGCAATTTTAGAACCTTCAGGAAAACCAAAACTACCTAAAGAACCTGCTAATTTATGAGCAGAAGATCGAGCTTGTTGTTGTAATTCCGTAGTTAAACTGTTATTTACTAGAGCATCTTTAGCTGCACTGATTACAGCCAATCTTTTGCTCATGTTTGGTTTGAACTGTTCCCAGGTTTTAATCAAAGCTTCTACATGCCGAGTTTTTTGTGCTTGATACTCTTGTTCTTCTTTTTTGACGGTTGAGTGAGTCGGTTCACTTCTGAGACGGTAACCCATGCCATAAACTGTCTCAATTATATCTTTGGGAACATTAGCAGCTTTTAATTTATGTCGTAACCCTTTAATGTGAGTTCTAACTGCTTCTTCGCCTGGAGGATCTTCAAAAGACCATAATCTTTCAAGTACTGCACCAGCACTAAAAACTTGTTGGGGATTACGTAAAAATAATTCTAAAAGAGCATACTCTTTAGGAGTTAAATTAATTAATTTTTCCTGATATTTAACCTCACAAGTTCTAGGATCGAGGGTCAAATTTTCCCACTTTAAAACGGGAGCTAAATAATGACCTTCTCTTCTTAACAAAGCGCGAATTCTTGCCGTTAACTCATCAAAATCAAACGGCTTGACTACATAATCATCTGCACCAGCATCAAGACCTTTAACTTTATCTAAACTACCATCTTTAGCTGTTAACAATAGAATTGGCATTTGATAGCCTTCCGCACGCGCTCGCCGACACAAACTAATGCCATCTAACTTAGGCAGCATGACATCTAGGACTACCAAGTCGTAAGTAAACAGTAAAATGAATTCCCAAGCAGATTCTCCATCAGTAGCGATATCGACGGCATAATGCTGTTCAATCAGACTGTTGGCTAGAGCGTTCATTAAAGGTTCGTCATCATCTACTAACAAAATTCTCATTACAGTTAGCTGGCGGAGTCATCACGTTTGATTGATATTGCACAATTTGGTTCTATTTATTTCTAGTTACTGACCTAACTGACTGAAATTGGCAACATTTTGTTAAAGTGTAACAACCCTCAAGACGAAATGAGCTTTTTTTACCTATCTACTTCAAGTATTCTTAATTTTTTGATACTGATTGAGATTGTGCAATCGTACAAAACTTAAGGACACCTCTACTAATTGCCCTAAATAGCTTTTGAATTAAGCTTTTGGAGCTTGTTGGAGATGTCCTCTAAAAAGTATTAATGACTTAGAATTAGATTACGTATGATTGATCTAGGGGGTTTTCCCCCTTTCTTGTTTAGATTTGTACTAAAGCTTGAGTATCTCTTTCTGGTTCTAACTCGTGCTTATAAGAAGCATCAGAAGACACAATTAGGCGATCGCCTTTGTTACTGGTAAAATAACTCCACAACCACTGAATTGCCACAATAATTTTGTTATCAAATTCCAGCAGATAGAAGACGTGAATAAACATCCAAATTAGCCACGCCAGAATCCCAGAAAGTTTGACAAAACCAAAATCAATCACAGCAGCGTGTTTACCAATCACAGCTAAATTCCCCCAATCCCAATAGCGAAACGGAGCTATTGTATGGTTTTGTAGTTGACTTTGAATTAGATTGGCAACATATTTACCTGCTTGCATCGCTGCTGGTGCAACTGCTGGTAAAAGATGATTTTGATTAATTCGGTAATGAGCCAAATCGCCAATGACAAAAATATTACTATATTTACCAACCTTGAATTCTGGCGATACAATTACTCTATCCATGTGGTCTAAACTTGCTCCAGTTGATTGAGCTAAATTAAACGCGATCGCAGAACCTTTCATGCCAGCCGTCCATAAAACAGTACGGGTTCTAATTTGCTCGATTTGTTCACCTTGGCGTACAGTAACAACTTGTTCGTTGAGATCGATTACCTTGGTTTTGGTTTTGACTATCACACCTAAATCCTTAAGCTTGGTAAGAGCTTGCTCTGATAATTGAGTGGGATAAGTAGGTAAAATTCTCTCTGGACTTTGGATCAAAATAATTTTTGCTGTGGCTGGATCGATATTACGAAAATCTTCTTTTAAGGTACTGCGAGTTAATTCTGCTAAAGCTCCAGCCAACTCGACTCCAGCAGCACCACCACCAACTAAAACAAAAGTTAACCAATCTTGGCGTTTTTCAGGAATAGTTTCTTTCTCGGCAGACTCAAAAGCTAGAAAAATGCGACGGCGAATTTCTAAAGCATCCTCAACTGTTTTTAATCCTGGTGCTTTTTTTGCCCATTCGGGATTACCAAAATATTGAGGACTAGCACCAGTAGCAATAATGAGAGAATCATAGCGAATCTCGCGGTATTTTAATTTGACTATTTGGCGATTAGGCTCGATCTGAGTAACTTCTCCCATCAATACTTCAGTATTTTTGTTATGCTTTAGTACTGCTCTAAGAGGAGAAGAAATATTACTCGGAGATAAACCACCGGTGGCAACTTGATAGAGTAGTGGTTGAAAAACATGGAAGTTTTGTTTATCGATTAAAGTAACTTTGACTGGTGCTTGGGCAAGACTCTTGGCTGCGTAAAGTCCACCAAATCCTCCGCCGATAATTACTACGTGATGAAGAGATTGTTTTTTGTTTTCTTGAAACATTAAAATTTTTATCTCCTTTGAACTAGATTGATAATAGTTCTAGCTAAGTTTTGCCCTTCAAGGGTATTGTGTAAAATTCAAAGTGTAAGTATAGAAAAATACCAGTTTTGCTATTGTTATGATTTTTTGACTTAAGTTAATTTTTGGATTAATTATTGAATTTAAAAATGTTTTTATAAATACATTTTTAAATTATTTAGTGATTATCTATTTTTTTACATTTAAGTAAAATATTATTGGATTTTAAAGGGCAGCCAAGCCTTAAATTATTTGTATATTGCAGTTTGATTTATATTTTAAGTATTATTGCCGATTTTGTTATTTTTATCTTTAAGTTGATAAATTAACTACATTTTTATATTTTTTACCTTGAGCAAACCAATATAGCAATATTAAATAATTTTTCTAAAACATTTAGGGATAAACTGCGGGTCATTTATCTCTAAAACCCCAATCAAGTTAAGGTGTGAAACGGAAGATATGATTTTTGATTTGAAATTTATTTTGGTAAAACAAATAATTCCAGAATTTTTCCGACAAGCTATAAAATATTTTTTTAAAATTAAATTTGATTGGTATTTTTAATATTAAAATGTTAGATTAACTAAATTTAAAACTTTTTTTATTTTTAGATAATTTTAATAAATAAACCAAGAATATTGATTTAATGATTTAAAATAAAGATATATTACTTCATTAGTTTAGTAAAAATATCTTTTTCAATTGATGGAAAAAACCTTATTTTTAAATAAAGAGAATATCAAAGTTAGAGCTTTGTTCTTAGGTCAAAGAATCGATATCAAAGCCTTAGACAATATTGAATGTTTAACAACTAATCCTCTAATTGTTTCGGCTGGTGAGTTTGGTTGTGCTGTCTTATTCCGTTATGGGGCAGTAGTTTTATTTGGTCTTGAACCCATTGAAGAAGCAACGTTCCTTACTAATCTTAAACCATTAGTTGTAGAACCTTTCGCAGACCCAGAAGTAGAAGACACAGATATTTATATAGATAATAATACTACTGGCAAAGTATTAGACGGTAATATTTTTCTGCCACAGTTTACGTTGAAAAGTTTGCAAATTGTCGCTGATGTTTTGGCAAAAAGTGTGGTGTTAGCTCACTATGAACTGCAAACAACTAGTACTTTTGATCGGATCGAACCTTTTGCCGTCAGTCTACAAAATACTAGTTGGAGTCGAAAACAAGTCAAGGAATTGCTCAAACTACTTGGTAGTACTTTATCAATTCAGCACAAAGTCATGGGTCGAGTTGAAGTAATTGATAAACCAGAATTACTATGGGATTATCCGGAATTAGAAAGACTTTATCTGCGCTTAGAAGATGAGTATGAAATTCGAGAAAGAGATCAAGTTTTGGAACGTAAATTAGAATCAGTTTCTCGCACTGCGGAAACCGCGCTGGGTTTACTGCAACACAATACCAGCTTGAGAGTAGAGTGGTATATTGTGATTTTAATCGTCATGGAACTAGTTTTATCTTTATATCGAATGTTCGCTGGCGTTTAAGGAACTGTGAACAAAAAAATTTTAGAAAATGCCCAAGCAAATTAAGCCAATGATTTTAATTTTGGGAGGATTAATACTCACTGTTTATTTGATGATTTGTGGAGTTTTGCGTTGGAAGCAAACCAAACTAATTTTTTTTCCATCTCCAGAAGTAGTGGCTACGCCAAAAGATTATCAACTTGCTTATGAAGAAGTTTGGCTTCCTGTTTCGACAGGCAAAATTCATGGTTGGTGGATACCTGCTAACGCTTCTGAAGCTCCTGTTATTTTATACTTGCATGGGAATGGTAGCAATAATGGTGATACCATCGGTCAAGCTAGCCGTTTTCATCAATTAAATTTTTCTACGTTGCTGATTGATTATCGAGGTTATGGATATAGCAGTGGTCCTTTTCCTAATGAAACTTTAGTTTATGAAGATGCTGAAGCTGCTTGGCAATATTTAACTGTCGAGAAAAAAATTAACCCTAACAAAATTGTAGTATATGGTCATTCTTTGGGAGGAGCGATCGCTTTAGAGTTGGCTACTCGACATCCCGAACTAGCTGGCATCATTGTGAATGGGACTTTTACCTCAATGCGAGCGATCGCAGGTCACATGAAACAATACCGAATTTTTCCTCTAGATTGGATTTTGACTCAAAAGTTTGATTCTATAAATAAAATAAAAACTCTCAAAACTCCAATTTTGTTGATGCATGGAATAGAGGATCGAGTTGTTCCTGCTTGGATGAGTCAAGAATTATTTGCTGCTACTTCTGCACCCAAGCAATTATGGTTAGTTCCCAAAGCTGGACACAACGATCTTGCTAAAGTGGCAGGAGAAGAATATCTTCAGAAGATTAAACAATTTGTCGAGCAAGTTTCTAACTGATAACAAAAATAACAAGCAAAAAGTTTTTAATTTTTTACTGGTAACTAGTGTACAGGCGAACGGCCGTTCGCTCTTACCGATAACTGATAACTAATAACTGAATAATGTCTACGCCAAAAATTATTTTAGTCGAACCAGCAGGAACATTAAATGTAGGTTCGGTAGCGCGAGTGATGAAAAATATGGGATTAGATCGATTAGTTTTAGTCAATCCTCAATGCGATCCTCATGCTTCCGAAGCTCGACAAATGGCAGTTCATGGAATCGAAGTATTAGAACAAGCCATCATAGTGCCTGACTTACCAACCGCACTGCAAGGCTGCCAAAGAGCGATCGCAACTACTTCTCGTTCTCGTACCTTACCGATGAATTTAGAATCACCTCGTTTAGCTCTTCCTTGGCTATTAGAAGCTCAAATCAATTCTGCTCTTATTTTTGGTCCAGAAGATCGAGGTTTGAGTAATAGTGAACTTAATTATGCTCAAAGATTTGTGGGAATTCCTGCTAACCCTGAATATCCTTCTCTCAATTTGGCTCAAGCTGTGGCTGTTTGTGCTTACGAATTGTATCAAGCCTCTTTGCCAAAAAATCTTGACACTACCAATAGCTGTGCTAACTTACAGGGGGAAGAAGAGACGGGGTTCACAAGCCTTGCCCTCGAAGGACGGGGACGACCCCTCACAAATTTTTCCCCTGTTTCGGTTGATTATGCTTCTTTAGATAATATAGAGGGATATTATCAACATCTTGAAACCGTACTTTTAGAGATTGGCTATCTCTATCCTCATACCGCAGCAGCCAGAATGGAAAAGTTTCGACGTTTATACTATCGGGCTAATCTAAGTAATGAGGAAGTAGCAATGTTGCGAGGGATACTCAGCCAAATTCAATGGGCAATTAAATCTAATGGCGGTCAGACGTACGCAAAACGCGTCGAAGATTAGCCTGGTGCCTACGTAGTCGCTAGTTGTGAAATTTTTTAATCGTTTTTAGAGGAAGCAAGCGTGGACAAAAAACGCAGCCTGGTTTCTAGTAAATCAACGCCAAATAAAAGCAAAAAGAACAATCCTAATTCAAAAAAAGGTAATCAGCCTCCTGTTGGTCGCACTTCTGCTACCAATAGTCAATCTTCTCCTTCTAGGGCTAAAAATCAACTGAATGGAACTCAAAATAGCTCCCAAAAACCCTCCTCTACGTCACAAAAACGTTTAGAAAAAAAAACTAATCGTTCTCAACGCTCTCTTTCTCATCAGAAGGTAACTTCGTCTTCAAGCTTACTTGTCTCTGCTGTTCGCATCGCAGTCATTGTCATTGGTATTAGCACTATTTTAGGAACAGTTATTGGAGTTGCCAGTAATATTAATACGCCCGTAGCTCAAGAAAATAGCTCTGCTACAGCAAAACTTCAAGCTGCTACAGCAGAAAATCAACAGCAATTAGAAAAGTTACTGCCCAACGTGGTTTTAGGCAAAGAAATAACTAGTCTCAAAAGCAAATTACAAACTTTAGCTAGTCAATATCCCAAACTACAACCAGCTATATTTTTAGTAGATCTCGATGATCATTCTTATGTAAGTATTCAAGGGGCTGCTGCTATTGCTGCTGCCAGCACGATCAAATTGCCCATTTTAGTAGCTTTTTTCCAAGATGTAGACCAAGGCAAATTTCGTCTTGATGAAAAGTTAACTATGAATAAAGAAGACATCGGTAGTGGTTCTGGTAGTATGCAGTATGAAAAACCTGGAACGCAATTTACTACCTTAGAAGTAGCTACCAAAATGATAACTATTAGTGATAACACTGCAACTAATATGTTGATCAAAATAATGGGTGGTGCTGAAAAATTAAATCAGCGTTTTTGGGAATGGGGTTTGACAGAAACTGTAATTCGCAATCCTTTACCCGATTTAGAAGGAACTAATACTACTAGTCCAGAAGATTTAGGTAATTTATTAATCAATCTCGAACGAGGCAAGTTAGTTTCGCTTAAATCTCGCGATCGTATATTAGTGATCATGAGAAATTTAGTGAGAAATACTTTGCTACCAGTAGGATTAGAAGCAGATGCCACCATTGCCCATAAAACAGGCGATATTCGTTCGGTTTTAGGAGATGTAGGTATTATTGATATGCCTAATGGTAAACGTTATATTGCCTCGGTTTTAGTCAAACGTCCCGATAACGATCCACAAGCTAAAGAGTTTATTCAAAAAATGTCTCAAGTTGCTTATCAACATTTGAAATGGCAAGAGTCTAATCTTTTTAGTGAAGACACATTTACCGAATAAAACCACTAGCTAATCTTTTTGTGAAAAAGTTACCAGTTTAAAACATACGACAACCCAATCTAGTTAAAGCTTGAATGGCAGGAGTAAATTCAGGATTTAGATTTCTTGCTTGTCTGTAAGCATCACAAGCCTCACTATATCTTTGCCATCCCTCTAACGCCGAAGCTTTATTGATCCAAACAAAGGGATCGTTGGGTTCAATTTCTTCAGCACGTTCAAACGCAGCTAATGCTTCATCGGTTTTGTTTTGAAAAGCTAAAGCAATTCCACGCCCTACCCAAGATTTATAATCTTCAGGATTGATTTTTAAAGCTTTGTCAAACGAATCAATTGCCTCTGCTTGATCTCCAGCTTGAGAGAGAGCCAAACCTCGATCGCGCCACGCATGATAAAAACTTGGATTAATTGTGACTGCTTGATCAAAAGATGCGATCGCTTCAGGAAGATTACCCATCCCATCTCGCAACAAAGAGCCACGATTTTGCCAAGTAATATAGGACTCTGGTTGAATTTCTAAAGCACGATCAAAAGCAGCTAATGCTTCTTGATATTTACCCATCGCAAATAAAGCATTACCTTTTCCTAACCAAGCCAAGTGAGATTCAGGCTGAATAGCAATTGCTTTTTCATAAGAATCAAGAGCTTTTTGCTGTTGTCGCAATTTACTAAAAACATTACCGCGATCAATCCAAGCTGTCACATTTTTGGAATTTTCTTGTAAAACTTGGTCGTAAGCAACCACAGCTTCTTGATAAACTCGATCTGCTGATTGATTTTGACCTAAATATTGAAGTGCCAAGGCTTTATTTTGCCAAAATCTGGGGTCTAAAGGTTTAATTACCTGAGCTTTATTAAAATCACTCAATGCTTCTTGATATTTACCTAAGCCAATTAAAGCCAAACCGCGATCGCTTAAAGCCTGAGCATTATTTGGCTCTATTTCCAGTGCTTTGTCTTGAGCAACAATTGCTTCGAGATAATTTTCTAATTTATAAAGTGTTCTACCTTTACGATTCCAGGTTTCAGCTTTGTTTGGCTCTAAATCTAAAGCTTTTTCATAGGAGACTAAAGCAGCAGGAAATCTTTCTAAACGATAAAGAGCATCACCACGACTTTTCCAAGTACTAGCATTTTGAGTATCTAGTTGAATTGCTTCGTCATAAGCTGCTAATGCTTCTTGAAACCGTTCTAAATGATAAAGCGCGTCTCCTCTTCCTTGCCAAGCTTTGACATTGTTGGGTTGCAGATCGATAGCTTGCTGAAATTTGGTTAAGGCTGTTTCTGGCTCTTTGGTCAACAATCTTTGTCCTTGAGACCAATAATACAATGGTCTGAGAGTCGGGGAAAAAAATTCAATACTAGCTAGTAAAGAAACAATTCCAGCTAAAGCGATTAAACAATAAACCAAGTTTGATTTGTTGCCCATTCCTTCGGGAACAACCGTTGGCAAATTGATATTATTAAAAAAGTCTGATTTACCTGTATTGCTAGCACTAATAGTTTCGCTCGGACTAAAGTTACCAGATACATGATAAATTTTATTAAGATCGCTTAAAACTTTTTCGGCTGACTGATAACGTTTACCCAAATCTAGGCTTGTCATCTTGGCGAGAATTTTCTGTAATTTACGATTAATTTGTAATCCTTCTTGCCAAATAACTTCTCCCGTTTGTTCCTCAATGGGAATTTGTTCTGCTTTCACTCCCGTCAAAGCACAGATCATAGTAATGCCTAAAGCATAGAGATCGCTACTTACCGTTGGTCTACCAGCAATTTGCTCAGGAGGCATATAAGCTTTGGTTCCAACGGGATCGATGGTACCAGTTTTTAGTTTAGTTAAATTGCCAATGTCTTTTAAGGCTCCAAAATCGATCAGCATGACACGTCCATCCGAATTACGAATTAATAAGTTGGATGGTTTAATGTCGCGATGAATCACTCGATGCTGATGGATAAAAGCCAATACCATTAAGGCATCGGCTAATAACTCTACCACTTGTTCTTCGGTTAAAGTCTTAGTCTGTTCTAGCTTTTTTTGTAAGCTTTCTCCAGGAACATATTCTTGAACTAAGTAAAATTCGCCATTATCTTCAAAATGATCCCAGATTTGAGGAATTTGCTCGTGATAACTTAATCTTTCTAAAACAGCTATTTCATTAGAAAATTGACGTTCGGCTGCTTGAATATTAGTAGGATCTCGGTCAGAAAATTTAATTTCCTTGATCACGCAAGGAGATTGATAGTGTCGCCAAAGATTATCAGCTAAATAAGTATAAATTCCTGCTTTACCACCAAGATAGCTGGTAATTCGGTAGCGTCCACCAACAACTTGCTCGACTTTTAGTAATGGTTGTAAATCGTACAGAACTTCAATTGCTGAGTTATATCTTTCTACACATTTAGGAAAAACCATTCGATTGATAATGTCTACCAAGCGAGAACTAATCGAACAGTAATTCTGCCAGTTTGACTGGTTTGTCTCTTCTAAATTTTCTAATTCTATTGGCGATCGCCCTGTAAGAGCATAGATAGCTATTTTACCTAAAGCATATAGATCGCTGGCAAAAGTGGGTTGACCTGCAATTTGTTCTGGTGGCATAAATCCTTGAGTGCCTACCATTTGGGTAAAAACAGCCTGTCCTTGAGAATTAAGAGCGATCGTACTAATTTCTTTAACTGCACCAAAATCAATCAGAACAAATCTTCCATCTTGTTTACGTCTGATTAAATTAGCAGGTTTAATATCACGATGAATAACATTGGTTTTATGAACAAAATCTAAAACTCTCAAAACATCTTGTAGCAATCCAATAACTTGAGTTTCATTAAAAAGATTACGTTCAATTTCTGCTTGTAGCTCTTCTCCTTCAATGTATTCTTGTACCAGATAAAATTCGTGGTTTTCCTCAAAATAACTAATCAACTGAGGAATTTGATCGTGACTCCCTAATCTTTGCAAAACTGATGCTTCATTAACAAAACGCTGTTTAGCGTTTTCCCAAACCCGAAGATTATTGGTTCGTGGTTGCAGTTGTTTAATCACACATTGTGGATGATCGGGTTGACTTAAATCGTTGGCGAGATAAGTTCGACCAAATCCACCTCTACCTACTTGCCGCACAATTTGGTAACGTTGATCGAGGATTGTGCCAGGATGATGCATTTTAGCTCCAGAGACGGGAAACATATCTCCAGAATTAGATCTGTTAGGTTCTATATTGGACATGATCTATCCTAGCCAAAAAATTGTAGATAAAATAATTTTTTGAAGTTGTCTTCAATAATTTTGTCTATTTTAGCGAGGAGAATTTATCAATAGCTGGATAATTATTTTTTTAAGTTTTCTTTATTTTTACTAAAGAATCTTAACAACAATCTTAATTTTAAGACTGCATATCCAGAGCGACACTATCATACATTATAGAATAAATATATCAGTTAATCGGCTGATTTTAGTTTACTTATCAAGTTTAATTAATTTGGTTAATAACTATGAAAACTAAATATTTACTTAAAAACTTAACAGGAGCAATTGCTTTAACTAGCGGGATTGCTCTAATTGGCATTCCTACGTTAGCGCAATCGTTTTATTTTTTTCCTTCTAGTTATTTCTATCGTTCAGCTTTTCCTTATGAATCGGAAGATAATCCTAATGTAGCTGAATTATTAGCTGCCAATCCAGATTTAAAAACTGTTTCTTCTTTATTAAAAGATGCCAACTTGGCAAAAAGTCTTGACGAAAAAGAAGTAACCTTTTTTGCACCAACTGATGAAGCTTTTAAAGCTTTACCTGTTGCTACTCAAGAAAAATTATCTAATCCAGACAAATTGACTCAATTACTCAAATATCACATTGTTGAAGGAAAAATTACTGACGAGAATATTAAAACTCAAAAAATAGCTACTTTACTAGGTAGTCCAGTCAAAATTGTAGGCGTTCCCCTACAAAATAAACAAGTTCAAATTAAACTCAACCAAGCGACAGCAAGTGAACCTCTTCCTGCTACCAATGGTGTAGTTATCCCGATTGATAGTGTTTTACTTCCTCCTAACTTCTAGGGATTTTTTTAACCTAGTTGGTTCAGCTTGACAATTTTCTTTGGCTACTCTAATTAATAATGCTGCTAATAACAAACTAGCAATCATCGAATTAGTGCCATAGCTAAAAAAGGGTAGAGGTAAACCTGTGGTTGGCAAAGAACCAGTTGCCACGCCGATATTAATTAGAGATTGTCCTACCATCAAAATCATCACTCCAATTGCTACTAGCCTAGAAATTGGGTTACTACATTTAAAAGCTACTCTTAAAGCTAAAGTTCCGTAGCCAAGAATAAAAATTAAGAGTAGAACACTACCAATGAACCCAAATTCTTCAGCATAAACAGCAAAGATGAAATCTGTAGTACGAATTGGTAAATAGGATAATTTTTGTTGAGATAAGCCAAAACCAGAACCACCTAAACCACCAGACGCGATCGCAAGTAAACTTTGAATTAACTGATAACCTTTACCTTGATAATCTTGCCAAGGATCAAGGAAAAAGACAATTCGATCTCGTTGATAAGGATTGATATAAATACTAAGAGTAGCTAGACTTAAACCTGCAATTGAAGTTATTAACAACTGACTCCACGGTAATTGAGCAGCAACGGCGATTAACCACAAACTCATACCACACAAAGCTGTTGTACTCAAATTTGGTTGTTTTAAAATCCCTAGCAAAATTAAACTAAAAATAGCTAACCAAGCAATTCTTGCGCCAGAATCTAGTTTTTTCCATTGAGCAAAGATATAAGCTGCTTGTAAGACTAAAAATGGTTTAATTAATTCTGAAGGCTGTAAAGTAAAAGGACCAATAGCAATCCAACGACTGGCACCATACGTAGTTTTTCCTAAGCCTGGAATCAAGGTTAAAAAAATTGCGAACAAAAGGGCTATTACCATCCAAGGAGAAAGCTTTAAGACGGCTTTTAAGGGATTATTTACTACTGAAAAAAAACAAACAAACCCAATTAACACCCCTAATAATTGGCGTTTTAATAAATAAAACCCATCACTATATTCAATAACGCCTTCGGGAAAAGAAGCTGATACCAAAGTAACTAAACCAACAAATAGCCAAGCCAAGGTCAACCAATACAACAATCTTGCTTCTAACGCCCAATGTTTCGTTTGCAGATTAAAGCGAAAACTTAAAAACTTGAGATATTGCTGCACTATTCTAACGAGTTATTCTTGATTAACCCATTAAAAATAACAAAAAGAGGTCGTTACCGACCCCAATTAAAAACTTTTGTATCTATTTATCACAATAAGCCTGTGTTAGTACCTTGCTTGCCAGTTGCCAATTCTACTTTAAGAATTTTGCCACCCATTTTCATGATTCTTTGTTGTTCGCGGAACCAGTTGTCATAAGGAACTAATTTAGTAAAGTAAGTATTTTGAAGTTCGCGCTGAGTCCGAATTCTAGTTTGACTAGGAACACAAGCAGTAACCTTAAACATCCGCATGAGTTGACTTCTCCTAATGCTGTTAAATATTCTTTTGTGATTAATATTCGATTCTTTGTCTATCACAGTAAGGCATTAATTTCAGTTATGATGCTCTTTACTGAAAAATTTTAAAAGCCTAAAAACATACTAAGGTCGGGAGTCAAGAGTCAATACTAGATCGCTAAAACTCATCTTTTTTTTTCGCGCTCGAAAGACTAAGCCTTGTAGGAACTAGCACTCACTCTGGACTTCCCGAACCTCTAAGTTTAAAACTATTTACCAACTTAAAGCCGTATCGGCAATTAGCTCAAGCCAGAGCAAATGTAGTCTAAGTAAACACCCATTTCTTTTCCTGCGTCAGCACCTACCAAGCTAGCAGTAACTTCTTTGATTGCTTGGATTGCTTGAACAGTTGAAGAAATAGGAACACCTAAAGAATTATAGGTTTCTTTTAAGCCGTTGAGTACGCGCTCATCTAAGATGGAAGGATCGCCAGCTAACATAGCATAAGTAGCATAGCGGAGATAGTAGTCAAGGTCGCGAATACAAGCAGCATAACGACGAGTGGTATACATATTACCACCAGGACGAGTTACGTCAGAATATAGCAAAGATTTTGCTACTGCTTCTTTAACGATGGTAGCTGCATTAGCACTGATTACGCTAGCTGCGCGTACTCTTAATTGACCAGTTTTAAAATAGTTTTTGAGCTTGTCCATAGAAGCACCATCGAGGTACTTACCTTGAACGTCAGCAGAATTAATAACAGAAGTAATTGCGTCTTGCATAGCTTTGTTTCCTTATCTCACCTAAGTCTTAAATGCCTGAACAATGACAAGTTAGTCTATACTCTAGGGAAGCTTGATGCATTTAGAGAAGTAGCTCAAAGCACTACTCTACTGCATTGCTCCAATGACGTAGTCAAAGTAAGAAGCAGCTTCTGAAGCATCTTCTACAGACATCATAGAAGTAGCAACATCTTTCATTTCGCGAACGCTTTGAGCAACTGCACCAACGTCAGTTCCTAAAGACTTGTACATTTCGCGAACACCAACTAAACCAATTTCTTCGATGGGAGTTACATCGCCTGCTACTACACCATAGGTGACTAGACGGAGATAGTAATCCATATCGCGTAAGCAAGTAGCAGTCATTTCTTCTCCGTAAGCATTACCACCAGGAGAAACAATATCAGGACGTTTTTGGAATAAAGCGTCACCTGCTTGTTTAACAATCCGCTCGCGAGATTCAGTTAAAGTTTGTGCAATCCGCAGACGGCTTTCACCAGAAGTAACAAAAGCTTTGATTCTTTCTAACTCGCCAGGGCTCAAGTAACGAGCTTCGGCATCAGCATTCACGATTGACTTCGTGACAATACTCATGAACGGATTCCTCCCAAAAAAACAAAATTAGATTTTGAGTGACCTTATCTTGAAGATTAATCTTTCTCCAATCGATTTTCCAGCTATTGCTCCTAATTTGATGATTAAATACCTGTTACTGTCGTAATCAAGACTCAACCAATTAGAAGTTCGCTAATTAAATATCCTCTCACTTTTTTGTACCAAGGATACTGTTTGCGTATTCTGATTAACCAGATTAGAGTTGAGATTTTTCATTCTTGGTGTTTGTCGCCTAGTTTTTAATTTTCAGCTACAAAATAGTATTGCAGCTAGTTAGACCAATAAATCAAAGATGGTTACTGCCTTAACAAACTTTTACATAAGGTAAATATTTTGATACAAATGGCGAGCATTTGGTCTTTAATTTTGATGAAAATAACCCCAACTGGGGAAAACCATAGCTATCAAACACTCAAAAGAATTTTTTACAGCAACCTGACCCAATTATTTTGCGACATTTCGTTCACTTAAGCTATTTTTTCTTAATACATTGTAATATTAAGTTCAGAAAACTTAGAGCGATCGCGTAATTGTCAGGATAATTTTTAGCACCAACATTCAATTCAGCTTGATTTAGTTTAGGCAAGACTATAGTTGATGGTTCTCTGGTTTGAATTACTATCAGGTCTGAGTAATTGACTAAGAACCACCAACTAAGAATGGTTGAATTGGTTTGCTAACTAAAGCTCAACTGCTAACTACCATTAGTTTAAATGTTTAACTTGGCAGGTTCAAAACTAGGAACAACAATTTCCTTATCTTGCCTGGTGAGTTTGTTATATAGCTTTTCCGTATTGGGGAAGTTAGCAGCAGGTAAAGTCGGGAAACGACGATAAGGAACGGTATCTTCGCCAAAGACTTGGATATATTCCATGCTATTGACCATTGCACCGATAAAGGCACGAATTCCCTGGGTAGCCAAAATTTGATTGTATTTTTGGATTTCTCTTTGGTTTAGAGGAGCCCTCCCTAAGAAATGTTTTGTTCCCAATTCAATTACTTTGGTGTTGGGATAGGGTGCATAAAACTCTTTCAAATAAAGCTCAGAACAACCCAAAGCTTCGATGAATTCCTTAACCGTAATTTCTTGATTACCTAATTTACTTTCTAAAGCAGTAAATTGAGTTTGAACGATATAAGGATTGAGGTCGCGTTCAAAAATCTGACGATAGGCAGCAGCGATCGCATTTTTCAAACCAACTTTATCTGTAGTATTGGTAAGTTTGAATACTTTACTTTGCTCGCGTTTAACACTAACTCCTTGATTAATTCTTTGTTGAATTTCGGGAGCAGTACGAAGATCGGAAACTGTACCCAACTGAATAAAGCGGGGTGTTTCTTGTTTCTCAACTTTAGTACCAATACCTTCTCCAAGGTTACCAGGACGAGTTTTACGTAATTGATAACCACCAGCAGTAAGATAGCGTTCGTAAGGAACAGTATCTTCGCCAAAAGCTTGAGAATATTCCACACTATCGATGATGGCATCTACTAAGGCATAAAAACCTTGTTTAGCACAAATATCGAAGTATTTATTCATTTCTTGACGACCGTAGGTAGGACGACCAAGCAAACGACGATGAATATATTCAATAGCTTTAACTACGTAGAGAGAAGACCAATAAAGCTTGCGGAAAGTCTCCGATTTAGCCAAAATTCGGACAAATTCCCGTACCGTAATCTCACCATTTTCTAATTTAATTTCTGGGACAGTTAGACGCTGACCTTCATAAACGTCTCGTCCAAAAACTTGACGATAACAAGCACGGACTAATGCTTGAGTAGAAGCTTCAGCATATTTAACACCTATGCCATTACTAGCACCAGGTAACTCGTTGTTGAGACGAAAAACTTTTGCCCCTAAAGAACCTGGAAATTCACCTCTAGCTTTAGGATTGCTATTTTGGTTTTGAGTAGCGGGACCACGATGAATTAATAAACGCTTCGTATCCTTGGTAAAAGGTGCAGGACTAGAACTAGGATTGCGAGTTTCTTTCGGGAAAATTGCTCCAAACTGAATTTCTAAGGGGTCGTTACCAGAACCATAAACGTGTTGATCTGGTAAAGGACGGTCGTATTTGGCAAAGGTAGTAATAAACTGAGGAACTTTACGGAAAGGTGCGCTGTAGTTAAATAAATCCTGTTGCATTCCCCAGTTGCGACATTCCTGGGCTTCTTGTCCTAAACCGCGGAGGTAGGGAACTGTTTCTTCACCAAAATAGTCAGAATACTCTTGAGAATCTACTAAAGCATCTACTAAAGCAGCTAGTCCACCTTCAGACACAATGGAGAAGTAGTTTTGAACTTCTTCTCGTGAAGAAGGACCACGACCCAAAATATGACGAAAAGCTAACTCTAAGGCGCGACTATTGATAAAAGGTTCAAAAAATTGTTTGCGATAAAGAGGTGATTTACAAACTCGACGAACAAACTCCTTCATGGAGATGTCGCCATTTTTTACCTGAGATTCTAAATAAGAAATAGATTGACTGTAGGCGCGAGTAATATCTCGTTCAAAAATTTGGCGATAAGCTGCTTTAATTACGGCTTGTTTTTCAAGTTCAGATAATCCAGGCTTCATCACAAATTTTTGTCGCCGTTCTGCTGCATTGTAGTAGCTTTGGGGCAGTTGTAAGCCTTGTAAATCAGAAGAAGAACGTTGACGTAGTTTATTTGAAGGACTAGGAGCTTTGAATTCTGCCAAAAGTACATCAAAGTACTGAGTAACAATTTCTTTAGCGTCTGTATCCCTGTTAAAATAATCAATTGCTGCTGCACGCATTTCTTGTAAAGCAACAATAGTTGCATCAGCAGAGCAAGCGTTTTCGATTACTTCTCGCAGACCTCTAACATTAACGACCAGAATACTGGGATCGCCTGCGACAATCGCATAAGTTATGTAACGCAAAAACCAAGATAAATCCCGCAAAGATTTTTGCATATTGGCAGGACCGTATCTGGTAACGTTAATGGGACGGAAACCTGGGGGAATAGGACCAGAAGTACTAAAAAGAGAGCGAAAAGCTCCAAAAAAACCTGCGCTACTACTACCACGATTTTCAACGTAGGTCATTGCTTCGGAAGGTACTCTGGTATTTCCGCTGGGAGTGGCAACTGCCATTTCTTCAATTTCCTGCGGTTTTTCTAGATAAGCCATTGGTGTTCCGCCCGTAAAAATACGATTGGCTGCACGAGAAACAATTAAATCTGCATTATTAGTTATAGTTTGAGCTATTTCTAGTCTTTTAGCACCAGATTCATAATAAGCCGTTAGTTCGTTTAGTTCGCCTCTTTCAGGAAAACGGTCTTGTTGTTCTGCTTGTAAAATTGTAGAGACCGCTACAGTTTGATAAAGTTGAGGACGGGCTAATGAACTGCCACCACTTGCCGTTACACTCATTGGATTTTAAGTATCTTTTTACTTATAGTTCAGCTTTTAGATTAAAACTTTTCGGGTTACCTTAGCGTAATTGTTAATTTTTGTGTCGATCTCGAAAACTGGTTAGGTAATTTGGAAATTGCTGGCAGGTAATCTAGCTTGACAAGCTGAATCTCTCAAAAACACTAATAATACTATGGTAGAGTTAAGTATTGTTTGATTGAGTTATTGCTATTTTTGTTTTGTCAAGCCAAGGCGATCGCTTTAACTACTGAACCTAAAGATTTGTTAAGTTAGTTTATGCCATCATGCCACCGAAGAAATCGATTGTATCTTTCAAAGCAACAATAAAGGCATCGATTTCAGTACGAGTGTTGTAAAAATACAAACTTGCTCTGGCACTACCAGACGCATTAAAAAGACGATGCAATGGTTGCGTACAATGATGTCCCGAACGAATTGCTACCCCTTCATGATCGAGTAAAGTTGATAAATCACTGGCGTGAATTCCTTCTACATTAAATGCAGCTAAAGCAGCCCGATTTTTACCATCAAGTTTTGAAGTTGCACCATAAATTTTTAGTTGAGGAATTTCGACTAATTTTTTGAATAAATAAGTAGTTAATTCTTCTTCATAGGCATGAATTTTATCCATACCAATGGTAGTTAAATAATCTACGGCTGCTCCAAGAGCGATCGCTTCAGCAATAGCTGGTGTTCCTGCTTCAAATTTATGGGGTAATTCTCCATAGGTTGAGTGGTCAAAATAAACTTCAGAAATCATTTCGCCACCCCCTAAAAAAGGGGGCATTGCTGTTAGTATTTCTTGTTTGCCATAGAGGAAACCAATCCCTGTAGGGCCACACATTTTATGTCCAGAAGCTACTAACCAATCACAATTAATTTGTTGAACATCAATAGCCATGTGAGGGACACTTTGACAAGCATCAACTAATACTTTTGCGCCAAATTGATGGGCTAATTCAATGATTTCTTCAATAGGATTGATACAACCTAAAGTATTAGAAACATGAACGACTGCTACAAGTTTAGTTTTGTTTGACAATAAGGATTTATACTGTTCTAAATCAAATTCTTCTGTCTCAGTTAATTGTACGTATTTAATGACCGCACCTGTTTTTTGAGCAATAATTTGCCAAGGAACAATATTACTATGATGCTCCATTACCGAGAGAATAATCTCGTCACCGCGATTTAAATTACTTAAACCCCAACTATAAGCAACTAAATTAATTGCCTCTGAAGCATTACGAGTATAAATAATTTCTTCTCGATGGGCAGCATTAATAAATTTGGCTACTTTATTTCTTGCTCCTTCATAACTTTCAGTTGCTCTAATACTTAAACTATGTGCGCCACGATGAACGTTAGCATTATCTCTTTCATAGTAATTAAGCAGAGAATTTAAAACTGCGTGGGGTTTTTGAGAAGTAGCAGCATTATCAAAATAAATTAAAGGTTTTTCGTAGATTTTTTGAGCTAAGATTGGAAAATCTTGACGGACTAAATCGGCAATAGTTTTGGTTTGAGTAAATGTCATAATTAATTATCGATATTTTTTTTTATAAAACAAATTTGTAAGCAGATAAATGCAGATCACAACTTAAATTATTTTTAGCTGATTCTGCATCGATCTCAAACACATTAACTACTTGTTTTGTTAGCTACTAAGGCTGCTATTTTGGCAGACAAAGATTTAAGCGAAATACGCTCAATAATTTCTGCGGTAAAACCATTAATTAATAACTGACGAGCATTATCTTCAGTCAAACCACGACTCCGAAGATAAAAAATTTCTTCTGCTTCTAATTGACTGACAGTTGCACCATGGGAACATTTAACATTATCAGCCGTAATTCGTAACTCTGGTTTAGTATCAACCCGAGCTTTGGGAGATAATAACAAGTTACGATTCAACTGAGCAGCATTAGTTAATTGTGCTGCTTTAGGCACAAACACTTTACCATTAAAAATGGTATGAGCGCGATCGCTGACCAAACATTTATGTAACTGATCGGTAGTACCCTGAGGTTTACTTAAGGCAATAATACTATGAGTATCGGCAGTTTGTTCGCCGTTAGCTACAGTTAAACCATTGAGATAGGTTTCGGTTTGCTCTCCTTGTTGAGAGATTTCGGGGTTATGACGGGATATTCTACCGCCGAAGTTGAATTCCGTTAAAGTGTAACGACTAGCGCTTGCTTGGGAAACGGATGTTTTACCAATATGAAAGGCAGTTTCTGATTCTCTTTGAAAACGAGTATGATTAATTTGAGCATTTTCTCCTAACCAAATTTCAGTCACAGCATTAGTTAGATAAGAGGACTGCCCAGTATACTCTTCAATTATATTAAGACTACAATTTTTTTCAGCAACAATCCAGCTTCTTGGTTGGGAAAAACTAACGGAGTCTTCTGCCACAGAAACAAATAACAAATGAATTGGTTGTTCAACTACGGTGTTTGGTGCAGCCCAAATAATTGCCACATCAGCAATACTAGCAGTATTTAAAGAAGTAAAAACCTCTTCTGCCCCTGATTGAGTTCCCAAGTAAGGACGGAAATATGGACAATAAGCTTCTGGTAAATTAGTTAAATTCCCTACATAAATCCCTTGTGGTAAACCAGCAGTATTTGATAACTCAGGCGCATAAAACCCGTTTACAAAAACAAGCCGACTTGCAGTAGTTTCAGGAATCAAATCAATTTTATCCCTCTTCACAGTACCCGACTTAGCAGCAACAAAATCTAAATCAAGTAGAGGCGATAAATCTGTAAACCGCCATTCTTCATCTCTTTTACTAGGAAATTTCAACCTAGATGCCCAAGATGCAGATTGTTCTCTTAAATTTTCTAACCAAGCGGAAGTTTCTGAATCTAGTTGTTCGTGGGGAACAGGAGGACGTTGTTGTAATATTTTAAGTAAAAAAGGATCGCTCTTAATTTCTCTAGAAGTCACTGCTGGTGATTGATTCATTATGCACCTACCTCCGCCACAGCTTTGTCATCGAGGAAGTCATAACCACGAGATTCTAATTCTAAAGCTAATTCCTTACCACCACTAGTTACAATTTGTCCATTTTGCATCACATGAACAAAATCTGGTTCGATGTAATTGAGTAACCTTTGATAGTGAGTAATGACGAGGTAACCTTTGTCGGGAGTTTTGAGTTGATTGACACCTTCAGCTACAATTTTTAAGGCATCAATATCTAAACCAGAATCAATCTCATCTAAAATAGTTAAGGTAGGATTGAGTAAAGCCATTTGAAGAATTTCGTTACGCTTTTTCTCTCCACCAGAAAAACCTTCGTTGAGACTTCTTTCTAAAAAGCTGGATTTCATTTTGACAATTGCCAACTTTTCCTCTATCAAGTCTTCAAAATCAAAAGTATCGATTTCTTCCAAACCTTCATGTTTCCGCTTGGCATTATAAGCAACTCGCAGAAAATCTAAATTACTAACTCCAGGAATTTCTAAAGGATACTGAAAAGCCAAAAAAATACCATTTAAGGCTCTTTCATTAGGCTCTTGCTCTAAAATATTTTCACCTTTGTAAATAATTTCACCACCAGTTACCTCATAATCGGGATGTCCGGCAATAATTTTAGATAGGGTGCTTTTACCTGAACCATTGCGCCCCATGATGGCATGAACTTCTCCTGCCTTAATTTCTAAATTGACACCTTTAAGAATTGGCGTGCCTTCTACACTAGCAGTGAGATTGTGGATTGATAAAATAGTTTCGCTCATTGTCAGGTTCGTTTTCTCTCAAGTGAATCTATAGTGTTCGATTGTGCTACAAAATAGCGATGACAAAGAAGCGCAAGTTCTAGATGATGATTAGATGGCGCGCTTTGAGTTTGTAGTTAAACAACATTTTTGTTGTTTAAATCCATTGTAGGATACATTAACAACAAAGATGTTGTCAAAGTCGGTTTTTATTTAGTTTGATTGGATTGGTTGCACATCTGTGGATGTCTGTGGATGCTGGTGCATATTAGTTGAGCAAGCGAAACAAACTTTTATTAAGTACAGTTAAATGCTATGAATGACGAGTGGAAATTGAATTTAAACCATCATTATAACTTGATTTAATATGTTTAAATACCAAATTTTTTTGAGATTACCATTTAATAGCAATATTAATAAAAATAAAGATTTATTTTTTATTTAATTTGTAAGATTAGCTCTTGCAAATTAAACTTGTTTATTTGAGTTTTTATTTAAAAAAATAATATAGGAAAATATCAGTATTCTTACGGTTGTAATAATAAAATTTTATTTTGCAATATTAAGATGTCATTGCTCAAAAAAAGTCTGTTATCACTTTGTTTGAATAAAACTTGTCTACTATGATTAAACAAGGTAAAATTTTCTATTTATTAGCTTTTTTTTCTTGTTTTTATAATATTTTACCAGCTAAAGCAGTTAATGTTACTTTTGATTCTAATTTATTTACAGGTGAGGTACACGATGACGTAAGTTCAAGTATAAATATTAATACCCAAACAGCATCTAATGGTTTTAGTAATTTTTTCGATAGTAATTTTCTTTTATTAGGAGCAAATCCTAATGATAATAATATTCCTTCTGATTCGTTTCGATTCGGAACTAGTAAGGCTACTTCTACTAGTATTGATATCGTGGGAGGTAAAGATTATAAATTAAAATTTGATTGGGCGTTTCAAGGTAATTCAACTGGTAATTTATTGAATCTTGATCTTGATACATTTACGTTATCTTTTGTTGGAATAGGAAGTAATTCAAATATAAACATTGATTTATTGACAACAACACAATATGCTTCTGAAAAAGGGAAGACTTACACTATTTCAGGGAACAGTCTTTTGTCTGGAAGCTATAATGTGGTAGCAAATTTAACAGAAGGCGCAGATTTAACTAGCCACAGTTCGGCAGCAGGATTGGATAATTTTACTATTGAGCAAGTTCCTTTTGAATTTTCTCCTACTCAAGGTTTGTTAATAGTTGGTGGGTTTTGGTTGTTTTCTTCTCTGAGGAAAAATATTTCCCACAGATGAACGCAGATAAACACGGATACAGTTATTGATTGGTTGCGTTGGTTTTGGGTTGAGTAATTAACGTACGAGAATAACTGATTTGATTGGTCGTTGAATTGGATTTCCTTCAGAATCTAATCTACCGTAAAAAGTTTTGCCACTATAAAAAAGAGAAGCCGAACTTCCTCCATCCAAATTGATAGCTTTTTCTACACCAAGACTAGCTAAGAAATCAGCTAATTGTTCTAAAGACATTCCAGAGTTACTTGGAGATTCTGGTTTTTGTGCTACCATTGCCAAAATAATATCTCCATTGTTGGTAATAGCGATCGCACTCCTAGCATTAGGTTGAGTAGTACCAATCGCATCACGGATTTTTTCGCCAGCTTGATAATCGGTAAAACCTTCTTCAAAAGCCGTATTTTGAGGTAAAATTTGAGGTCCTCCACCAATAGCATCAACTAAAATACAACCGCTAGGAATGCCATCCTTATGAAAAGTAATATCATAACGAAATTGATGAGAACAAATATAGCGACGAAATTCGGTTCGATTTAAAATCTTATCAAGATAAAGTTGTAAATCAGGATTTTCAATTAATCTTTCATTGGTGCGAGGATCGGCGACTAATTTACCTTTACGAGTAATATAAGAAGTAGTTTTTTGATTTTTGGGATCGAAATAACCACCATTAATAACGGCGATCGCTTTATGTTGAGTTGCAAAGGTTTCAATTGATTGAAGTTCGGGCGCGACTTCAGGATAAACTTTAAAAGTACTACCATAAGGAATAGTGATCGTATGAACAATACTATTACCTTGTTCGCTAATATCGAAGCGTATTTGTGAAAACGAATTATTAATAGCTTGAGAATAAGAACTAGAAGCTAATAGGAATCCTAAACTAATTCCAATCAAATAAACAAATTTTTTGTTCACTACCTAGCTTCTCCTCTTCTCCAATAATTAGCTCTATTAAAACAATTATTAGTTATTAGTCAATAATGTCATTTTTTTTAGATCACTACTCTTGGAAAAATTTGCGTTGCGCTTACCAATTTTATCCATCTCAACGGCAAAATCCAGAAAATTTAGCTTTATTACTCATTCATCCCATTGGAGTTGGTTTATCAGGAGTGTTTTGGCAACGCTTCATTGCTGCTTGGCAATCAAAAGAACAATCCTATTCAATTTACAATCCTGATTTGTTAGGCTGTGGTAAAAGTGAAATGCCTCATTTAGCCTATTTTCCTGAAGATTGGGCAGCCCAACTCAAGTATTTTCTAGAAACAGTTGTCAAGCAACCTGTAGTTTTAGTCGTGCAAGGAGCATTATTTCCTGTAGCGTTGGAGTTAGTCAACGATCCTCCCCAACCGAATTATATTAAAGGTTTGGTTCTATCTGGTCCTCCTGCTTGGCAAATTATGACCGAAGCTGGTAAACCTCTGCAACAAAAAATACTTTGGAATCTTTTGTTTGATTCTCCTGTCGGTAATCTTTTTTATCGTTATGCCCGTCGTCGTCAATTTTTGCAGTCTTTTTCGACTCGTCAATTGTTTGCCGAAGCAGAAGCAGTCGATCCTAATTGGTTAGATTTTTTGGAAGCAGGGGCTAGTAATTTAGATAGTCGCTATGCTGTCTTTTCTTTTTTGGCTAGTTTTTGGCGCAGAGATTATACTAAACAGATTCAAAGCATTACTCAACCTACGTTAGTTGTTTTCGGAGATAAAGCTTCTAGTATCAGTCGTGAAGGTTTTGCTGAAACTCCAGAACAAAGATTAAATTTGTACTTAAATAATTTACCATCGGGTCAAGGCAAAATTATTCCAGGAAGGAATGTTTTACCTTATGAATCAACTGCGGAATTTGTTACTGTAACCAGAGATTTTGTGCGTCAGTTATCTATTTAAGGCAGTCTAGTTTTACAATCAAAAGGGTACTTGCTCGTAATCATCACTAAAAATTAGATGGCTAATCAATATCACGCTCGTATTTATGTTACTCTTCGCCCCTCCGTACTCGATCCAGCAGGTACAGCAGTCGCATCAGGATTGAAACAATTGGGATATGAAGGAGTTGAAGATGTCAGAATTGGAAAGTATATCGAACTCAATTTGACTGCTAGTGATGAAGCACAAGCAAAAGTTCAATTAGATGAAATGTGCGATCGCTTGCTTGCCAATCCCGTGATTGAAAATTATTGTTTCGAGTTAACTCAATTAGCTACTGTTTAGGTAAAAAATGAAAGTCGGTGTTATTGTCTTTCCAGGTTCAAATTGCGATCGCGATGTCGCTACGGTTACTGAAGGTTTATTTAATGTTCCCACTCGCATGATTTGGCACCAGGAAACGAATTTATCCGATCTAGATCTGATCGTGATACCTGGTGGTTTTAGTTATGGTGATTATCTGCGTTGTGGTGCGATCGCTCGTTTTTCTCCTGCCATCAAAAGTGTCATTGAACACGCCCAAGCAGGTAAATTGGTTTTGGGTATTTGTAATGGCTTTCAAATTTTAACTGAAGTAGGTTTATTACCAGGGGCATTAATTCGCAATCGTGACTTACATTTTATTTGCGATCGCGTTCCGATGAAAGTCGAACGAAATGATTTACCTTGGACTAGCAATTATACTTCAGGACAAGTGATTACTTTACCGATCGCTCATGGTGAAGGACGTTATTATGCTGATAGTGATACGTTAAAAACTTTAGAAGATAACGGTCAAGTTTTATTTAGGTATTGTAGTGCGACAGGAGAAGTGAACCAACAAAGCAATCCTAATGGTTCTCTAGACAACATTGCTGGCATTATCAATCAGCAAGGCAATGTGTTAGGAATGATGCCTCATCCAGAAAGGGCAGCCGATCCTGCGCTTGGCGTGATCGATGGGAATGCTTTGTTTGAAGGGATTTTGACTCGTTTTGCTGTTAGCGTTTAACAATTATCAGTTACCAGTGACCAGTAGAGACGCGAAATTTCGCGTCTGTACATCAGTTACCAGTTAACAGTTATCAACTAAAAATAAATTAATAAATTCAATCCTGGGATGGTTCGTGAGAGAGTCCATAACAATAAAATGATGTATAGTACTCCTAACGCCCACTGATACCATACTAAAGTCGCAACAATACCTGGTAAATCGCGATCGCGCAAGCGAATATCATTAAAACCAAATTTTAGTAAGTTATTTAAACTTAAATCGTAATAATTAAGCCAATTCCATCGTCTCTCCCATAAAATAGGTTCATAGCGATCGCGAAAAAAGGGAAATCTTGGTATAACTGGTAAACGTCCCAACATTAACCGAAATTGTCGCATCGATCCATCTTCAACAAAATAAGTGAGGTCAAGTAGATTGTGATAGCGTCCTTGAGAATAAAGGCGAATTAGCAAAAGAGCAGGAATCGGTAATAAAATAATGCCTAAACAAGCTAAAGTTAACCAAGGTCGGTCGGTCGCTTGAAAAATTTCAATGATGCCAAATAAAGTTAATGCCCAATAACTACTTACAATACAAATAGTTTCATAGCGGTTAGGTAAAATTGGTTTTGGTACACGACGACGATAGCGATCAACAAACCAAAATAATAAACTAAAATACGCGATCGCAATTAAACCAACGGCAAAAACTAAACTAAAATTTGTGCCATAATTCCCTAACAATAAAACCAAACTTAATCCCAACCAAGCCAAAATTTGACCAAACCAACTTAAACTAAAAATGGTTTGCCATCTAACTGAAATAATTTGATTAGCTAATTGTTTCAGTCTAAGTTTTTCTCTTTTGTACTCAAGTTGATTAGCGTCAGGTATTTGTTCTAATCTTCGAAAGTTTCTAATCAAATTCCGTAAAACAATCTCGTTACCTTCTAAAATTGGTACGTTAATAATTTTCCCAATTTTTCCAGTTTCTCCAATTATTTTGGCAGCATCAGAGTCAAAACCCAAGGCAGCTACATTAATTTTTGTCTGAGGAGCAAAAACTGCATTACTTAAATTAATTTGTTCTAAAATAATTGCTTCTTGTAGATCTATGTAATTTTGAAAAAACGTATCTCGAAAATCTACTATTCCTTCAAAAATACTATTAATCATTAACAAAGGTTCTTGAAATCTACTTTTAATAAAAATAACTCTTTGTTTAAAATTACTCTTACTTAAATTAACTAATCCAGCAAATTCACTATTACTAAAATCTAATAACTCTCCCAAACTTGCCGATTGAAAATTAAGTTTATTTTGAAAATAACTATGATTAAAGTTTGCCTGAGCTAAAAATTGCCCACCTACAAATTTTACTTTGCTGCCAAAATTACTATAACTAAAATCTGCTTCTTTCTGAAAACGAGTATTGCTAAAATCTATTTCGCGAACAAAAATACTATCATGCCATTTAGACTCTTGCCTAAATATTGCTTCTGGAGCAATAATTTTTTGCAAACAAAAACTATTAGTAAAATCTACTGGAGCGGTAAATTCTGTTTGTTCAAATTTCAATCCACTTCTAATTACATTAACTGTCGGAATTTGTTCTCCTGGTTGAAGAGAGAGATGACTATATTCTTTAATAGTTTCTTGTTCTAAAGGATTTAATAAAGATGATAAAGCTTTTTCAGCTAAAGGAGTTGAAATACCTAAATCTTTAGCTAAAAATTTTCCCTTAATAATTGATTGACTAAAATCTAAAACAATCGGTTTGTTGCTACGAATTAATTTAGTTTGGAGTTGCTGATAAAATTGTTGACTGAATTCTAGATTTTTATCATTTAAATCGATAATAAAATTAGTTAAATCAATTGTATTGATTCCTTCTTTTTGAATTGGCTTTTCAATTCGAGCTTGTAGAGTTTCTAAGGTTAATAAAGTTTTAGTTTCAGCACAAGCAAAATTTTGGTCAAAATTACCCAATCCTATAATTTGCCACCAACAAAATATTACTAATAAAAATTTGATTATAGACACATTTAAAGCAACTACAATTTTAATTCTTAAAATTTAAAATTTTATCCTAATTGTTGTGTATTTCAGTTATGTGCAGACACCGTCAGTAAGTATTGTACGGTAAACCGCACTAACCAAACAGTTGCCATCTCCTACCCTATTTAGCTAAATTAGCACTCGGAAGGTGAGAGTGCTAAATTTTAAACAGGCTCTCTTCTCAAGCTTAAATCAATGTATCTGGAGGATTAGTTTATGGCAGCTATTTCAATTAATGTTTCAACCGTTAAACCTTTAGGCGATCGCGTATTTGTGAAAGTCAGTGCTTCTGAAGAAAAAACCGCTGGTGGAATTCTTCTACCTGACACAGCTAAAGAAAAACCTCAAGTAGGTGAAGTAGTTGCTGTTGGTCCTGGCAAACGCAACGATGATGGCGGTAATATTCCTTTAGAAGTCAAAGTAGGCGATAAAGTTCTCTACTCCAAATATGCTGGAACTGATATCAAACTTGGTGGTGAAGATTACGTTCTCTTATCTGAAAAAGATATTTTAGCAGCCGTTGCTTAGTAGTCAAAGTTAGTGATAACTCACAAGCATCTGATCAACATTTAACTTATTTTCAAGCTCACAATATTAGTTTCAAGGAAGAAGAGATAAACCTATGGCTAAATCAATTATCTACAACGACGAAGCACGCCGTGCCTTAGAACGAGGAATTGATATCCTAGCAGAATCCGTTGCTGTTACTCTTGGTCCCAAAGGACGTAACGTAGTATTAGAAAAGAAATTTGGCGCACCCCAAATCGTTAATGATGGGGTAACAATCGCCAAAGAAATCGAATTAGAAGATCATATAGAAAATACTGGAGTATCCTTAATTCGTCAAGCTGCTTCCAAAACTAATGATGTTGCAGGTGACGGTACTACCACTGCTACAGTTCTTGCTCATGCGATTGTTAAAGAAGGTTTACGCAACGTTGCTGCTGGTGCTAATCCTATCGCTCTCAAACGCGGAATTGATAAAGCTACAGAATATTTAGTCGACAAAATTGCTCAACACGCCAAGCAAATTGAAGACTCCAAAGCGATCGCTCAAGTAGGTGCTATCTCTGCTGGTAACGATGAAGAAGTAGGCAGTATGATCGCTGAAGCGATGGACAAAGTAGGTAAAGAAGGCGTTATCTCCCTCGAAGAAGGTAAGTCCATGACTACCGAATTAGAAATTACCGAAGGGATGCGCTTTGACAAAGGTTACACCTCTCCTTATTTTGTAACCGATACCGAACGCATGGAAGCAGTTCTCGATGATCCTTTCATCTTGATCACTGATAAGAAAATCACTTTAGTACAAGACTTAGTTCCAGTTCTAGAACAAGTAGCTCGTCAAGGCAAACCCTTGATGATCATCGCTGAAGACATCGAAAAAGAAGCTTTAGCTACTCTAGTTGTCAACCGTCTCCGTGGCGTACTTAATGTAGCAGCAGTAAAAGCTCCTGGTTTTGGCGATCGCCGTAAGCAAATGCTTGAAGATATCGCTGTTCTAACTGGTGGTCAATTAATCTCTGAAGATGCTGGTTTGAAGCTAGAAAATACCAAAGTAGATATGCTTGGTAAGGCTCGTCGTATCACCATTACTAAAGACAACACCACTATCGTTGCTGAAGGTAATGAACAAGCGGTTAAAGCTCGTTGCGAACAAATTCGCCGTCAAATCGACGAAACTGAATCTTCCTACGACAAAGAAAAACTTCAAGAACGTCTAGCTAAACTAGCTGGTGGTGTAGCTGTCGTCAAAGTAGGTGCTGCTACTGAAACCGAAATGAAAGACCGCAAACTTCGTTTAGAAGACGCGATTAACGCGACTAAAGCAGCCGTAGAAGAAGGTATTGTTCCTGGTGGTGGTACTACTTTAGCTCACCTCGCTCCTGAACTCGAAACTTGGGCTAATAACAACCTCTCTAACGAAGCTTTAACTGGTGCTTTAATTGTGGCTCGTGCTTTGACTGCACCTTTAAAAAGAATTGCTGAAAACGCTGGTCAAAACGGTGCAGTAATTGCTGAAAGAGTTAAAGAAAAAGACTTCAACGTTGGTTTCAATGCTGCTAACAACGAATTTGTTGATATGTTTGAAGCAGGTATTGTTGACCCAGCTAAAGTAACTCGTTCCGCTCTTCAAAATGCAGCTTCTATTGCAGGTATGGTCTTAACTACTGAATGTATCGTAGTTGACAAACCTGAAAAAGAAAAAGCTCCTGCTGCACCAGGTGGCGGTGACTTCGACTACTAATTTTCCTTCTCCAAATTAGTAATTTAACTCTAAGCTGCTTTCTACTCGAAGGCAGCTATTTTTTTGTTCTAATACTAAATCCGATTTAGTATCAAAAGGCGCTGTGGTTAGCCCCTATATTCAATTTGGAGGAAAGCTTGGTTTAGTTATTAGTAAGGATAAACAGGAACTCCGTAAGCGTCTAAGTCAACTTGAGTTTGATTGGCGTTGTTGTAAACACCTTGATTAGTCACGTTACCGATTCCGAAAGTAGCACTTTATTTAATTAAGCTGAGAACGAAAGCGTTTAATACTAATAGTTAACAAAACCACTGCAAAGACTAACAGAGCAAATCCTTCGGTAGCTACCGGCGCAAGCGCATCAAGCCAATTTCCTTCTAAATCTACACCTTTGAGAATTAGACTACGATTAATTGCCACATAATGACGCAGAGGATCGAAGCAAGATAACCAGCGAAAGACTGAGGGCATACTTTCAATTGGCGCGATCGCACCAGAAAGTTGGATAATTGGTACATTAAAGAAAAAGGAAGTTAAAATTACTTGTTGCTGTGTACGGGATAAGGTAGCCAGTAAAATACCAAGACCAATACAGACAAACACATAAAGTGCGGATAATAGTAAAAATAAGCCGAAATTTCCCCGAAATGGCAGATTAAAAACTAAACGAGCTAAACCAGAAGCTAACAGGACATCTCCCATTAACAAGATAAATAATGGCACAATTTTAGCGAGTAAAATTTCCCATTCCGCTGCGGGAGTCATTAATAATTGTTCGAGAGTACCAACATCTTTTTCACGAATTAAAGTTACTGAGGAAACTAACGAACCTGTCAAGGTTAAAACAATCCCAATTACTCCAGGGACAAAAAACCAACTACTAATTAAACCAGGATTATAGAGAAATCTTACTTGTGGTTGTACTGGTGCAGGAGGACAATTAGCTTTTTGACACCGTAACTTTTGACTATATTGGCGGACAATTTGATTGATATACCCTTGGGCAATACCAGCCGTATTAGCATCTACACCATCAATAATTACTTGAACTTCAGCAGTTTGGTTGGAAGAAAGGTTGCGATTAAATTCTGGTGGAATGACTAAACCAACATCAATCTTGCCAGTACGAACTTGTTGATTTAGTGCTGCTTGATTTTTTGGGGCAGATTTGACTTGAAATATCTTATTTTCTGTTAAAGCAGAAACTAATTCCCGACTTTCTCGACTATTCGCATAATCTAACAAGCCTAAACTCAATCCTTTAACATCGGGACTAAGTGCCGAACCAAAAATTAATAATTGAATAGTAGGCGGAAAAATTAAGAGAAAAATTAACTGTTTACTGCTAAAAATTTGACGAATTTCTTTGAGTATTAAAGCCCAAAAACGACTTTCTACCAGGCGACGAAAAATTTTCATAACAATGTTGTTAACAAAGATTATATTAAGAATTGAATCGATTTTGACTCGTTTTAGTTGATTAACAGTTAGTTAAAAAGTAGAAGCCCAAATTTTCTGCTGAGAAATTCGAGCATGAAACGCCGAGTCTTGATTTGGTTGGGAGTTAAATTAGTTGCCTTACTCGGAATATCTTTAGCTGCTTGTAGCTTTTCTAATTCTCAATTAACTATAGCGTCTTCTAAAACTATGAAACTAACTAGCCCTGCTTTTGAAGCTAATCAATTAATTCTACGTCAATATACTTGCGATGGAGAAGATATTTCTCCTCCTCTTAATTGGGATGAACCGCCAGCAAATACTAAAAGCCTAGCTTTAATTTGTGACGATCCTGATGCGCCTAGAAAAACATGGGTTCATTGGGTTGTTTATAATTTACCTCCTACAACTCGTTCCTTAGCTGAAAATATTTCTACTAATGACAATAATATGGCTGATGGTTTGCAAGGGTTAAATGATTTTAAAAAACTTCAGTATGGTGGTCCTTGCCCTCCTGGAGGAACTCACCGTTACTTTTTTAAACTCTATGCTTTAGATACAATTTTAGAACTGAAATCGGGAGCAACTAAAGCTCAAGTAGAAGCAGCGATGCAAGGACATATTCTCGCCCAAGCAGAATTAATTGGACTTTACAGCAGAAAAAGCTAATTATTTCCAATTTTTTTGATGATTTTGGAGATTGAGATTAATTTTTAATGGGTGACGCACTTGTTTAATTGAGTGGTTTTGAGAGATAAAGCGATCTCAGCTTTTCTGGCGCATCCGCGATCGCTACTTCTAGAAACAATACTATAAAATTATTAAACTTGAAAAAATACTGGTGTTTTTTCAAAAAAACTCTATAATTAAAGACAAACAACAAAAAAACATCACCACAAATTAATGAGCGAGCAAGAACAAAATAAAAGGATTAACGAACATAATCGTAGAATAACCAGATTAGAAGAAGAGGTAAAAACTTTGAAACGAGATGTAGAGCCTCAAGGATGGATTAGTAATGCTTTTGATGCTGTTGAAGACGATCTCGATGAAATAAAAACTAGCATTACTGAAATAAAAACTAGCATCAGAAAGTTAGAGCAACAAGTAAATCATAATCACAATCAATTGTCTGCAAAACTAGAGATTATTCTCGAACATCTTACAGGTATTACAGATTTACCAGAAGGTTAAAAACTTAAATTATAAAGGAGAATTGTTATGTCTAGAGGTGGAGCGAGAAAAGGAGCGGGTAGAAAAAAGTTAACTCCGCCAGAACGTATCGATCTCAGACTTACTAAAGAATTGAAACAACAGTTAGTAAAAGAATCTCAAGAATTAAGTTTGAGTATCAATCAATATTTACTACAAATTTTAGAGCAAAGAAATAAAAATTTAAGCATTGATAAATAAAAGTATTGGTTGACAGCGATCGCTCTATATTAAATGTTAATCAATTAATTGAGATTCTCAAACAAAATCCTGATCAACCACCCTACGAAAAACTTTCAGGAAATCTACAAGGTTATTATTCTCGACACATTAATATTAAGCATCGTTTAGTTTATTTAAGAGATGAAGAAAATAAAATTATTAAGGTAGTTTCTGTTTGGTCGCATTATGGAGAATAAAAAGCGGTCTGCGTAGGAGATCTCTGCGAGATCGCATTTTTTGAATTGAGAGGTTTTGAGATTGATGAAGACGCAAATCTTAATTTGTCATGATAATATCTATTTTTTGGCAAACATAATGAATTTGCTTAATTAAGTACAAAGTTACCGAAGCGGAAGGTTTTTATATTGAGATACCAACTCAAAAAGTGAGAACTGCGGGTTTACTACAGATGGAGATGTTGCAGCAGCAATGGTTATGCTTAACTATGCAAGGGGCATGGAACGTGCCTCTACAGACGATGATGAGTCTACCTCTACTTCGTGCGGAAGTTTCAAGCAAGTAGCTCAGATGAAGCGTCAGAAACAGCTAGCTCAGTCGAAGACGGCTAGCTTGTAGTTCATTTAATCAGGAAGTTGCATTCGCTTCAGATTTCGAGTTGCTGCCATAAAAATTAGGAATCCAATTAACCCGACAATCAACGGTACATACCAAACTCCAGCCCAACCCGTACCCCGTACAAAAGCATCGCGAGTAACGAGAATATAATAACGGGCAGGGATAATATTAGAAATCAGAGATAGGGGAAAAGGAATATTTTCGATCCGATAGATAAAACCAGAGAGTAAAAAGGCAGTTAAAAAACCTGCGATCGCAGTTCCTTGCACCGCAGCAGTTTGGTTACTGGCACGAGTACCGACTAACAAACCAAAGGAAACACTGGCAGCTAAAAAGGTTAAAGTGCCAACGATTAGGGGAATGGGTTCGAGTTGGAGGCGCAGTCCAAATAAAATTACGCTTACGCCCATTACTACTAAGGCTTCTGCCAAGGCTACTAATAAATATGCCAACCCTTTACCCAATAACCATTCCACCGCACTAAGATCGGAAGCATATACTTGAATAATCGTACCTTGTTCTTTTTCCCGTACCATCGCGATCGCAGTTAACATCGAAGGAAACACCCAAAGTATTACTCCATAAATTCCTGGCACGATATACAGAGATTCTTTTCTCCCTGGATTAAACCAAAGTCTTGTTCTGGTAATTACTTTCTGATTGCTTGGTTGAAGATGATTATTCTGCAAAAAAAAGTTGGTTGTGGCGCGAATGCTGTTTTGAATTACCCTGGCATTATTAACATCTGTGCCATCTACTAATACTTGCACGTCAACAGATTGATTAGATTTAATCTGACGAGAAAAATCTGGAGGAATTACTACCACTGCTTTAGCAACACCGCGATCGATTGCTGCTGTCGGTGAATCAATGATTGTTGGCGCAGGAACAAATTGATTGGTAGCATATAATCTTTCGACATAACTACGACTGAGGGGACTATGATCGAAATCTTGAACGCTTAAAGGAATATTTTTTGTTTCCAAACGAATCGCATAGCCATAGATTAATAACATTCCCAGGGGCAAAATTAAAGCTAAAGCTACCGTCAAGCGATCGCGTCTGAATTGATTTAATTCTTTAAGACATTGAGCTAAAATCCTTTTCATGATTTCTGTCGGTGATTAAAACAATCAAATTCTCAATTAAATCTGCTTGAGATAAAGGAATAATTTCTTTACCCTGTAAAACCTCTTGAGTTAAAACGTATCCCATCAGTGAATTCATAAAAATCCTAGCTGTTGCTTCAGGATTGAGTAAATTTAGTTCGGGATGAGAACGAAAATAGTCACTAAGTATCGATAAAACTTTTTTGGGTAAGTTCTTAATAAAAAATTGCGCTAGATGAGGAAAACGCTCCGATTCCCCAATCAAAAGACGTAAAAAGGATATATATTCACGATCTGGCAAAATCACAGAAAATAGTTTCTCGGCAATCTGACGTAAGACTACCGCAGGTTCACCTTGCAAGGTAACTGTGCCAAATACAATCTGAAAGCGATCGCTGGTAATATGTTCGATCAGCGCAGTGAATAGCCCTTCTTTGTCCTGAAAATGATTGTAGATAGTATTTTTAGAGACTTTGGCTACTTCTGCCACTCGATCCATACTTGTTCCTGCATAACCATGTTGGAGAAAAACTGACATTGCTCCTTGTAAAATTTGTTCTCGTTTGGGATTGGTTGCTAGAGAGCTAGATTTGGTCTTGGTTGTAGGCATCGAGCGAATAAAGTTCTTTAACTAGCTGTGGATTATTTCTATACTATACGGTATAGTTCAATATAAATACTAACCAATCAAATAGTGTTAGTAATTTAAATGTCATGTCTCAGACAACTTCTCAGTTTCAGGAAGAAAAGGCAGTTCCCGCCCAAAAACCGCACAGACGGTTAGGAAAACTGCGATTAATAATTCCTCTAGTCTTGTTATTACTAGGGGTAGGAGTAGGTGTCCGTTACTATTTTTTTGGTCAGTCTGAAGATCATAATTTAGAACTTAGTGGCAGAATTGAAGGTGACGAAATCGATATCGGGGCTAAAGTAGGAGGAAGAATTGAATCGATCGCAGTGAGAGAAGGCGATCGCGTTAAGAAAGGTCAAGTTATCGCCCAACTCGACGATGCCGAATTACAGGCACAATTAGCAGGTGCTAAAGCCCGACTCAATGCAGCCCAGCAACAAGTAAACCAGGCTCGTTTACAAATTGAAGTTATTGGCAGTCAGATTACAGAAGCCCAACTCAACTTAAGACAATCTTCCGAAGACGCTACAGGTAGAATTAATCAAGCACAAGCAACTGTAGCTGCTACCCAGGCACAACTGAGTCAAGCAGAAGCACAGGTAAACCAAGCACAAGCAGAAAAACAACTGGCACAAGCAGACCGCGATCGCTACGCACCTTTATTGCAACAAGGGGTCATTACTCAACAACAATTTGACCAAACCCAAACAAAATTAAACACTACAATAGCTAACCTACAAGCTTCTCAAGCTGCGGTAAATGCAGCCCAGAAACAAGTGAATGTTGCCGAAGGCGCACTAACTCAAGCAAAAACTAGCAGTCTCAATCCCGAAATTAATACAGCTAGGATAGCAGGATTAAACAAACAACTAGCCCAAGCACAGGCACAATTAGAAGCAGCGATCGCAGAAGTCGCCAATGCCAAAGCAGCCCAAGCAGAGATTACAGCTAAATTAAAAGATCTCAAAATTATCAGTCCCATCGATGGAGTAGTATTAACTCGTACTAGCGAACCAGGGGAAGTAATTGGCACAGGGACGACTTTGATGACTCTGGTAAATCTTAATAACGTTTATCTACGAGGTTATCTCCCTGAAGGAGAAATCGGATTGGTAAGAGTCGGACAACCAGCACAAGTATTCTTAGATTCTGCACCAGATAAACCTTTAGATGCTACCGTAACTCAAATAGACTCCCAAGCTTCCTTTACCCCAGAAAATATCTATTTCCAGAGCGATCGTGTTACGCAGGTGTTTGGTTTGAAACTAAGTATTGATAATCCTAATGGCTTTGCCAAACCAGGAATGCCAGCCGACGGAGAGATTATTAGGAAACAGTGAACAGTTACCAATGACTAATGACTAATGACTAATGACTAATGACCAAAATCTAACCTCAATTGAAGTAACAGGACTGCATAAGCAATATGGTAAGCTGGCAGCCGTGAAGGGAATTGATTTTACCGTTCGGCAGGGGGAAATTTTTGGCTTAATTGGTCCCGATGGAGCAGGAAAAACTACGACTTTTCAGATTTTAGCAGGGGTGATGGAAGCAACCGCAGGTAAAATTGAAGTTTTGGGTAAACCACCCCGCGAAGCTCGTTTGAACATTGGTTATCTGACGCAAAAGTTTTCTCTCTATCCAGATTTGAGTATTGAAGAAAATTTACGCTACAGTGCGGGTTTGCGTCGAATGCCAGAAACTAAATTCAAAGAAAGAAAAGCCAAATTACTACGCTTATTTAGTTTAGAACAATTTCCTAACCGTCTTGCTAGTCAACTTTCAGGAGGGATGAAGCAAAAATTAGCCCTTTGTTGTGCGTTGATTGCCGAACCTCAAGTATTGTTATTAGACGAACCAACTACAGGAGTCGATCCTGTATCTCGTCGCGAGTTTTGGGATTTGTTAGCTTCTGTCGCAGCCGAAGGTGTCAGTATTGTGGTGGCGACTCCCTATTTAGATGAGGCGGAACGCTGTCACCGTATTGCTTTGATTTATGAAGGGAAAATTCAACAAATCGGTACTTTGAATCAATTAAGGAAAAATTTGGGTTTACACCGCATTGAAGTGAGGGCAAAAAATTTATCTGCTGTAGAAAAGGTATTGTCGCTTAATTCTTTAGAAAAGGAAATTGCAGATCTACAATCTTTTGGCGATCGCTTGGATGTGTTGGTTACTAATATAGAACAAGGCATCAATACAATTCAGCAGGTACTTACCCAACAAAATTTAGAACTAGAAAGTGTTCAACCAGACGAACCTACTCTAGAAAATGTTTTTGTCACTCGCTTACGTCAACAGGGTTCGGAACCAGCTTTTATTGAGTTTCCCCGTTATCGTGGGGGACAACGGGACAAGGAGACAAGGAGAAGGGGAGATAAATAAAATTTCAGTAACATCTGAGATTGCCATAGGTGCGAAGAACTTACAAAAAACTTTTGGGGAGTTTCAAGCAGTAAAAGGAATCGATCTTGAAGTCAAATATGGGGAAATTTACGGTTTATTAGGGGCAAATGGGGCAGGGAAAACAACTACTATTAAAATGCTCTGTGGTTTGCTGCCAGCCAGCGCAGGAGAGATGATTTTAGCAGGACAAACTAAAGATTTGCATAGTTCCCAAGTTCGTTCTTGTCTGGGTTACATGAGTCAGAAATTTACTTTATATGATGACCTGACAATCAAACAAAATTTAGAATTTTACTGTGGAGTGTATGACGTTCCTAGTAAGTTGCGTCGGGAAAAAATTGATTGGGTTTTAGCTACCTGCGGTTTAATAGGTAAAGAAAATACAGTTACAGGCAGTCTCCCTGGTGGCTGGAAACAGCGAGTTGCCTTTGGTGCATCGGTAATGCACGAACCAGAAATTTTATTTTTAGATGAACCTACTTCTGGTGTCGATCCCCTAGCGCGACGGCAATTTTGGCGATTAATTCGGGATTTTGCCCAGCAGAGAACGGCAATTTTGGTTACTACTCACTATTTAGAAGAAGCCGAAAACTGTAATCGCATGGGGTTTATGGTTGCAGGAGAAATTGTTACTCAAGGTTCTCCTAGTCAAATTAAAGCTCAACAACGAGGTAAATTAATTGAAATAATCGTATCAGATACCCAAACAGCTTCTAACTTATTCAAAACTCAATTAGAATCTTGGCGAGTTTCCATTTTTGGCGATCGCCTTCATTTAGTCTTAGATAATCCAGAAAAAGAGTTATCTCAAGTAAAACAAAGTTTAGCAGAGAATCAAATCAAGATTCACTCGCAACGAGCTATTCCTTTTGCTTTAGAAGATGCTTTTATCGGTATTGTACAGAGAACAGAAAATAATCACTACTAATTTCAGTTACCAGTTACCAGTTACCAAGTTCTTTGAATTTTGAGTTTTATATGAAATAAAATAGCAAAAATTTAAGTGTTTCATATTAGCTTAATTAGTAAGAACATAGCCGTTCACAAATTAAAAAGCTAATAGCTAAGAGCTAACAGCTATTAGCTTATTTGTTTTTAGTTTGTTCTACCGATCTAAAAACTGCTTTATGATTTAAATAGAAGTTAAAGTAGCTAATTTTTTACTTTCTTCTTCGGATAATTCGGGTGAGTATCCCGTAATTTCTTTATAGATTTTGATGTATTCAAGAGCAGATTTGACCCAACTGAAATTTTGACTCATCGCTCGTTTTTGCAATTCTTGCCATTTATCTTCATAACGAAAACCTTCGCCAGCCCTTACCATACAGGTATAAAGATCTAAAGGTTCGTAACGGTCAAAACAATAACCAGTGCCAGCATGATTATTGGGATCGTGATGAGAAACCGTATCCACTAAACCACCAGTACGTCTTACAATTGGAATACAACCATAACGCATAGCTAGCATTTGACTAATTCCACAGGGTTCAAATTTAGAAGGCATTAAAAAGACATCGCAACCACTATAAATCCTGCGTGCTAAAGCATCATTATAAAGTAGCTGGACAGAGAGACGACCAGAATAACGAGAAGCTAATTGCCAAAGCTGCGTTTCATAAAAGCGATCACCTGTACCTAAAACTACTAATTGAGCATCATTGTAAGCAATAAAGCGATCGAGGATTTGTAGTAGTAAATCGATTCCTTTTTGTTCTACCAGACGGGAAACAATACCCATTAAAAGTGTTCTACGATTAACTTCTAAGCCTAATTCTTCCTGTAAAGCAATCTTGTTAGTAATTCGTTTTTCAATGGTGTCGATAGAAAAATTTTGATGAATATATTTATCTGTAGCAGGATTATAACTGTCTGTATCAATTCCGTTGACAATACCTTTTAAATTACCACTAATAAAAGAAAGCAAACCCTCGATTTTTTCTCCATATTCAGGCGTTTGAATTTGTTGAGCATAAGTAGGAGAAACGGTGGTAACCTTGTTAGCATATTGTACTGCTGCTGCCATGACATTATGTCCCTGCATATACCAAGGACACCAAGTCACCTTTTCCAAAAAACCGCGCCAAGGACCTTGATAAGCTAAGTTGTGAATGGTGAACACAGTGCTAATATCGGGAGATTGATGCATCCAGACAGGAATCATGCCTGTATGCCAATCGTGACAATGAACTACTTGCGGTTTCCAATAATTCCAGGCAAATTCGGCTGCACCGTTAGAAAAGAAAGTAAATCGCCAAAATTCATCTTCTCCGCCATAAATATGACGAGGATCGAAAGCAGGATGACCAAACAAATATAAAGGAACATCTGTGCCAGGTAAAACTGTTTCATAGACAGCGAAAGTCTGAAACATGGCAAATCCCCACCAAACAGGCTCTTTGGGAATCTCAATTTTGTCTGCCAAGAAGCCATAATAAGGCAAAAAGATCCGAACATCGTGTCCTAATTGTCTTAATACCTTTGGTAAAGAACCAACTACATCCCCCATGCCACCTACTTTAGCAATAGGTGCTGCTTCTGCTGCTACAAATAAAATTCGCATTTCTCTTTTTTTGGCTTCCTCTTTAGTTTGGCACTGAGAGTGATTATATTAGGTATTGCAGACAATCTGAATCTAACTTCTAGCTGTTTTAATTTTGTGTTACTCCAATCGCTTAAATAAAACTGCTAATTAAGAAGTCGCAGGTACTCCGCCGTTGAACGGGTGGGAATCACTTCGGGCTTGCGACTCGGAGTTGAACTCCGAGTCGTTCCCGAACGGAGACGGCAGGGACTGGCGTTCCTCAGTTAATTCTCCAGAATTATAGGTAATTCCAGCTTGTTTAAAACGACGTAAAGCTTCACTCAAGCGATCGCAATCTGCAATCAAACTAATCCTGACATAACCTTCTCCTGCACTACCAAAAGCATTACCAGGAGTTAAAACTACGCCTGTACTTTGTAAGACATTTAAAGCAAAATCTGTAGAATTCATGCCTACTGGAGTAGGAATCCATAAATACATGGTTGCTTTGGAGGGTGGAATCTCCCAACCTAATTCGCCTAAACCTTTAATTAAAAAGTCTCTGCGCTGACGATAACGGTCTTGTACTTCGGTAATATATTTATCTGGTAGTTGCAGTGCGGTTTCGGCTGCCTTTTGAATCGCTGCAAAAATGCCATAATCCAAATTAGTTTTCAGCGTCCGTAAACCCTGAATAATATCCGAATTGCCTACTACAAATCCCACTCGCCAACCAGCCATATTATAGGTTTTAGAAAGAGTATGAAACTCTACCCCAATTTCTTTTGCCCCTGGAATTTCTAATAAACTGGTAGGCTGATAACCATCAAAAGCCAGTTCAGCATAACATAAATCGTGAACAAGCATGATTTCGTAACGGTGAGCAAAAGCAACTACTTCTTCAAAAAATTCCCTCGGAGCAGTCGCCGTAGTAGGATTATTAGGGTAATTAAAATATAAAATTTTGGCTTTCTGTGCCACCTCTTCAGGAATTGCGGCTAAATCGATCAACCAATTTTGTTCGGCATTTAGCATCAGAGGATAAATTTCTCCTCCTGCAATTAATGGCCCACGAAAATGAGGTGGATAAGAAGGACTCGGTACAAGAACCAAATCCCCAGGATTAATATAGGCTAAGGCAAGATGAGTTAAGCCTTCTTTAGAACCAATTAAGGGCAAAGCCTCACTGTCAGGATCGAGGTCAACATCATAACAGCGTTTATACCAACTAGTAATCGCACTACGAAAACTACCAGTACCTTCAAAAGGTGGATAACCATGATTTTGAGGCTGAGATAAAGCTGCTATGGCTGCATCAATTACTGGTTGGGGTGCAGCACCATCAGGATTACCCATTCCTAAGTCTATCAAGTCAATACCTTGTTCTCTGGCACGGGCTTTTAGTTCATCTAAACGAGCAAAGACGTAAGGAGGTAAGGCATTAAGGCGTTGGGCGCGGGTAATTTTGTTAACACTCATTGAGATCGCAAGCAATTCATGTAGCCTCTTATTTTCGCATTTAGAGGTGAAATAATGCCAGCATTTTTTGTTAGTAACTCAAAATCTTAAATCTTTCCAAGTTTGTGGCGATCTGGCTGTTTTGATTGTAACTTGGCTATTAAAGTTTGGTCAGCTACCTTGGCTGCATCTCAATTAATTGATTGTTCAATCAAAATTATCATTAAGAAATCATGGATCCACAAGGAGTTGTTACTAATTTAATTAATGTCATCACTGAGTTTGGCTTAAAATTTCTCGGTGCTTTGATATTTTGGATTGTCGGGAAATGGCTGATTAATTTAGCTGTCAAGTTAGTTAGTAAGGGTTTAAAAGGTCAAAACCTTGATGCAACTATTCGCCAATATATTACTTCTATTATCAGCATTACACTTCAAGTTGTCTTAGTAGTTGCGATTTTAGGCTTTTTTGGCATTGAAACTACCTCTTTTGCTGCTTTACTCGCTGCTGCTGGGATCGCAATTGGGGCTGCTTGGAGTGGTTTGTTAGCCAACTTTGCTGCTGGAGTCTTTCTAGTACTTTTCCGTCCCTTTAAAGTGGGTGATTTTATTACTGCTGGTGGTGTTACAGGTACAGTAGAAGAAATTGGTATCTTTGCTACTACTGTCAATACACCTGATAATGTACGCACGATTATTGGCAACAATGCGATTTTTTCTGGCAATATTCAAAACTTTTCTGCCAATCCTTATCGTCGCGTTGATTTAGTTGCCCAACTCAGTCACAGTGTCGACCACAATCAAGCGATCGCACTTTTGAAAGACAAAATTAGTCAGATTCCTAATGTACTTTCTAGTCCTAAACCAGACATAGAAATTTTAGAATTTAATTTATCTGGACCCGTATTAGCTGTTAGACCTTATTGTAATAATGATCATTACTGGCAAGTATATTTTGATAGTAATCGGGTTATTCGTGAAACTTTTGGTCAAGCTGGCTATCCGATTCCCGAACAACATTACACTATTCGTCAACAAGGGAACTAAACCCTGTCATTACTTATCGTCAGAATTAATTGAAACATTAAAATAAAAAAAATTTAGGGATGAAAAAAACAAACTAGTTAAATTTTTTCATCCTTTTTTTTGCCCCAATTATCAGTTACAACTTAATTGAATTAGCCAAAAAATAAAAAATTTTGATAATGAACCAAACTTGGTTAGGAATAGACCCTGGTTTAGCAATTGTAGGTTGGGCTGTATTAGAAGAAATTGGGATAGGAACTCCTCAATTACTAGATTATGGCACGATTGAAACCAATAAAAAACTGACCACCCCAGAACGATTATTAGAAATCGAACAAGATATGGTTGAGTTGATGAGAGAATTTCAACTACAACATATTGCGATCGAAATGCCTTTTTTTGGTCGAAGTATTAAAGCAGCAGGAGGAGTACTTCAGGCTTTTGGCATTATTAATTTAGTTTGCTATCGCGAAACCAAAATTTTACCAATTTATTTACACCAGTCTAGTTGGAAATGCCATCTCGGTAACGGCAAAGCAGATAAAAAGGAAGTAGCAGAAATGGTACAAATTCTATTTGGTTTAGAAAATTTGCCGATTGATGATAGTGTTGATGCGATCGCGATTGGTTATGCTGGACTGTGTGGTTTAAGAAATAACATTGCTTAACCTTGAACAACCTGTTTCAAAGTAGTAAAAGTTTCTAACCCAATCAAACCTTGTCGATATCCTTTTTGATTAGACATCCCAAAAAAAATATTCTCTCCCTGGTTGGGATTACGATAAAATTTAGGAGAAGCATTGACATAAACTAACGCACTATCTACTTCCTGGATAAATTGACGGCTTTCTTCGTAAGATTCTGTCACTAAGCAGTCAGCATGACCGCTACTGTAACGATTAATCCAAGCGATCGCTTCAGTTAAATTATTAGCGTAGCGAAAAGTCACTGTTTTGGTTAAATAAGCTTGTCCCCATTCAGAATCACGCGCTGGTTTCAAATATTCAGGAAATTCTGTAATTAAATTTGTGTCTCCCCTCAATTGAAAACCTTGTTCTTGAAGACTACTAAACAAAGATAAAACAGAAGAAGATTTTTTCTGACTGTGAATAATTACTTTTTCGATCGCATTAACTGGATCTGGTTCGCTACTATGACTATCGCTAATTAAATGACGGACTAATTCTAAATCGCCACTAATTGACCAGTATAAATAACAATTACCCATTGCTGTCTTTAAAACAGGCGCGGTTGCTTGTTCGCTCACTTGCTGAATTAAACTAGGGCGACCATAAGGGACGATTAAATTGAGATATTGGTCTTGAGTTACCAATTCTTGGATTGATACACCTTGATCGGAAGAAATAACTCCTAAGCACTCTGGAGGCAACTGGGCTGATTCTAGAGCATTTTGCAGAATTTTGGCAATCACTAGATTGGAATGACTAGCAGCACTACACCCCCTCAAAATTAAACTATTTCCCGTTTTGATACACATTCCTGCTGCGATCGCTGCTAATTCGGGAAAAGCTTCATAAATTAAAGCAATTGTTCCTAAAGGCATCAATTGACAATAGGTTTGAGCAGGTTCTAATTGATAAGGCGCACTGATTAATCTTCTGGTAGGATCGGCAATTTTTGCCAACTGCTTTAACGTACTCACAGTTGTTTCTAATCTTTCTGGAGTCAGCTTCAGCCAGTCAATCATCAATTCTGGTACTGCCATTTCCCGACTCATTTCCAAATCCAAGGTGTTGGCTTCGAGAATTTCATCAAAATTTGTTTGTAATCCTTGAGCCATCGCCATGACACCCTGTCGACGAGCTAATCCATCTGCAACAGCTAATTGTCGAGCAGCTTGATGGACAAGTTTAACTGTTGTTGAAGTCAGGTTTGAGGAAATATCCATGGCTTTATGGGTTTGATCTTGAAATAATTAACGTCGATAAGCTAGCCACAGCATTAACGCACTAACAATGGTTAAAAGCGATAGCACTATTGCCCAAAAAATAATACTTTGAGTTGAGGATAATCGCAAAATTAACGGGAGTAAAACGATCACCAAAATTGGCAAGCTCATTATGACTACTAACGCCGTCGAGAGCGAGCTTTGCGCCCAAGAAGAATAAACATTAGTCCAGCGATGGCCCGTCCATCGCCAAGCCCGTTTATGATAAATGGAGGACAATTGCTCAATCACCTGACCATTCTGTTTAACCACAAAAATTTGTTGGCAGCGATCGCACCCTAAAGCCTCGGTTAATGTGATCGGTTTTAAACGACCACGTCGCCGACAAGGACAAGGATAATCATTATTTAAATCAATTTTGTTAATTTTATAAGGTCGCACTAACGTTAATTAAAATAAGTTAATTTAAGTATTCTTTATTAAGTCGCAGGTACTCCGCCATTCAACGGGTGGGAATCACTTCGGGCTTGCGACTCGGAGTTCAACTCCGAGTCGTTCCCGAACGGAGACTGCACGGACTGGTGTTTACCAGTCAGTCATCCGTACCCTGTGATTAAACGAAGAGTTAGAGTGTAGACACTGTCGAAATAACCTCGGCAGACCTGCCACTACAATCAAAGTTATACTTCGATCCTCTAAAACAGAGTATCTTCAACTATCAATATAGTAATATTGCTATTCTGGATTTTTACTCAGATCTTCAAATTTATTTTAAGAAACCTTAATTTGTAAGGAAATTAATCAATATTTATTTAAGTAAAATTGGTAACTAATAATCTTTAATAACTACAGAAGCTTACTATAATTTGTTAGACTAAGATGTACTATTTTAGTATTTTAGTACTATAAAGGTGATTTATGGGGCTTAATCTCGTTAATTTAGTTGGTCATGCTGGAGCAGATCCGGAAATTCGTTATTTTCCTGAAGGAGGAGCTTTATGTAAATTACCTTTGGCGGTTAATCGTCGTAGTCGTAATAACGAAACTCCTGACTGGTTTAACTTAGAAATTTGGGGTAAAACCGCAGAAATTGCCTATAATTACGTACGTAAAGGTAAATTAATTGGAATTCAAGGAACTTTAAAGATCGATACTTGGAGCGATCGCAATACGGGAGCAACTCGTTCTCGACCAGTAATTCGAGTCACTAATTTAGAATTATTAGGCTCGAAACGAGATACAGATCCTAGTGCAGTTGGTTCTTATTCAGCCGATAGTGAAATCTAAACCATTTCGTTTACCCAACTTGTCGCGATGGTCATGGCTCAAATCGAGCCATAATTGGGAATGGTTGGGGTTGATAGGTATCTGTATTGCTGCCTCGATCTTATTTGGCTTAAACTTGGGAGAAACAACTCTTAGAGATTGGGATGAAGGCATTGTAGCTAGTGTGGCGCGTGAAATTTGGCGTTCTTCCGAAAACGGCAACAACTGGCTTTACCCAACCATTAATGGAGGTCAACCCTATTGGAATAAACCTCCATTAGTTCATTGGTTGATTGCTTGTTCCTATAGTTGGTTCGGAGTCAACGAATTTAGTACTCGAATCATACCCGCCATGTTATCTGCTTTATCCGTTCCTCTGCTTTATGGAATTGGTAAAGAAATTTTTACAGATTCTAAAGCCGTCATTTTTTCCACTTTAGTTTATCTAACCTTATTACCAGTAGCTCGTCATGGCAGACTAGCGATGCTAGATGGGGCAATCGTTTGTTTTTTAAATCTGACTGTTTGGTGTATCTTACGTTCCCGTCGCCATCTCCGCAATTTACTTGGAGTTGGTTTGGGATTGGGTTTAATCTGCCTAACCAAAGGAATTATGATGGGCTTGCTGCTAGGTGCGATCGCTGTATTATTTGTAGCTTGGGATTGTCCGAGGCTACTGAAAAGTCGATGGTTTTGGCAAGCCATTCTTTTAGGGATAATTCCAGTTTTATTTTGGTACGGCTTACAATATTTACGTTATGGACAAGCATTTCTGGGCATAAGTTTAGGCGATCAAACTTTTAGTCGTATTTGGTCGTCAGTCAATGACCGAGAAGGTTCGCCTTGGTATTATCTGTTAGAAATTATTAAATATACTTTTCCGTGGCTGTTGTTTTTACCTGGAGGAATTTTAAACGCTTTTACTAATCGTTCCTCAAGTTGGGCAAAGTTAGGGTTGGTTTGGAGTGGGGTTTATTTAGTGACAATTTCCCTCATGGCGACTAAACTACCTTGGTATGTTTTTCCGATTTATCCGGCTTTATCATTATTAATTGGAGCTTATTTTACTAAAATTTGGCATTCTGACCGAAAATATCCTGTAATTTGGCAAATAATTTTTATTATTCTGAGTTTAGCTTGTTACACTGCCAGTATTTGGTTTGGTTTGGTTAGTTCTCCTCCAGACTTTAATTTACTATTAGTCTTGGGAATCATGGCTTTGACTTTAGCGATCGCTACATTCATGCTGCTGCGACAATCTCGGCAATTTATTGTGACACTTATGATTGGTTTATACGTAGCTTTTTTAATCTTTTTTAGCGGTTCTCATTGGGTTTGGGAACTAGCTGAGGCTTATCCAGTTAAACCAGTAGCAGCTATGCTCAAACAAGCAACTCCACCACAACAAATTATTTATACTTCTTATCCTTATTATCGCCCTTCACTGAATTTTTATAGTGATCGCGTTATTATTCCCGCAGCCCATGAAGAATTAACTAATTATTGGCAACAAGAGCAACCTATTTATTTTTTGATTGAACCTTCATTAAGCGAACAACTTTATTTAGAGCCTCGACAAATTTTAGGAACAATCAACCAATGGCAATTAATTACGAAAAAAAATTAAATCTAAAATTTATTGTAATAATTCAGGGATCAACTAGTTATATTTTAATTGAAAAAGGTAGTATGTATTAAAACAACTGTGGAATTAAAATATGCTTTAGTTCATGAATGGTTAACCCCAAAAGCAACAGGAGGGTCAGAGTTAGTAGTCAAAGAAATACTCAAATATATTGACGCTGACCTTTACGCTTTAATTGATTTTGAATCAGTTAATCCCCAGAGCTACCTATATCAAAGATCTATTGGCACAACCTTTCTGCAACATTTTCCCTTAGCTCGTAATGGGGTACAAAAATACTTACCTTTCTTACCGCTGGCGGTCGAGCAATTAGATCTAAACAAATATGATGTAATTTTATCCTCGTCCCATGCAGTAGCCAAAGGAGTTCTTACCAGTCCTAATCAATTACACATTTGTTACTGTCATACTCCAATGCGTTATGCTTGGGATTTAACTTTTGATTATCTCAATGAAAGTAGGGCAGGAAAAGGAATTCCAGGAATTTTGACTCGGTATATCTTACATCAACTACGCCAATGGGATGTTGTGTCTGCCAACCGAGTCGATTATTTTATCGCCAATTCCAATCATACTGCTCGTAGGATCTGGCGTTGTTATCGTCGACAAGCCAAAGTGATTTATCCTCCAGTCGAGAGTGATCGCTTTTCAGTACAATTTGACAAAGAAGATTTTTATCTGACTGTGTCTCGTCTAGTCAGCTATAAACAGATACTGATTATTGTCAAAGCATTTAATCAATTACAAAAACCTTTAGTTATTATTGGTGAAGGTTCTCAGCTAACACAAATTCGTCAATTGGCAAAGCCGAATATCACTATTCTAGGTTTTCAGCCTACTGAAGTAGTCTCAGAATACATGGCAAAAGCTAAAGCCTTTGTCTATGCTGCTTGTGAAGATTTCGGAATTGCTTTAGTTGAAGCGCAAGCTTGTGGTACACCGGTCATTGCTTACGGAGAAGGAGGTGCTTTAGAAACTGTCAAAGATATTCGTCACAACCCACAATTAGGAACTGGTTTATTCTTTAGAGAACAAACATCAGAAGCAATCGTGGAAACCGTTGAAATCTTCGAGAAATTACAAAATCAAATTGATCCAGAAAATTGTCGCTTGCAAGCAGACAAATTTAACCCGAAAATCTTTAAAAAGTCCTATCTGGAGTTTGTCGACAACTGTTGTCGGGAATTTCAGTTTTGAAACTGACAAAATATAATTAGATTCTGTCACCAGATGCTCCATATTTTTGGCTTTCTGGATTTATGATTGGGACTGTGTGGTGTGATGTGTAAGGAGTGAGATGACTGTTAACAGCCAACCTATCTCCGTCAAGCTTGTACAAGGGTTTTTTAAAAGAGGTTTAAACTCTTTAGTTAACTCAAAAAGACCAAAAACCCTGTCTTTGATAGCTTTAGACGGAAATTTTACTAAACGTTTGTTTGATATTTGTTTTTCGTTATTTGTTCTAATTTTCTTTTCTCCGATTTATCTTGTTTTAGCAGCTTTAATTGCGATTAGTTCACCAGGACCAGTTTTTTACGTACAAAAAAGAATTGGTAAAGATTTCAAATCTTTTAGTTGCATCAAATTTAGAACTATGGTGAATAATGCTGATGAAATGCTAGAAATGATGATGGCAGATTCACCTCAGATGCGGGATGAATTTGAAGATAGTTTTAAGTTAAAACAAGACCCCAGAATAACTTTAATTGGAAAGTTTCTTCGTCTTACCAGTCTAGATGAATTTCCTCAGTTTTGGAACGTTTTGATTGGTGATATGAGTGTCGTTGGACCCCGACCTTTAGTACCAGAAGAACTGCATAAATACGGTCATAAAATTAATACTGTATTAACAATCAAACCAGGAATCACTGGATTGTGGCAGGTATCGGGAAGAAATGATATTCCTTATCCAAAAAGAGTTCATATAGATGTCTATTATGCTACGAGTCATAATTGGGTGCTAGATCTATGGATTGTGATTAAAACTATTGGTATCGTTATTTTTCCTCGTAATAATGGTGCCTACTAAGTTCAGCCAAATTGATTGATAAATCTACCGATGATTAGGATTAAAATTATAATTTCTTAGAGGTAATCGGTAGATTTTTAGGTTAATTTAGTAAAAACAATCAGCCAGTCTCTTGACTGTAAATCAGCAACAGTCAGTAACCTGGAATTTAACTACATCATTTGGAAATCTAGCATGAGTGAACCCAAACGCGCCCTAATTACAGGTATTACAGGTCAAGATGGTTCTTATTTGAGCGAGTTTTTATTAGCCAAGGGCTACGAAGTACACGGAATTATCCGCAGAACCTCTACTTTTAATACAGATAGAATCGACCATATCTATGTCGATCCTCACAGTCCAGAAGCAAGATTGTTTTTGCATTATGGTGACTTAACCGATGGTACAACTCTAAGACGTATTTTAGAAGAAGTTAAGCCAGTCGAGATTTATAATTTAGGGGCGCAATCCCATGTTCGGGTTAGTTTTGATTCGCCTGAATATACAGTCGATTCAGTCGGGATGGGAACACTACGAATTTTAGAAGCAATTCGCGATTATCAAAGAAGAACTGGAATTGAAGTTCGATTTTATCAAGCAGGTTCTTCGGAAATGTTTGGGCAAGTGGTAGAAGTTCCTCAAAAAGAAACTACTCCTTTTTATCCTCGCAGTCCCTATGCCTGTGCGAAGGTATATGCCCATTGGCAAACAGTGAACTACCGCGAATCTTATTCTTTGTTCGCTTGTAACGGTATTTTATTTAATCATGAATCTCCTCGTCGAGGAGAAACGTTTGTCACTAGAAAAATTACTCGTGCTTTAGCGAGAATTGTGGCTGGTACACAAAAGAAACTCTATTTAGGTAATTTAGATTCTAAAAGAGATTGGGGTTATGCTAAAGATTATGTTCAAGCAATGTGGCTAATGCTTCAACAGGAAGAAGCGGATGATTATGTAGTAGCGACAGGAGAAACTCATTCGATTCGAGAGTTTTTAGATATTGCTTTTAATTATGTCAATTTAGATTGGCAAGACTATGTTGCTTTTGACCCTCGTTATTTACGTCCAGCCGAAGTAGATTTACTCATTGGCGATCCTACCAAAGCCAAACAAAAGTTAGGTTGGCAACCTTCAGTAACTTTTGAAGGTTTAGTTAAATTAATGGTAGACGCAGATTTAGCTGTTTTAGGTCTTCCTACTCCCAGTGGTAGTAAAGGCGAAATTGATAATGCTTCAATTCGTCAAGGTATTGCGGTGACTGTAGACTAAATTAGTTAAATGTATGATTACTCATAAGTAATTAACCAAAGATTGGGAAAATAATGCTAAGTTTGAGCGAGCAAAGAATTCTGGTTACTGGTGGTGCAGGCTTTTTGGGAAAGCAGGTCATCAACCAATTGATAGTAGCTGGAGCAAATCCTGATAAAATTACTGTAACGCGATCGCGTGATTGTGATCTACGTGATCTTGATAACTGTAAGCGAGCAGCCAAACAACAAGATATTATTATTCATTTAGCTGCTCATGTGGGGGGAATTGGTTTAAATCGGGAAAAACCAGCCGAATTGTTCTATGACAACTTGATGATGGGAACGCAGTTAATTCATGCTGCTTACCAAGCAGGGGTGAGTAAGTTTGTTTGCATAGGAACTATTTGTGCCTATCCCAAATTTACTCCCGTTCCTTTTCATGAAGATGATCTTTGGAATGGTTATCCCGAAGAAACTAATGCTCCCTACGGAATTGCTAAAAAAGCTCTACTGGTACAATTACAATCTTATCGTCAGCAGTATGGGTTTAATGGAATTTATCTTTTACCAGTAAATTTATATGGTCCAGAAGATAATTTTGACCCCCGTAGTTCCCACGTTATTCCTGCTTTAATTCGTAAGGTTTACGAAGCGCAAAAAAGAGGGGACAAGCAGCTACCTGTCTGGGGTGATGGTAGTCCTACTCGTGAGTTTTTGTATTCTACAGATGCAGCATTAGGAATCGTTATGGCGACTCAAAACTATAACGAATCTGAACCAGTTAATTTGGGAACTAACTATGAAATTTCTATTCAAGATCTAGTTGAGTTAATCTGTGAATTAATGGAATTTGATGGAGAAATTATTTGGGAAACAGATAAACCTAATGGTCAACCTCGTCGTTGTTTGGATACTACTAGAGCCAAAGAAAAATTTGGTTTTGTAGCTCAAACAGAATTTAGACAGGGATTAAAAAATACAATTGATTGGTATCGTCAAAATGCTGAATAGTTAACAGTTAAAAAGTTTGACAAGTATTCTAATTTTTCCAGATTGGCTGTATCAATATTTAAAACCGTTTTTTAGGTTGGATTAAGTTAATTTTAATTCAGCCTATTTTTTTTATTTAGAATTAATTTATATTATTTTGATATTTTAGATTATTTATTTTTTTGACAATTTTCTGAAATCGGGAAGAAATAGGGAAGCAAAGTAAAAAGTATTAAACTGAAATAATAGAAGGAACTAAATTATTAAAGTTAACCAATAGTCTTATGTAAAAATCTTAATTGAACTGTTTCTAAATTTTACTAAACTAATTCTCGATCTCGATCAAGCTTTCAGGTAATAGCCTAACTTCAAGTTTTAACTAGCAAACTATGTCAGCCAAGCTGCCAAGGCGGAAAAAATCTGCAATTTTCAGTCAAATTTCTCTACAACAAGTTCTTACTATTCCTTTTTTGCTACAAATCTTTGTCATAGTTGGATTAGTAGGCTATTTCTCCTTTCGTAATGGACAAAAGACAGTTAACCAAGTCGCTACACAATTACGTGAGAAAGTAATTGTCAGTGTTGAGCAACAACTACAAAATTATTTAGAAAAACCTCAATTAATTGTTGAACTCAATCAACAAGCATTCAAATTAGAACAATTATCTTTTGGAGAATTTTCTGCTTTAGAAGAGCATCTTTGGCGACAAATTCAAATGTTTAATTCGGTTTATGCAATTTATTTAGGCGATGAGCAAGGAAAATTTGCTTATGTCAAAAAAGAACCCAATGGTTCATTCATTGCTAAACCTGTAGAAGTAGTACCACAACGCCAAGCATATTTATTAGATGCTGGAGGAAAAAGAAGCAAATTAATTGAAAGCGATCGCTATGACCCTCGCATTAGACCTTGGTATCTTAAAACTATTCATACCAATCGCCGTAATTGGAGTGAGGTTTATACTTTTACTGGCGGTGAATTAGGAATTACTGCCTCGGGACCTTTATATGACAGACAAGGTAATTTTCAAGGAGTGGTTGGTGTTGATTTGGTTCTCAGTTTAATTAGTGATGTGCTGAGAAAAATTGAAATTAGTCCTCACGGCGAAATTTTTATTGTCGATAGAAATGGTTTTTTGATCGCTACTTCTACCAACGAAGAACCTTTTATTCACAGTGGGATCAATTTAAGGGAGCAAAGTATTAAAGCTACTGACAGTGGTAATCCTGTCATTAAAAATACTGCTCGATATTTAACCAAAAATTTTCAGAATCTTAATCGGATCAACCAGGCAGAACAAGTAGATTTTTTACTCAATAATAAAAAACAATTGGTACAGGTATTGCCCTATCAGGATCAATTGGGTTTAGATTGGCTGATTGTGGTTGTAGTCCCAGAAGCAGATTTTATGCAGGGGATTAATGCTAACGGTCGTATGACCATTTGGTTGTGTTTATTGGCTTTGGTTTTAGCGAGTATATTGGGTATTTTAACTTCTCGTATTCTTGCTCAACCTATTTTACGTTTGAGTCAGGTCAGTCAAATTATTGCTCAAAGTGCGCGTTTGAGAAATACCGCTACTGATTTATATCCTATTGTTAGGGTCAAAGGAATTAAGGAATTAGAAATTCTGGCTGAATCTTTTAATGAAATGACTCATCGGTTAAAAGCTGCTTTTGTTGATTTAGACCGAACTAATCAAGATTTAGAATTAAGAGTAGAACAAAGAACAGCAGCGTTACTCCAAGCTAAACAAGCTGCTGATGCTGCTAATCAGGCAAAAAGTGAATTTTTGGCGAATATGAGCCATGAATTACGGACTCCTCTCAATGCCATTCTTGGTTTTACTCAATTATTATTACAAGATGCCTCGCTCAATCAGAAACAGCTACAAAATCTGGAGATTATTAATAATAGTGGGCAACATTTATTAACTTTGATCAATGATGTTTTAGAAATGTCTAGACTACAAGCAGGACGAGTTACTCTTCAATTAGAAAGCTTCGATCTCTTCAAAATGCTCAATGATTTGGAAGTAATGTTTAAACCAAGGGCGGAGGCTAAAAACTTACAGCTTTCTTTTGAATGCGATGATAATATTCCTCAATTTATCGAAACTGACCAACAAAAATTACGTCAAGTTTTAATTAATCTCCTCAGTAACGCTCTTAAATTTACTCAAGTAGGAGCGATCGCTTTAAGAGTATCATCTTTGAGTTTTAATCCTCAAGCTCAATCAAACACAATTGAGCAACCACAAATGACTCTTACTTTTGAGGTGGAAGATACTGGTTGTGGAATTGCTGCTTCTGAGTTTGAATCAATTTTTGATGCTTTTGCTCAAGCTAAAAAAACTCCTAAAGATCGTGAAGGTACGGGATTAGGATTGGATATTAGTAAGCAATTTATTCGTTTATTGGGCGGAGATCTTTCTGTTAGTAGTGTTGTCGGTCAAGGAACAATTTTAAAATTTTATTTACCAGTTTTACTCACCGACGATAGTTCTTTACCCACTGTATTATCTGCTCCCAGATTTAAAGGTGCAATTACCCAAACACAAGAAGAATTATCTACTACATCGATTCAAAATATGCCTGTTGAATGGATTGATAGACTTCATCAGGCTGCGATCGAAGTTGATGGCGAATTAATTCTACAGTTGATCGAGCAGATTTCTCATCATAATTCCGCTTTGGCTGACAGACTAACCAGATTGGTTAATAACTTTGAATACGATGAAATTCTCGAGTTAAGCGAACAGGCAAAGTCTGATATTTAGCGATCGCAATAATTTTTAGTGATCGGTTTGTCACTACTGAGGTGTTTGCTGTAAATCAGGTCTTTCTTCAGCTATGATCGCACCTTCAACAGGACATACTTGTAAACAGATACCACAATCAATACAAGTAGCAAAATCGATCCAATACCATTCTGTACCTTTGACGTTTTTTCCTGGTCCTGGATGAATACAAGCAACGGGGCAAGCATCGACGCAATCAGCTACGCCTTCACAAGTTTCGGTAACAATTGTATGGGGCAAAGTCTTTTTACTCCTAAGATAATTGAGCAAAGAAATTGTAACAAAAATTATTTTTAATTAAAAGTTACTCAATTAGATCACGATTGTGTTGTTAATGGTCGATCAACTATCAGCTAGAGAAAATTTATCTTTAGCCAACTTGGGGAACTCGCTCAATTTGAGCATAACCACTAAATAACAAGTTTTTTCCCTCAGTTTCTAAGCGATTGAGTCTCATTGTGACCCCATCCAAATCAAATCGGTCTAAATCTACCATTTCATTGAGAATTTCTCCTAAAGCGGTAGTAAGTTTTTGGGATAATTCCTGTAACTCTTCAGGAATCGGATCGGGGTCAAACTGAAGATTACCAAAAATAATTTTTCTTCTTCTGGCAACTTCTAGAGTACAACGGAAACTAACAGGAACATTATGACTGCTCCAAGAGGCTTTAGCAAAAAGTTTGATGCTATTGTTGGGTAATAACTGTACTTCTACATCGGTAAAAGAAACAGGCTCACCTCCTGATATTTCAGATAAAGCAGGTAAATCGAGATTTTCTAGTCTTTTTCTCACTAAATCCGCCTTAAATGATTTATTAATATCGGTTTCGGTTAATTTAACTTGAGCGATCGCTTGAGTTGGTTGTTTCAGGGCGATTTTGCCTTGTAATACTGAACTAAAGTCAATTGCTACTGTATCAGTTTCAAAAGACATTTCTTCAGTACGAAAATCACGACGAATTACCAAGCCACGACCGCTCATTTTAAAGCTATCAATCGTTCCTTGTAACAATTTACTAGAAGGATGACAACGAACCGCAACCTCTACTAACTCGCTACGAGTAAATAAGTGGCGGATGGTATTACTAGCTACGGTGTTGAGCAGATTTTCTCCCCAATCACCGCCTCGATCTTTATTAAAGCCAACAAAGCCACCAAACATAAAGCTACTTATAGAGCGACAGTCCTCTTCATTTGTAACAAAATATTAAGAACTAAGCAATTAATAATCTCAATCACTGACAGATGCAATCCATGAATCTATTAAATTATTTACTTGTTCGGGGATTTCATCGTGAGGACAGTGACCGGCGTTGAGGTAGTATTCAGTAAGATTTGGATAGTATTGGCGGAATTTTGCCCCTCTTTCTCTAGTATTCATCCAAGGATCGCCTTCTCCCCAAAGCATTAACAAAGGGCATTGCATTTGTTGAAGTAAACGATCTACTTTTTCGCCTTGAGGACTTTTAAAGACAGAAGTAAAAACTTGTAGCGCACCAGGATCGCAAGAAGGACGATAAATATCTTCTACAAGTTGGTCAGTAACAGCACTGCGATCGAGATAAACTTGTTCTAGAGTTTGGCGAATTTTGCTTTTACGACGAACAAACTGAAACAGAAAATAACTAGCCCAAGGTTGGAGTAGAATAGAGCGAGTCATTTTACCCGTCATTTGTCGAACAGAGGTTTTTTTATTCGGGTTGGGAACGGGATTGCTATCTGAGAAAGGTCCAGCACTATTGAGTAAAATTAAACCTACTGCTGATTCAGGACGTTGGGCAGCAACACACAAACAAGCATAACCACCCAGGGAGTTACCAGCTAAAACTGCTGGTTGTTTAATCACTTCGGTTATAAAATCATGAAGTTGATCGCGCCATAAATTCCCACTGTACTGTAAACTTGGTTTTGCTGATCGCCCAAACCCTAATAAATCTATTGCCCAAACTTGCCAATTTTTTTGTAAACCTGCAATATTTTTGCGCCAATGAGCGGTTGAAGCCCCAAAACCATGTACTAACAGAATTGGTGGTTTTCCTGTTTGCTGTTCCCCTGCTTGAACATAATAGATTGAATGTCCTCGCCATTGCCAATAAGTTCCAGGAAAAGATGGTGGTTCAATAACTACGGTTTTAGTCATTACTCGCGAAGATGTTAAATATTATTAACTTTTTTACTGTACAGTTTAACTAAACCTGAGTTATCCTGACAAAAAGTAGTCATTGATATTAGTACAGCTTAGAAAATTTTTTAGGGAGAAAAGTCGTGTCTGTTGGAACGTCTATTATTGAAAAATCTTCAACTTCGACAGTACGCAAACCAGCACCTCGTTATCGCGTTTTACTTCATAACGATGACTTCAATAGTATGGAGTATGTCGTTCAAACCCTGATGCAAACCATAGCAGGAATGACTCAACCTCAAGCAGTTAATATCATGATGGAAGCTCATACTAATGGGGTTGGTTTGGTGATTACTTGTACTTTAGAACACGCTGAATTTTATTGTGAAACTCTTTGTAATCACGGTTTAACTAGTACAATAGAGCCAGATGAATAAGAGAATAATCTATTGCGATCGCTAAAATTTTTGCCTTTTGGAAATGTTACATCTTAAGTATCGCCTTTGAGTAAAATCAGTTCCTATCCAGCACCGCTGAGAATAGGATTTTTTTTATTAGTTTTGTTGCTAATCTGGTTACCATTAGCAGCACCAACTTATTTATTGATTACAAATGACCCCAATTTAGTGACGATTCTCACGATGGGGTTATTATTTATTGAGTTTTTAATTCTGTCTTGGATTTGGGGTAAATATGTTTATCAGCAACCAAATTTACTCAAACAATATGGTTTAGTTTGGACAAAAAACAATGGTTTTAATTTATTAAAAGGACTAGCGATCGGTTTTTGTTTTTGTTGGGCTTTGTTTGTTTTAGAAGCAATATTTGGTTGGGTAAAATTTAATGGTGCTTCAGAATTTATTTTAAAAATATTTTTAGAAGGTTTACTTAGTGCTTTAGGAATTGGTTTAGCTGAAGAATTAGTTTTTCGCGGTTGGATTTTAACAGAATTAGAGCAAGACTATCCTAAAAATAAAGTTCTTTTAATCAATGCTTTTCTTTTTGCCTTAGCTCATTTTATTAAACCAATTGCAGAAATAATTAGAACTTTGATTACCTTTCCTGCTTTATTTATTTTAGGATTAACTTTAGTTTGGGCAAAATGGAGACATCGAAACAGACTAGGAATTTGTATTGGTATTCATGGTGGTTTGGTTTGGGGTTATTATATTCTTAATGTCGGTAATTTATTAACCTATACTAATAAAGTTCCTACTTGGATCACAGGAATTGATGGTAATCCAATTGCAGGAATCATGGGCTTATTATTTCTCAGTTTTTTAGCTATTTGGATGAAGAAAACCTCATAAAAATATGGCTAAATGATTAGGGTTTTTGATCGAGAAGATACGCTTGTTCGATTGCCAATTTTTCTCTAGCTCTTCGTGCATAGGGTTGTAAATCTTCAACTTCTATCCCGCTCAAAATACTCAAATCCTCTAACTCAATTCCTTTGATTAACATTTCTACACACCAAGTCTGGCGGGTTTGCTCTATAGTTGGAGGCTGACCTTGAGGCGTAAGTAAACCTTCAGTCCAAACTTGCCATAAAGCTCCTAATTCTGACTCAGACAAAGGTTGTTCTTGCTGATTTACAAACATAGCTAATTGGTTATCTTTACGGCTTTTCAACCACTGAGTTAAAGGATTATTTTTAGAAAAACCATAGCGTTTCCCCATAATCCATTGATTTAGAGGAACTTGTCGTACAGGATTACCATTAATCTGTAAAAGATATTGTTGCGGTTCGCTAATTAGATGAGAGCTTTTTAAAGCTATCACTTCTTGAAGCGATAAACCTGCACTAAATAAAACATAAACCAAAGCATAATCTTGTTTTCCTACTTTTTTGGCTCGTTGAAAGATTGAATGGACTAAATTAGCTGGTAAATCTCTCACTGTCACTACTTGATTAGAGTAAGTCGTTGTTGCAGTAGTCACAGATGTGGCTGTTGGAGACGAAATTGCACCCTGCAAAAATAACTCCATTAAACTCTCTAAAAAATCATCTTCTCCTTCCCAAAGCGCATCTCCTTCACTGATTGAATTAATTACGAAATAACCCAACAAAAGTCCATTGAGTAAACTAGCTAATTTTTCTGGAGGAAAACGACTTTGCAATCCTTCACCTTCAATCGCTTTTGCCAAATGTTGGGCAATATAAGTATTAGCTTGAGCAACTCCCCGTCCTAATGCTAGACGATTTTCGATTGGATATTGACCAGCTTCTCCTACTAGTGAACGGACTAATTCAGGAACTCGTTCGAGAGCCTGTAAACTAACCTTGGCATAATCTTTTAAAACATGAGAAACACTTTCTTTAGAGCCAGCTTGTTCGACTAAAGCTTTGCCTAATCGAGCAAACATCGCAGAATCTTCCATCACGGCTAAAAGCAAACCATGTTTATTGCCAAAATGACGAAATAAAGTAACTTCATTAACTTGGGCGCGTTCGGCAACTGCTTTAGTTGTTGTTTCAGTAACTCCTCTTTCTGCAAACAAATCCAGTGCAGCCTCGATGAGACGGGTCTTCGTTGACTTTTTTTGGGCAGACATAAATAAAAAATGTAAGTTACAATTGCATTGCTAGTCAAAACTTGTTAGACTGCAAAATGTAAGTAGCACTTGCATATCTCTTTCAAATTACAGATAATCCCTCAAACAAAAGATTAGTGTAGCGGAATGAGGTAGAGACAAGCTTTACAGATGTAAGGTATTCCGCCATCGTCCGATAAAAGTTGCTTACATTCGCTAATCTAAAGTATTTTAAGGACAAAATTAGATAATGACACAAACAGCAATCAATCCTGAGAGGAAGTCTCAGCTTATTCTCTCATGGAAAAGTGTGGCTTTATTTGCTACAATTCACGCTTTAGCATTGCTAGCCCCTTGGTTCTTTTCTTGGTCAGCTTTGGGTGTGATGATTTTCCTTCATTGGCTATTTGGTAGCATTGGCATTTGTTTAGGATATCATCGTCTGTTGACTCATCGAAGTTTTCAAGTACCACAATGGCTCGAATATATTTTAGCAACTATTGGTTCATTAGCACTTCAAGGAGGTCCCATTTTTTGGGTAGCTGGTCATCGGATACATCATGCTTATACTGAAGATGAAGAGAAAGACCCTTATTCTGCCAAAAAGGGATTCTGGTGGAGTCATATGTTGTGGCTATTGTATCCAAGAGAAGAGTTTTTTAATTATGAATCTTATCGAAAGTTTGCTCCAGATTTAGACCGAGATCCCTATTATCGTTGGTTGAATAAAAATTTTATTTTACTACAGGTTCTTTTAGGATTAATTTTGTTCGGTTTAGGCGGTTGGTCTTTTGTAGTTTATGGTATCTTCTTAAGAGCAGTATTACTGTGGCATAGTACCTGGTTAATTAACTCTGCTAGTCATCGTGATGGATATCAAAATTTCCCAGTTCAAGATAATTCTCGTAATCTTTGGTGGGCAGCTATTTTAACTTATGGAGAGGGTTGGCATAATAATCATCACGCTCATCCTCGTGTGGCAAAGGCAGGACAGCGTTGGTGGGAAATTGATGTAACTTGGTGGGCAATTAAAGCACTTCAGATGCTAGGTTTAGCCAAAAAGATTGTGGTATAGAAGTTCTCAAACTTAATAAGAGACAAAAAACACCTTGATTTTTATTAATAATTAATTAATAGTTAATAATTGATTAAGGTGTATCTTAATATGCAGATTTTATTTTAAAGAATGAATCATAAGGGATGAATTTAAAATGTATTAAAAATAAAATATTGTGTTATTTGTATTAAACTATTAGTAAGCGATCGCATTCTATTTGAATATGAGGAAAAGCTTGAGGATTTATTATTCCTGTAGTTAATTTCCGTTTATTTTGATAATTGTTATTTTGAGGATTAGTAAATATCCATAATTTTTTATTAGGTAGATCGATTACCCAATATTCAGGAATACCATTACGCGCATAGGTAATAGATTTTTCTTCCAAATCTTTAGTAAGTGTCTTATCCGCAATTTCTACTAGCCAATAAATATCTTCTGCATAGGGATGATGTCGAGCATAAATAATCTCTGGTAAACGAGCGATGGTAATATCTGGTTCTGGTTCGGAATTATCTAAAGTAATAGGATGAGCTTCAAATACTTCTGCTAAGCCATTCAAAAGCGAACGCAAATATTTTACTACTGTATGATTGGTAAACCGATGAGGTACTCCCTCTGGACTCATCTCGATTATTTCTCCTTCTAACAATTCTACAGGTTTACCTTCTAATAATCCTATTTCAATCATTTGATGATAATCATTGACTGACCATTTATAAAGAGTTTTCATGGTTATCCAATTTTGATAACAATATTGTAATTTTATTAATTGTATGCGATCGTCTATTTAAAAAACGCGATCTTTAGTCAAAAAGTAAGTAATAGCAAGTTATATATCATAATGTCATTCTGACATCAGGAAGAATCTAAACAGATACTACTTTCGCTATATATACACTGATCGCGTTAAATTGAATTAATCAATAAAATTAATTATTTAGGTCTTGAATAATCTAGAAAAAAACGATCGCTTTTTCTTAAAGTAATACAAATAATTTTTTTTAAGTTTATCATTCTTTTACAGAAGTAATAACCCACTCTTTCATGACACTAAAGGAGATAAACGTGCTAATACTTCTTCAATAACTTCTGATGGTGCTTTTTCAATAAACTTTGCTTGGCGAATTTGCCAATCTAATACCCGCACTTGGTCGGCTAAAATAACACCATAAGTATTTAATCCTTGGGGTAAAACAACTTCAAACCGCCAACCTTTTACCTGGCTGGTAATCGGACAGGCTAGGATAAAATGAGAGATACGATTATATGCAACAGGGGAAATTACTAATGCTGTTCTTATTCCTGCTTGTTCTCTACCTTGTTGGGGACTAAATGAAAGTTTGATAATGTCTCCTCTATCTGGTATGTAAGACTTTACTATTGTTCTCTTCCCATCGCTTCACCCCAATCTATTTCCGAATGTAAATTCTTTTCTTCCATTCCTTCGAGTAATTCTTCTAAAGTATATTTCTTGCGCTTGAGAGGAGTAACAATTAGTTTGTCTTCTGCTGTTGATATTTCTATTTCATCTCCTTCTTGGAGTTTTACTTGTTCGGCTAAGTGTTTTGGGATACGGATACCCAAGCTATTACCCCATTTAGCTATTTTAATGGGCATACTTTATATATACTATGTTTATTTTAAGTATATACTAAAAATTGCGTGCGATCTCGCCTTCGGCAAGGCGCGAAGCGAGAGGTTCGCTCACTTAGTTCGCGATCGCAATATAAATAATTTATTTTATATGTTTCTAGGATTACATTTTCCTAATTCATCTAGATGAAGCAGTTCCTAAACAATATTTGAGTAATTTAAACAATCATCTTTTCTAAAGCAACCTGTAAATCTTGGGTTAATTGAGCAACAGCTTGTTTAGCCCCTTGCCGATTTTGTTGATAGGCGATCGCTCTTTGATTGACAGAAATTGGTTCTCCGATGGTGATTCTTGACTTACGCCAGCCTAGGCGGGGACGACAAGGATTTTTAGTACCTTTGATTCTGGCGATCGCATCAAAAAGAATCAGACTGGTTTCAGCAAATCTTTCGAAACAGGGTTTTTCTTGAATATAAGTACCTGTCACTGCCACAAAACTTTCTACCAAACGCATATGCAACATTCGTAAACTGGCTTCTGCTGCGATCCAGTCAGCTAAACCTCGTTTGAGAGGAGATAAATTTTTTAAATCACTTAGTTCTTGGCGATAAATATAATTCCAACCAGCTTCTTCTAAACGACGACAGCGTTCAATAATATTTCCTTTTTGTTTTAAACCAAAATATTCTTCTCCTACTTGTAAAGATATATTTAGTAAATTTTGAAGTCTGACAGTAAGATTTTCTTCTCGACTAAGGGAATCTTGAGGTAAATCTGGGAAATTGCGATGATAAAAGTGACGATAAAAATGTTCCATCTCTGCCAGGATATATTCACCCAATCTGAGTAAACGTTGGTAATAAAGTTGTTCTGGTTTGTCTGTAGGTGCAATTTCTCTTGATTCTCTGGCTAAATCACAATCAGCTTCTAATTTACTTAACAACCAATCTAGCTTCGACCACTGAGGATTAATGTAATGATATTGAATGTTAATCGGGGCAACTACAACTTCTTCGACACGGTTAGCTTTCGCCAAATCTTCTACACACCAAAAAGCTAATTGAGCAACACCAGGTTCGAGGGGACTGACAACCTCACTATGACCATTGGTAGCACCTTCGGGAGCAACTGTTAAAGGAAACTTACCATTAACTAATAATTCTCTTGCTTTTTTAATCGCTTGCCAATCGAGAGTTTTACCCCGATGCACTGGAATACCACCGATTTGGGCAAACAACCAACCCAACCAATTACCAGCCCAAATTGTCATACCTCTGTCATACATAAAATGACTGTGAATGGGAGATTGCAGAGGAATACCTTGTTGACGAGCAAGTTTGGGTATTGTACGGGAAAATAAATACAAACCACTAAGCGGATCGTCCACTTCGCAATGACGAAAGGCTAAGATCAGGCGAATTTTACCAATCTGAAATTGATGGTAAAGATGAACTAAAGTTTCTCCGTTAACTGTTTCAATGGGGCTAATTCCTGCTGGTAACCAAGGTTGTACGCGAAATCTTTGCAAAATCGGTAATGACCAATGAACCATCCTTAGAATAAAAGGATTAAAAGTGGGAGGAATAAAATCTAATTTTGGTTGGGCGCGATCCATCTTTTAGTTATCAGTTTAAATTAACTATTTCTTATTCCTAGTATCGAAGACAATAAATATTTTTCAAATGAAATAGACTAAGAGCGATCGCGTTTAAGATCGTAAATGACTTTTTCTGCTAACCAAGTGAGAGAACGGTCTGGATGAGAACTCGAATATCCAGATAAGAGACGGTTAGCTGTTTGTCGATTATGTACTAATCTTAATAGTTCTTGGCGTAACTTGGGACTAAGGCGGTTTAGTAAAGAAATATTATTGTTATTTATTGTAGATACAGAGTTGACTAAAGAAGGCTTGTAAGCATTAATTAAATGCCAGCCAATCACACCTGTTCCGATTGCCAAACCAGTTATACCAACAAGATTTTTAAAATTGTCTGATATAAATAGATCTGTAGAGAAATTTAATTAATAATGCGATCGCATTAGAAAAAGATTATGCTTTTAGAAGTTAATAGAATTATAGTCCCGCCAGGACAAACAGTAGTTTTAGATCATGTTAGCTGGTCAGAATTTGAGGCTATTTTGGAAGATTTGGGAGAAAGTCGCAGTTCTAGAATAGCTTATGACCAAGGAAGGCTAGAAATTATGACTCCTTTGCCAGAACATGAAGTTAATAAAGTTTATCTCAGTAATTTTGTAGAAATTTTGCTAGAAGAACTAGAGATTGAATTTTGTCCTTTGGGTTCTACTACTTTTAAAAATCAGTTAATGTTCAAGGGCATTGAACCTGATAGTTGTTTTTATATCCAAAATGAAGCTTTAGTTAGAGGGAAAAATAGATTAGATTTAACAGTCGATCCACCACCAGATTTAGCTTTAGAAATAGACATTACTAATCGTTCTCATCCAGAAATTTATCAGTCTTTAGGTGTCCCGGAACTATGGCGATACGAATCAGGTAAACTACAAATTTTATTATTAGTAAATGGCAAATATGTTAAGTCTGACAAGAGTGCTAATTTTCCCAATTTTCCTTTAATTGAAGTAATTCCCCAGTATTTATCTCAGTGTCGAACCGAGGGAAGAAATAAAGGAATGAAAGCTTTTCGTAGTTGGGTGAGAAAACAATTGTAGTTAACGAAAAAAAAAGTTAACCAAAATGAATGAAGTAAATCAAAAATTACTAGAACTTGCTCAAAAAATTTCTCAACCATACATAGCTAATTCTAAAGTATTAGCGATCGCTATAATTATTTTTTCTAATTTCTTTCGGTTAACAAATGTCTATTTAACCAATCTTCGATATCTACGAGTACCTCTTGATAGTTAAGATCGTTATGAATTTCGTGATAGCTTTCGGGATATTCTCGTATTTCTTTATCAGCTAAAGTTAGTTGTTCAAAAAAAATGCGACTGCTTGCTGGTAAAGTTACTCGATCTGCACCACCATGAAGAATCAGAAGAGGAATCTGTAGTTCCGTCACATGAAGATAAATCCAATCAATAGTTTTTAACAATTCTGTTGCTAATCTAGCCGTTCCTCGATTATGACGTAAAATATCTTGGGCGCAAGCAGCTACTACTTCTGGATCGCGAGAACTAGCAGAAAAGTCTATTCCTGTATCTAAAGAAAAATGAGGCAAAATACGCGATAATAGCTTGCCAATCAATAATTTCCAGGGATTAATGCCTAATCCTAATGCTGGTGCTATCAAGATTAATCCTTGTATTTGGTTGAGTTCTCGTAAAACATAATCTAAAGCAATTGTTCCTCCGAGACTTTGACCAATAACAAACAAAGGAAGTTCTGGTTCTTTACTTTTAACTAAATTAAGAAAAGCTTTTAAGTCTGCTCGAAATTCTGCCCAACTATTAATATAGCCTCGTTGACCAGGAGATCTCCCGTTGCCTCGCAAATCAAAACTATAAACAGTGTAATTGCGCTCAAGCATATATTCGACCATCTTAGTAAAAATCCCACTATGTCCGCCGTGTCCAGGGATAATTACCAAAACTGCTCGTGCTATTTGAGGATGCCAACTTTGATAATACAGATTGAGTTCGTTTGCACCCTTAAATGTTCCCTCCCTATGTTTCATCTTAATTTTTGATGCCTATAGTCTCAAATTGATACCAATTTGAATTAGTTAGTAAGTCAACCTAATTAAACGTTAAACTAGTTTCCCCAAACTTTGATATCCCTAGTCCCCAAACTAAGACTATTTCATGTTTAATTAAGTAAAGCTACTTATCAGGGAGGAACTAGTTAATTACCAGTTGATTGAGATGAACCGATGGTAAGTTACCATTTTGTAACCATTGCTTAACTTCTAAAGTTGCATGAGCTTGTTGAAGTCGCGATCGCAGTTGTTCTCCTTCTATGACTTCTTGTTCTAGTAGTAATTGGGCTATCTCTTCAAGTAATTCTTGGTTTTGCTGCAATAAAATTAAAGCAGTCTGATGCGCTCCTTCGATCAATATTTTCACTTCTTGGTCAATTTCTTCAGCAATTTTGGGGCTAATCGAACGGCGAGGATTAGTTAAACCTTCTAAAAACTGTTGTTGCATCTTCTCAAAGGCAATGGGTCCCAAGCGATCGCTCATACCGTAGAGAGTGACAAATCTTTCAGCCAAATCAGTCGCTTTTTGAATATCGTCACTTGCTCCTGTAGATACTTTACCAAAAACTAATTCTTCAGCAGCACGTCCTCCTAATAAAATAGCAATCCGACCCCGAATTTCATCTTCTAACATTAAAAAACGGTCTTCTTCGGGTAATTGTAGCGTATAACCCAATGCTCCTATCCCTCGTGGCACAATCGAAATTTTCTCTACTTTTTCTGCACCAGGCATTAAGGTAGCAATAATGGCATGACCAACTTCGTGATAAGCAACAGTTTTTTTCTCAATTTCATTTAGTACTCGCGTTTTTTTCTCTAAACCTGTCAAAATTCTCTCAATTGCTTCATTAAAATCTGCCATCGTCACCGCGGAACGGTCTTTCCTGGCAGCTAGTAAAGCAGCTTCATTGATTAGATTAGCTAAATCTGCTCCAGCAAAACCAGGAGTACGGGCTGCTAACATAGCTAAATCCACATCTTCGGCTAATTTGACCCCTCTGCTGTGTACTTCTAAAATTGCCAAACGACCAGATTTATCGGGACGATCTACCAAAATCCGACGATCAAAACGACCAGGACGCAATAAAGCAGGATCAAGAACTTCAGGGCGATTTGTAGCAGCGAGGAGAATGACTCCTGCATTGGGGTCAAAACCGTCCATTTCTGCCAATAATTGATTTAGAGTTTGTTCTCTCTCGTCATTACTGCCTACTAGCGAACCAGAAGCAGCTCTAGATTTACCCAAAGCATCGAGTTCATCAATAAAAACGATCGCAGGTGCTTGTCGTTTTGCCTGTTCAAATAAATCTCTCACCCGCGATGCCCCAACACCAACAAATAACTCGATAAATTCCGAACCAGAAATACTAAAAAAGGGAACTCCTGCTTCTCCTGCGATCGCTTTAGCTAGTAAAGTTTTGCCTGTACCTGGTGGTCCTACTAACAAGACCCCTTTCGGAATTTTTGCACCCAAACGCACGTATTTACTACTATGTTGTAAAAAATCAACAATCTCCTGTAGTTCTGTCTTAGCTTCATCTACTCCAGCTACGTCGTTGAAAGTAACACCCGTAGTTCCTTCTGAGTAAATCCTTGCTTTACTTCTGCCAATAGTAAAAGCCATTGGTCCCCCGCCTTCTTGACTACTTCCAAACAGCGAACCCAGAAGTCCCAGGAATAGAAAAAAGAAAAATAACCCTTGAAGAATTACCCAAAATGCACCATTGCTACTAGAAGGCAGAGCCGAAAATTCTACCTGATGTTGGCGTAGAAGTTTTGGTAAATCTGTATCTTGAGGGATTGGTATTGTGGTAAAAACCTGTTTTGTTTTGTCTTGAATTGATTTGAGTTGATATTCAATTCTATTGCTACTAATTGTTACACGAGCAACGCGATCAGCTTCTACCAAATCAATAAATTTACTATAGGATTGTTGATTTTTTTGTGTAGTGGGTAAGGCGAAGAAATTGAGCCAGATTAAAGAACTTAACAGAATAATTAAAGTCCAATTAAATTGGTTCGATTGAGGTCGTTGAGTTAAACTTTGGCGATCGCGATGCATAATTTGTCACTCCTAATTCTTGATAATTTATTATTAAGGGAGTGGTAAATGTATTTTTTAAATTGATAGAAAATAAAAATAATTGTTTATTTGAATTTGCCTAATAGTTTATTGGTTTTTACTTTTGTTTAGGGAAAGTTGATTTTGTCAGCAAAATTGAGTGGTTTTTATGGATATTTTTGTCAACAACTAGTTTTTTTAACTAATAACAATAATTTTTTTTTATCTTAGCTATTGCCCAGCCAATCAAATTAAGATTAGCAGTTCATAAAAATTGATAACTATCTCTAATCTAAGTAAAATAACTCTTACATTTTATTATCTCACAATCATTGAATTTAATATAAAAAGTTGAGTTTAAAGATAATTTGCTACGGATAAAATAATGACGGGCTAAATCTCCCTTTGATCCAGCCCGTCATGAAGTTAATATTGGATTGTTCAAGGTTTCCTCCTGAACCTTTTATTCAACTCTATGCAGCTTACTCTACTTCTTCATCTTCAGGAAACATCCTTTAAAGTTGGTTGTGCTGTTAATCAAGCATTACCACTTTGCTTTTTAGGAAGCTTAAGTTCACTGCTACACTTATATATTAACAAAATTATGCTCAATCTCAAATTTTACTCTTAATTATATTTACATAAATAAACATTTTAACTTGATTAAGAAAACTGGTTTGTCAAAAAAAATATCTTTGTTTTCATTACGATTAAGTAACTACCTAATTACCAATAAAAGTTTTTGAGAAAAGTATTAAATTGATAGGTTTTAAGCCAATCAAACAAATTTTCCCAAATCAAAAATAATCTTAATTAAATAAATTTTCTCTAAAAAAATAATCAAACTTCTACTGCCTACTCGTTATAATTTTTTTATAGGATTGGGACTAAAAGCCATGCGCGCTATGATTCTTGACGCACCAGGTCAAACTCTCCGAAAAGCAGAGTTACCTGTGCCAACTCCCCAACCAAAACAAGTTCTCTTAAAAGTTCGAGCTTGTGGAGTTTGTCGTACTGATTTACATATAGTAGATGGGGAACTACCTCAACCTAAGTTACCCCTGATTTTAGGACATCAAATTGTCGGGGTAATTGAACAAGTAGGAGCAAAAGTCAGCAAATTTATTCCTGGTAATCGTGTCGGTGTACCTTGGCTAGGTTCTACTTGTAACTGCTGTCGTTATTGTTTATCTGGCAGAGAAAATCTTTGCGACTTCGCCCAATTCACTGGCTACAATCTAGATGGTGGTTATGCTGAATACGTAGTAGCTGACGAAAGTTTTTGTTTTGCTATTCCCGATGACTATCCAGATTTACAAGCAGCCCCGTTACTTTGCGCTGGTTTAATCGGCTATCGCTCCTACAGAATGACTGGAGAGGCGAAGCGGATTGGTTTTTATGGTTTTGGTGCTGCTGCTCACATTTTGATCCAGGTAGCTAGTTATCAAGACAAACAAGTTTATGCTTTTACTCGTCAGGGCGATACTCAAGGACAACAATTCGCTCGTAATTTAGGTGCAGTTTGGGCTGGTAGTTTTGAAGAATTACCGCCAGAGGAATTGGATGCAGCCATTATTTTTGCTCCCATAGGTAAGTTAGTCCCCGCAGCCCTACAAGGAGTAGCTAAAGGAGGTGTGGTTGTCTGCGCTGGTATCCACATGAGCGATATTCCTTCCTTTCCCTATGAAATTTTGTGGTCGGAACGAGTTTTGCGTTCAGTTGCTAACCTCACTCGCCAAGATGGAGAAGAGTTTCTTACTTTAGCCCCTCAGATTCCCATTCATACCGAAGTAACTCCTTTTCCTCTAAGTCAAGCTAATCAAGCTTTAGAAGCTTTACGCACAGGTAAAATTAATGGCGCAGCCGTGTTAGTTGTTGATTAAATGCATTTAACGCGATCAAATCTAAAAGAAAATTAATTTAATATTGGTTTGCTACGCAGGCGTGTACGAAACCGCACCCGTTGTAGATTGAAGCAATTCTTCTGCTGCCTGTTCAATATATACTTCCATATTTTCCATTTGAACATTACCAAAAACAGTGGCAAAAGAAACATCTGCTGCATCTTTTCCTGTACCAATTCTCACAAATCCTTCCCTTGGTGCAAGACGGGTAGCATCAAATAAATACCACCGATTTTCTAAATAAGCTTCAAAACAAGCGTGAAAATCAGGTGGTTGTAATTGATTAGCATAGACAGCCACAAATCTGGCAGGAATATTTAAAGCACGACAAAAGGCAATTCCCAAATGAGCAAAATCTCGACAGACGCCGACACGTTCTACAATAACATCATAAGCAGAGGTGTGAGAGTCTGTACTACCAGATAAGTAGGTAACTTTGTCATAAATCCAGTTACAAATCGCCTGAACTCTGGAATAGCCAGGTTCTAAGTCCCCAAATTCGTCTTGTGCCAGTTGCATTAATCGATCAGACTGACAATAACGAGAGGGATAAAGATAATACAAAGTTTCTAATGGTAAGTTTTCAGGCGGTATTTCCCCAATCTCATCAGGATTTTCCTCAGTAAAAGTTAAATCTACAGTTGCTTGATAAGAAACTTTTAATTTTCCTTCAGGGACAGTTAATCGTAAATAGCGATTCTTGATAAAAGGAGCGACATATTCTTCGTATTCTGTTTGAGGTTCGATCTGAAGATTTTCTTCAATAATAGTTTGAGATTCGTTTTCAACTGCACAGACGTTGAAGATAAAAGTGCTAGAAGAAGCAATCCTGTAGTCAAGTTGGCATCCAAGCCTGTATTTCATATATTGTCAAATTAAAGAATTTGGTTATTAACGCTCTAGCCTTAACTTAACTTTTTCAAAAGAAGAATTTCAATGTTTATGTTGTCTTTTGATAACCATTTTTTCAGTTATCAGTAGGGGCAAGACAGTGCCTTGTCCCTACACCAGTTACATAAGTACATAGGCAGAATCAATTACACAAAACAATAGTTCATAGTTCAAAATCAAACTGATAACTGGTGAGTGATGGCTATTCCTTGTTCCCTATTCCCTGTTCCCTATTTTTTTTCTTCACCAGTGTATTTAATTTTGCATTACTACTTAGTTACAACAGATGAAACATACTACATCTCTACAGCGATCGCTTATTAGACAAAGTTACAATTACGCTTAAATTAAGCTTACAACGACAATTCAAGCGCGAAAATCCTAAGAAGGGAAAAGTCCGATACGAGCTTGCTAAAGTAAAACCTGATTCCTAGCTAGGTAGAAACTATCCGTACATTCAGTTTGGCTGGCTGTTTGTGGAGCTATGCGGACGAATTTTGTTTTTTATTTTAATGCCGATCGCTCGTGATTATGGTAGTGTACAAAACTCACCTTTATTTTAAGAAACTGTGCATAAGTTTTAATTATTAAAAATACTCTTCACAACATCCTCAACAGATTAGTTTAAATTCAAAACGAATCTGTTACTTGGCATGACTGAATATGACTAATCATTCGCCCATTTGGTCATTAACTGCTGAGGAAGTATATCAAACTCTTCATACTTCTGCCGAAGGACTTGCTGATAGTGAAGCTACAGTTAGATTAAAACAGTATGGGGCAAATGAACTGCCCGAACCGCCCCATCGTTCCTTAATATTGCGTTTTCTCGACCAGTTAACCCATTTTATGGCATTATTGTTGTGGGTAGCTGGTATTTTAGCGTTTATCTCCCATAGTCCCGAATTAGGTTGGGCAATCTGGGCAGTAATTTGCATTAATGCTATTTTTAGTTTTTCTCAGGAATATCAGGCTGAAAAAGCTTTATCCGCTTTAAAAAAAGTCTTACCTGCTCAAGTCAAAGCTTACCGTAGTGGTATTTTACAAGTAATTCCTGCCCGCGACCTAGTACCTGGAGATGTGATCCAACTTGAAGAAGGCGATCGCATTTCGGCAGATGCGCGTTTAGTAGTTGCGGAAAGTTTTTATGTGGATGTGTCTGTGTTGACAGGGGAATCTCTTCCTGTAACTCGTCATGCTCGTCCTGTACGTCCCCGTCAGGTGGTACCGATGCGTAATGGTACACCTTTATTACACTCTGGAGAAGATTATTTACAAGAAAAATTAAGACCAGCAGAAATTGCTAATTTAGTTTTAGCAGGTTCAACTGTTGCTTCAGGAAGGGCGACGGCGGTGGTTTATGCTACGGGTGCGAGAACAGAATTTGGTCATGTTGCTCACCTAACTACTACTGTTAAAAGAGAACCAAGTACTTTAGAAATTCAGATTGCCAAAATTGTCAGATTTATCACGGCACTGGCAATTATTATGGGTGCGCTCGTTTTTTGCTTGACTTATTTTCTGGTTGGCATGGAGGCAGGAGAAAGTTTTATTTTTGCCATTGGAATTATTGTTGCCTTTGTGCCTGAAGGACTTTTACCTACTGTAACCCTTGCTTTAGCTATTGGCGTACAACGGATGGCAAGAAAAAACGCTTTGGTACGTCGTCTTTCTGCGGTAGAAACTCTCAGTGCCACGACGGTAATTTGTACGGATAAAACAGGTACGCTGACTAAAAATGAAATGACAGTTCGTAAATTATGGTTACCAACCACAACTTCTGAGATTGAAGTTACGGGGGTAGGTTATGAACCGACTGGAGAAATTATTACGACCAATGGAACCAGAGAACAAGTTAATTTATTATTAGCAGGTGCTGCCCTTTGTTCCAATGCGCGTTTAATTCACCTCACTCAACCGAGTCGCTGGCAAGAAATTGGCGATCCTACCGAAGCAGCATTACTAGTAGCAGCGATCAAAGCAGGTTTACAACCAGAAGAATTACAAAAAAGTTCTCCTAGAGTTAGAGAAGTGCCGTTTGATTCTCGTCGTCGCATGATGACTGTAGTATTAGACTGGCAATTAGAAAAACTGTGGCAGAAAAAACATACTTATCTCAGCTTTACCAAAGGCGCACCTCTAGAAGTTTTACGTCATTGTCAATATATCTATCGCAATGGACAAATCGAAGAACTAACTCAAAGCGATCGCTCTATGGTTACGACAGCTAATGATCAGTTGGCACGTCAAGGTTTTCGTGTGTTAGGAATTGCTGTTCGAGAAGGAAATGGAGAATTACTACAACTAACTTCCGCTCAATTAGAACAACATCTAATCTTCATTGGTTTAGTCTCCATGTTCGATCCACCTCGTGAAGAAGTTCAAGATGCGATCGCTCTTAGTCATGAAGCAGGAATTGCTGTCACTATGATTACAGGAGATTATGGCTTAACCGCAGAAGCGATCGCGCTTAATATTGGTCTAGTTAAAGAAAAAGCTAGAGTAATTACAGGGGAAGAATTAGGGCGTTTATCAGATGCTCAATTAAGGCAACTGATCCACCATCGCCGTAATGGTTTAATTTTTGCTCGTGTCATGCCCGAACATAAACTGCGAATTGTTCAAGCTTACCAAAGTCTCGGTCATGTTGTAGCAGTTACAGGAGATGGGGTTAACGATGCACCTGCCTTACAAGCAGCTAATATTGGTATTGCCATGGGGATGAGTGGTACAGATGTTGCTCGTGAAGCAGCAGATATAGTTTTACTTGATGATAATTTTGCCACAATTATCAGTGCTATCGAACAGGGCAGGGCAGTTTATCAGAATATCCGTAAGTTTATCACCTATATTTTTGCTTCTAATGTACCAGAGATTCTACCTTTCTTAGCAATGGTCATTTTCAAGATTCCTCCTGCTTTAATAGTTTTACAGATTCTGGCGATCGATTTAGGTACTGATATGATTCCTGCCTTAGCTTTAGGCGCGGAAAAACCAGAAACAGGAACGATGCAACAACCACCTCGGGAAAAATCTCAATCTCTTTTAGATCTTTCTCTCCTACTTAATGCTTACTGTTGGTTAGGATTAATTGAAGGAATAGTAGGTATGACTGCATTTTTTGTAGTTTGGTGGAGTTATGGCTATAGTTTTACCGAATTACAGGGAATTACTTCGGCAATTTTATCCCATTCAGCCGATGCTAATACTACTGCAATTTATCAACAAGCTACCACCGCAACTTTAGCAACTATTGTTGCCTGTCAGACTGGCAATGTTTTTGCCTGTCGTTCAGAAAAAGTTTCTATTTTTAAGTTAGGTTTTTTCAGTAATCGTTTAATTTGGATTGGTATTGCCACTGAATGGATTTTGATCCTTAGTATTATTTATTTCAAACCTTTAGAAAATATTTTTGCTACTGCACCTATAGCATCATGGCAATGGTTGTTATTATTAATCTGTCCTCCACTACTATTAGGGGCAGAAGAATTAAGGAAAAAATTTAATAAGTCCTTTTTTAGTCGGTTATATTGATAGCTTGCAAAATTATTTGTAGATCGAGACTAATTTGGCTGCTTTGATATTTAAGCATGAGATTGCGATTGAGCAACCATAACTTATATCAAGTTCGGATGATGACTTTAAATTAAATTTCTCCTCGTCTCCAGACCCTTCGCTTCTCTCAGGGCTTCGCTGCGCTCGTCTCCAACTCTCCCCGTCATCCATAACATTTAGCTGTTGAAACAAACCTGATCTTATAGAATTTTAAAAAAGCTTTTTTTCAATGAAGTAACAATTACCTTTAGATAATTATCAATTATAATTTAATAACTCTTACATATATACTAAGGAAGCAAGCTTTTTGTTTCTTAGAGCTTGAAGTTTATTGATTAGTATCGATAATAATAGTGATCAGAGTCTAGATTGGCATATAATTTATATTTAAACATTAAAAAGAACAAAATAGATTAAAAGTAAATTAGATTTGGGAATGATATTGATCAGGACTATTTCTCTGTAGATAGAGGTATTAAATAATCATAAATTCTCTATGAAAAAAAACAAGATATTTTCTGATTTCACCAATCATAGTAATAAATTAGTTTTTGCTGACGAAGAAGAAGAACTATTTATTGAAGAAGATTTACTTGAACCAAAAGAAGAAATTAAGACTGACTCCTGGAAAGTTTTAATTGTTGACGATGATTGTTCAGTTCATCAAGCAACTATGTTAGCTTTAAGAAATTTACAGTTTGAGCATAAAAATCTGACTTTTCTCTCAGCTTATACTGCCGAAGAAGCCAAACAAATTATTGCTAACAATCCAGATTTAGCTTTTATTTTATTAGACGTAGTCATGGAAGCTAATCATTCTGGATTAGAATTAGTTAAATATATTAGAACAGAATTAAATAATAAATTAGTTAGAATTATTTTAAGAACTGGTCAACCAGGAGAAGCACCAGAAGAATCAGTAATTACTGATTATGATATTAATGACTATAAACTTAAAGTAGAATTAACTCGCAACAAACTAATGGTAACAACGATCGCGTCTTTAAGAGCATACCGCGATTTATTAGCCATTGATAATAGTCGTAAAGAAATGATGGTTCTTTACACCGCTTTGGAAGCAGTTAAAAACAATTTAGAAAATTTAATTGAATTGCGGACTCAAGAATTACAACAAGAAATTGAAGAACGAAAAAAAGTAGAAAAAACTTTACGTCTAACGCAATTCTCTCTAGACCGCGCTAGAGATGCTATTTATTTTCTCAAGCCTAACGCTAAATTCTTTTATGTTAATGAAGCTGCTTCCAAAATTTTTGGTTATACCAAAGAAGAACTTTTAAAAATGAGTATTTATGATATCGATCCTCATTTACATCCACCTAATTGGTCTAGTCATTGGCAAAAATTGAAAGAACAAGAAGCTTTTACTTTTGAATCAATTCATTTTACTAAAGAAGGTAAAAATTTACCTGTAGAAGTAACAGTTAATTATCTAGAATTTGAACAACAAGAATATAATTGTGCCATTGTTCGTGATATTCGCGACCGTAAACAAGCGGAAGCAAAACTTAAAGAAGCTAATCAAAAATTACAATATCTGGCTACTATTGATGGTTTAACTCAGATTGCTAATCGTCGCAGCTTTGACGAATATCTTGAACAAGAATGGCTCAAAATGTCTCACTCTAAACAACCCTTATCTTTAATTTTATGTGATGTAGATTATTTTAAAAAATATAATGATTACTATGGTCATCAAGCAGGAGATGACTGTTTAAAGCAAGTAGCTTATATTATTAATAATTCTATTAGAAGACCAGGAGATTTAGCAGCCCGTTATGGCGGAGAAGAATTTGCCATTATTCTTCCTAATACTAATCTTGATGGTGCTGTTTGTGTTGCTCAAAAAATTCAACAGGCTATTAAAGAATTAGAATTAGTTCATTCAGTTTCAGAGGTTGCCCAGTACATTACTTTAAGTATGGGGATTTTTGGTACTATCCCCAGACCAGAATTATCTCCAAGCTCTTTAATTACTAAAGTTGATCTAGCACTTTATCAAGCAAAAAAAGCAGGACGCGATCGTTATTTTGTTTACGAGGAAGAGGTTTAAATTATTTTTTTTTAAATCCCAACTTTTTAACAATCAAAAAGATTATAAATAGCTTGTTCTGGATCGCTTTGTTTAACTAAAGATTCTCCAATTAAAACTGCATTTGCTCCTGCTGTTTTGACAAAATTTAAATCCTCTGAGTTATGCAAGCCTGATTCACTAACTATTAAAATATCTCGTGAATTAATCACTTCTTTTCTCGCTACAAGAAGCTCACTAGTAGTTTGTAAACTAACAGTAAAATCTTCTAAATTACGATTATTAATTCCAATTAAATCTACCTCTTCAATTGCTAAAACTCGGTCTAATTCTGTCAACGTATGCACCTCAATCAAGGCAGTCATCCCTAAACCTTTAATGATTTTAGTAAAATATTTTAAATCTTGATCCGATAAAATTGCAGCAATTAAAAGAACCGCATCTGCACCTTTAGCGCGAGCAAAATAAATCTGATAAGGATAAATAATAAATTCCTTACAAAGTAAAGGTAAATCTACTTCTTGCCTAACTAAACTGAGATTATCAAAACTACCTTGAAAGAATTTCTCATCAGTTAAAACAGATAAACAACTTGCCCCACCAGCTTGATAAGCTTTCGCGATCGCAACAGGATTAAAGTCTTCTCTAATTACTCCTTTAGAAGGGGAAGCTTTTTTAACTTCAGCAATTAAAGCAGGAGAGGTTTTGCCATTTTTTAAAGCAGCTAAAAAATCCTTTGGTGGCGGTACAGTAGCTACTTGCTGACGCAATTCTAATAAAGGCAAGCGATCGCGCATTTTAGCTACTTCAGTTTCTTTATACCAGACAATCTCTTCTAAAATATGACGCGGTTTAGCATCGGGAAGATTGGCTTGATAAATTACTTCTCCTGTATTGACTTGAGGGTTAGGATTAATTCTTCTGATTTGCATTTTTATCTTCAATATTACTCAATAATTAAATTTAATGGGCGTTTAGCCAAACGCCCCTAGACAGTTACTACACACCAACTACTTGGGCGCGTTTGTATGCCTCATCTAAAATTTCCGAAAGAGTAGGATGGGTATGAACATTAAAAGCAAGATTCTGCACTGATTCTCGTTTTGCGATCGCATTTGCAGCTTCTTGAATCAAATCCGAAGCATGAATTCCAATAATATGTACGCCCAATAATTCACCAGTATCCTTACGATAAATTATTTTTGCCATCCCTTCAGTTTCCCCTTCCGCTAAAGCTTTAGAATTGCCCTTGTAGTAAGTTTTAGCCGTAGCAACAGTAAATCCTTCTTGTTCCCCCAATTCCTTAGCTTGAGTTTCAGTCAAACCAACATAACTAATTTCGGGATGGGTAAAAGCTGCTGCGGGGATACAACGATAATCAATTTCCTTCGTTCTACCGCAAATATTTTCTACAGCCACCACACCTTGTCCAGAAGCAGCATGAGCTAACATCATTTTACCAGTCGCATCACCTACAGCCCAAAGATGAGGTACTGGTTCACCATCTCTAAGAACTTGCATCTTATCATTAACAGGAATAAAACCACGTCGATCAATTTCTACTGCCAGAGATTCTAAGCCTAAATTTTTCGTGGCAGGAATTCTTCCTGTAGCTACCAAACAAGCATCTACCTCTAAAACTTCTATAACCTCTTTGGTTTTAGCATCAGTCAATTCGATGACTACTGGTGTGCCTGGAGTAACCTTAGTAGCAAATACTCCTGTATAGGTTTCGATATCACGAGGATTGATTAAAGTTCGTTGGGCAATTTTAGCAATTTCGGAGTCAAACCCAGGCATCAAATTATCTAACGCCTCAATCATGGTTACTTCGCATCCCAAAGCAGTATAAACATCAGAAAACTCCAAACCGATGTAACCACTACCAATAATGGCAATCCAGTTGGGTAAAGATTCTAATTTAACCGCTTGATCGCTAGTAAAAACCGTTTTCCCATCTACTTCAATTCCTGGAGGCACAAAGGGAATCGAACCAGGGCAAAGCATAATATCTCTAGCAGTAAAAGTTTTCTCCCCTTGATCCGTTGCCACAGTTACCTTTTGTTTACCAGCAACTTTACCCCAACCGCGAATAATATCAACTTTAAGACGAGTCAGACTATTGGTTAAATCACCTTGAATTTTACTAACTAAATCCGACGCATGGGCTGCAATAGTTCCTCTATCAAACTGTACTCCTTCCACCTGAATACCCAAATTTTTGAGATGATGGGCATCTTTAAATTCTCTTACTCTCCCAGAAGCAGCCAGTAAAGCTTTAGAAGGGATACAACCACGATTTACACAAGTACCGCCCATATCTCCAGCTTCAATAATCGCTGTTTTCAAGCCACATTTGACTGCGTGTAAAGCTGCACCATGTCCACCGACACCAGCACCAATAATAATTAAATCGTAATCAAATTTACTCATTACTCTTTCTGCTATATATAGTTTGCTGCAATCTTTTATTTTAGAGTCACGCGGTACACCCGAGTTCAACTCGGTTGCCTGCGTATGACTGGCATTCCACCAGTCAGAGATTACTCCGCCCTGAAATGGCAGTGTAACAATAACTTCGTCTAAATCGCACTCAAGGGTTTAGTTTGATTGTATTCACAATTTCGGCTGCTTTGACAGCAGACTCTTCAAGTTTGTTTGAGTTTTAATTGGTTCAGTCTTATCCATTAGACGTTTCGGCTCATTATTCAGAAAGAATTTTTGCTGTGGTAATCTTCTCAGGTATTTTGGGTAAATTAAGTTTAGATCAAACCTATATTTATTTTTATAAAAAATCTCTAACTAAATTAAACTAAAGCTTTTCTGGGAGTGTACCGCTAAGGATGTCCTCTTACAACAATCAATTTTCCAATCAAAATTCCAATTTTGTTAATCATCAAATTAAATCTTTAAATTTAGATATAAATAGGATTTTTGAGTTAATTAATCTAATCTTGCCTTTAGAATGTTGCCTTCACTATCAAGTCTTACCTCTTCAGCTTCAAGATCAACATCTTACATTAGGCATGGTTAATCCGCAGGATGAATCTGCGCTCAATTTTATCAATTTAATTATTAATTCTTTAGGGTATATTTTAGAAACAAAACCAATCAACTATGAAGAGCATCAATCAATTTTAGCAGCCTATCTTAAAGCTAATCCTGAAAGTCAAAAAAAATCAAAAGCTAGAAAACTAGACCGAAATTCTAAGCTAACTGTCATGACTTCTTTTTCCGAACCAAATCATTTAATCAATTCTGATTCTAAGTTGACTTTAGCTGATACTTTTGAAGACTCAGATAATGCTTTGAATTCTGATCATAAGCCGACTGTAGCAGAAAATTTACCAGAAAGTAAACTTGATTATTCTAATGCTAATCTTCATGAAAGACCAACCTTAATCGTCGATCAACCAGAAGATAAAAATCCTCAATCAAAACTTAACCCTCACAAGTCACCAGTTATACCAGAAATTAATCTAGAACAAAAATCGGTAAATGATTTAGAAATCAAACCTCAGCATTTATCAAAATCTGTAGATTTTTTAGCAAATTTAACTCCTCAGCAGCTTTGGCAAGAATTATTAGCCAGAATTTTAAACGGCGGAATTGGCAGACTTTATCTAGAAAGATATCCAGAGTATGGGCGAATTATTTGGGGACAAGACGGAGTAGTACAATCTTCATTAAACGAAGTATCTATCCAAGTATTTCAAGCTATTATCAATCAAATTAAAGCTTTGGCTAAACTTCCACCCATACCTGTTGATAAACGCAAAAAAGTTGCCATAGAAAAATACTATCAACAAGAACGTTTATTGTTACGCTTAGAAGTTTTCCCTGGTCAATGTGGAGAAGAATTAACTTTACAAGTTTTACGTAGTCAAGCTCTCCAATATTATGAACAAAAACAAATCAAAAAAATGACTGAACAAGCTTTAAGTCTAGCAGAACAATTAGAAAAAACTTTAAAGAGAATTACTACTTGCGCCAATTCTAGTGAACTTGAAGATTGGAAAAGTATCATAGAAATGCAACAAGCTATGATGCAAAAAATTAAATTATTAAAATAATCAATAAAATAATCCCCAGAATATATTCTTGGGGACTAAAACAATTTTAAACAAAATTTCGAGAAAATGTAGTTTAAATCTCTCCTGATTATTATCTACACTTTTAGAAAAGATGTTATCAGAACTTACGCAGTGAAAACGAAATTGTGTCATTCTGAAAGACAGTGAAGAATCTAAAACCCCTGTTTTTACGTCTTAGTGCGTAAGTTCTGGTTATTTAAGTGTTGGGAGGTTCATTCCCCAAAACTTGTGTTTTCAAAGCCTCAAACTCAGTAACTAACTCCTGACGAGTTGATTCTTTTAAAAGATACCGATACACAAACCAACCGGTATAGCCAAGACCTACTAGTTCAAACAAAGGAGCTAAAAGAGGTATATCATTGATCGCATCGAGAATAGCTAAAGTTAATTTAACTGCCACGATCGCACCAAATAATAATCCTAAATTAATCAGAAGTTTTCTGTTATCTGAGATAAACTCTCCTAGATAATCATATAACTTTGATAAAAAATCACTCCCGACTTCGATCCATTCTTGCCAGGGTTTATCTGCTGGTGATGGCTTTGCTGGAGCAATCATTCCAGGTGTTTCAGTATTAAAACCAGAAGGGTTTTGCACATCTATTTTTTGAGCTTCAGATTCCATTTTTTAGCACTCCTTTGGTTATATGGAACATTTTATTAGTAGTTAGCTAGGGATCTAGACTAATTCACCGACTAACTTTTGCCCATATTATCAAACACTTCTTCTTGCTTAGTTGCATTATCAAAGCAAGTATTAATAGTCCTTAAAAAAATTATGAATAGTAGTGTACCCAAATCAGACTAAATGCTTAGCTTCAAAACTCGCTGTAACTGCTTAACTGACTTGAGTTAAACGGTTACAACTGGCTCTTGCTGCTGAAGAGAAGTAACATTTTGTTGCGAACGACGGCAATAAATTTCACAAGAGTTATTTGGACTTTCAATCAACTTAACTTTATCTAATTGGGACCCTAATGTTTGAATGGGTTGTTGTAGCAACTGGGCGATATAAACAGCGATATTCTCTGCCGTTGGTACTACTTCGGCAAAGTAAGGAATATCTTTATTGAGAAAAGTATGGTCAAAAGGTTCAACTACATAATCATCAATAATTTTTTGTAATGCCCCCAAATCAATTAGCATACCAGTACGTGGATCGATTTCTCCAGTGACGGTAACTTCTAAATGATAATTGTGTCCATGACCGTTAGGACGAGCGCATTTACCGTAGATTTCGGTATTTTCTTCAAAACTGAGGTTAGGTAAAGCTAAGCGATGAGCAGCACTAAAATGAGTTTTAACAGTTAAAGACGCTTCCATATCGTTTCCTTGATAATCCGCCCAAAGTTCGGGATGTTCAAATAGTTGAATATTTACTAAAGGTAAATAAGGTGCTAGTTTTTGCCAAATTACTCGGGCAATATTTTCGGTTGTCGGTAGGGTTTGTTGAAATTCTGACCAAGTCTCATTTAAATAAGCGTAGTCTAGCTGACTAGTAACTTCTTGTTTAATAACTTGTTTGACATGAGATAGATTTTGTACCATCCCGTAGTGGTCTAATTCTCCGATTAGTGACACATACAGAACATAATTGTGTCCATGCCCCGGAAAACGACTACAAGCTCCAAACAAACGTTGATTTTCTTCTGGATTTAGTTCTGGTAACCAATAACGATGACTAGCAGAAAACTTAGCCCGACGGTTAATGATACAAATCATTTTTTTTTCTCTTAAACCCTTTTCATGTAAACATTTTATTCATTTTAGTTTTACTTGTTTCTCGCTAGTTGCTCAATTGTCCTCTTGGACAACGGTTTTATAGGCTTTTTAAGCGGTTATTACGAGACTACAGGTTTCAAGTTAAATAAATGACTTGTATTATCCTACCAAATAATCTTAAAGCTATATCTGACAAAGTTCTCATAAGATTAAGTGAGTAAGAAATTAGTAATATATCTTTGTGGGAATAGTAAAGTGATGAGTCAAGTACAGGCTACACTAACAAAAGCCCTTGACGAGGATTGAACTCGTGACCTCACCCTTACCAAGGGTGTGCTCTACCACTGAGCTACAAGGGCAATTTTATTAACTTGTCCAAATTAATTGTGGTGGGCCGAGCTGGATTTGAACCAGCGTAGGCGTAGCCAGCGGATTTACAGTCCGCCCCCATTAACCACTCGGGCATCGACCCTTTTTGCGTCACGGTTATCTATAGTAGCATACCTTTTTTGATTTTTTTCATTTTTAGAAAAAATTTTTGGGGTTAATTTAGTTAATCGCGTAAGCAGAACTAATTGCCCAGACAATTAACACAAGAATGCTACCAAAAATCAAAGCTGCGGAGACGGCAACAACAACTGGTTTGTCTGCTCCGTCAAATTTCATAATTCCACGATTTAGGTCTGACATAATGTATTGCTCCTGATTGCTTGTAAGCCACGAAACAATAGGCTAGTTTGCTCGGAATTGAATTAGAGAACACTTCTTTGGAGAAAAGTTCTAAAGTTTGAGATCTCCGTAATGACGTTATCATAACTGACCTTTATATTATAGAGTGGAGTCCCGATCAGGATGTCGATTTGTAAATATTAATTTGGGTTGTTGTAGTTATTAATGAAGCTCTTCTTGATTATCCTTGCTAGTGTGACAGGAATTGTCATTCTTGTCGAAGGTGGTTTGCGATTGTTATGGGGATTAGGAAATCCGCCTTTATATATTCCTGACAAAGAAATTGGCTATTTACTCAAACCGAATCAGCGGTTACGTCGGATGGGTAATCGCATTGTAATTAATCAATATTCTATGCGTAATGAAGCGATCGCGCCTAACAAACCTGCTACTACTTTGAGGATAATGTTACTGGGTGATTCGATTGTTAATGGAGGTTGGTGGACAGATCAAGAGGAAACTCTCTCTACTCTACTAACAAGGCAAATCGAGCCTAATTTAGCCCAAAATCAAACAGTAGAAGTCTTAAATATTTCGGCTAATTCTTGGAGTCCTCGCAACCAATTAGCTTATTTGCGTCGTTTTGGCTTATTTGAAGCCGATCTTTTGATTTTAGTAATTAATACAGATGATTTGTTTGGGACTGCACCAACGGCTTTACCTGTTGGGAGAGAGAAAAATTATCCAGACAGCAAACCGCCTTTAGCTTTAATTGAATTATTTAATCAAAAGTTTGGTCAAAATCAAACGATTCCTGAATTAGAAAAGATTAAACAAGAAACAGGCGATCGCGTTGGTAAAATTTTAACAGCAATTGAAGAAATTAAAACCCTTGCTGCTGAACAAAATACTCAGTTTATGTTAGCAATGACTCCTTTATTGAGAGAGACAGAGGTAAAAGGGCAGCGAGATTATGAAAAAAAAGCGAGAAACAGGCTTCAAGATTTTGCAACCACCGAAAACTTTGTTTATCTTGATTTTTTGCCTATTTTTCAAGATTTTCCTCAACCAGAATTTTTATACAGGGATCATATTCATTTAAGTCCGCAAGGCAATGCTTTAGTTACTGAGAAATTAAGCAAGTTTGTCCAAGAAAAACTTTTATAATAATTCTTACACTTAGAAGATGTATTTCATACAGAATCAAGTTCTTTTACGATGTTTACTTTTATTACTTGATTTATTTCCTTTAGGTTGAGTTTGATGTGAACCAAAATATTTTTCACTGCGATAGCGTAACCAAACTCTTAAAACTTGAGGAATTTTTTCTTTTTGTGCTTTAGTTAAAGTGTTATATAGTGCTAAGGCTTTTTCTCTTTCGTGACGACAAGCGCGATTATTGTGAGCATCCCAATAACTTCGAGCGACTCTAATCCGACGACAAACTTCTTTAATTAGTGCTTCTTCTGTTTGATTATTTTCTGGTTTATTCATTTGATTAAAATTGATGGTTCACAATTGGTTGATAATAGATGGAGTAGTTAAATCAGGACATCAAGTAGCTTCTGGGTTAGCTACTGATAGTCCTTATCCTCGGGGAACAATTGCAATGCAATTACTTTTTTTTCAAGAGCGAGGATTGGATTTAAGCTCATGTTTTTTAGGTACTTTAAATATTTCAATTGCACCTGCTACTTTTATTTTGAAACATCCAGAATATACTTTTGAGCAAGTTCAATGGCATCCTGATTATCCTGCGGAAGATTTTTCTTTTTGTGCTTGCCAAATTATTTTTCAAACAAAAAATTATCATGGTTGGATTTATTATCCTCATCCTGAAACTAAAATTGGGCATTTTCAAGATAAGTCGACGTTAGAAGTTATTGCGCCATTTATTCCTTCTTTAAAGTATAGCGATCGCGTTAAATTTTTAATTAATCCCGAAGCAGTAATCATTGTTGATTAATTGTTTTTTGTTAATTAACTCGATTAAATTATAGGCAAACTACTTTTTTTTTTATTTGCTCACACAAAAATGAATCTTATTACTGTAATTGGTCTACTTGCAGGTGGTTTAACAACGATCGCTTTTCTTCCTCAAGTTGTCAAAACTTGGAAAAGCAAATCAGCTAAAGATATTTCTTTGGGAATGTTTTTAACTTTTTGTACTGGAGTATTTTTATGGATAATTTATGGTTTTTGTGTCGGTGATCTTCCCGTGGTAGTTGCTAACATTATGACTTTTGTTTTTGCTTCGACAATTTTGTATTTTAAATTTAAGTATGGTTAAAAAATTTGTCCACAGATTAACACAGATGAACTCAGATGGAGTTATTGATTGGTAGTGTTTTTTTTCTGAAGCTGTCAGCAATTAGGGTGATAGTAATAAGTTTTAAAATAATTTGATTTGCTCTTTTGATTGTAGTTTTTTGTTTGAGAATTTATAGTATCAGCAATATTTTATCCACAACATCTAAGAGAATTATTATGATCAAAGTTCTTCATTTGGCAGATATTCATCTGGGAAGTGGTTTTTCTCACGGGAGAATTAATCCTGAAACTGGAATTAATACTCGTTTAGAAGATTTTGTTAAAACTTTAAGTCTCTGTATTGACAGAGCGATCGCAGAACCTGTAGATGTAGTGTTATTTGCTGGAGATGCTTTTCCTGATGCGACACCTGCACCTTTTATCCATGAAGCTTTTGCTAGTCAGTTTCGTCGTTTAGCTGATGCCAATATTCCCACCATTCTTTTAGTAGGCAATCACGATCAACATTCTCAAGGCAACGGAGGAGCGAGTTTATGTATTTATCGTACCTTAGTAGTGCCTGGATTTATTGTAGGCGATCGCATTACTACTCATTGCATCGATACTGCTAATGGTAGTCTGCAAGTGATTACTTTACCTTGGTTGAATCGTTCGACGCTGCTGACTCGTCCAGAAACCGAAGGGTTATCTCTAGAAGAAGTCAATCAATTATTAATCGAAAAGTTACAACCAGTTTTAGAAGCGGAAATTCGTCGTCTCGATCCCAATTTGCCTACGATTCTGTTAGGTCATTTAATGGCAGATCGTGCTAATTTGGGTGCAGAAAGATTACTAGCCGTCGGAAAAGGTTTTACTATTCCTCTATCGTTGTTAATTCGTCCTGAATTTGATTATGTCGCTTTAGGTCACGTTCACAAACATCAAAATCTCAACAAAACTAACGATCCTCCGATCATTTATCCTGGCAGTATTGAGAGAGTTGATTTTAGCGAAGAAAAAGAAGATAAAGGCTATGTTTTATTAGAAATAACAAAAGGAAAAGTCAAGTGGGAATTTTGTCCTTTACCCGTTCGTCCTTTTTGTACTATCAATTTAGATGTTTCTAGTGCAAATAATCCTCAAGAGGTCATTTTAAATGCGATCGCAAAAGAACCAATCGAAGATGCTGTAGTCAGACTAATTTATCAAATCCGCTCTGAACAATTAGAATTAATTAATACAAATGTTCTTTATCAAGCTCTTCAACCTGCCCATAGTTACACAATTCGTCCTGAATTAGTTAGTCAGTTAGCTCGTCCACGTCTGCCAGAATTAGGAGTAGAAAATACCCTCGATCCGATCTTTGCACTAAAAACCTATTTAAATAACCGAGAAGATCTACAAGAGCTTAAAACAGATTTAATTACTGCTGCTCAAGGTTTGCTAGCTAAAGACACAGTAGAAAATTAGGCATTGCAAAAAAGACTAAGTAACTGATAACCGATAACTGATAACTGAGAAGAGGATGGTTTTTGCATATCCAAATCATGATAACATTGCTACTATCTTTAAGAAAATTTTTGGAAGGTAGATAGATATATGGAAGCAGCAATGCTATTAGCAAAACTACCAGAAGCCTACGCTATTTTTAACCCTTTAGTGGATGTTCTGCCCTTAATTCCCTTGTTTTTCCTCTTACTGGCTTTTGTTTGGCAAGCAGCAGTGGGATTTCGATAAGTTTTCTCGCTGTAAAATTACAATAACATCTAAAAATTTTTTTGTTGGTATCCTCAATGGATGCCTTTTTTATTGCTCGATATTTTCAGCAACCTACTTGGTGATGAGTCTAAAATAAAAAAAACATTTCAAATAAATTTGATGCAAGTTAGTACTTCGGATTTAACCCAAATTTGGGCTGGTTTTCACGCGCTCTCAGAACCCTTAAGGTTACAAATTATCGAACTGTTGCACTCTCAGGAGTTATGTGTTTGTGAACTGTGTCATAAACTAGAGGTAAATCAATCAAAGCTTTCTTTTCATTTAAAAACTCTCAAGGAAGCCAATCTCGTTCGCGCTCGACAAGAAGGACGTTGGATTTACTATAGTCTCAATTTAGCTCAGTTTATTATTCTCGAACAGTATTTAGCTGAGTTTCGGCGTTTTGGAGATATCTTACCAGCTAGAGGTTGTGATTAGAGAATGAAAACTATAAAAGCAACTTTTATTGTTAAGTAACAAATACAGAAAATAGAGATTCGCCCAATTCTTATTGAAACTTGGTTTGTAAGAAATTAAAAAAAAATATTTTATCCATCAACTTTTTTTGATATATTATCTTTGTAATTGAGTATTAGTACTTTTATATTTGAGCGATTAAAGGGACTTAATAGCTATGCAAATCCCAAGTTAAGTCTCACAAGTTAAGAAGAGTTAAAGAGGAATTTAAAAATCTATGATGAAGCAGAAATATCAGCTTCCTTTAAGCTCAACCCTAGCTATTTTGCTCGCTAGTGTAGCGGTTGGTAGCGTAGGCAATCAAACTTTTGCTTCCAATGCTAACAAGCAACAGGGTGGTAGTTTGATTACAATTGACGGTTCGAGTACCGTATTTCCCATTACCGAAGCCATGGCAGAAGAATTTCAAATAGCCAATCCTGGAATTAGAATCACTGTGGGAATCTCTGGTACTGGAGGCGGGTTTAAAAAGTTCTGTGCGGGAGAAACCGATATTTCTAATGCTTCCCGTCCAATTAAAGAAGAAGAAATAGCACTGTGCGAACAAGCAGGGATCGAATATATCGAACTACCCGTTTCTTATGACGGATTGTCAGTAGTAGTTAACCCACAAAATGATTGGGTAGACTGCTTGACCACCGAAGAACTCAAAAAAATCTGGGAACCTGCTGCTCAAGGCAAAATTACTAATTGGAATCAAGTCAGAGCAGATTTTCCCGACCAACCACTGAGTCTTTATGGACCTGGAACCGATTCGGGTACATTTGACTACTTTACTGGCGCAATCACTGGTGAAGAATCAGCTAGTCGCGGTGACTATACTGCTAGCGAAGATGACAACGTCATTGTACAAGGTGTAGCTAACGATCAGGGTGCTTTAGGTTATTTCGGTTTAGCTTATTACGAAGAAAACCAAAACAGTCTCAAACTCGTCAGTATTGATGACGGAGACCCTAGTAATGGAGAAGGATGTATTGCTCCTAGTGCAGAAACGGTCAATGACGGTACTTATCAACCACTGGCTCGTCCTGAATTCATTTATGTCAAAAAAGAAGCTCTGGCTCGCCCAGAAGTACAGAGTTTTGTTGACTTCTATCTAGACCCTGCCAACAGCGAACTGGTAAGTGAAGTGGGTTATATTCCTATGAGTGAAGCAGTTTATCAAGGAGCGCAAAATCGTTTAGCCAATCAAACTACAGGTACAGTTTTTGAAGGTGGCTCAACAGTAGGAGTTAATCTGGCAGAGAAATACGCTCAATAAGCCATTATTTTAGCTAAAAGCTAACCCAGTCCTATTCTAGATAACAGGATTTGGGTTAGTCAAAATTTTTTTAGGTTACTAAAATTTATGAGTATCAGTTCCTTTGAGCAATTTGACCGTAGTGAACGTTGGCAACCCAATCGTACTTTGAACAAATGGATCCAGCGAACTATTGTCGCGGTCTTTGGTTTGTTTGCCCTAATTTCCGTCTTAACTACATTTGGCATTGTCATTACTTTACTGGTGGATGCCATTCCTTTCTTTCAGGAAGTTCCTTTCGTTAATTTTTTAACGGATACAGAGTGGACTCCCCTGTTTAGCCAGAAAGAATACGGTATTTTTGTCTTAATTAGTGCAACCTTTTTGACTTCCGTAATTGCAGTTGCTGTTGCCCTACCTTTGGGTTTGCTTTCTGCCGTTTGCTTGAGCGAATATGCCCCTAGTTCTCTGCGTCGCTGGCTCAAACCAGCTTTGGAGATACTAGCTGGTGTACCGACTGTAGTATACGGTTATTTTGCTCTTTTATTCGTTACCCCTATACTACGCAACTTTATCCCTGGGATGCAGCCTTTTAACTCCCTGAGTGCAGGAATAGTCTTAGGAATTGCGATTATTCCCACAGTGGCATCTCTGAGTGAAGATGCGATTTATGCCGTTCCCAATAGCTTAAGACAGGGAGCTTACGCCCTGGGGTCAACTAAACGGGAAGTAATTTTGGGCGTAGTGATTCCTTCTGCTTTATCAGGAATTGTTGCTTCCTTTATTCTGGGAGTTTCTCGTGCTGTAGGAGAGACAATGATCGTCGCTATTGCTGCGGGGCAAAGTCCTAATCTGACTCTCAATCCCCTTGTTCCAGTTGCTACGATGACCGCCTACATTGTTCAGGTTAGTTTGGGTGATGCTCCTGCGGGTTCTTTGGCATTTAAAACTATTTACGCTGTGGGGTTAACTTTATTTTTAATTACCCTAGTTTTGAATGTGTTTAGCTTTTGGTTTGTCCGTCGTTTTCAACAGAAGTACGAATGAATACCAACAATTCTTCTCAACCTCTAACCGAGAAAAAAAAATCTAACTTTGATGTCGGGTTATCCCGACGCTTTATGATTGATCGCATTTTTCAAATTGCTTGTTGGACGGCAGTAACTATCGGACTTTTAGCCTTAGTTATCCTGCTCGTCGATGTATTTATTGACGGTTTACCTCGCTTAGATTGGACACTTTTAAGTGAATTTCCTTCCCGTCGTGCTAGCCGTGCGGGATTAAAATCAGCTTTGGTGGGAACAATTTGGCTGATGATAACCACTGCCATTTTGACTTTCCCTTTGGGGGTAGGTGCAGGTATTTTCCTGGAAGAATTTGTGAAAGATACCTGGTATGCCAAGGTGATTGAGGTAAATATTAGCAATCTCGCTGCCGTCCCTTCAATTATCTATGGTTTACTAGGTCTGGCTGTATTTGTACGGGTTATGGAACCAATCACAGGCGGTCGCAGTGTTCTAGCAGGTGCGATGACTCTTAGCTTACTAGTTCTTCCCATTGTGATTGTCGCCACTAGAGAAGCTCTGCGGGCAGTTCCCGATAGTCTGCGTCAAGCAGGATACGCTTTAGGGGCAACGCGATGGCAGGTCATTAGTTCTCAAGTTTTTCCCCTGGCTTTTCCAGGAATGTTAACTGGGGCAATTTTGGCTCTTTCTCGTGCTATTGGGGAAACTGCCCCTCTAATTACCATTGGTGCTTTAACTTTTATTGCTTTTTTACCTCCCCTATCCTTAGAAGGTTTTCAAACTCCATTTACTGCCTTGCCTATTCAAATTTTCAACTGGGTTTCCCGTCCTCAAGACGAATTTCATACGGCAGCAGCAGCAGGTATTATCGTCCTGATGGTAGTTTTATTATTAATGAATGCGATCGCAATTTGGTTACGCAACAAGTTTCAACAAGACAAGTCAATTTGAGAGCAGCCTTTGAACAAAATTAAGCACCAATTTTGCTTGGGTTGAGCATTCCCTTTCTTTATTGATATCTATCTCCTTAAAATCTAGTTTTTATGAACACTAAGACTCTAGAAAATGCTGTAGCAGAAGCAATTTTTCAACTAGAACAAGTTTCGGTTTACTATGGTAACTTCGAGGCGGTGCGTCAAGTTAACATGGAAATCCCCAAAAACAAAATTACTGCTTTTATCGGCCCTTCTGGTTGCGGAAAAAGTACTCTGTTGCGTTGTTTTAATCGTTTAAATGACCTCATTCCTGGGGCAAGAGTAAAAGGTAGAATCACCTATCACGATCGCAATTTGTATGGTAGAGGTATGGAAGCAGTAGAAGTGCGCCGTCGCATCGGTATGGTATTTCAAAAACCTAATCCATTTCCTAAATCAATCTATGACAATATTGCGTTTGGGGCAAGAGTTAATGGCTATCGCGGAGATCTAGATGAACTAGTAGAGTGCTCGCTCCAGCAAGCTGCTCTTTGGGATGAAGTTAAAGATAAGCTGAGAGAAAATGGTTTATCCCTCTCTGGTGGACAGCAGCAACGTCTCTGTATTGCTCGTGCGATCGCCATTGAACCAGAAGTATTGCTGATGGATGAGCCTTGTTCTGCCCTCGATCCCATTTCTACTCTCAAGATTGAAGAGTTAATTCAGCAACTCAAACAAACCTATACGATTGTGATCGTAACTCATAATATGCAACAGGCAAGCCGAGCTTCGGACATGGCTGCTTTTTTTAATGTCGTAACTTCTGAGGAAGGAAAACGCTCTGGTTATTTAGTGGAGTATAGCCCAACAGTTCAACTGTTTAACAATCCCCAGCAGGAATCGACTCAAGAATACATCAGTGGTCGTTTTGGTTAAAATAAGCGATCGCTGAGTAATTAAAAACTTACTGTCAAGTTTGTCAATCAAGATTATTTGATACATCAAGATTATTTGATATAAAATTAAAATCAGTTCCACAATTGTTAAGTGGAGAAAAAAATGAATATTTTAGGAAAAATACCGCTCAAGCTACCTCAATTCATAGCTTTTGGAGTAGGTACAGCACTCCTAGCTGTCGCCATCCCCCTGGCTTCTCAAGAAAAGCAATCAATAAAAGTTGATGGTTCTAGCACCGTCTATCCCATCACTAAAAAAATCATCGAAGAATATCAAGCCAATCAAAAACAACCAGTAAATATTGAGAGCAATTTTTCTGGGACAGGAGGTGGGTTTGATAAGTTTTGTCGTGGAGAAACTGATATTAACAACGCTTCCCGTCCGATTCAACGAGATGAGATGGAAGCCTGTAACAACTCAGAAGTTCGTTATATCGAATTACCTGTTGCTTTTGATGCGCTCACAGTGGTGGTCAATCCTCAAAACAATTGGTTAGAAAGCATTACTCTTGAGGAATTAGCCAAGATTTGGTCACCAGAGGCAGAGGGAAAAATTACACGTTGGAATCAAGTTAGACCAGATTTTCCTGACCAACCGCTCAATCTTTATGCTCCTGGGAGAGATTCAGGGACTTTTGATTATTTCACTGAAGCTGTTATAGGAGAAGCTGGTTCAAGTCGTAACGATCTTACCGCTAGTGAAGATGATGATGCTTTAGTTCAAGGAGTAAGTCAAGATCCTAACGCTTTGGGTTATTTTGGTTTAGCCTATTACGAGCAACGCGCCAATGCAATGAAAGCAGTAGCTGTCGATAGTGGTAAGGGAGCAGTGTTACCTTCCAGAGAAACCGTTGAAAAAGCTCAATACCAACCTTTGTCCCGTCCCTTATTTATATACGTCAACGCAGCTTCAGCACAGAAAAACCAAACTTTGAGAGAATTTATCGATTTTTATCTTGCTCAAGCACCAGAGCTAGTAACTCAAGTCGGTTATGTTCCCTTGCCAGAAGAAGCTTACCATATTGATAAAGTTACTTTCCACAAGGGAGAAGTAGGAACTGTTTTTGAAGGACGATCTCAATTCAACCTAACTATACCCGAACTATTACGAAAACAAGCCCGATTTTAATCTTTAAATAGAAATCTTATGAATCCTGAAAGTCCAGAAATAAACGAGCGAGCGGTTAAAGCTGGTAGTCAACTTAGTTTCTTTGAAAAATACCTGACGCTCTGGGTTGCTCTATGTATTATTGCAGGGATTATTCTGGGAAAAACCTTTCCTGGAGTAGCTCAATCCTTAGATGCTATGAGCATTTACAACGTTTCCATTCCCATTGCCATTTGTCTGTTTTTCATGATGTACCCGATTATGGTCAAGATTGACTTTTCTCAGGCAAAGAAGGCAGCAAAGTCCCCCAAACCAGTATTATTAACCCTAGTAATTAACTGGTTAGTCAAGCCCTTTACAATGGTAGCATTTGCTCAGTTTTTTCTGGGCTGGTTATTTCTGCCTTTATTATCACAAACCGAATTGATTAGAGGTGTAGAAGTTACTCTAGCTAATTCCTATATTGCTGGTGCGATTTTATTAGGAATTGCACCTTGTACGGCGATGGTGCTGATGTGGGGTTACTTATCTTACAGTAATCAGGGACATACTTTGGTGATGATAGCAGTTAATTCCCTAGCAATGTTGTTTCTCTACGCGCCATTAGGAAAATGGTTACTGTCTGCCAATAATCTGACTGTACCTTGGGAAACAATTGTCTTGTCAGTTTTAATTTATGTCGGGTTGCCCTTAGCAGCAGGAATTTTAAGTAGGCAATGGATCTTTAGATATAAAGGAAGACAATGGTTTGAAGAGAAGTTTCTCCATTATCTTTCCCCAGTTGCGATCACAGCATTATTATTAACCTTAATTCTGTTGTTTGCTTTCAAAGGAGAATTAATTGTCAATAATCCCCTACACATCTTATTAATTGCCGTTCCCTTATTTATCCAGACTAATTTTATTTTCTTAATTACCTATGTAGCAGGTTTAAAACTAGGACTAGATTACGAAGATGCAGCCCCCGCAGCCTTAATTGGGGCGAGTAACCATTTTGAAGTTGCGATCGCCACAGCCGTAGTTTTATTCGGTCTTAATTCTGGTGCAGCTTTAGCCACTGTAGTTGGCGTGCTGATTGAAGTCCCAGTCATGCTGATGTTGGTAGAAGTTTGTAAGCGTACTGCTAATTGGTTTCCTAGGCATCCCGAAAAAGCAACTTTACTCGACCCTCGTTGTGCGAGTCCCTATCGGTAATATATTATGGAATTTCAACAGCTTTGGCAGCAATATAAAGACCCCCTGCAACAGTTGTTGCGATCGCGAGTCAAAAACCCAGCAGATGTAGATGACTTACTTCAAGAAGTTCTTATTAAAGCTTATCACCATCTCCACACTATCAGAGAGCCAGAAAAGGTTCTTTCGTGGCTGTTTCAAATCGCTCGGAACACTGTAATCGATTATTATCGTAAGTCCCGTGTGGAAACTTCGCGCCAGGAAATTTTTCAAAATGCAATGTTGACGAAGTCAGAGGAAGCCCCGTCGTTTCAAGGCGGGGTCTCTCTGACAGACAAGCAATCAGAGCAATACGAACAAATTCGACAAGAATTAACTAGCTGCATTCTACCTTTACTTCATCAACTTCCAGAAAAATATCGTGAAGCCATTGAGATAGTGGACTTACAAAATACCTCTCAGAAGGAACTAGCTAATAAATTAGGGCTATCCCATTCGGCAGTTAAATCGAGGGTACAGAGAGGTCGCCGTATGCTTCAAGACAAGTTTCATCAATGCTGCTATTACAACTTAGATGTTCGGGGCAACCTCATTGATTATCAAGTTAAACCAAATGGTTGTTAAAGCTGCTGAATATATAATGCGTCTTTTCATAGAGTCCTACGTCTATGAGATTAAAGAGGATACATCCTCAGTTTTTTTAGAAGACTCTTTTAGGAGGTTTTAATTATGTCACGTATTCAGCTTGCCTTTAACGTAAGTAATCTTGATGAGTCAATTGCTTTTTACAGCCAACTTTTCGGAGTTGAACCCGCCAAACGTCGCCCTGGCTACGCTAATTTTGCCGTTGTTGAACCGCCCTTAAAATTAGTGCTGATTGAAAATGCTCCCAAAGCAGGAACGCTCAACCATTTGGGAGTAGAAGTAGAAACCTCGGCTGAAGTTACAGCAGCAGAACATCGCTTACAAAGTGAAGGATTAAAAACCAAAACCGAAAATCAAGTTTCCTGCTGTTATGCAGTACAAGATAAGGTTTGGGTTAACGATCCCGATAACTCGCCTTGGGAGATTTATACGGTTTTAGATGATTCTAGTACTTTCGGACGGACTCAACCTCATGAATCGACTTCGGTTTGTGCTAGCTGTTAAGTAAATAGCGTGGAGAATATGTAAATGCCAGATCGAGTTTCCTATCCCGATTATGTTTGGTGGCTAATACCCGAAAAACTAGCAGGAATGTCCAGACCACCCTTGGAAGATTTGCCCCAACTCTATCAAGCAGGAATGCGGGGTATTGTTTCAGTTATGGATGAGCCTTCTGGAATAAAAGAATATAAAGCAACTGGATTTCAAGCTCTCTGGCTGCCAATTACAGGGGGGAAACCGCCAACTGTCGAACAAGTCAAGCAGTTTGTTCGATTTGCCGAACTATTAATTACTGATAATCAACCAGTAGTAGTTCACTGTACTAGTGGAAATCGCCGAACGGGAACATTACTTGCTGCTTATTTAGTTGCGCAAGGAGAATTACCAGAAACCGCGATTTCCCTAGTTGAAGCAGCACGTCCTACAGCCGAACTCAGGGAAGCACAAAAAGAATTTTTATTTAATTTGTTTGAGTTACTACGATAATTTCATCAAGCAACACTAAGCATGACTACATTCAATCATCCACCAAGAATTTTATTTTTATACGGCTCATTAAGAGAGCGTTCTTACAGTCGGTTGTTAGCAGAAGAAGCAGCCAGAATTATTAGCGATATGGGGGCTGAAGTGAAATTCTTTCATCCCCACGAACTGCCATTAAGAGGACAGGTAGAAGAAACCCATCCCAAAGTGCAAGAGTTACGAGAATTAAGTCAATGGTCAGAAGGACAAGTTTGGTCTTCTCCCGAAATGCACGGTAATGTTACGGGTATTCTCAAAAATCAAATTGACTGGATACCTTTAAGTATTGGTGCGGTAAGACCAACTCAGGGAAAAACTTTAGCAGTCATGCAGGTTAGTGGGGGTTCGCAGTCATTTAATGCCGTTAATACTATGCGGATTTTAGGGCGATGGATGCGGATGTTTACCATTCCCAATCAATCCTCAGTAGCTAAAGCTTATCAGGAGTTTAATGAAGACGGCACGATGAAAGATTCTCCCTACAGAGACAGGGTGGTAGATGTAATGGAGGAATTATACAAATTTACCCTGTTACTGCGGGATCAGGTGGATTATTTAACTGACCGCTACAGCGAACGTAAGGAAAGAGAGCTAGCTAACAGTAGATAGAGTAAATCAAACAAATGAACGTCTTATTCATGTGCGTTGCCAATTCTGCTCGTTCCCAGATAGCCGAAGCACTGGCTAAGGATATTTTAGGAGAAAAAGTAAAAGTAATGAGTGCAGGGATTTATCCAGCCATCTCCGTTCATCCTGGGGCTATTGAGGTTATGCAAGAGATTGGTCTTGATATTTCCTCTGCTAAACCCAAGCTACATGGCGATTTACCACCCAGTTTTCTTGTCAATCTTGATTACGTCATTACAGTTTGCGAAGAAGAACTTTATCCCGAACTAACTACGAGAAAAGAACGTCTGCGTTGGTCTTTTTCCGACCCTGTATTACTGCGAGGAGAAGAACAAAAACAAGCTTTTCGCTCGATTCGTGATGAAATACAAATAAAAATCATTGATTTTGGTTATCAGCATCAACTTTTAGCTTAAGAGAAACAAATTACCTAGAGGAGGATAGCGATGAAAAAAGTAATGTTTGTTTGCAAAAGAAACTCCTGTCGTTCCCAAATGGCAGAAGGTTTTGCCAAAACATTAGGAGAAGGCAAAATTGAGGTAACATCTTCTGGTTTGGAAGCTAGTCGAGTACATCCTACCGCTATTGAGGTGATGTCAGAAGTTGGCATTGATATCAGTAACCAAACTTCAGATCCTTTGAGTAATTTTAATGCCGATGATTACGATGCGGTCATTTCTATGTGTGGTTGTGGGGTTAATTTACCGACTGAATGGGTGACTCAAGAAGTCTTTGAAGATTGGGAATTGGATGATCCTGATGGACAACCAATAGAAACTTTTCATCGTGTCAGAGATGAAATCAAAAAGCGAGTAGCAAAATTAATCGACCAACTTAACTGATATCAAGTTCGCTTGAACAGTTAGAGGCGATAATGTGGGAATTCTTCTCAAGGCATTGGTAGATACACCCTCTCTTGAGAACATCAAGAGTGCATTTGTTAACAAACATTAATGTTTATTAACGAAAAAGTATCGGTAGGTTTTCAACAGATGTTTAATGCTTTTTATTTGACTAAATATTTAACAATGATTGCACGAAAATCAAAGCTCTATTGTATATTTGAAAAGAAAATCCTGCCGAGCATAAATTTAGTATGCTTGACTTAAACAAGCTAGCTGGACAAATTCCAGGTATTAGTCAGCATTTACATCAAGAAACTATCGCCTCTCGCCAGAGACTTGAATTGGCTGAGAAATTAACTCAGCAAGCGTGGAGTCAACAAGCAGCATTAATTGAGAAATCAGAACTGTGGCGCGATCGCTTGATTTTTGCAGTTGCTACTCCTGTCGAATCTCTTGATACTACAATTGACATTCAAGTAGCACCTTACAGCCACAGTGTTTTTGCTACCGATGGTTCTCAAATTGCCCCTTCTCACCACGAAATTGCTTACTGTTATCTGATCAATGTCGGGCGGATCATGTTGCATTATGGGCAAAGTTTACATCCGTTGTTAGATAGTTTGCCTGAAGTATTTTATAAACAAGAAGACCTTTATATTCCCAAAGAATGGGGTATTCGTCTCGAAGAATGGATGAGTCATCGTCGTACTGTTTCAGAAGCGCAAATGCTAGCTGAGATGGCTTGTAAATGGGTTTTACCACCAGGCGCACATCCAGATATTCCTAATTTGGCAATGGTAGATGGTTCTTTGATCTACTGGTTTTTGGATGGTTTACCAGTAGAAGCTAGGGAACAAATTTTGCCTCCGATCTTATCTGCTTGGGAACAGTTAAAAGAAACTCAAATACCGTTAATGGGTTATGTTAGTTCTTCTCGAAGTACCGAAGCTTTGAACTTTCTTCGCTTACACACTTGTATCCACGAACATCCTAATTGTTATGCCAATTGTAGTGATTTAGTTGATAAATATCCTTGTCAAAAAGTTGAGCCTCTCCGAGATGCTACTTTTTGGGCAAATCGCTTGCAACCTGGGCAAAGAAGCCCCCTTTATCGCAGTTCTTTACGTATTTTAGAACTATACGATGAATCCCAACGAGTTTACTTTTGTTACGTTCATGTTGGCACAGAAATTGCTCGGATAGAAGTACCTGCTTGGGTAGCAGAAGATTCAGCCTTATTCGACCGCTCCCTTAGTATCATGCTGGCACAAGTTCATAAAGGTTATGGTTATCCCGTCGCTTTAGCCGAAGCACACAATCAAGCTGTCGTCAGAGGAAGCGATCGCGCACGTTTTTTTGCTCTCCTTGAACAACAAATGATTCGTGCAGGGATTAGAAATGTTGGGACATCTTCTAAAGAAACTCGTAAGCGAGGTAGTATTGCTTAAAATTAGTCAACTGGTAACTTAACTAGTAACTGATGCTCACCATTTTTTGACCTTTAGATTATTAGCTAAAATTAATTCTCTGTATGATTAACACGACGAATATTGAGAATATCGCTCATTTTCTTAATTCGGTTCAGCAAATACTCAAATTGATTGCGATCGCGTATATCAATGCTAAGAGAAATTATAGCAGGTTGATTGGGGCTAGTTTTAACTCCTGCATTGCGAACATTCACATTTTGGTCGCTGACTTTTGCCAAGATATCTTTGAGAACTCCCACTCGGTCAATTGCTTCAATTTGAATGTCTACAGGATAAGTTAATGGTCTACCTTGTTCATCAATGCGATTCCAACTAACAGGAACTAAACGTTCTCCTGGAATATTATCAACATTGTGGCAACCTTGACGATGAATCGAAATGCCACGGGAACTACGAGTCACCACTCCAATAATCGATTCTCCTGGTAAAGGCTTACAACAACCAGCCAAATGATAAAGTAAACCTTCAACTCCAGCAATAGGAGATTTACTACCAGTAGATTTAGATATTTCATGGACAGAGGGAGAAGGTAAAGGTTCTAATTTGGGTAAAACTTCTTCTACTGGTTGCTGTTCTTTAACTACATCTCGCAGTCGATTAACTACCTGATTTAAAGTAATTTCTCCATATCCTAAAGCTGCTAATAAATCTTCTACTGTTTGGTAATTACAACGTTGTGCTGTAATTTGCATTCGTTCCGATTTGAGTAAAGCATCCAAACCACTTTTACCTAGTTCTTTTTCTAATAGTCCTCGACCACGCAGGAGATTTTCATCTCTGTGAGAGCGTTTGTACCATTGACGAATCCGATTGCGAGCGGTTGGAGTAACAACAAAATTGAGCCAATCTAAACTAGGATGACTATTTTTCTGGGTAATAATTTCTACGATATCTCCGTTTTGTAAGGAACGGTCTAAAACTGACCAACGACCGTTAACCCTTGCTCCTTTCATGTGATTTCCTACTTCCGTGTGGATGCGATAGGCAAAATCTACAGGTGTTGAACCATGAGCTAAAGCAATGACATCACCATCGGGTGTAAAAACATAGACATCATCTTCAAACAGATTATCTTTAAGACTATCGATGTATTCTTGAGCGTCTTTAAGGTCGTTCTGCCACTCTAGTAACTGTCTTAACCAGGTAAATTTTTCGTCATCGGAACTAAGTCTGGTATTACTAGAACCAGTTTCTTTATATTTCCAGTGGGCTGCAATCCCGTATTCCGCGATATGATGCATCTCTAGAGTGCGGATTTGGATTTCTAAAGGACGACCATTAAGACCAACTACCGTTGTATGAAGAGATTGATAGCGGTTGGGTTTAGGCAGTCCAATATAATCTTTAAAACGTCCTGGGATCGGTTTAAAAGCGTCGTGAACTACCGCTAATGAACGGTAACATTCTTCATTAGTTTCCACAATGATTCTGACCGCAGCAATATCAAAAATTTCGTGAAATTCTTTTTGCTGTCGCTGCATTTTTTGATAGATACCGTAGAGATGTTTTGGTCTGCCTTTGAGTTCAAAAACATTAACTCCTAATTTTTCTAGACGCGAGCGAATGATCTCAGTTACTTTATCGATTCTGGTTTCTCGGTCAGTTCTTCTTTCAGCAACTAAAGCTTGTATTTCTCTATAAGCTTCTGGTTCTAGATATTTAAAGCTTAAATCTTCTAATTCCCACTTAAATCTCCCAATCCCTAAACGATTCGCCAAAGGAGCAAAAATTTCTCTAGTTTCTAAAGCAATTCGTTGCTGTTTTTCTGGCTTAAGATGTTCTAAGGTTCGCATATTGTGCAAACGATCCGCCAGTTTAACTACAATGACACGGATATCCTTTGCCATTGATAAAAACATCCGACGAAAATTTTCAGCTTGACGCTCGGTTTTACTAGAGAAGTTAAACTTTGATAATTTGGTGACTCCTTCAACTAACTGACGCACATCGGTCCCAAATCTTTCTTCGATTTCTTCTGGGGTAACCTCTGTATCCTCAACTACATCGTGCAGAAACCCCGCAGCAATAGTAACACTATCTCCTCCCAAATCTCGTAAAAGTCCAGCCACTGCCACAGGGTGGGCAATGTAAGGTTCTCCTGACTTACGATATTGACCTTCGTGTAATTGATAGGCAAAATTGAATGCGCTACAGATTAAATTGGTGTGTTCGTCAGAGTTCTGAGACTGATTTTCGATTAAACAATCTTGTAACCAGTGTGGTAGTTCGAGTTGATAAGTTGGTTGTTCGGCAAGGGTGATGGCGGTCATGGTTCGGCTGGTTGATAAAGTTCAGGGAGGGAAGAATTAGTAGCAATCGTCCGATGATTTTATAGATTGTATCTACTTCTTAGGCTCTAACTGATGAAGTAAATTTTAAATCTAAATTAATTAATTCAATTGGAGTTGATTGTGAATGGTAATTCTCCGATTGTTTTTTTATTTGAGTTTTTATTACTATTGAAAAATAGGAGCTTTAAAAAAAAAACTAAGCCTTGACCAGTTTCTACCTAAAAAATCAAGGTTAATTAATAAAATTTTATCTTATCTAAAAAAATATGTTACCTGCGTCACATAGTCAAGCATATCAAGAATTTTTAGTATTAATGCAAAAGTTTCAGATTTATTTCGATAATCTCGATACAGAAATTGAAACTTTGACTATGACTCAACAGTTTTGTACTTTACAAGAAGTATTTAGTCAACAAATTTTGACATTAACTCAAGATGATTTAGATGGTTCACTGACGCAAGTAAAATCACTTTATACGGAAATTTATCGCGAATTTAAATTATTGACTACGGATTTGCTATTTTTACGTACCTCTCGTCAAACGGTTACCAAACAGGAAAAGTTAACTTCAATTCGCGATCGCCTTACTAGGTTAATTGCTTATACTGAAGCAGTCTTAGTCAAAAGCGTAACCAAATAACCAGTCGCGATCGCCTTATTCAGTTACCAGTTACCAGTGACCAGTTTTTTTTTTATTTATTCCCTATTCCCCATCTCCCCATTCCCCATTCCCTAATTAATAATCAATTCCCCGTTTCCTGCAACTACTTGACCAATTTGATAACTATTAATTCCTTGACTAATAAACCAATCTAAAGTTGATTGAGCTTGTTGAGGCGGGACAATAACCACAAAACCAATACCCAGATTAAAAGTATCTAACATTGCTGCTTGTGAGACATTGCCAGCCTCTGCTAACCATTGAAAAATTGGCGGAATGTCCCAACTTGCCAAATTAATTGCGATCGCTTGATTGTGATTCAAACACCGAGGCAAATTTTCAGGTAAACCGCCTCCAGTAATATGTGCCATGCCATGAATTTCTATACCTGAGTTTAATGCTGCTAAAACTGGTTGAACATAGATGCGGGTTGGTGTTAGTAAAACTTCTCCCAAACTATGAGGGGCTAAGATTGCTGGTGAATCAGACCATTTTAAGCCATTAGTTTCAACAATTTTTCTTGCCAAACTAAAGCCATTACTATGAACCCCAGAACTTGCTAAACCAATTGCAACATCTCCTATCTGTACTTGCGAACCATCTAGCAGTTTACTTTTTTCCACTACACCGACACAAAAACCTGCCAGATCATATTCTCCCAATTGATAGAAACCAGGCATTTCGGCAGTTTCTCCGCCCAATAAAGCACATCCACTAATCCGACAGCCTTCGGCAATACCCTGAACTACTTCTGCTAGTTGTTGGGGATTTAATTTACCAGTAGCCAAATAATCTAGAAAAAATAGTGGTTCAGCCCCAGAAGTCAGAATATCATTGACACACATTGCGACTAAATCGATCCCAACACTGGTATGATGATTTACCTCTTGGGCAATTTTGAGTTTTGTTCCTACTCCATCCGTACCAGAAACTAACACTGGTTCTCGATAACCGACTGGTAACTGAAAATATCCTCCAAAACCACCTAATCCTCCAATCACTTCAGGACGATAAGTGCTTTGTACATCTTGACGAATTTGTTCAACGAAAGTTCTTCCTGCTTCGATATTGACACCAGCGTCTTTGTAGTCCATCTGTAATCCTGCTTAAACAATAGTAACTGTACAAAACACTATCTCTGTTAACTAGTAACGGAGTTTTGTTTCATATTATCGCGTCTTAATCATGCTTAATGGCTAGATTTTGCCAAATTATCGAGTTTTTTACCAGTATAAGTCTTAGATAAATCAAGAGTATTTATACTTATGTTACCTCAAACGATTAATTAAAAATTTAGTTCTATTAATTAATAAATGATTTATTATTCTGAGCTAATTATCGGTAATTTTACAATTCATTGATAGCTTAAGTCGCGATAAAAGTATTACAAGTACTTTTGTGAGGAGTCAAATCGGTTGATTTGATTGATTCTCAGTCAATTTAACTGTTGATTTGTAGATTGTTTTATGATAAAAAAAAATTCACTTGGCTTAATTACTACCCTAGTTGCTCTAGGAAGTACCTCTTTGTTTAACTATTTTACACCTAGAGCTACCGCAGCTAATTTAAGAAAGAGCTTGAATACTAAACAAAATATTTCTCCAGCAATTGTCGATAGAAAATTATCATCTCATCTTAAATTTCGCTCTAATAAAAATCTTTTTAAACCAAATAATAAACCTAAATTTTCTAAAAACATCTTTTCTTTTACCAATAAAACTAATTTGAATTTGCCCAAAGCTAGTTCAACTATTCAAATTGCTCAAGCCGTTGCTAGTGGCGAAGCTTCTTGGTACGGTCCTGGGTTTAATGGTCGAACTACTGCAAACGGAGAGGTTTTTAATCAAAATGAACTAACGGCTGCTCATCCTAATTTACCTTTTGGCACTAAGGTCAAAGTAACCAACATGAACAATGGTCGTTCCGTCGTAGTACGAATTAACGATCGCGGTCCCTATGCAGGAGGAAGAATCATTGATCTTTCCGCAGCAGCAGCTAGAATCTTGGGGGTTATTACTAGCGGAGTTGCACCAGTACAGTTAGAAATTTTAGGACGTTAATTGTACGCCCTGTCGACAGTCCTTTAAACTGTTAATTGTTAACTGTTGACTGTTGACTGTAAAAAAAGTGCTTCTGTTTGAACAAATTACCGAGTTACGTTCTTATTTAACATCCAAACGGTTTAAATCAAAAATTGGTTTAGTACCAACGATGGGTGCTTTACATTCCGGTCATGTTAGTTTGATTCAAGCAGCGATCGCTCAAAACGATACTGTAGTTGTTAGTATTTTTGTTAATCCACTTCAATTTGCCCCAACCGAAGATTTACAAAAATATCCCCGCCAGCTACAACAGGATTTGCAACTATGCGAACAATTAGGAGTTGAAGTAGTCTTTACTCCAACTATTGAGGAAATGGGCATTACTGGAGATACTGATTCTCAGTCAGTAACTACTACTGTTGTCCCTCCAGTAACAATGACTTCGGGATTATGTGGAAGATTTCGCCCTGGGCATTTTATTGGCGTAGCGACAATTGTTACGAAACTTTTCCAGATTGTGCAACCTCATCGCGCTTATTTCGGGGAAAAAGATGCACAACAGTTAGCAATTATTCGGCGTGTGGTAGCTGATTTAAATCTTCCTGTTGAAATTATTGGTTGTCCAATTGTTAGAGAAAAATCGGGTTTAGCTTTAAGTTCTCGCAATCAATATTTATCTGCGACAGAAAAGCAACAAGCACCAGCTATCTATCGCAGTTTACAACAAGCAGCTTTAGCTTTTCAACAAGGAGAAGACCGAGTTGATGCTTTAATCGATTTAGTTAAACAAGAATTAGCTGTTGTACCCACAATTAAAATTCAATACGTGGAATTAGTCGATCCCCAAACTCTTAAACCCTTAGATCGATTAAAAGATAAAGGATTGTTAGCAGTTGCGGTTTATTTAGGTTCTACTCGTTTAATTGATAATATTGTGCTATTTAAACGTCAACCAATTATTGCGATCGATGGTCCTGCTGGGGCTGGGAAATCTACTGTTACCCGTCGGGTAGCACAGCAATTAGGTTTATTGTATCTCGATACAGGGGCGATGTATCGGGCGGTCACTTGGTTAGTGATGCAAGCCAATATAGCTATTGAGGATCAAGCAAAAATTGCCGATCTCATTCAATATATTCAATTAGATTTGATTCCTGCTGATTCTCCCGAACTTCCTACTCAAGTATTGATTAATGGTCAAGATGTTACTCAAGCAATTCGTACTCCAGAAGTAACTGCTCAAGTTTCTGCGATCGCAGCCCAACCAGCAGTACGACAAGAGTTAGTCAGATTACAAAAAGATTTTGGAGCTAGAGGAGGATTAATTGCGGAAGGAAGAGATATTGGGACTAATGTTTTTCCTGATGCCGAATTAAAGATTTTTTTAACAGCTACCGTTGCAGAAAGATCCAGAAGAAGAGCGCAAGACTTAAAAAAATTAGGACATCAACCAGTCGAGATTGAACAATTAGCCCAAGAAATTCAAAAAAGAGACGAACAAGATAGTAATAGAGCGATCGCGCCTTTGCAAAAAGCTAACGATGCGATTGAAATAATTACTGATGGCTTAACTATTGAACAAGTTACTCAGAAAATTATCGATCTTTATTTGCCAATCAAGGAGAAAAGGGGACAATGAAGGATGAGGTCAGATAACTGGTAACTGGTAACTGGTAACTGGTAACTGAATTAAAATTATCCTTGCATTTTTCTGGCTTGCTTAACCATTTCAATTAGAGTATGGTGAGCATCTTCAGCATCCTTTAAAGCACGTTCAAACTCAATCCGAACAGGAACAGTTTCTCCTGCAATGGTGGCAGCTAAATTCATTCCCGACGACTCGATAGAGATCATTTTAGCCGTTTCCGTTTCAGGAGCATTACCAAAAGCTTTGGCATATAAAACTATAGCATCCGCGTGGTCTTCGTTCATGTGTCGACAAATGCGATCGCTAATAGCAGGAGTAATTGCTTCAGACATTTCGCTTTTCTAGTTATTTTTGATAATTAATTTCTGATTTTATAGCTATTTAATATCAACATAAGTAGTTCGCCAACTATCTACATGAACAAGTGCGATCGCACTTACATCTTCTAAATCAGCTTCTCTAAAAATCATTAGTTGAATTTTATGATAACAAGCGAGAAAATTCTCACTACAGAAAAGTTGAGGTTAAAATAAAATGAGAGTTAGATTTTGAGCCTTGCTAAGGGTCAAAAGCAGCTATGGAGAAGTTTTTTGGTGATTTCAACACTATTTTTTTACTTTCACCAAATTAACTCAACCCATCCATTGGTAACTTAGCTAGAGATTATCGATCAACCTTTCAGAGCTTTTTGAAAATTCTTACGATAGGATCTGTTAGCTACAAACAAAGCTGGCCATAAAATCGCTAACGCTAATTTATTTGGCAAACTAGGATTAAAATTGGTTCTTCTAAATCCTTGCCAAAATTTCCAGACTCCACCAAAATAAACGATTGATAGGATCAAAACTATTAACTGAAACATAATCTGAAGAATCGTCAATCGATTAATTAGTTTGAAAATAGTATTTACAAGATCAATTTTAAGCTAATCCTCCGAATCTAGGCTGCTTCGACTCCTTTAAGTTACATCTTAAGATAATTGGTTTTCTCATCGCTAAATTGTAATTAATCAAATTCGCAACAACTTAATTACAACAAAATACGAGAACATAAAAACAAGAGCATCCAATTAGTTCAATTCAAACAGATTGAAGTTAACCAAAAGGCAAGGAGGAATTATGCGTGCAGTGCTTATGGCTGGAGGTTCAGGAACGAGATTAAGACCTCTAACCTGCGATCTGCCTAAACCAATGGTTCCCATACTAAACCGTCCTATCGCGGAACATATTATTAATTTATTAAAAAAACATAAAATCAACGAAATTATTGCTACCCTTCATTATCTTCCTGATGTCATGAGAGATTATTTTCAAGACGGCAGTGATTTTGGGGTAGAAATGACCTATGCCGTCGAAGAAGAACAACCATTAGGAACGGCTGGTTGTGTCAAAAATATTCAGCAATGGTTAGATGACACTTTTTTAGTTATCAGTGGGGATGGAATTACTGACTTTGATTTACAAGCTGCGATCGCTTTTCATCGTCAGAAACAATCAAAAGCTACTTTAATTTTGACCCGCGTACCTAATCCAGTAGAATTTGGAGTTGTTATTACTGACGAAACTGGTCATATTCGTCGTTTTTTAGAAAAACCATCTTTGAGTGAAATTTTTTCCGATACGGTTAATACCGGTACATACATTCTCGAACCAGAAGTTCTTGATTATTTACCTGAAAATGAAGAAAGCGATTTTTCCAAAGATTTATTTCCGCTTTTACTAAATAAAGGAGAACCAATTTATGGTTACATTGCGGAAGGTTATTGGTGTGATGTTGGTCACTTAGATGCTTATCGAGAAGCTCAATATGACGCTCTAGACGGAAAAGTTGTACTTGAGGTTGCTTACCAAGAAAAGTCTCCTGGTTTGTGGGTTGGAACTAATACTTATATTGATGCTTCTGCCAAAATTGAAACTCCTGCTTTAATTGGTAATAATTGCCGTATAGGACCGCGAGTTAAAATTGAAGCTGGCACCATTATTGGTGATAATGTCACTGTCGGAGCGGATGCAGACCTTAAACGCCCAATTCTTTGGAATGGAGTAACTATTGGCGATGAAGCTCATTTAAGAGCTTGTGTGATAACTCGAGGAACTAGAGTAGACCGACGTGCCCAAGTTTTAGAAGGTGCTGTAGTAGGGCCACTTTCCACTGTAGGCGAAGAAGCTCAAATTGCTCCTAATGTCAGAGTTTGGCCTAGTAAACGAATTGAGTCAGGGGCGATTCTCAATATTAATCTAATTTGGGGCAATACCGCCCAGAGAAATCTTTTTGGACAAAGAGGGGTTTCTGGACTCGCTAATATTGATATTACGCCCGAATTTACGGTTAAATTGGGTTCTTCCTATGGTTCTACTCTTAAACTAGGCTCAACTGTCTTAGTTTCTCGAGATCAGCGTAGTGTTTCCCGAATGGTAAGCCGTGCTTTGATTGCGGGATTAATGTCGGCAGGCATTAACGTCCAAAACTTAGAAGCTACTGCGATTCCGATCTCTCGAACCATGACGACTATTTTGGCTGTCTCGGGTGGCATCCATGTTCGTCTCGATCCCGACCGTCCTGATTATATTCTGATCGAATTTTTTGATAAATACGGAATCAATCTTTCCAAATCAAAAGAAAAGAAAATTGAAGGTGCTTATTTTAAAGAAGATTTGCGCAGAGCGTCGATTCAGGAGATTGGTAATGTTGCTTATCCAGACCAGGTAATTGAAACCTATAGCCGTAGTTTTGAAAGACATCTTAACATTGAAGCGATTCGTCATAGTGCTTCAAGAGTAGTGATCGATTATGTCTACGCTGTCTCAGGTGCAATTTTACCCCAGCTACTAGCCAAATTTGGCTGTGATGCTGTCGTACTTAATGCTAGTCTCAAACAATCAGCCCTTTTTACTCCAGAAAAAGAAGTTTTACTCAATCAACTTGGGCAAGTAGTTGAAGCTCTCAAAGCTAATCTTGGGGTTCAAGTTTCGGGTAATGGCGAACAATTTATTTTAGTAGATGAATCTGGCTCACCGATTCGAGGTGAAACTTTAACTGCTTTAATGGTTAGTACAATTTTGACCGCTCATCCTCGGAGTACCGTAGTAGTACCTGTTCATGCCTCTAGTGCAGTCGAACAAATTGCTCGTCGTCATGATGGTAAAGTGATTCGGACTAAAGCCAATCCTACTGCTTTGATGGAAGCCTCACAAACTAATCCCAATGTCGTCTTAGGTGGCAGTGGCGATATGGGCTTTATCTTCCCTCAACTCCATCCAGGTTTTGATGCTATGTTTGGCATTGCCAAATTGATCGAAATGCTAACTATCCAAGAGCGATCGCTAGCCCAAATTCGCAGTGAATTACCTCGTGTCTGTCATAAGTACTATACCGTTCGTTGCCCTTGGAAGGTTAAAGGTGCATTAATGCGTTATCTAGTCGAAACTCATCCAACCAGCAATTTGGAATTAATTGATGGCGTAAAAATTATTAATCCTCATAATGATAATTGGTTGTTAATTCTACCTGACGCGGGAGAACCCTTAGTACATATCTATGCTAATAGTGAAGATCGTCAATGGGTAGATGATTCTTTAACCGAATATCGCCAACGAATTCAAAAATTTATTGACCGAGAACAAGGCTTAGTCAGAGATAGCTTATAACAGTTAAAGAAAAGAGTGATAATTCTCATTTTGGGCTGGTAAATTGGTACAATTGTCCTATATTTACCCATTTAGTCTCATTAACAAGCCAGTCAAATAAATGACAAATCGCTCTGGACATCTCAAACTCTGAACTAAATTCAGAGAGTGTGTCCTGCTCAATTTACGATAGGAGTGTTGCAATAATGAATAGCTGTATTTTAATGGCTCAAGTAGTCAGCGACCCAGAATTACGTTCAACACAAGATAATCTCGCCGTATCTTATATGATGGTCGAATTTGAAGGATTAAAGGCAGAAGACCCACCAGCTAGAATTAGGGTAGTGGGATGGGGCAATTTAGCCACAGAAATTAAACAAAAATATGGACAGGGCGATCAAATAATTATTGAAGGGCGTTTGTCCATGAATGTAGTCGAGCTTCCAGAAGGTTATAAAGAAAAACGAGCCGAATTAATTGCTTCTCATATTTATCCTGTGCAAAGTCAATTGGGAGGATCAGCACCAACATCTCAAAACCTTTCTTCTCAAACAACTTCATTCGATCAACAAGATAGTTTTACTGCTCCAACTCCTTTCTCTCAATCTCCCACTGGACAATCGAAGGGAATGGAAGATGACGAGCAATTTGCTGCTACCAAAAAATCAAGTAAAGCAACAGTTAATAGTTCAACTGCTTCAAATAATGAGGATTGGGATGATATTCCCTTTTTGCGACCTATTAGCTATAAAAACGACAGCGAGAAACTTTATGACTCTTGGGAAGTAGAGGCAAATCGTCCAGGAATCTGGCTGCATGGCAAGAAAGGTTTATTTCTCTAAATCAGTCAACTTAAGTACTGTGTGAAAAAGCTGTTGTGCATTTTTATCAATTGCATTAACAGCATTACTTTTTTGACAACTTGACGGGTTGAGTTAAGCAATGCCATCAAGGTTATTTTGCTTCGTAATCAGTTTGTAACCAAATATTTAATTTTAGTATTGATTTTTCTACAGAGTATGTTAGGATAGAATCCGTGACTAAAACAGGGTTAAAACCAAAGTTGAGTTGGGTTTTAAGCCGTTTTGTTCTAAATTTGGGACTGTAGTTCAGTTGGTTAGAATGCCTGCCTGTCACGCAGGAGGTCGCGGGTTCGAGCCCCGTCAGTCCCGTTTTACGAGTCTTTATCTCTTGATAAATCTTAACTTTGCCAATCTAATCAAAGCGATCTCTTATGGTATCTGGTATGGTAAAAGAAAAATATTTTTTAGGAGGATCAATAAGCTTAACTTTCTTCCGTAAGAAGTCCTCCAGTTTACTGGAAGGACGGGGCTTTTAAACGCCTGGGAAACCACAGGCGACA
>CAZLUP010000002.1:0-176138 GCA_964562685.1 uncultured bacterium
GATCGACAGTTAGTTTTCCTTCAAATGCTTCAAAAGAAGCCTCTTTAATTGCTCGCGGATATGCTTCGTCAATTATTTCTTTCAGGACATCTCTAGTGGCATAATAACCCCCTGACTTTCTTCTTCTATTCGTGCGGTTAATATTGTCAATTGAGTTAAAAATAGATCTATCCCAGGAGCTAGTCGTTCTTTGTTCCGCCTGTTGTTTAATTAGATGAAGTAAAAGAATAACCATATAGCTGTAGATTTTATTAAGCTTATCTTCCCTTGACATTTCATCTATTTCATCAATAATTTGCAAAGCACCAATATAGTCCTGTGCTTCAATTTTCTTCCTTAATTCTTCTATTTCATACATACTTTTGACTTACCGCTCGGCGATATACCTATACTGATTTTATCAATTTGTTCTGGTGTGATTTTTAGATATAATGATTATCATTATTAAAAATACGCAGATCGATGTGGGCAATTTTAAGCGGAATTGAAGGAAATATCGCAGCTTACGAAGCAGTATTGGCAGATATCAAACGCCAACGCACCCCAGTAGAAGCATTGTATATTTTGGGCGATATCGTAGCAGCTAACCCAGATAGCAAAAAAGTAATTAGACGAATTCAGAATCCTTTACCGGTCGAATTACAACCTCAAGTATGTGTCGGTTGGTGGGAAGAACAATGCTTTGCCTTACACGGTTTGGGTTCGACAGCAGAACCCATAGAATTAATAGAACGCTTTGGCAAAGAAACTGCTAAACTTCTTTGGGATTCCGTATCTCGCGAAACTGTACAGTGGTTACGCAACTGTCACTTTGGCTTCTTTGAATTAGATTGTTTGTTAATTCACGGTAGCACCGTTAGCGTTAGCGATGAGTTAACCCCCGAAACCGCACCCTGGCAAATGTTAGACCGTTTGCAGAGAGTACAGGCAAATCATCTCTTTTGTGGTCGTTCGGGTCAAGTATTTGAATATCAATTACAAGCAGGTTCGGTTAATAGTTCGGTGATGACTTTAGATCGTCAGCAACCCGTTCAGACTATTACTGCACCTAAAAAAAGAGTGATAGGGGTGGGTAATGTAGGGAGAGAACCAGGAAAGGCTACTTACACTCTTTATAATCCAAATAGCGATCTCGCCAAAGGCGAGGCACTGCGTGATCGCCTAGAGTTTAAAACAGTTTTTTATGGCAAGAAAAAGGGATTTGGTAATTAGTTTCAGCTTGCTAAAGACATGACGAAGTGCAGGAACAGGTAGTCAGAGACAACTTTCTGGTAAATTGGTAATCTCATTTTTTAACGCTATTATTGGTAAATAATAATTATCATTATTGTTAAATATAAATCAAAAGTTTTTCTTAAATCGAGCTACTCCTCATCTCTTTTCCCAACTAAGTTTTATAGCCATTAGTTTTTATGCCAGTTCAACGATCCCGCAGTCAAAAAATTATTCTCAATCTCCTCCAACAACTCCAGCAAGAAATTGATGCTCAAGATTTATATTTGGAGTTACGCGGTCAAGGCAAAAAGATAGGATTAGCAAAGGTATATCGTGCATTAAAAACTCTTCATTACATCAAGTTCTAACCAGCCCAGCTTCTGATGGGGGATTGTGGAATGGTCGGAAAGTAGCAGAATGGATGAGCGAGGTAACAGGAAAAAAAGTAAGTCGGATGAGAGGTTGGGAATACCTCAAGCAAATGGAATATACCCTTAAAGTTCCAAGAGCGCAACATCAAGAAAGTTCTTGGTCAGAACAACAGGAGTGGAAAAAAACTTGGTTTATATCAGGTTCGCTTAAACAGTTAAATGTGATGATTGATACGGGGACACGGGGATACGGGGATACAGAGACGCGGAGAGAATTTATTTTAAGTGATTATCAGAACTTGATATTAGAAATATTTAGAAAATCATTGCAAATCGTAAGGGCGAACCGCCGTTCGCCCTTACAGGATTTTTGTCCTAACCTAAATACGTAGTGCTATAGTAGGTAACAACTTTTAATAAAGTGGAACGTTGGAATCTATTTCTTTACTCCAAGCAGTAATACCGCCTTTAACATTTGTACCTTCAATACCAGCTTTTTTAAGAATGCTTAGAGCTTTTGCCGATCTTCCACCCAATTTACAATGAGCGATTAAACGATGACCATTGGCTATTTGCTTGATTTTTTCAATTCCATCACCATCTTCAATCTCTGGCAAGGGAACTAAAATAGAGCCTGGAATTTTAGCAATTTCGTATTCGTTGACGTTACGAACATCAATCAAAATAAAAGCATCCGCACTATGATCGATCAGTTCTTTTAACTCCTGTACCGTCATTTCAGGAATTTCACCTTGTTGTTTCGCTTCGGCTGCCTTAGCTTGAGGAATACCACAAAATTGTTCGTAATCGATTAATTTTTCAATTACAGGACGAATGGGATTAGGTCGCAGTTTGAGTTCGCGGAACTTCATGTCCCAGGCATTGTAAAGCAATAATCTACCACTCAGGGTATTTTCTGCACCAAGAATAATTTTGATCGTTTCTGTAGCTTGGATTGTGCCAATAATACCAGGAAGTACCCCTAAGACTCCCCCTTCAGCGCAAGAAGGAACCATTCCTGGAGGTGGTGGTTCGGGATATAAATCACGATAGTTTGGACCGTCTTGGTAATTGAAGACAGTTGCTTGTCCTTCAAAACGGAAAATTGAACCATAAACATTAGGCTTGTTTAAAAGAACACAAGCATCGTTAGTTAGATAACGAGTAGGAAAATTATCTGTCCCATCGACTATGACATCATAGGGAGCAAAAATATCGAGGGCATTAGCTGAAGTTAGCGCAGTTTGGTATAAATCTATCTGACAATAAGGATTTATCTCTAAAATTCTCTGTTTGGCTGATTCGATTTTGGGTTTACCTACCGAAGATGTGCCGTGAATGATTTGACGTTGTAAATTGGAGTGATCGACTGTATCAAAATCGACAATGCCAATTCTACCAATTCCGGCTGCTGCCAAGTAAAGCAACAAAGGTGAACCAAGTCCACCAGTGCCAATACAGAGAACGCTAGCTGCTTTTAAGCGTTTCTGTCCCTCCAGTCCTACCTCTGGCAAAATAATATGACGAGAATATCGTTGATAGTCGTCTTGAGTTAGTTCTATTTCATCCAAATTGGGATTTAACATGGTCGTTGGGTTTAATCTGCTGTGATATTGGAGACTGGGATAAGCAACGGAGGGAAGTTAAGTTGGGGTTAAATAAATTGTAATTATTTACTAAATATTCGCTCTCCGAATTTCTTATTTTACAAAATTCTATCTGGCTAAAGAGCATTATTAAATTTATTAATTTATCTAAACTTATTCAAGGAGTAAAGCGATCGCGCTTTTTAGCTGGAATCTGCTCGATTATTTGTCAATTGCTGTGAAGGTTGGAATTTCTTTTGGCATTACCATTGATTTAATTTGTTACTTAAATTAATTAAAAGTTAGGTAAAGGAATTTTATCTCCGCATTCATAGGCGGTTTCAAGCCATAATTCTTTAGCTTCATTAATATTATTAATAGTCTCTTCTAAATTTTCTCCCTGAGTTAAACATCCGGGTAAATCTTTGATTTCTGCAACATATCCTCCTTCTACGTCGGGATAGAGAGTGATTGGATATTGAAGAGTTAAATAATATTCTAGAGGGTTTTCATTAATAGCATTATCTATTTGGTTAAATGCTGTCATTTTTGTCTTCCTTGAGATTTAAAAGTTCAACAATTTTCTGCACATAAACTCCCTTAACTTTTTGCCCTCCTTTTTTGGGAATAGTAATTTTTCTGCCTTGGGAATCTCGAAAGCTATGATGACTATCTTTAGAGCGTTGTTCTTCAAAACCAAATGCTTTTAGTACATAAACTACATCCCCAAAACTAACTTCAGGAGGCTTTTGGAGAAATTGAAGGATGAGTTTTTCTAATTTGCTCATTTTTTATTTTATCATTCGTTTCTTATACGGAAGCTAGATGAGTCTACTACCTATATTGAATATTGAATAACTTCCGACTCAATGCTAATTATTCTTTCAAAATCGTCTTAGAAACAAGTCGAGTTTTTTTCTTTTCTCCTTGAGACAATTCTTCTCCTGCTTGGAGACGAGTAGCACTGGTTTGTAGTACAGTCGCTCCTTGTTCATCTCCTAACTGCAATGCCGTTTTAGCTGCTGTTTGTAACATGGTTGCTGCACCAGCCAGATCTCCTTGTTGGAGTTTGGCTTCGGCGATTTGAGTTTGACGATATTTGGCTAAGGCAAGTACCGAATGATGTACTTCTGGGTTGGGTGCAGGTTGATATTGCTCTTTTACTTCTACTTCGATGGGAAAAATTTCGGAAAATAAAGCTTCTTTGCCTAAAGAGGGGTCATCATAACGGATTTGTACTGAGGCAATTTGCTGTTGTCCTGGTTCTTCTGGATAGATGTAGAGATTGACTAAAATTATTCTCTCACAGTCAATCATTAAATCGCCCAAGCGAACAGTAAAATAATTCCCTTCTAATTGAATTGGTAATTCTACGGTTTCTGGAGAGACTTGAGCCACAGGTTTTAATTCTGCCAGGCGGACTTCAGGCATTAATTCCATCATCAGGTAGGCATTAGTTAAGCCGACAGTTTGAACGCGAGTGAATAATTTTTCAAACTCAGCGATCGCTTGTTCTGGTTGTTCGATGTATGTAAGACTACCTCCAGCAGAATCGGCAATTTGTTCTAACACATCCTGATTCCAATGCTCGCCAAAACCGAGAGTATTAATCGTGATATTGTGTTCTGAGGCGAGTTGAGCTAGTTTTAAACAGCGTTGATTGTCACCGTGTTCGTTTTCGCCGTCGGTTAATAAAAAGATTTGGGAGACGGTATTTTGTTTACCCGCAGCTATTTCTTTAATGCCTAGTTTCAAGCCTTCATCAATCGCAGTTCCTCCATCTGCTACCAATGTGTCAATTTGTCGCTCAATTTGACTGGAATCGCTGACTAATTGATTAGAAATAATTACTTTAGCTCGATGATCGAAAGCTACCACCGAAATGCGATCACGCTTAGTTAATTTTTTGATCAGGTTGACTGCTGCTGCTTTGACTTTTTCTAAGGGTTTACCATTCATTGAACCACTACGGTCTAAAATTAGACACAAATTGAGCGGTAAATTTTGTTCTCTGGCATCGTTAATGGCAGAAATAGCAAGAGAAAGTTGACGTTGACTACTTCTTTGTTGAACGTCAAGATAAGGATCGCTAAGAGCAGACTTTAAACCAACGTGCATGGCTCAAATCAAAAAATTAAGAATGAAGAAGAGTAATTAATGATTACTCTGTTCTAAGATAACGCGATCTATCCTATTTTTTAGAATTAAATTTTAGTTAAAACTTATTAGTCAACCAAATAGATTGATAAGGTTTGAGCGTCATTTTATCCTCGTGATCGTCGAGAATTTGATTGCCAATCAAATCGTACCAAGTATCAATGCAAACCAAATTGAGATAAGATAAACGTAATTTCTGCTGGCGATCGCTAAGATTAAAAATACAGAAAATACTCTGATCTCTGTTTCTACTTTGTCGCCAAAAAGCAAATAAACTTTTATTCATCGGGTGCAAAGTATATTGAGTAGCGTTAGGATGAAAAGCTGGTTGACGACGGCGAATTTTAATTCTGCGACTGAGTTCGGTCAAAACTCGAGATTGAGGTGATTGAGGATCGCTTAATAATTCTTCTAATTGATTGAGTTCCCATCGATGACGATTAATTGAACGTTTGCGTCCAGTTTTGGCAACATTATCGTAGTCATTAGGAGTTGCCAATAAACTATGAATGTAAAAGGCAGGAATGCCTTCAATGGACATCATAATGGTTTGGGAACAAATAAATCTTTCCACCTGCCATTGATCTTCGCCGTGGACAGTTCCTTTTAAGGCATCAAACAGAGAAATATTAATTTCATAAGGACTTTCTGTACCATCAGCATTTTGTCTCATGCTAATTTGTCCGCCAAATCTCTGCATGGTTTCTAGCAGTTGATGATATTCTTTTTCTGCTAGTAATCCTTCGGCGGGACGAACACCAATCCCATCATGGGAAGCAGTAAAGTTTAGATAAGCACAACCAATTGGGGCTGGTGGCATACTCATCATCCAGGTTTTCAGATGTTCTGATTTACCTTGTAAAAGTGCATTCAGAAGTAGAGGCGGGAGACTAAAGTTGTAGATCATGTGTGCTTCGTCTCGATTACCGAAGTAACTCAAATTTTCCCGATTTGGTACATTTGTTTCGGTAATCAGAGCAACATCTGCATTCAGCATTTGTAGCAATTCGCGCATCAGTCTAATTGCAGCGTGGGTTTCAGTCAGATGAATGCAGCTAGTTCCAATTTTTTTCCAAAGATAACCAACCGCATCAAGACGAATATATTTTGCGCCTCTTTGAACATAAAAGAGGATAATTTTAATAAATTCGATCAAAACATCGGGATTAGCAAAATTGAGATCGAGTTGGTCATGACTGAACGTAGCCCAAAGATACTTTGTCCCATTAACTGTTGCAACTGGTGCTAAAAGTGGGCTGCTACGAGGACGGACTACGTTGCGAAGATCTGTAGTCGGTTCTACTTCAATAAAATAATCACATCCTGGTTTTTCGCCTTGCTGATATTGTTTAAACCAAACACTTTGACTGGAAACATGATTGATTACCAAATCAACCATTAGATTGAACTTACTAGCAATATCTTCAATATCTTCCCAATCTCCCAATTCTGGATTGACTTGAAGATAATCAATCACTGCAAAACCGTCATCAGAACTATAGGGAAAAAAGGGTAAAATATGAATTCCCGTAACTGTCTCATGGAAATATTTAGTGAGAAAGCGATCAAGAGTAGCTAAAGGTTTTTCCACTGTAGGATTAATTACACTATCACCGTAAGTAATGAGAAGAACATTATTCTCACTCCATTTATTTAAATTTTCTTCTTTTGACGGTGCAAAATGTTCTGCTAGTAGAAGATAAATTTTATCTACCAGTTTTTCTGCTGCCTCTTTACCATAAAGTCTTTGGAGTAAAGGTTTGACCTTCCAGGAAAAATGTTTGACTTGTTCAATCGATACCGTCATGAATCTCAATAATCTACTGCTATGAATACAACGAGTCTAATCAGCAAAGTTGATCAAAGATTTTTTTGCTTGCTGGTCGACTCCAATAATTGATTAGTTACCACCGATTAAATTCAGTGGATAGTTTTTCTTTTTTGAAAAAAACTCAATGGTTAGATGTTACGAAAGAGATCTTCTCTTTAGCTACTGTGTTAATTTTTTTTATTTAAGTTAGCAAATCTAAGTTTTTGTAATCAATCATTAACTTTATCAGCCGTTAACAATTGTCACGACGTATCTGTCAAAAATTGATGAACTTTTAGCTCAATTTAACTAAATTACTGTCTCAATTTATACTAAACTTCGCTAGCAAATTCGTTATTGTCAACATAACGATGAACATAATGCAAATTAAGCCGACAGTAAGCAAGTATTTATGCGGATTGAACAACTACAAGCTTTTTTAGCTGTGACAGAAACTGGTAATTTTGGGCAGGCAGCCAAAAAATGTGGGGTAACTCAATCTACTATAAGTCGTCAAATTCAATCTTTAGAACAAGATTTAGGCTTACTTCTGTTTCATCGTACTTCCCAAGCAAAACTAACGGTGGGAGGAGAAAAATTATTGCCCCGCGCCCTCAAAATTTGCCAAGAATGGGAAAAAGTTCGTGCTGAGTTTACTGATTTGGCAACAGGAAAACAACCAGAACTTTGTGTGGCAGCGATCCATTCTGTCTGCGCTCATTATCTTCCGCCAGTGTTACAGAAATTTTGTGCAACTCATCCAGAAATTCAGTTACGGGTGACGGCGTTAGGAAGCGATCGCGCTTTGAAGGTGTTACGAGATGGTTTGGTAGATGTGGCGATTGTGATGAATAATCGTTTTTTGACTTCTTCAGCAGAAATGGTAGTAGATGTACTTTATGAAGAAGAAATTCAAGTTTTGATGTCAGCAGATCATCCCCTAACTAAATATGAAACTATTACTTGGTCAGAATTAGTTAAATATCCCCAAGTAGTATTTAAGGATGGTTATGGAATGCAAAGATTAGTACGAGAATGGTTTGCCCGTCACAATGTCGAACCAAAAACAATTATGGAATTGAATACCCTAGATGCTTTTCGGGGTGTAGTCAGACAAGGAGAAATAATTGCTTTACTTCCTCAAGCAGCCTTAATAGAGTCTAGACAAGATCCTACTTTAGCCATTCGTTCGATTAGTACACCGGATCAGTTAGTTTCTCAGGATATTTCATCGGTAGAACTTAACAACCATTTAACTCGTCAAGTAGTCTTAGTAACCACAAGCGATCGCCTTTCAATTCCGCCAATTGCTCATTTTTGCAATTTGGTTAAACAAATGAATCACATTACCACTACCCTATGGAGTGAGAAACAATTAGTAGGTAATTGCTAATTACTAAAACAATCTTAAGTTTGTTTAAAATCAATTAGACGAAAATTTGATTACCTCTCAATTTGCTGAACCCTGACCTCTGTTTTAATTCAAGCGGACTTAAAATGATATGAGCAATCAATTTCGAGAATTATTAAAAAAAGTCGGTAGCGGTACTCATACGGGTAAAGATTTAACTCGCCAAGAAGCAGAGACAGCAACTTTAATGATCTTGCAACAAGAAGCAACTCCCGCTCAAATTGGTGCGTTTATGATTGCTCATCGGATTAAACGTCCAACTCCTGAAGAATTGACAGGAATGCTTGATGCTTACGAAAAATTGGGAACAAAACTTACTCTAACTAAGACTCCTACTAAATTACCCGTTGTTTTTGGCAATCCCTATGACGGGCGATCGCGTACTGTTCCAGTGATGCCTATTACTGCTTTAATTTTAGCTACAGTAGGAATCCCTGTAATTTTACATGGTGGGGATTGTATGCCCACTAAATATGGAATTCCTTTAATCGAAATTTGGCGCAACTTAGGAGTTGATTTTGCTGGTTTATCTTTAAGTCAAACTACTACTTTACTGGAAAAAACAGGCATCGGATTAATTTATTTACCCCAACACTTCCCTGAAGCCAATTCGCTTGTTCCCTATCGCGATCAAATTGGTAAACGCCCTCCCTTTGCTACAGCAGAATTAATTTGGTCACCTTTAGTATATAATTATCATCTGGTTTCTGGTTTTGTTCATCCGCCTACCGAAGAAGGTTTTCAAGCAACTTTTAAATTAAAAGGAATTAATCATTACACTACCGTCAAAGGATTAGAAGGTAGTTGCGATCTTGCTCGTAGTCGTACAGGTATTATTGGTCTAGGACAACCAGATGGTAGCTTTAAACGTCTTCATCTCCATCCTCGTGATTACGATTTAGATGGCACAGATTTAGCTTTAGAATCTACACCTCAATTAATCGAACAACTGCAAGCAGCGATCGCAGGAAAAAATTGTGAATTAATACCTTCAGCGATTTTAAATGGAGGTTTCTATCTGTGGCGGTTCGGTATTTGTTCAGATTTAGCCACAGGTTTTACTCAAGCAGAAGCTATGTTGACTCAAGGCAAAGTGGCTGAAAAGTTAAATCAGTTGCAAAGTCAAAGCCAAATAACTCCTGATACTGGCGTTGCTTTTAGTAAAGTAGTTTAAATTATTTTCCACACCAGACGCAGAGAATGCCTTTTGCTTTAAACATTAGACAAAAATACTTAAATATTTGATTAATTTTGCTTCAATTTTCACTATTACTTTTGATTTAATGGTAGCTTTTCTTTTAGAAAAGAGATTACTAAAATCAATTCAACTATAGATTGAATTTTTAAATAACTATACTTAATTACTTTTTAATTTGATTCTAATCGAACAAATAAGTTTAGTTAAAAAACTAGTAATAGGAAAAATTATTATGAAAAAGATTTGTTTTGAAGTGATTAGTAGTTTAGCAATAACAACTATTGCTATCTTGATTGGCGCAGAAGCAACACTAGCTGCTGATGATATTTCTACTAATAAAAGCGAAAGCGATCAACCGACTCCAATCGCTCTAGTCTTTCACGGTTATCAAGGCTATTTTTTAGACCAAGGAATTCCTAGTGGTGCTACTTTCATTTCATCGGTACATTTTGGCAAAATAGATGCAGAACAACTAGTTAAAACTGCCATTGATAAAGGAAGACTTGCGCCAGAAACTATCAACGACAAAAGTTTTCTTCGCAAAGTTCAAACTTCATTAACATTAATTGAACGCAGAAAATAATATGAAATAGAAAAATGAATGCTACAAATAGTTTAATTTTAGTTGATGGTGCAGCCAATAGCTAAGAGCTAAAAGCTAAAAATTTAATAATTAATTAGTAGACATAATTCTGGTTATATTATGCTGATTTATGCCTACTAAATATTACTATTTCAAACTGAAATTTGAAAAAATTATTCAGAATAAAGCTTTAAAGACTCAAGATAACTTTCACTGCTTAAATTATTTTGCACAGAATTAAAACAATATTTTGAATGATGTTTACCATGAATATTTCCTCGATATTTCATTGTTAATCGCGGACTAATATGTTTACGTTTAAGTGAAGTTTGAATTTGCCTAGAGTATAAATTCGCTCCTCGATACATACCAATGATTTCTTGTTCACTTACTTCGAGAGAAATCACTTGACAATCATAAACAACACCACGGTAACAGCATTTCATAATTTTTTTCCTTAGACTAGCTCAAAATCTTAAGTAAGTTCTGTAAATTCTGGAAAAGTTGGGTTTTTATTAAAATTGTCATGCTTAGAACCAAAGATTTCATCAGCTAAACGGCTTAACAAAGATAACTGACGGAGCTTATCACGCTGACGCTGACGTGCTAAGTACATAGGCAGAATCAATTACACAAAACAATAGTTCATAGTTCAAAATCAAACTGATAACTGGTGAGTGATGGCTATTCCCTGTTCCCTATTCCCTGTTCCCTATTTTTTTTTCTTCACCAGTGTATTTAATTTTGCATTACTACTTATCAAGATGCGAGATTGTTGTTTAATTTTCATGGCAAATCAAGAATTATCTAAATGTGTGATAAATAAACAAAAATATTTCTGTAACAAAAGATACAAAATGCTCAGCCAAAAATTATATCTTGATAACATTGAGGCGGAGGTTAAACAATAATTAATAAATGTTTAATTCTGACAAAGTATCAAACAAGTATCAAAAATTAAAATTCTTCATCTTAACTTTAATAATTTAAATCGACAAATCATCAGATTAACGTTAGATTTGTGAACGTATTTACACTGATAAGTAATTATTTTTGTAAATAAAGTTTTGCTTAAGTGCGATCAAATAACTTGTAAGTTGATTACCTAATAATCTACAACTGATTTAAATAATCTAAATTTTAGTGGCAGGTACTCCGCCGAGACGCTCCGCGTAGAGGAGCAACGGCAGAGACGGCACTCACCGATGTTCCCTGATCAAAATCACTTTTCTTTTATTTATAAAAATGTTTTCGATTTATATTCTTACTTACAACGAAGAAATTGACATTGCTGCTTGTATCGAATCTGCTTCAGTTACTGATGATGTAATTGTAGTTGATTCGTTTAGTACAGATCGTACCGTAGAAATTGCGTCTACTTATCCTGTTCGAGTTGTACAACACAAATTTGAAAGTCACGGTAAACAAAGGACTTGGATGTTAAAAAATATTCCCACTAAATATGAATGGGTTTATATTCTTGAAGCTGATGAAAGAATGACTCCAGAATTATTTGCAGAATGTTTAGCAGCAATTAAATCTCAACAAGCGATCGGCTATTATATTGCAGAAAGGGTAATGTTTATGGGTAAATGGATTCGCCATAGTACCCAATATCCTCGTTATCAAATGCGTTTATTTGAAAAAGGAAAAGTCTGGTTTGATGATTATGGTCACACTGAAAGAGAAGTTTGTTTAGGTAATACTGGATTTTTAACTGAAACTTATCCTCATTATACTTCTGGTAAAGGTTTAAGTCGTTGGTTAGATAAACACAATCGTTACTCAACAGATGAAGCAGTAGAAACTATTCAGCAACTAAATAAAGGTCAAGTTAATTGGCAACAATTATTATTTGGTAAATCAGAAGTAGAAAGAAGACGTGCTTTAAAAGATTTATCTTTGCGTTTGCCTTTTCGTCCTCTAATTCGTTGGATTTATATGTATTTTGTCTTGGGTGGTATTTGGGATGGCAAAGCAGGATTTGCTTGGTGTACTTTACAGGCATTTTATGAGTATTTAATTGTTTTAAAAGTAGAAGAAATGCAAGCTTCGTTACCTCCACAAATAGAAGCTAATCACAAGCAAAATATTGTTTTAAATCCTGAGACGATAGTTGATTCTTTTTTGCGATCACCAGCAAGTTAATGAACAAGAAATGAAGAACTAATGATTAATAACTATTAAAATAAACCAGATAATTCAATAATTTTCGTCTGCAAAGTGGCTAAAGATTCTGCTCCTCGTTTTAGACTATATTCTAAATCTAATAATAAAGGTAAAGCAGTCATCAATTGTTGAGATGATACAGTAGCAATTTCTCTTTGTAAGTATTTAACTCGAAAAGGATTACCAATTTCGGCTGCCTCGGCAATTGCTTTATTGTCTCGATTACCTGCTTCTTCCATCAGTTTAATCACTAACCAAGTACGAAATTTACCAATTAAAGTCGCCACTATTCTTAAAGGAGGTTCGTTTAAATTAATTAGATCTCTAATTAATCCCAAAGCTGTCGCAGTTTTACCAGCTATAATTGCCTCAGCTAATTTGATACTATTTTGAGTATTACAAATAACTAAACTTGCAATTATATTTTCATCGAGTGGTTGATTACGGTCTTGATGATAAAGACTTAATTTATCTAATTCATTGCATAATTGTCTGGTATTATTTCCTACTGAATCTGCTAATAATTCAATCGCTTTAGGAGTAAGTTTAACTGCTTTAGCTGTAGCGGTTTCTTTAACCTTCGCAATTAACCTATCTGTTTCCCAAAGAGGAATGAGATTAAATTCTTTAACTTGAGCATATTCTTTAATTAATTTAGTTACTTTGAGTCGACTATCGGGTTTTTTGCTAGTAGTCAACAAAAGGTGAGAAGTATCGGGAATAACTGGTAAAGTTTGTTGCAATTGGGCTAAAATATCATCCGAACATTGCTGACATAGATTAGTCTCGACTAGCCAAACCAAACGTCCTCCCACCCCAAATACAGGTGTCATCACTTGATTTAATCCTTCGAGAATAGTTTCCGTGCGATCGCCTGATAGTTTATGATAATTAAATTGTTGCCACTCAGGATCGAGAATTTCCTGCTGTAATTGCACTACTGCACTATTGATCTCAAAATCATCTTCACCCCAATATAAATAAATAGGCATAGTTTACAATCCAAATTAGGTATATTAAAGCCAGCATCAAAAGCTACAGAGTTAGTCACATAAACTTGATTAACTGTTATTGAAGTTTAACTAATGGTCGGAGGTAAAGAGGCTTGGACGAAACTTACCAAGATTATATTAATCGCGTAGCTAGACTGACGCTAGCAGATTCTTATGCTAGCCAAATACAATCTATTCAGCCATCTCCCAAATTTGTTGATGGTCAACCAGTATCTTTTCCTGGATACAGTGTTATCACTCCTCCAGCACAAGAAGATAGTATTAATCGAGAATTTTATACTCAATTAAACCAATTAGGACAAAAATTATTTGAGCAATTAGACGAAGACATCGCAATTCCTTTACCACGAGAAAGTTTTCACTTTACCTTAGCCGATTTAATTTGGGACAGTACCTATCGTCAAGCAGCAGCAGAAAGTCCTAATTACGATCAAAAACTGCGAGAACAAATTCAAGAAAGTTTTCAGCAATATCAAACTCAGGGTCATACTACTCAGAAAATCTCTTGGGAATTATTAGGCTTCGGTATCCGACCCCGTGCCATTTTGGTTTATCTTGCACCCAAAGACCAAAATAGTTACAAAGCAATTATCCAATTACGCCGTGCCATTTATCAAAATCCTGGTTTAATGGCTTTAGGCATTGAACAACAGTATGATTTTACAGCACATATTACTTTAGGTTATTTTAGTGAAAACATTACTGAGGTAGGGAAAACCCAGTTGAGCCAAGTTATCTCTCAATTAAACGACAGCTTACTCGAAATTCCTTCTTTAATTCTGACAGTGCAACGAGCCGAACTACGAAAATTTGACAATATGATGCAATACAATCGTGATTCTGATTGGGCTGTAGTAACCTGGGAAAATAAATAATTGCCATTTTAATCGGCTTTTTTCAAGCCTTAACTTCCTCAAATTCGAGCTTATTCTCCAGCCTGTCTCCACTCTTACTACCTTTGTTCGCGCCTCCAACTGCTGCTAGTTCGGAGGCTAATTAAAGCAAAACTTTTCTGATACTGGATTAAATTTTATCGATTGGAAGATTGGGGTTTAGGTAAAACTCCTACTTGGACATTTAGATCAATTGTTTGTCTATCTCGTTGCAAATTCATCAAAAGTTCCTGACCAATTGGAGTTTCTTCAACTACCTGTTGAACTTCGCTTGGCTCTTGCACTGCTTTGCCATTGATGCTTTGGATGACATCACCAGATCGTAAACCTGCTTGTTGGGCAGGTGAATTAGGAACAACATTAACAATTAGTATCCCTTGATCTGCTGTGACATTTAAATTTTGATTTTGCTGGAGTTGTTCTTTTAACTCTGGGGTAATTGCCGTCATCTGAATTCCTAAGAAAGGATGATCTACTTTACCCTTCGCAATTAACTCTTCGGCTATACTTCTAGCTGTATCAATTGGAATGGCAAAACCAAGACCTTGTGCGTTTTGAATAATGGCAGTATTAACCCCAATAACTTCTCCTTGGGCGTTAAGTAAAGGACCACCAGAGTTACCAGGATTAATTGCAGCATCGGTTTGAATAAAGCTAACTCGCTTATCAGCAACTCCGACTTGTGCGCCACTTCTACCCGTAGCACTGACAATCCCAGTAGTAACAGTATTATCCAAACCAAGAGGATTACCAATTGCGATCGCCCATTCTCCAGGTTGTATTTGTTCGCTATCAGCAAAGGTGACTGTAGGTAAATTTTGGGCTTCAATTTTAATTACGGCAACGTCTGTTAAAGGATCGGCTCCCATTACTTTACCTTCAAAAGAGCGTCCGTTTTTCAGTGTGACTTCTACACTGTCAGCCCCGTCAACCACATGAGCATTAGTTAAAATTAGACCATCTGAACTAAGGATAAAACCAGAACCTAGTCCTCTTTGAATTTGTTGTTGAGGCATCTCAGGAATCTGTGAGCCAAAAAACTGACGGAAAAAAGGATCCTCAAACATGGCTGGAACTTTAGTAGTAACAGTTCGAGTAGCGTCAATCCTGACTACTGCTGGTCCTACTTGTTCGACAACTTGGCTAACAAAATTTTGTGGTACAGCAATTTGATTTGATGTATTATTATTCGCAAGAGCTTCGCTCTCTGCGTTCGCGGTCGCAGTCGCTTCTCGATTGATTTTACTCTCTTTACTCTCTAAAATTTCTTTGCTGGTAAAATTAGCGATCGTTTGGGGATTGTTGAGCAAATAATTACCACCAAGAGCAATTCCGCCCCCAACCAAGAGTAATAATAATGAGGTAAAGGCTTTAGAAATAGAAAATTGTTGATTCATAGAATTTTATCTTTAACGTAATTAATATTTCAGTGCAAATAATTTTGAAGGTAGAAAATTAATTTTATTTTTAATTATGGTCAGTCCAATAAGGTGTGAGGACTAGAAGTCTTGTGAGGAATTGGACTGACATTTTTAATTTAACTAGAGTATATGAACTTAATGTGACAATCTTTTTAAATTCTGGTGATTTTTATTAATATCTAGATCGACACCCGTAAAACTTATTAAATTACCTTACTCAAGTGCTTTGTCTGTATTATATTTAGCTTATGAGAAGTTGTAAAAAAGTATTTTAATTGCCAAACAACAAATAGAAAGTGTGAATATCTTAGAATTTTCATTGCTAGTTTGGGTTTGCTCCTTTACTGCTGGTTTTGTGGGCGCACTTACAGGTTTAGGTGGTGGAGTTGTGATTGTCCCTCTCTTAACTGCTATGTTTGGCGTTGATATTAGATATGCTGTTGGTGCTTCCCTAGTATCTGTTATTGCAACTTCTTTAGGTGCAGCATCCACTTATCTCAAACAAGGCTTAACTAACTGGCGTTTGGGTATGTTTTTAGAAGTAGCTACAACCATAGGAGCTTTAGTCGGAGCTTTTCTGGCAACTCTAATATCTGTCAAAGCGTTAAGTTTCGTACTCGCTATAGTTTTAATTTATTCAGCCTTAGTATCACAACAATCTCCACCAGAAGATTTAACTAACAAATCAAGTAACCCTCTAGCCGATCATTTGAAATTGCATGGAACTTATCCAACTCCTGAAGGGGTAATATCTTACCAAGTTAATTTTGTCCTAGCTGGTTTTGGGGTAATGTTAACCGCAGGAGTAATTTCTGGTTTGCTTGGGATTGGTTCGGGAGCGTTTAAAGTACTAGCGATGGATCGAGTCATGGGTATTCCCTTCAAGGTTTCTACCACTACTAGTAATTTTATGATTGGTGTAACTGCAGCAGCCTCAGCAGGAGTTTATTTGGCACGGGGTTACATCGATCCGGGATTGTCGATGCCTGTAATTTTAGGAGTACTTCCTGGTGCTTTTTTGGGAGCAAGAGTTTTGCTTGGAACAAAAACACAGGTTTTGAGGATTATCTTTAGTTTGGTGTTAGTGGCAATGGCTTTTAAAATAATTTATAACAGCTTGGCTGGAGAACTATAGCATGAATAAATTTGGCTCTCGTTTTTGGTGGTTTTCCTCTGCTACAACTCACGAAGAAATAGTTTCATCTTCATTACCACAGCAAGATTCTACCTCCGAGTTGCCAAAGTTAATCACAAATGATGTTACCAAGATTGAATCTAAATTTGAGCCTAGCCCAAATCTTTCTAAAACAGAAACTGAACAGCAACTAGAACGTTGGCTCAGTAACATCTTGAAAGCTGGTGTACTTATCGCTAGTACGATTGTGTTGCTAGGAGGAATTTTGTATTTAATTCGTCACGGGAACGAACCTGCTGATTATAGAATTTTCCATGGAGAACCATCCGATCTCTGTTTTCCCACAGGTATAGTCAAAGCTGCTTGGCGCGGTAGCAGTCGCGGTATCATCCAACTTGGACTATTGCTACTGATTGCAACACCCATCGCACGGGTAGCTATCTCTCTGTCAGCTTTTTTAAGAATGCGAGATTTTAATTACGTCGCGATCGCTTTTTTGGTTTTGATTAGTCTGATCTATAGTTTTTTAAAAGCATACTACTAATTAGACATTTCCGACAAAGAATGAAACGTATGAATCGGTAATTCTGTTAGTTAGTAGATTGGTAAGAAATAGTATTATGTTTTCAGGGAGTGCTTGATTTGATACCAAATCAAATAATGTTTGCTACAGATGATGTTTTTGTAGGGGCGATTGGTCAATCGCCCTTACGAGATGTGTCGCATTCTTTTTTCTATTTGGTATGAGTTTTTGGGTAAGGATAAAGTGAGCGATTTTTGAGCGAATAGCATCTCTTCTAAGGAGGTAGCTGAGAGTCTTACGCAGCATATAGTTTTTTTTACGGGTGCAGTAGGACTCGAACCTACAACCTACGCCTTAGAAGGGCGGTGCTCTATCCATTGAGCTATGCACCCAAACAGAAGTTATTGTATCAGAAGGCACTAACTTTATTTACGAAGCTACGTAATCAAAAGTCTAAAACTGACCGTATTTGACCACGGCTTTCTATTATACAGGATTTATTTCAAATGCAACAATCGGCTTTCTACATTTGCTGAGAAAGCCAAATTGGCTAGTAATTATTTATTGTTCAATTCTGACTCGCTTAGTTACCATTGTAATCCCGTCACCCCTGACTAAGATTGCAGACAACCAATGGTTTTCAGGTAGACGAGGAGCAGTGACTAACTTGTAAATACCACCCGCAGGTAAAGCTTCTAGTTCAAGATTACTAGGATTTAAGTAGCGATCGCTACCTGTTGGCTCTTCTACTGTTGCACCTAATAAAACCTTATCTTTTAAAGGTTCGGTGACAACAACATCAAAATTATATTTTTCTCCTACTTTGACTTTTTCAGGTGCAATAACCTCTACTACTGGAGGATTTTCTCCTGTTGTTACTTGAGTTTGCTCAGATAAGATTTCTTGGCGAACTAATTTTTGCTCTTGAAAATACTGACGAGAGTGTAAAGTTGTATTGAGATTCATCGTTCTTCCCTGAGATTGACTTGCACCTTGAATTTTAGTTACTGTCTCAGCTACTAACTGATCTCCTGTTTGTTCCCAAGATTTAATTTCTGTGGTGTATTGCAATTGGGGATAAGTTTTCCAGAGCAAAGTTAAAGCTTGAGACAGAGAAGTAGGAGTCAAACCGTCTGTATTAGTAAAATTAGGGCTGTAATATTTCATTACTGCTTCTAAATTTTGATTGTTAGCAGCCATGTCAATTTTGGCAATTGTGTCTTGTAGTACTGCTGGCGCATTCACAGAATTTTCTGCTCGGACTAAATTATTTACCCCACAACTAAGTATTAAAAAGACTGACAAGCCTAGAGATTTAACCCAGGAGTTAGAAAAAACAATTCTTTTTTTCATAGTCTTGATTTGGCTTTGGGCAAAGTTCATAGAATCTTTAACTTATTAAAACAGATTCTTAACACAACCTTCATTCTTGCGGATTCAAAAGAAAGCACAATAAAATAAAAAAGTAGGTAAGAAAATTCGATCAAATATTAAATAAATACAAAAAATTATTTTTAGGGAGGTCTAGCTTTTTTATTGCAATAAAAATTCATAAGTAACTTGCATTAATTGTCAGAATTGTTGTAAAAATTAAGTTTTTTTTCGCTCCGAATTAACTTTCAATTTCTCCCTCACACAGCCACAGAGAACAATGAAACTTATACTAACCAGGCTTCTCTCTGGCAGTATTTTGTGCTGCCTTTGTTTCAATTATCCTGCTTGGGCAGAATCAATTTATTCTCGACAATCAAAACCAACTGAGCCAATTTTTTTATCCGCACAATTACTGAGCGATCAAAATTACTCAGTCTTCCCTGTTGGTTTAGATTTAAATTATGCAACTCTTAGATATTCTCTATCGATTAGTAACACAGAAGATATTTATAGAATAAATAGTACAGATAATTGGTCTACAAATCACAATAGTTTAAGTTCTAATTTAATTATTTCTGATTCTAAACCTTTATCTTTAGAAGATGCTCCTTTTACTCATCACCAAAAACAAGGAAATCTTATTTTAGGATTTCAAAATACTTTTTGGACTAATGAAAATCAAAGTAAATATTGGGGTTTAACTGCCGTTGAGACTTGGGGAACTGAAAACAATCATAATTCAACCCAGCCTAATGATTCTTTTCCTTTTTTGCCAAAGGGAACTGCTTCTTTGACTGTTTCTGGCGGAGGCAAAAAAAATCTAGTCGAAAAAACTGATGTCTTAGGAGAATTTGGTGATTTTCGCGGTGGCATTGCTTTTCAACAAGGAGTATCTCAAAACGTTACTGTAGGTGTTGGTTTTGTCTATGACAATTTACTGTCAGGTTTTAGTCAATTATCTTATAAACCAAGTAACTTACCTGTGCAAACCAGTATTTCAGTAATGACGGGCAAAGAAGGTCTTGAGTTACGTTCTCATCTCAACATTCAACCATCTCAGAATTTTGTTTTGAACTTTTATACTAATGAACAAGCACAAAAATTCGATCTTAAATGGGGAATTACTTCTGGTTTAACTCTGACAGCTAATGGTAACAGTAAAAACGATGCTCTGGCAGCAGGAATTAAATCTAAAAATTTTATTTTAAATTATTATACCGATCGCGAGAAACAAACCTTCGATCTCAAATGGGGAATTGTTTCTGGTTTAACCCTGACAGCCAATGGTAACAGTAAAAATGATTCTCTGGCAGCAGGAATTAAATTTGCTGTCAAACATGATTATTTTGCTCTTAATGCGATCGCGGGACTCGATAATAATAATAGTTGGCAGTGGAATATTAATTCTCAATTAGGTAATCTAAAATTAGCTTATGCTAGCAATACCTTCAAAAGCAACTCGAAATTGAGTTATGATATTTTGACTCTACAAAATTCTGATTTAACTTTTTCTGTTTTTGCTAACTACGAAAGTCGTAAAATTAAAAATAATGATGAGTATCTAACAATTGCAGGTTGGCAAGTCGCGTCAGGTGAAAAATTTGGTAATCATCAACATCGTTGGCTGTTTAATTTGGGCTATGGCTTTGGTTCCCAGGGGAAAGGAGTTGTTGCTTCTGCTGCTACAGTTGTTTCTTCCGATTTATTCTTAAAACTGACTTTACAAGAAGTATCTGTGGTTTCTAATGAATTAAATTTCAAGTTAGAACTTGGTAAATAATTAAGTATTAACCTTTGCTACAACGATTTTTTTGGCACTTAGCAGTAGAAAAATCAAATCTTAGGTAGGTATTTGTTGTACGATCTAGTGAAATAAGACTAAGATTTATCAAGATTTACAACTAAAAATTGAGAGGTTTTAATTCATGCCATATACCGAAGAAGACGGGGGAAGACTCAATAATTTTGCTGTCGAACCAAGAATGTATACAGCCGAACCCCCGACTAAAAAACAACAACGCAACTATTTAGTTTTTGGTGTATTTGCTTTGTTGTTGCTCGGTGGAGTAATTTCGGTAGCAGTTTTTGCTTCTAACGCAAGTTAAACAATTAGAGAAAAAATTAAAATTATTGACCCCGTGCCTTACAAAAAAAAATTGGTTAGCACGGGGGAATTTATGTTTTTTAGGTGTCAGTAAATTATTAAACTCAAACTCGGAGGGAAAATATCGTCAAATGTGGAAATCTTTAATTACTAGTTTATTAATAGTTGTAAGTATAGTTCTTTCTAGTTGTTCGACAGGAGTTAGTGGATTACAAAGTTATGTTAATCCTAGTCAAGGATATGAATTTCTTTATCCTAATGGTTGGATTCCAGTTGATTTAAAAAATCCTTCTTCTGGTGTAGATGTAGTATTTAGAGATTTAATCGAACGTGGTGAAAATCTTAGCGTAATTGTTAGCGAAGTTCCTGCTGACTCTACTTTAGAAGAATTGGGAACTCCTTCGGAAGTAGGTTATCGTTTTTTTAAAATGATGAATAATCCTAATCTTGATCGCCAGGCTGAATTTTTGAAGGCTGAATCAAAAGATAGAGATGGAAAAACTTATTATCTTTTAGAATATGAAGTAGAATTGCCCAATCAATTACCAAGACATAATGTTGCTAGTGTTGCAGTAAGTCGGGGCAAGCTGTTTACTTTTAATCTCTCAACTACTACTAATCGTTGGTCAAAAGTTAAAGATACTTTTGAAGTAGCTGCTAGATCTTTTACTGTTAGATAATTTTTGCTTGTGAGTTTACCAGTTTTTGTTTTAGCGTCAGCTTCTCCTGCCCGTAAAAAATTGTTGCAATTAGCAGGAATAGAACCCATAGTTTGCAGTAGTAATTTTGACGAATCTCAAATACAGTCTGAAGATGCAATTGAATTAGTCGAGACTTTGGCTAAGTGCAAAGCTGAAATAGTGGTTAATCAATTTTCTGATGCTTTAATTTTGGGTTGTGATTCTGTGTTAGAAATAGCAGGAGAAATTTATGGCAAACCAGAATCTCCGCCAGAAGCGATCGCTCGATGGCAAATCATGCGCGGTAAAGTAGGAATATTATATACAGGTCATGCTTTACTGGATTTAAGACACAATCAACAATTGGTTAGTTGTGGTATTACAAAAGTTCATTTTGCTGACCTTAGCGATCGCGAAATAGAGGCTTATGTTGCTAGTGGTGAACCGCTTAAATGTGCAGGTAGTTTTGCTTTAGAAGGAAAAGGTGGATTGTTTGTTGAGAAAATAGAAGGTTGTCATAGTAATGTAATTGGTTTAAGTTTGCCTTTGTTGGCGCAAATGTTGGCACAATTAGGTTATAGTGTCAGCGATTTTTGGCAAAGCTAGCAATAAATCAGGACAATATCAACGTGGATTAAAAATTATGGAATTAGCAAACCGCCAATGGTGGGTAGAACGTTGGTTAGAATTACTCGATTCTTATCGTTTTAAAAAGCGTTTAGAACGAGGCAGAAACTATGCTAGGGAAGGCAATGTTCTCAGTATTGAGTTTGTTGGTTCGCAAGTATTAGCCAAAGTGCAAGGAAGTGAAGCCCAACCTTATCAAGTGTCTTTATCCCTAGCTTCTTTTACTGATGAAGATTGGAGTTTTATTACTCAAACAATGTCAGAAAAAGCAATTTTTTCGGCACAATTATTAGCTGGAGAAATGCCTGCCAATATTGAAGATGTCTTTACGGCAAATGGTTTGAGTTTATTTCCTTTTTCTTTAACCGAAATTCGTTCTCGTTGTAGTTGTCCTGATAAAGCTAATCCCTGTAAACATATTGCTGCGGTTTATTATCAATTGAGCGATCGCTTTAGTGAAGATCCCTTTGTTTTATTTCAACTACGAGGACGTACAAAAACGGAAATTTTAGATACGCTACGGCAATTACGTAGTAATAAAGTTGGTTCTGACACAAAAACTTCCCCATTAGATTCAACCTCTGATGTAATTGTGACAGAAAAGTCATCAGAACCAATCAAATCAAAAACTCCAGAAAATATTGATTTAAAGAATTTTTGGCAATATAACGACCCTTTAGAACCGTCTTTAGTTGTTATTACTCCTCCTACTGAAGGTAAAACTCTTTTAGATTTGTTAGGAGACATTCCTTTAGCTACTGCTAATGCCGAAGCTTTAAAACAATTTTTAGTTCAGGTATATCAAACCGCCTCCCAACAAGCAATTATGACCGCTTTAAATCGAGATTCCACTTAAAAGCTAGTTAGGCAAAGTTAATAGTTAATAGTTTATTTGTTGATTGCTCATTAATAATTGTACAGACGTAACATCTTACGTCTGTACTAGTAACTGATATTTTAACGAGGCGTAGAGCGATCGCTAAATAAACCCAAGAGAGGTCCTAAAATCGCCCCAAAAATAAACCCTCCTGCGTGCGCCCAATAAGCCACGCCAGCAGTATTAGAAGGTAATCCTAAAGAAGCAACACTACTGAAAGCTTGTTGAACAAACCAAAAACCGAGAAAAAATACAGCAGGGATTCTAACTGTAGTAATAAAGAACCCCAAAGGAAGTAAAGTCAAAATTTGCGCTTTGGGATATTTTAAGATATATGCTCCCATTACACCTGCGATCGCACCACTCGCACCAACCGTAGGAGTAACCGAATTCATGTCAAAAAACCAATGAGTCAAGCCAGCTAAAACACCACAACCCAAGTAAAAAAGCAAAAACTTAAAATGACCGAGAGAATCTTCAATATTATTACCAAAAATCCAAAGAAACAGCATATTAAAGCCAATATGAGTCAACCCACCATGTAAAAATTGAGAGGTAATTAAGGTTAAGAATTCTGGTACAGTTTGGTTAGAAGTAGCACCCGCAAAACTAGCACTTAATTGTCTAGGAATAACCGCATAAAGCTCAAAAAAATCATTTAATTGAGAACCCAAAGACACTTGGTGGATAAAAACTGCAATATTTATGCCAATTAATACGTAAACAACTACTGGCGTTGTGTAGCTTGGATTATCATCATTTAAAGGTATCATTAGTATTTTTCCTGAAAATATTTCTTTTAAATGTAATATTTTTAGCTTAAGCGTGTATTTTAAACAACAAAGTTAATCACGCGAAACTGTAGCGAGGAAGATTTTTCTAGAAGGTTCGCTTTCTCTGATGAGGTAAAGAGTTGATCCTATTTTACACTGCTGAAATTGGATTGTTATACCAAATCCTGTTGTCATACCCTACTTATATCTAAAACTGAAAAGGCTCTCCCCGTCTCCATGTCCCCGTGTCCCCACATCAATCTTAAAAGTTGGTTTTGAGAATCGGATTTAGTATTATGGTTGTCTGGAATGGAGGTTCGCGCAACTATAACCCCAAATATTTATCTAGATTGAAGTTACAATAGGTGCTTTGCAATCGTCTTTCTGGACGCGAAGTTCGCGTGCGAGGATTGAAACGAGGTTAGTTTAAACTACATACAGTAAATAACTGAGTCATTGATAACGGAAAAAATGGAACAAGCGACTTTTGGGGCTGGTTGTTTTTGGAAAGTAGAAGCTACATTTCGACAAATAAAAGGTGTAATTTCTACCTCTGTAGGTTATATGGGAGGACACTTTCCTAACCCTAGCTATTTAGATGTATTATCAAGAATTACAGGTCATGCAGAAGTAGCACAAATTGAATTCGATCCACAAATTGTTAGCTATCAACAACTTCTCGATGTTTTTTGGTCAATTCATGACCCCACTCAAATTAATCGCCAAGGAGCAGATCGAGGAGAACAGTATCGTTCAGTAATTTTTTATCATAATCAAGAGCAATTTTTAACCGCCCAACGCTCTTTAAATCAACTTAGACAATCAAACAAATTTGCCAAAGAAATTGTTACTCAAATTCAACCCAAAAGTGAGTATTATCTAGCTGACGAATATCATCAGCAGTATTTAGAAAAACAAAAACAACTTAATAATTAACTGCTCAATGACTAATCGGTTTGCTTCACCCATCATGGCATTTTTAATTACAGTAATAGTTTTAAGTTTAGCTGTGATATCTGCTAATTGTACTGCTGCTTCTCCACCAGCTTCAAATCAACCAATCACTGACAGGCCTAGGGGATTATTTTTAAATTCTGCTAATTTACCTACTCAAAATTGGCAAAAAATTGAACGTTTTATTCTAAAAGATCCCACAGTAAGCGGTGCTAATATTATTGTTCCTTGGTCAGAAGTAGATCGTGGTCCCGATGCTAATCCTCAGTATGATTGGTCTTTTATCATGAAAACTGCTCAACCTTGGATTAAAGCAGGAAAACTAGTTAATTTACTGGTTTGGGGAGCAGCCCAAAAAACAGAACAACAATTTTCTGGTAAACCAATGACTCCTGAGTATGTACTCCAACAAGTCAATTCAGTTCGCTGTCAATGTCAAGTAGATCGAGGATGCGATCCTAATGCTCCTATTACGCCAGTATTTTGGGAAGAAGAATATCAAGTCAATTATCGCAAGTTAGTCAAAGCAATAGTAACAGAATTTGGAAATAAACCTTGGATAGGATATCTGCGTTTTGGAATTGGTGTAGGTGCAGAAAGTTATCCTGCTAACGGTGTACCCTATCCCAATAATCCCTGTACTTCGCAATGGCTTAAACCACCTATTAACCTTACCGCAGAAACTTGGCAAAAATATAATCTGCAATTTATCGATTTTTTAGCTAGTTTAAATTCTCCCAAAACAATTTTGATTACCATTAATGAATTTGGTAATTCGGACAAAATAGCTCAAACTGTCGCTGCTGCTGCTGTTGCTAAAGGATTTGGTATTGGTATACAGGGACTAACCGAAAATGCGATTACGCTTTACGCTCAAGGTGAACCTTGTTATGCAGATTGGTGCGATTTATTTGAAAAATATCAAGGCGAAATTCCTTTAGAATTACAAACGGCAGCCCAATCTAATCCTGCCGAGCGAGGTAGAGTTGGTTTTTTACCTGATTTATTAGAATTTGGTTTAGAACGTGGGGTCCAAATTTTTGAACTATATCAAGCTGAATGGTTTGTCGCTAACGATCCGAATCATCATCTCCATGAAAAATATGGGGCTATTTATAAATCTGCACTTCAAAAAGCAGCAAGAGCTTTATCAATAAAGCAAAAAAAGTAAATCGTCAATCTATAACTTAGTTTTTTTTGGAAGAATTTAATGAAGAAGACAAAATTTGTCTAGTTAGTTTAGTCGTGTAAATTAATACGCCAATCGTAGCTAGAATGCCAACTATCGACAAAGCCATTGTACTGTGATTGGTTTTGCTTTTAATAAGATTAGTGCCGACAGAACCAAGATAGACGTATAAACCGATTACAGGCAGCATTCCTAACCAGGAAAACAATATATAATGCCAAAAATCAATTTTAGTTAAACTAAAACCATAATTAAGAATATTAGAAGGCAAAATTGGTGATAAACGAGTTAAAAAAACAATTTTCCAGCCTTTTTGAGCAACAGCATGGTCTAATTGAGCAAATTGAGGTCGTTTAGTGAGCCATTGTCTAATTCTTTTGCGAGCTATAGTTCTACCTAGTCCATAACAAGCACTTGCACTAAGAGTATCCGCTAGAGAAACCAGAAACACACCCTTGTTAAAACCAAATAAACTTCCCGCTGCCAAAAAAAGAAAAATAGCTGGTAAACCAACTAAAGTAGCAATTATATAAATTCCTAAAAAAGCTGGAATACTCCAGTAACCCAATTGTGCTAACCATTCATCGACATAAGTTAAATAATCTCTAAAAGTTAACCAACCTAGCAGAATAATTACAGCTAAGATTGCTAAACATCCTATGAGTAGCTTTAATTTGTGTTTGGGCAAAAACTTGCCACTCATGCAGTCTTCCTAAAATAGTATTGCTTAGATCAGATCGTATAGCAAAATGTCAAATTAGGGGAAAACCTATTTGGCTTTGCTGATTGAAAGTTGTCTGATTTTATTTGAGTTGAAACACATCAGCAAAGATTTCTCTTGGTTGAGGTCTTCTGGAGGGATCGGGCGAGTCATAAACAACTAACAACGAATCTTTTTGTCCTAAACAGGTATATAAAGCTAATCCTTCTGCACGGTCTGTCCCTATTTTTAGAGGTAAATCGAATAAAACTTCTAACTTTCCAGATTCTTGTTCGCTCAGACTGTCACTAGAATGATTAAGGGCATTGTACCAACGAAAAACACGCATGGCACCATCTAAAACCATCGTTGGTCCTGCCAAAATAATTAAATCTTCTCCGTGAAAACATAGCTCTCTTACACCCAAACCATCAAGATCGAGAAAATGTTTTTTATAAAGTCGGTCTGTTTGTTGTATTTTCTTGAGAGTTAGAATTCCAGGTTCTGTTTCTTCTATTTCTAACTCTAAAATAATTGCCCAACCTCTTAATACAGGACCACGTAAACCTAAAAAGATTTTATTTTGATGAACTGCCAATCCTTCAACATCTAATCCATTATCCTTAGAAGGGAGTCCCGAAGAAACAATTGCACCAAAATGTTCATCCTCTTTGAGTGCATCGATTAAAATATTACTTGCTTCTTTGGTTTCTAAACAAGCTGCTCTTTTTTGCTGGTTATGGTCTTCAGTGGGAGAATAGGATTTAACTGGTTTGCCATTGATAATAGGAATACGTGCGAGTAAATAACGATTGGCTTCAGTTTTGATTTGGGTAAGTCTTTGTAAATCTCCCTTAGCTTTTTTACGCTTGGTGCTATGAGAACCTGTTAGCCAAAGATAACCATCAGAGTAATCAAATCCTTCAATGTCAATTTCATTTTCTTGATCGAGTAATTCAATGAAATCGCCCAAAGGAAAATGTTGGTGATGAGCAAAAATGTTGGGTTCGACGAGAGAAACCCGCTCAATTCCTAATAGTTCATCTGAACCAAGCCATAAACTACCGTCTGGAGTAACTGCTACTGCGGATAAATCTCCGATTAGATCTTCGGATTGGTCTTCAAAGCGAAGCAAAACGCGACTAAGTAAAAAACTTTCAGTCATGATAGTTGTGTTGAGAATAGGTAATTAAATTTATCCTTATCAGAATTGGCTCTTTTTTACTTCCTACCTAAGTAATACTATGATTAACTTGGAACTCGATATATTAAAAATTATTCAATCTTTTTCTGATTTCAATTGAGACAAACTCTCGATTTTTTACCAAATATCAACGACTTGCCTTTGATTTTAGCAGGTCCAATTTTACGTCGAACTGAAGCAGATACAGTTACAGTCTGGTTAGCACTTCAACAAGCAAGTAGAGTAACTTTAAAACTTTACGCTACCGTAGCAGGTAAGGGACAATCTCTTGAAAGGCAGATTGGAGAAGGAGAGAATCAGACAATTCAGCTTGGTCAATATCTACATTTGGTAGTTGTAACGGTACAACTGGAAAAAGATAATCGCCTCGAACCTGGACAAGTTTATGCCTATGATTTGTATTTTGACAATCAGGAAATCAATCTAGCTAAAGCTTTAGATAACGCTAAAATTAGTTATTTCGATCATCAGTTACCGACTTTTTCTTTACCAGCAGCAGATTTAAATCAGCTAAAAATTATTCATGGTTCTTGTCGTAAACCTCACGGTGGGGGAAGGGATATTCTATCTTGTTTAGATCTTTTAATTGAAACCTCTGCTCACCTAGCGGACGAGCGACCTCAACAACTATTTTTGACTGGTGATCAAATTTATGGTGATGATGTTGCCGATCCTTTTTTGTGGTTGACTCAAAGAGTTAGCAATTTATTGTTGGAATGGGAAGAAGAGCTTCCTTTGCTTGAAGGCGTAATCAAACCAAGTGAATTACCACCAGGAAAACGGAGCGAAATTGCTCGGATTGAAGGTGGTTTTACAGCAATGCTGCACAAACAACCCGAAAAAGCCAAAAGTCATCTATTTAGTTTTGGAGAATATGCAACTGCTTATTTATTAGCTTGGTCGCCTGTTTTGATGCCATCCCAATTTCCTGCTGGTCGAGACATATTTACTGATTCTAAATTAGCTAAAAATTGGGATCGAGAAATGCTCGCTCTTGCTAGTTTTATTGAAGATTTGCCTAGAGTTAGACGAGCTTTGGCTAATATTCCGACTTATACGATTTGCGACGATCATGATATTAGTGATGACTGGTATCTTAATCGACTTTGGTGCGATCGCGTTTTGAGTAAGCCTTTGGGTATAAGGGTGATCCAAAATGGTTTACTTGCCTATGCTTTGTTTCAAGCTTGGGGTAATACTCCTGAACAGTTTCAACCAGGAACATCAGGAGAAAAACTGTTACAAGCTGCGGTGCAATGGTCTTCTTCAGCAGGGACGGATCCTTTATCAGCCGTAGCCATCATTCGTTATCTAGGAATACCTCCAATTGAACTTAAAACAGGATTACCTAAGTTACAACCAGACGAAGATGTGTTTATCTTACAGCGAGACAAAGAGGCTTTAGTTTGGCACTACAGTATCAAAGGTGCTAAACACGAAGTATTTGTTTTAGATACCCGTACATGGCGGGGTTATCCCCAAGCAGACCGACAAGGTAAACAACCACCTATGTTATTGTGTCCTACTGCTTTTGAGCAACAGTTACTTAATCCTCTCGCTCGTTCGGATCGCGCTCAAATTGAAGCTACTTTGATAGTTTTACCTACTAATTTGGTTACTTTGGGTTTGATTGATAAAGTTCAAAGATTGGAATTAAAGCGAAATCGAGTCTTTAGTAATGATGTTGGGGATTCGTGGAATTTTCATCAAACTGCTTTTGCTAAACTACTACTATCTTTAGCTCATAGTCGCGATCGCATCATTATTCTTTCAGGAGATATTCATTACAGTTGTGCGATTCGTTTGAATCACTGGTTTTATAATCCAGCTAGCACTGCTGTCTTAGTGCAATTGACTTCAAGTGCAATTAAAAACTCAGAATTATCAACTCGTTTAGTCCATACCAGAATTAAAAATCTTTTTCCAGAACCAACCGAACATTGGTTAGGATGGCAAAAATCTCTCCGTTTGCTAAAATTGCCCCGAACTTTTTGGTGGCAACGCTTTGGTTTTAGGCAAAAATCACCCAAAATATCTAGTGCAAGCTCTCCTCCAGATTGGCAATATCGCCTCGAATGGTGTTATAGAAAACCAATCCAACCATTATTGAAACAATCCAGCAAATCATTGGCTAATCATAAATCCAGTTTTAGGCAAAAAATTTTTAAATTATTATTGTTTTGGTTCTGGCGTAACCCTTGGTTACAAGAAGGAGCAGAAGTAGTTGGACGGAACAATCTCAGTTTAGTCAGATTTCAATGGTCATCTCTAGATGAACATAAAACAGTTATTCAAGAAACTTACTGGCATCCTCCTTGGAATAACCAGGGAGTTGTTAAAAGTAATTATGTTATTTCTCTTAGACCTCAATCACCACCACCACTGCCTCGATTACACGACTCTTAATGCTCCAGAAGGAAAAAATTGTGGGGGTAGATTGTAACGAATTTTTTGATCTAACTCATCAATTAAATAAGGTTTACACAAATAATCGTTACAACCAGCAGCTAACAAAAGTTCATGGTCTTCTTTTCGGGCTAAGGCAGTTACGGCAATAATTGGTAGATTTTTAGTTGATTTACCATGTCTAAGGTCGTGGACTAACTCCAAACCGTTCATATCCCTCAGCACAATATCTACAATAATTAAATCCAGTTGATGCTTTTTAACTATCTCTAAAGCTGTTTGCGCGTTGTTTGCTGTAATAAAGGTGTATTTAAAAAATATTAAAGCATGAGAAATTAAAATTAAATTATCTTCGTCATCTTCGACTACTAAAATTAACGGACACTTGCGTTTGGCTTGCATTGCTCACCCTCCTTGCAGATTATAGCGAGAATGCAATTTTCAAGTGGATTAGTTGCACTTGTAACAAATTGGATCTTTAGCTATGATTGTGTGTTGATTTTTCTCTGCTGCGGGCAATTTTTTTTGAGGAGAGAAAAACTCAAGTTACAACAACTAGTTGTTGGTTATTCCCTTATGCTACATCAACAATAATTAGAGAATTATTACAAAATATTGATTTTTGTAAAGATTAATCAAAAAATTTGAAAATTATGAGTAATCAAACTCTTAGCGATCGCTATTCTCTTCAGCGTTACAAAGGTGTTTTTTTATTCCTAAACTTATACCGCAACTTATACAAATCAATCTCTTAGACAAACCATAAAACTAACTCTAGAGCAAGACACTAATAAATAACAACAAACAAATATTTTAACTAACCAAGACTTTAAGAAAATATTATGGCTGGTCAAGATTATAAGATTGATTTTAGTGCTGCTAACCCCACGTTATATTCAAAACTCTTTCCAAAACAAGTTACTCTCTTTCCAAGCTTGCGCGCTAGTAATACTCTTCCTGGTGCATCCGACGATACTAGCATCGAATCTCTAGCATCTAAAAATTTAGCTTTAGGACAGATTGTTCCCTTTGAATTCCGTATTTCTGCCAACAGTGAGGGAAAAGTTAACGGCGATACTATCACTTTTACTGCTGGTTGGCAAACAGTAACTACTAACGGTTCTGCTTTTGGTTATGACAAAAACTTTGGTATCCTAGCAGCTTTTGTAGATAATGTCGATCCTAATACTCGCGGTGACACCAATGCAATAGTCAGTGATTTTACTTGGAAATTAGTCGGTACAGAAATTCAAGGAACTTTTAAAATTGCCAATCTCGATCCTGAAGAAGAAGTTGTTGTCGAAGCTTGGCTAGTATTACAGGATAAAATATCCAAAAATGCAGGTGGTAATGTTCAGGCAAGGTTAATCGGGGCGCAAACTTCTGGTCAAATCGAAGCAGGAGAAAAAATTAATACAGGAACTCAAACTATTCCTCTGTTAAAAGTAAACGATTTATCTCCCAATCATGTCTTTGACAATGGTACTTTTATCGTTGATTCTACTGGTCAAGTTCAGTTTGACTATCTCTACGATGGTGGTTGGTTTCAAGGAGAACTAGCAGTTTTTAGCGTTAAAGGCATGGAAGCTTACATTCCTGGTTCAGTTGAGTTTATCAAAGAAGCTGCTAAACGTGCTTTAAGCAATTCTACTCAAGGTCGAATTTTGGCACAAGATGCTACTGAAGGAGCAAGATTTCAAGCTCAATTTGGTTGGGAAAACAATTTTAACAGTGGCGAATACAAAGGAATTAAAACTTTCGCTTTTAATGCTGGGGATGAAGTCGCTTTCATGATGACGCAAAACATTTCAATTGAAGCTCTTTATCAAAATCCTAGCCAGATGTCTCAATGGGGTAAATTACCAATTTTTTCTATTGCACAAGCAAATCCTTATGGAAAAGCTGCTAATCAGTTGGTTGCTGTTGACAATAACGGAACTCTAGCTTTTGATGATACTCGCATCGACCAAGGAAAATCAGACCAAGATTATAATGACATGATTTTTCAAGTTCGTGGTTTACAGGGTAACAACATTGCTTCAATGAATAATCTAGTCAATACTGAGCGAGATTGGCGTACTCATAAAGTTGGTAAGCAACTACTCAGCCACAGTAATATAGCTAGTTTTGATACTGGAGTGTTTGAAGTTGGAGAAACTGGACAAGTAAAAGTAGATTTTCTATTTGATGGTGGTTGGTTTCAAAGTGAACTGGCAGTGTTTAGCCTAGAAGGGATGAATGTCTATACTCCTGGTTCTACAGAATTTATCATGGAAGCTGCTAGACGCGCTTTAAGTAACTCTACTCAAGGCTATGTTGTGATTAAAGACGCAACTGAAGGAGCAAAATTTAGTAACAAACCTGCTTGGGAAAATAATTTTAATAGTGGTGCTTATCAAGGTGTTAAAACTTTTAACATGAATGCTGGCGATAAATTCGCTTTCATGTTGATTCAAAATACTACTGTTCAAGAGACTTTAAATAATCCAGGTAATATGGGACAGTGGGGTAAATTACCTGTTTTTTCGATTCCCGAACTAAATATTAATGGTCAACCACAAGGACAAATTGTCGATGCTGATGGCAATGGAACTTTTGTTTTTGAAGATACTCGGGTAGATTTAACTAATTCCGATCGCGATTATAACGATTTTGTTTTCCAAGTCAAAGGAGCTAAAGGTAAGGCAGAATCAATCGATAAATATATCAAATCCAATAAAGACTGGCGCAAAACTCAAGTTGGTAATAATTTGAAAAACTACGCTAATCGTTCTTTGTATGAAGAAGGAGTCTTTAAAGTTGATAATTCTGGTCAAGTAAAAATTGATTTTCTTTTTGATGGTGGTGCCTACGAAGGACAAGTAGGAATGTTTAGCCTTCAAGGTATGGATATCTACCAAACTGGTTCTAAAGCTTTTGTACAAGAAGCACTCAATCGAGCGATGAGCAATTCTAGTTTAGGTCATGTAATTATTAACGACAAGAGCGATCAAGCTAGATACAGTTCTTCTCTTAGATGGGAAAAAGATTTTAATAGCACTGGTACTTATCAAGGAACACGCAGTTTTCAAATGAATGCTGGCGATACTTTTGGTTTGGTTTTAATTCCCGATGGTACTTTTAGTGAAGCTTCAACTGCACCTAGCTGGGCAACCAAAAAACAACCAATTTTCTCCATGTCTGATGCCAATCAGCAAAAACAGGAGCAATTTGGAGATGTTTTGACTGGAGCAAAAGGTAAAATTGTTAGTTTTGAAGATATTCCGTTAAAATTTAGTAATAACATAGATTATAACGATATTGTTTTAGCGATTGGGGGAGCGCAAGCTATTGGTGGAACTGATATCGATGAGCTAATTGATTCAAATCGTGATTGGCTTAACACACAAGTAGGTAATGAAATCTTAAATTATTTCAATCAAGTTCAGTTCTAAATTATTAACTTATTCAATAGTAATCGCTTTTCTGTTCAGAAGCATACTAAGTATCAAATTTCTAAATTTATCTAAGGTTTGGCATTGCCAAACCCTTACGCAAGATTTGTAGCAAACAAAAAACAAATCAATATAAATAATTAAGTAGTAATGCAAAATTAAATACACTGGTGAAGAAAAAAAAATAGGGAATAGGAAACAAGGAATAGCCATCACTCACCAGTTATCAGTTTGATTTTGAACTATGAACTATTGTTTTGTGTAATTGATTCTGCCTATGTACTTAAATCTTATCCCTATAACTTTCATGCAATCCAAACTGACTGGGTTGCATTTTAATGTCAGAATTAATAGTAGTAATTGAAACTGAAATTATTAACCAATGAGTGAATCTATTCTAGGGCAACAACACGGACAGCAAACTCGGCAGACGTGTCCTCTTCAGGCTGAATGGATTACCCCAGAAAAGTTTCAACCCTATGGACAATTGATTACTCCTGCTAAAGATGGTCAAGCTTACAGTCACGAAGATGCCCAATTAGATTTAACTAAAGGTACTCCTCGTTTTTATATTATGCGACTGCATCACAGAAGCAGAATCTTCCATAAAATTACCCGTCATAATCTTTGTACTCAATGTTTGGGTTCGTTAGCAGGAAAAGATTGGTTAATGGTTGTCGCACCACCTTCTGAAGCATCTCAACCAGACATAACAAAAATGGTTGCTTTTCGGATTCCTGGTGACTGTTTTCTTAAATTAGAAGTAGGGACTTGGCACGCCGGTCCTTATTTTGAGCATGAAGTGGTGGATTTCTATAATTTAGAACTGAGTGATACCAATGTAGTCGATCATTTCACCCATGATTTTTTAGAAAGCCAAAATCTTGAATTTGAAATAGTTATTTAATCAAAAATCCATAATTCTAGCTGCTTGACAATCGGCGGTAATTTGTTCTTTTAAAGCTTCTAAGGAAGGAAATTTTTGTTCTGGACGTAAAAACTTTTCTAAACTAACTGTTAAAGTTTGACCGTATAAATCTCCTGACCAGTCTAACAAATGAACTTCGATCGCACGGTTAATTCCATCTACTGTGGGGCGACAACCAATATTCATCACACCTCTAATGTTAGAGCGATCGTAAAAGACATTGACCGCATAAACTCCATAACGAGGAAGAAATTTATTGGGTGGTAACTGAAGATTGGCGGTAGGAAAACCAATGGTTCTACCGATTTGTTGCCCTTGAACTACTGTTCCAGTTAAAGAGTAAGCACGACCTAACATATAATTAGCGTGAGGAATGTCTCCTGTCTCTAAAGCTTTTCTAATCAAAGAACTACTAATGCGAACCCCATGATGATGGTGTTGTTGATAGTTACACTCTTGAAGAGAATTAATTTGAACTTCAATACCATATTTTGAGGCAATCGCAACTAAGTCTTTAGCTGTTCCTTGTCTTCGATACCCAAAACAAAAATCTTCTCCTATACTAATTGCGATCGCTTGTAACTGTTTGACAATAATTTCTGCTACAAATTCTTGAGGCGATAAACTAGCTAATTTCTGATTAAAAGGAATTAAAACTAACTGTTTAATCCCCATTTCCGAGAGTAACTGTGCTTTTTCTGCTACTGGCGTTAATAAGGTGAGTTGTTCCCCTGTAAAAAATTCGCGGGGATGAGGAGAAAAACTAACTACAGTAGGATAAGAGGGATGGCTATCATGATGAGATAGTTGCAAAATTGGTTGCAACACTTTTTGATGTCCTCGATGAATTCCATCAAAATTACCGAGAGCGATCGTTGTAGGTGTTAGAATTTGTTCTAGAGAATCGGCAATGCGCACGCTTTACATTTTGAAACATTTAGCCCTCAAAATTATAGCGAAGATAGTTCTTCTAAGCTAGATAATTCACGAAGAGAATCAAGTAGTATTTAACGACAGAAGAGAGCAATTTGCATCTTTTATCTTCCCAAAGCGTGCATTTGATTAATTACTTCTGCACAATGAGCGGTAACCGCCTGTAACTCTTCTCGTTGGGTGGATTGAGGTGGAGGAATTACATCTGCGATCCGAATCGTCACTGGTACAGGGCGAGGAAAATATGAACCTGGTTGGAAAATTTTTTCTGTTCCCCAAAGACTGATTGGAACAAGGGGAACTTGGGTTTTTGCTGCAATTAAAGCTGCACCTAATTTGGGATTAATAATCTTAGCATCAGTTGTACGAGTACCATCCAAAAAAATGCCTGCAATCCAACCATTTTCTAAAGCTGACATAGCAGCCTTAAGCGAAGAGCGATCGCTTTTACCTCGTTTAACTGGATAAGCACCGTATAATCTAATCATCTGTTTTAGTACAGGTACTTGAAAGAGTTCTTCTTTTGCCATAAACGCGACGGGACGACGCACCGCATTTGAAAGAAGAGGTGGATCGAAATCACTGGCATGATTACTGACAACGATTAACGATCCTGACTGGGGTACTTTTTCCCCACCATAAATCTTGCCACGGAAATAAGTACGAAATAATGGATTAACTAGCGACCATTTAGCGAAATGGTAAAGGGCAAAACTGGCAAATGGTTCTCTTTCTTTGTGCTTAACCAAGGTTTGATCGATGGGTTTATTTAATCAATTAGAAAAATTTCTAATCAATCATACAAAATTGTGGCTGATAAATTCTAGTTTAAGTCTGCTCGTATGGAAAGGAGTTTAAGAGCGAAATTGTTTTTCTACTGCATTAACTAGCAAATCTCTGGGTAAAAAACGAGGTAGATTAACAATTAATTGATTACCAATTCCACCAGTTACTAAAGTAGATTGATTTTTTTCTAAAGCATTGAGGGCATCTCGCACTACATCTACAGCAGGAGTCAAATTAGTGCCATTTTTACTAAAAGAAGCAGGAAAATCGGCAATTTCAAAAAATTGCGATTCGGTGGGACCGGAACAAACTGCTAGAAAACGTACGCCCGAATCTTGATTTTCTGCCCATAAAGCTTCGGTGAAATTTAATACAAAAGCTTTGCTCGCTGCATAAACTGACATATAAGGTAGAGGTTGAAAGCCAGCGATGGAAGAGAGATTGATAATCGCCCCAGCACCCCGTTGCTTCATTACTGGTAAAAATAAACCCGTTAATTCAACTAAGGCAGTAATATTAAGTTGGATCATTGCCATCTGTTTGCTTAAAGGGCGATCGCTAAAAACTCCGTAATCACCAAAGCCAGCATTATTAATCAATAAATCTATGGTTAATCCTTGTTGTTCGGTTTGATGGAATATTTTTTGTCCAGCTTCAGCAATCGTTAAATCTTGGACAATTACTTCTGCTTGAATTTGATGTTGTTCTTGTAATTGTTGTGCTAGCTGTTGCAGTTTATCTTCTGAACAAGCCACTAAAACTAAATTATAATTTTTAGCTGCCAATTCTCGAGCAAAAGTTTCACCAATACCAGAAGAAGCACCAGTAATTAAAGCAGTTTTCATAAGATTTTAGCTCGGAAATTTATTATACGTTAAGAATTGTAACGCAGACAATTGGCTCTCCACATCTGATTAGATTTTTAGTCGCAAAACTAAATCTCTAGAAAATTGTTCAAAGCGAGTGGGATGTTATTCTATCAGTTATCAGTTACCAGTAGAGACGTGTCGCCGACACTTCTGTACACCAGTTATCAATCAACTGCTATAACACATATAACCAATCAATAATTAATTAATTAATTTTAAGAATAAAAATGAGTTTTAGTGAAGAGTTTGCCCTCCTGCTACGTGCTTGCTATCCTCTGATTTATATTCCCACCACCGAAGAAGAAAGATTAGAAAAAGCGATCGCTACAGTGGCAGAAAAATTAGGTAACCGTAGCGTTTATATTTGGGATTTTGTCAACGGTTATCAAGAAAATCCTAACAATACGGGGATGGGAAAACGCAATCCTTTACAAGCTTTAGAATTTATTGAAAAATTACCAGACAAACTCGGCGGAATTTTTATTTTAAGAGATTTTCATCGTTTTTTAGAAGATGTCTCGATCGCTCGTAAACTCAAGAATCTGGCAAGAGATTTGAAATCTCAACCCAAAAATGTTGTGATTGTCTCGACTCAAATCGAAATTCCTACGGAATTAACCGAAGTACTAACTGTATTAGATTTTCCCTTACCAACCACTCAAGAAATTAAAACCGAAATTCAAAGACTGATTGCTGCGACAGGCGACTCTTTACCCGATAAATTAGTTAACGAACTAGTTCGTTCCGCCCAAGGTTTATCCTTAGAAAGAATTAGAAGAGTGTTAACCAGAGCGATCGCATCTCATGGTAAATTAGATCCAGAAGATGTAGAATTAATTCTTGAAGAAAAACGCCAGTCAATTCGTCAAACTCAGATTCTCGATTTTTACCCTGCCACAGAACAAATTTCTGATATTGGTGGTTTAGATAATCTCAAAGATTGGTTACTCAGACGCGGTGGTGCATTTAGTGAACGAGCTAGAACCTATGGCTTACCATATCCCAGAGGATTATTATTAGTAGGAATTCAAGGCACAGGGAAATCTCTCACCGCAAAAGCGATCGCTCATCATTGGCATTTACCCCTCTTACGTTTGGATGTGGGGCGATTATTTGGGGGGTTAGTAGGGGAGTCGGAATCGCGTACCAGACAAATGATTAACTTAGCAGAAGCTCTTGCGCCCTGTATTTTATGGATTGATGAAATTGATAAGGCTTTTGGTGGTTTTGATGCTAAAGGAGACTCTGGTACTACTAGCCGTGTGTTTGGGACATTTATTACTTGGCTCGCCGAAAAAAAATCTCCTGTTTTTGTCGTAGCTACAGCTAATAATATCCAAGCTTTACCCCCAGAAATGTTACGAAAAGGCAGATTTGATGAAATCTTTTTTGTTGGTTTACCCAATCAAGAAGAAAGACAAGCCATTTTTAAAGTACATTTAGTTAAGTTACGTCCCCATAATCTAGGCAATTACGACTTGAAGCGGTTAGCATATGAAACGCCAGACTTTTCGGGAGCAGAGATCGAACAAACTCTGATTGAAGCAATGCATCTTGGCTTTAGTCAAAATCGCGACTTCACCACAGAAGATATCCTCGAAGCTGCCAGTCAAATTGTTCCCCTAGCGAGAACAGCCCAAGAACAAATTGAATTCTTGCAAAACTGGGCAGCAGCAGGAAAAGCTCGTTTAGCATCCCGTAAAAGCAGTTTAAGCGATCGCATTCAAAGTCAACTTAATTAAAAATTTCACGATGATTGGGCGAATTTCAGTTATTTTTCAGTTCATTTTAGGGTTTATGTTGGGAATTATCCTGATTACAGGTACGGCTGCGGGGCTTGGTTTTTACTACGTTTCCAAAATGTCTGTAGATCCCCCAAAACCCTTATTTCCTGAAGAAAAGGCACAACCACCATCCGAACCTCAAATCGAAGCCAAGAAACCTGCTACATCTCCTGACGAAACCACCCAAGCCAATTCTGAACCTGAAACAGTTCCTGCCGAAGAAAAACCAGAAGCAGAAGAACAATTAGAATTACCGCCTAATGCTTATAAAGCCCGTGTAACTTGGGAACAAGGATTAAGTTTACGAGAAGAACCAGATTTAAATGCTGCACGTATTGGTGGTATTGAACATAATGCTGAAATTATCATCCTGGAAGAATCACAAGATCAACAATGGCAAAGGGTACGTTTGCCCTGGAGTGAACAAGAAGGTTGGGTTAAAGCAGGAAATGTTGAAAGAATCTATTAAATAAAACCAAGCCTAAATTGACTAAAGCAATTATCGCAGCAATTTTTTGCCAGCTTCGTTGTGATGACATAAAGGCTAGTAATATGAAATACTTAAATGTTTGCTACAGATGGTTGACTAGGTGACTGGGAGACTGAGAGACTGGGAGATTAATGTGTAGCATTATTTTTTATATTTCATATAAGAATGATCTTATTCGCAGTCAAAACTAATTAGTTTTAAGTAGTCAGGATTAGCGATTAACTGTCGTGGTACCAACAAACCCGCAAAAGTCCAGGTTTGATATTTTCTGGCTTCTTTACCAATTAAGCGACCATATTTCCCGTCATAATATTCTGGCCATTCATCTTGAGCTAAACGATTTTGAGCAAGTTCTAATGCTTTGTTAGCAAGTTCTGTGCGTCCAGTTTTTTGTGCTGCTGCTACCAACAGCCACAGTAGCACTGGCCAATTACCGCCATTGTGGTACGACCAAGGTATATTTTTAAAATCTGCTCCTGTTACTATTTGCCATTCTTGCCCTTCTAGAGCAGGAAAACAGATTTTCATCGGCATATTACCAACTAAGTCTTGCCAGCGTTGTTCGAGCAAATTCATGATACTTTGAGATTCAGCTTCGCTAGCTAGAGAAGTAATAATTGCCAGCAAATTACCTAAAGCAAAAAAACGAAAATCCATGCGTCCGGGACCAAGATTACCTGCTAAATAGCCTCCGTTTTCTGGCAGCCATTCAGTCAGCCAGCTAGGAATCGAACCAGGATAAATATTGAAGCGGTTGGCTACTTCGTGACCAAACTCATCTTCTTTAAAACGATAGATTTCATTTAAACGTTGCAGATCGAGCCAGTAATATTCTCGTACGTGATAGGTAAGAGTTTCTAAACGACGATGGATATTCTCAAGACAGAGTTGATTTGATTCCTTGGGCAACAACAGTTCTATGGCTGCTCGTAACGCAGCATAAAACAAGACCTGGATTTCCAAGGGATGTTCGTAAACTCCCAAACGACGGTCGATCATAAATGCGCCATCGGGAACTAACATGGTTGGGTACATGGCAAACCGATGCGCCAAACACATTTCGAGAATTAATCTGATTCCCTCTTGGAAATCGCATTGTTGAGCCAGAGATACATCACCTGTAGTTTTGATATAAGCTCTTAGTAGCAAAATCCACCATAAACAGGAATCGACAGGAGGAACTTTTGCGATCGCACTTTCGCCAAAATCAGCAGTGAGATATTCTTTCCCGTCTTGAATTTCTACTTTAAAACTAGCAGGTATCAATCCCGGTCCTGGTTTGAAAGAGTCCATTTGTGGCTCGTGACTCTGTAGAGCTAAAGTTTCCTTTAAAAAATTGCGGACAATTTCTGTTTCTCCTGCGCTCAAAAAAGCTAAGGCGGAAGGAATAAAATCTCGAACAAAACACTGGTCGTAATTAAGTTCTTCTATCGTAGAATCTTGAGCAGCTACTGTACCAATCGGACGACCTTGGTAATAAACAATCGAATCTTTAAGCTGTTGCCAAGCATCCTTAAAAAAATCATTTGCAAATAAATGGTTTGCTAAATCATTTTCAAATAACATAGTTTTCTTCTACTAAAAATAAATATCTAAAGCGTTTCTTAATTCAATGAGATATGGTCAATATCCTGGTATTAGTGTTGCTGGTTGGTCGCTCCACGCGCCTTCGACGAGGTTAATTGTTTGTCCACAGATAAACCTTGTCCTGAGCAAAGCGAAGGGACAGATGAACACAGATAGAGTTATCGATTTTAGGTTCATTGTTCATTGGTAACTGGTCACTGTTTTTACTCTTCCTCTAATTTTTCTTGTGAATGAAACGAGCCTAAAGTTTCTGGTTGGGGAATGTCACGGTTTTGTAACCAGGCAAATAAGGCAGCCGTACTTACAAGGGTAAAGGTGATGATTCCCACTACTTGAAGCATGATGCTGTAGCGCATAAATCTCCGTTGTTGAATTAAACTAAATTAAAATGTTCCATGTGAACGTTGGTTACGGGTGCATCCAGACTGTGTAAATCACTTTCCACTTTGTCCATCATCACTGGAGCAGCACAAATAAAGTATTGACGGCTACCACGATGAGTAGGAATATATTTGGCAAGTAATTCTCGATTGACGTAACCAGTCTCTCCAGTCCAGCCTTCTGGTGGTTCTCTTAAAACGTGAATAATAGTAAGGTCTAGTTTTGCTTTCAAAGCCTCTAATTCTTCGCGAAAAGTGATGTCTTCCCATTTTTTACTGGCATAAATCAATAAAAAAGGTCGATCATCTTGACGTTCGGCAGCACTTACCAGCATACTCATCATCGGAGTAATCCCGATTCCACCAGCAATCAGGACAAATCCAGCCGAATCCCAATAACGGTCTGTCGTAAATACGCCGTAAGGACCATCTAGGTAAGCCTTTGTTCCTGGTTTTACGTCTTTGATGTGATTGGTAAAGTCTCCCAAAGCTTTGATACTAAATTCTAAACGTTCGGGATTTACTGCACTAGAAGACATGGAAAAGGGATGTTCGCGCATCCGAAACGGAGAAATATCTAAAGTAATCCAAGCAAATTGACCTGGTTGAAACCTCATTCCTTCGTGTCCTCTAGGTCGCAAAGCTAAAGTCCAGACATCACCTCGTTGGGGAATCACTTCTTCGACTAAATAAGGCTTTTTGATCATGAACCAGGGTTTAATCACACGAACATAAATCAGTAGTAACAAAGCAATTATAGCGATCGCACTCCAAAGAATCGTTTTCCAGAAAAAACTCAGGTAGTAACTGACTCCTAAAGCATGAGCCAAACCCAAAGCAACTGTGGTGACGGCTAAGATACCGTGAGAGGTGCGCCAGAATTCGTAGGGAATATTCAACCGTTTGCGCCAAATAGATGTAACAACTAAAATAATTAGTGCCAAAGTTGCAATGACGGCGAATCTAGCACGCCAAGGGGCTTGGGGAAAATTTAATAATTGTATAGTCTCAGGTTCGGTAATGAATAAAATTAGCGGATGAATCAGGATCAAGCAAAAAGCCACTAAGGAAATATAGCGATGAAATTGAAGAATGATATCAACCCCATAAGAAGCTTCAATTCGATTTATTCGCGCTGTTAATGCGAACTGAAGAGCCATCATCGCTAATCCAATAAAACCTAAAGCTACCGAAAATTCAACCCAAAATCCTCTTCCTTCTGGAGGAAAATAAAACAGCAGTATTAACAGTGGTAAAAGAGTAATTACAAGATAAATTGCAATCCAGAAGGCTGCCACTGCCACGGGACTGGTCATTAACAAACGTTTCATAGCAGGTATTATATTTAAGTAAGATTTTCAGGAATTTCTTCAGGAACAATCCAGTAATAAATAGTGTGTTGCCGAGTTCCACTTTGTATCCTGATCACTTGTTCTGGTTGCCACTCTCCCATATCAAAGTCGTGGGAAACAACTCGTGTACCTGGTTCGAGTTCTCGCAGCAATTTAGAACGAAGTTCGAGATTAACATCTGGTAGTAAATAAAGAGTGACTACTGTAGCATTTCTTAGATCTGTCTGGAATAAATCTTGTTGCAAAAATTCCACTTGATCGGCAACACCTGCTGCTTCAGCATTTTCTCGACTACGTTGTACAAGTTCTGGATTTATTTCTACACCAGTACCGCGAGTTCCATATTTCTGCGCTGCGGTAATAGGAATTCGACCATCTCCACTACCAAGATCGTAGAGGACATCATCACTCGATACATTTGCCAATTCCAGCATTTGATTGACAACATTTTCAGGTGTAGGAACATAAGGTACATTAGGTATATTAGTCGTAGGTCGGTTTTGGACTGGGGTTGAAGGTTGTTGAGTTTGAGGAGGTGTCTCGCTAAAGTTGCGTTGTTGAGTACATCCAACTACGGCTAAACTACTAATACTGATACTGGTGAGTAAAAATCCGATTTTTTTGCTTAAATTCATCATATTTTCCTTTTGATTTTAAATTCAAGTTTTCTGCCGATGTGACCAGAACAACAATGGAATACCCGCAATTACTACCGCTACTCCGACAAGTGCGCCAATGCCTGTGTAAACTAGACTTGAATAAAGTAAGTAGCCACAGATCAAACAAAAAAGAATCGGCGTTAAAGGATAAAAAGGGACTTGAAAAGGTTTTGGTACTTCTGGTTCTTTGAATCGCAACACCAATAAAGACAAGCTTGTCAGTAGAAAAAAGAACCAAAAAGCGGGGGCGGTGTAATCTACCATTGTTTCAAAACCCCTGCGTGTCAGCGTCCCCAACAAAACTAAAAAAAGTGCAATTCCTGACTGTACCAATAAAGCAGGAGGTGGAGATTGAGTCTTGCGATGCCAACGTCCAAGCCAACTCAATACTGCAAAATCTTTTCCCAAGGCATAGTTAGTTCTAGCACCAGTGAAAATCGTGGCATTGATTGCACCTAGAGTACAAATAGCAATTAGTAGACTAATTAACCAAGCACCTGTTGTCCCAACCGCACGACTCATCAATTGGGTGGCTACTGCTTCTGAGACTGCCATTGTTTCTAATCCCAATCCTTGAACGTATGCCAGATTAATCGCCAAATAAATCGCGGTAATAATACCAATACCCCACAAGAGGGATCGCACCATATTCCGCTTGAGGTTTTCTAATTCGGCAGAGATATAGACGGCTTCGTTCCAGCCACCATAGGATAACAGCACAAAAACCATTGCCAGTCCTAGATTTTGGGACATTCTAGGCTCAATTGGCTCTACAGGAGTAGTAGGCGTAGCAAAGAGTAAACCAATAATGACAATTAATAACAAACCGAGAACTTTGGCTGCGGTTAACCAATTTTGTGTCCATTTTCCTTGGCGAATACCAATGAGATTTAAAATGGTCAAAATGCCAATGGCAAGAGCAGCATAAACAGAAGCAGAATAGTTACCAAGACGATATAACTGAGAAGCATAATCACCAAACACGAACGCTAACAGAGTAAGCGAACCAGTTTGAATGACTGTCATGCGTCCCCAAGCAAAGAGAAAAGCGGTAGATTTACCAAAGGCACGTTTGAGATAATAATAATTGCCTCCTGGATGAGGATAAGTTGTTGCCAATTCTGCATAACAAATCGCACCAATTAACGACATTGCTCCTCCCAACACCCAAGTCAAAAGCAAAAGCTCTTTACTACCAGTATTGGCAGCCACCAAAGCAGGTGTCTCGAAAATACCTGCACCAATGACGACTCCGATAATTAGGGCAACAACATCGACAAAAGTTAATGCCGATTTAGGTGTAGTTGAGAGCGAAGTTGATAATGGTAATTGTTTGCTTTTCACTTTTACTCGTCATAAATTTATAGATGCACTATTGCGCGATCGCATAAGAATTAATAACTTAATCCCTTGAAAATTCTGCTATTTCAAAGTGTTGAAAACTAATATGACCAAAAAATGACAATTGCAGAGGACGAAATTGGTCAATATTTTGTTGTGTGATTAACAACAACCTCAAAAAATTAGTTGAGGTACAATAAAAATTAGAGCTTAAAAAGCGGTTTCAAAATTAAGCAATGAATGAAGAAAAAAAGCTCCAGTTGAGCAAAAATTTAGCATTGAAATTTGTAATCAATGAATTGTAAAAAACGTACTTTTGGCTCAGGCAAATTTTTATATTGAGCAGCTTGAGTCTTGATAGCTTGAAATTGTCCCCAAGCTCTGCTGCAAGAAAATCCATAAGCTTCAAAAAAGCGATCGCTTGCTGTTTGCAAAGCTGTTTCTGATCTTTTAAGAAAGTCTTCTAAATCATATTCTTCTCCAGGAGTAAAATATTTTTTCACTACTAAAGAAGGAGAATAACAAGTTTGTCGTGAACCATCGGGCCATTCAATGAGAAAGTTTATTTCTGGCATATTGAATCATGAGTTATCGCTAGTAAGTATCTGCCGTTCTGTATGTTCTTCAAGTTATTCAATTTAGTTTAATTAGTCTAAATGTATTGTAGCGGATACTTCCTAGGTCTAATAACAAGTCCAAATAATTGTTAAAATCAAAAAATTCTTGTCATAAAAGAAAAAATTTTATTACTATGAACAGTCTAGATGCGATCGCTACAATCATAGTCAAGTAGCTATAGACACAGCAACACTAAAAAATAAGACCAGGTAAATCCACCATAACATCAAAGTTAAATTACTCAGATATTGTTTGATACCCAGTCGAAATTTTAGTTGAAGCTAACTTCAAATATTTTTAATAGATATAACCTAATTCTTGTAATTTATTCATTACTTTAGCAACACATTCAGCTACCTCTTCTTTGTCAGTTCGACACTCAACGTCAGGACTTAGGGGAGGTTCATAAGGATCATCGATACCAGTAAATTGTTTAATTTCCCCTGCTCTGGCTTTTTTGTATAATCCTTTAACATCTCTGTCTTCGCAAACCGCTAAAGGTGCATTAACAAATACTTCGACAAAATCACCAATTTTTTTTCTCATTTCTTCTCGAATCGCACGATAAGGAGAAATAACTGGTACTAAAACTATTACTCCATGACGAGTTAACAGTTGAGCTACAAAACCAATGCGACGAATATTAGTATCTCTGTCTTCTTTAGAAAAACCTAAATCTTTAGTGAGGTTTTCTCTAATAATATCGCCATCTAAAACTTCGATATCAAATCCTTGATTTTTTAGTTCTTCGACTAGAGCATTGGTGATCGTAGTTTTGCCTGCACCACTAAATCCTGTAAACCAAACTGTTACTCCACGTTGCTTCATATTTGTTTTTCTCTTAATTTAAAATTTACACCTCTACGTATTCTACTTGTTTCTTGGCTAAATTCTATCTAAGTTATTGCGATCAAATCTAGTCGCCATAAGAGTTTGAACTCTTATGACTAAAAATATTTATGAGATAGATTGATGAGTATTTTCTACAATTTTGAGAAAAAGGAGATTAAAGTTATGGTAAACAATCAAATTATTTTTCATTTAGCTATTCCAATTAACGATTTAGCTAAAGCCAAAGAATTTTATGGTCAAGGTTTAGGTTGTCAAATAGGTCGAGAAAATTCAAGTGCGATCATTTTTAACTTTTATGGTCATCAAGTAGTTGCTCACATGAGCTTAGAACCGCTTCAACCACAAAAAAGTATCTATCCTAGACATTTTGGTTTAATCTTTCCTACAGAATCGGAATGGGAAAATTTGCTAGCAAAAGCGCGTAATCAACAATTAAATTTGGCTCAATCACCTAAATTACGCTTTCCTGGAGAGTTAACCGAACATCATACGTTTTTTTTAGAAGATCCCTTTTATAATTTGCTGGAATTTAAGTTTTATCGACACTTTGAGGCAATTTTTGGAGGTAGAGAATTAGTTAAGATTGGCGATCGCTAGTTGGTCTTGTTAGCAGTCCCTAACTGATGTGGTTGGATAAGTCTTATCTCAGCTATGCTAAATTTGAAGGGCTTTTTTTGAGGTCGAGTTTACTCTTACTGAATAAATAATTACTGAGTTTGCCTCGACTTCATCAAGACGAAATTTTGTGAAGCATAATTGGAAGGGGTCATGGGCGAACTTAATACTGCCGAGTTGCTGGTTCAATGTTTAGAAAATGAAGAAGTAGAATACGTTTTCGGATTACCTGGAGAAGAAAATCTACATATTTTAGAAGCTCTCAGAGGTTCTTCGATTCAATTTGTCACTACTCGTCACGAACAAGGTGCAGCTTTTATGGCAGATGTGTATGGTCGTTTGACGGGTAAAGCAGGGGTCTGTCTTTCTACTTTAGGACCTGGTGCAACTAATCTGATGACAGGAGTAGCTGATGCTAATCTTGATGGTGCGCCTTTAGTGGCAATTACAGGACAAGTAGGCACTGACAGGATGCATATTGAATCTCATCAATATTTAGATTTAGTAGCAATGTTTGCTCCTGTAACTAAATGGAATAAGCAAATTGTTCGTCCTACCAATACTCCAGAAATTGTTCGCAAAGCTTTTAAAGTAGCTCAAAGTGAAAAACCAGGAGCAGCTCATATTGATTTGCCAGAAAATATTGCTGCCATGGCAGTAAATGGTAAACCATTAAAAAAAGACGACCAAGAAAAAACCTATGCTTCCTACCGCAGTATTAATGCAGCAGCAGCAGCTATTTCTAAAGCCAAAAATCCGCTAATTTTAGCTGGAAATGGGGCTATTCGTTCCAATGCTAGTGCAACTTTAACTGAATTTGCTACTCAGTTGAATATTCCTGTGGCTAATACCTTTATGGGCAAAGGAGCTATACCCTATACTCACCCGTTGGCTTTGTGGACGGTTGGGTTACAACAACGAGATTTAATTAGTTGTGCTTTCGATGAAACAGATCTAGTGATTGCTATTGGTTACGACTTAATTGAATATTCCCCGAAAAAATGGAATCCTGAAGGTATGATCCCAATTATTCATATTGGCATGACTCATGCTGAAATTGATAGCAGCTATATTCCCATTGTGGAAGTAGTAGGAGATATTTCTGATTCTTTAGTTGATATTATCAAACGAACAGACCGTCAGGGCAAAAATCCTCCTACAATCGCTCGATTAAGAACGCAGATTAAAGAAGATTATGAATATTATGCTTTTGATGAAGGTTTTCCCGTTAAACCCCAAAAGATAATTTATGATTTGCGTCAGGTAATGGGACCAGAAGACATCGTAATTTCTGACGTAGGAGCGCATAAGATGTGGATGGCACGTCATTATCATTGCGATCGCCCTAATACTTGTATTATTTCTAATGGTTTTGCTGCGATGGGAATAGCAATTCCTGGCGCGATCGCTGCTAAATTAGTTAATCCTGATAAAAAAGTTGTAGCAGTGACTGGAGACGGCGGTTTTATGATGAATTGTCAAGAATTAGAAACTGCTTTGAGAGTCAAAACACCTTTTGTTACTCTGATTTTTAACGACAATGGTTATGGTTTAATTGAGTGGAAACAACTTAATCAATTTGGTCGTTCCTCTTTTGTTGATTTTAGCAATCCTGATTTTGTTAAGTTTGCTGAAAGTATGGGTTTAAAAGGTTATCGCGTTGAGTCAGCAGCCGATTTAATTCCAACTCTTAAAGAAGCACTAGCTCAAGATGTACCAGCCGTAATTGATTGTCCTGTTGATTATGAAGAAAATCTTCGTTTTTCGCAAAAAGCAGGAGATTTAACTTGTGAGGTGAATTTCTAGGCTGTGCTGATTGAAAGGATGAAGCGGAGAGCAATTCTCTTATAGCTAAAAGGTAACAGCTAACTATTTCATATAATAGACCTCTTGCATAAGTCTAATTAAACTCGGTTGAATTTAGGGAATAGGGAATAGTAGTTATTTTTTATTTCTGATTTATTTTTGCAGGAGGTCTAATGTAACATTAATGTCTCTCCAACCGATCTAATCGTGACTCAAAACGGTAGGATCGAAACATAATCATTGCATCTAAAAAATTACTATGCCACGTACTCAAAGAAACGATAATTTTATTGATAAATCTTTCACTGTCATGGCAGATTTGATTTTGAAAGTTTTACCAACCAATAAACAAGCTAAAGAAGCTTTTGCCTACTATCGTGATGGTATGTCGGCTCAAGCTGATGGTGAATATGCAGAAGCTTTAGAAAACTACGAAGAAGCTCTCAAATTAGAAGATGACCCCAACGATCGCAGCTATATTCTTTATAATATGGGGTTGATCTATGCTAGCAATGGCGATATGGACAAAGCATTAGATTATTATAGTGAAGCAATCGACCTTAATCCAAAAATGCCTCAAGCTTTGAATAATGTTGCTGTAATTTACCATTATCAGGGTGAAAAAGCTAAAGAAGCTGGTCAAGATGAAAAGGCAGAGTTTTTATTTGATAAAGCTGCTGAATTCTGGAAACAGGCAATTCGTCTTGCTCCCAATAACTACATGGAAGCACAAAACTGGCTTAAAATTACTGGACGTTCAGAAATGGATGTTTATTTTTAAATCTAATTAATCACCATGATCGATCGCGAACAAGTTAGAAAAGTTGCTCACTTAGCACGTTTAGAGATTTCTTCGGCAGAAGAAGAACAATTTACAACTCAACTTAATAGTATTTTGGATTATTTTGAACAGTTAAGTGAACTTGATACAGAAAATGTTCCTCCCACCACCAGAGCTATAGAATTGAGTAATATTACTCGCCCCGATCAATTAAAACCTTTTCCAGATAAAGATGCTTTATTAAAAGCTGCGCCCGAACAAGAAGGTGATTATTTTCGTGTTCCCCAAATTCTTAGTTCTGATGAAGAATAATAATCATTAGGATTTGTTTTAACCAGGCTATTTAATTGAGACTCCCAACGCCAGGGAGTTTTTTATTGTCAGAAATTTATTAAGATCAAGTTCGATTAAATAGTTAAATTTTTATCTGATGGGGGATTAGGGAAACGAGCGAAGCGAAGCCCTGAGAGAAGTGAAGGGTCTGGAATTAGAAAAATTTTATTTAAAGTGCTGATTCGTACCTGATCTAAAAAAATTCAAAATTTAATCTGACAGCAAAGAATAACCGAGCAACTCAACTAGATATCATCATAGTGTGAACATTTTATACTTTTCACATAACCTGTTAAAAAAAAAGCTTATTAAGCCAGTGTTATTAAATCAAAACAAAACCACAAAACTGCGATCTAAGTCTCATAATCTACCAAATCACTATCTTCAAACAGCTTGTATCCATGAACTCTTTGAAATTCAAGTAGAAAAAACACCCAATGCAATAGCAGTAGTGTTTCAAGAGCAACAGTTAACTTATCAAGAGTTAAATTGCCGTGCTAACCAGCTAGCTAATTATTTGCAGACATTAGGAGTAAAACCCGAAATACTGGTTGGCATTTGTTTAGAACGTTCTCTAGAAGTAATTGTCACGATTTTAGCTATTCTCAAAGCTGGTGGTGCATATATTCCTCTAGATCCTGCTTATCCTCAAGAACGCTTAGATTATATCATTCAAGATGCTCAAATCTCCCTAATACTTACACAAAAACATCTAAAAAAGCAATTATCGCAAGAATCTGTCAAACTTATAGCTGTAGATACGGAATGGCAAACAATTATACAATCACAGCAGGAAAATTTCTCTTACCATGTCAATCCAGACAATCTCGCCTATGTAATTTATACTTCTGGTTCGACAGGAAAACCCAAAGGAGTTGCGATCGCTCATCGGGCTTTAGTTAATTTTTGCCAAGCAGCAGTACAGGAGTATGAAATTACCCAAAGCGATCGTATTTTACAATTTGCTTCGCTCAGTTTTGATGCTTCAGTTGAGGAAATCTATCCTTGTTTAATTGCTGGTGGTACATTAGTTTTACGCACCCAAGAAATGGGATACTCTTCTTCATTATTACTAGAAAAGTGTCGTGACTATGGCATTACAATTTTAGATTTACCTACAGCTTTTTGGCATTTACTCACGGCTGAGTTAGAACAAAATTGTCAATTACATTTACCCGAATCACTTCGGTTGGTAATTATTGGTGGAGAAGCAGTCAATGTTAAGAAAGTAGTAACCTGGAACAGATTAGTTGGAACATCTTGTCAATTAATTAATACTTATGGTCCTACAGAAGCAACTGTTGTTGCTACCAGTTATAAAATTCCCGCTCAAATCTATAACTTAGCTACCATCCCGATTGGTAAACCATTGCCGAACGTACAGACTTATATTTTAGATAACAATTTACAGCCTGTTGCGATCGGTATACCTGGCGAATTGTATATTGGTGGTATAAGCCTAGCACGAGGATATCTAAATAATCCTGAATTAACCGCCAAGAAGTTTATCTCCAATCCTTTTCTGAATGGAGAAGCGGAAGAGTGGAAAAGTAAAGGAGAAATTAGCAATGATCTCCCCCCTCCACCATTGCTTTACAAAACAGGCGACCAAGCGCGATACCTCCCAGATGGTAACATTGAATTTTTAGGACGCATCGATAATCAGGTTAAAATTCGGGGTTTTCGGATTGAATTAGGGGAAATTGAAACAGTTTTAGAAAAACATCCTTTGGTCAATCAGACAGTAGTAGTTGCCCAAGAAGATCGATCGGGCAATAAACGTATTGTTGCTTATATCGTGCCTCAGTCTAATTCCGTACCTACTGCCACGATCTTACGTCAATTTGTACAAACCAAGTTACCTGAGTATATGGTACCTTCTGCCTTCGTAATTCTTGCATCTCTTCCTTTGACTCCGAATGGCAAGATCGATCGCAAAGCTTTGCCCATACCCGATCAAGTAACCCAATTATCAGAAACAATATTCGTCAACCCCAGGAATAATGTTGAAGTTAAATTAGTTGGAATCTGGGAAAAAGTTTTAGGAATTAAACCCATTGGAGTGAAAGATAACTTTTTTGAGTTAGGAGGAGACTCACTGCAAGCCGTACGTTTGTTTACTGAAACAGAAAGAGCTTTCAAGCAAAAATTACCGATTGTTTCCCTGCTGAAAACTCCAACTATTGAAGAATTGGCAAAGCAGATGTTTTCGGAGCAAAAATCCTGGCTATGGCGATCGCTAGTTCCCATTCAAACCAACGGTTCTAAACCACCTCTGTTTTTGGTTCACGCTCGCGGTACTAGCGTCATGTTATACCGAGAATTAGCCAAATATTTAGGCTCTGAACAACCAGTATATGCTCTACAACCACGGGGATTGAATGGAGAAGAAAAACCCTTCAAGCGGGTTGAAGATATGGCTAGGTACTACATCCAAGAAATAAAAACTATTCAACCAGAAGGTTCTTATTGTTTAGGTGGCTACTCTTTAGGCGGTATCATAGCTTTTGAGATGGCTCAACAACTTACTCAACAAGGTGAAAAAATATCTTTATTAGCATTATTAGACTGTCAAGGACCAAATTTTTGTACTAGATTGCCATTTTTCAACAGAATTTTGCTTCATCTCCAGAATATGTGGCAACAAAAACACCACTACGTCATTAACAAGTGTATTTCTTGGATTCGGTGGAATTTAACAGAGCTGCAATACAATCTTCAGAGAATAGCTATTTTATTGTTGCAGATAGCCCAATTGCCTTTGCCTCTTGCTCTTCGTAATCGCTTGATCGAAGATCTTAATTCTAAGGCAGCAGAAATATATCAACCAAAATCCTACCAAGGAAAAATTACTCTTTTACGGGCTGTTGATTGGCTAGGTGGAATAGGCTATCAAGTAGATAAATATTTGGGATGGAGTTCTCTCGCTGGAGAAGGAGTTGAAATTTATGAAGTTCCAGGAGATCATCTTTCCATGTTTAAAGCTACTAACCTTCCGATCTTGGCAGAGCAATTAAAGATTTGTATTGATCGGATATTGGATGTTAAGGAGAGTGTTAATTGCTAGGGATGGATTTTTAAAGTCTTAAACCTAGTTATTTAGTTTCATATTTTATTTATTCATGGTTTCTACACTCGCAATTAATGTTTTTAAGGTTGAAATTTCTGGTGTTTTCAGTATCATCTGGTCAAGCGGTGCTTGTTCCAATACTTCTACATCTATCGAAACACTAATTAAAGAAACACTAATTAAATAAGAACCCGCTCCTTTAGCTTTTGCGATCGCTTTTGAAATATCTTCGACTAAATCGGGACGTTCTCCTGTGAGAGGATTTCTTAAGACGCATCGGTCCCATTCATGGGCAGCGTGAGGATTGAGATTAAGTAGATAATGTTTTTTCATAATTAAAACCAATCTTGTTCTGAGAAGTATCTATATCTATACAGTTAGAACGAATTCAACTAATTAACTAAATGAAAATTGCTATTTAAGTCCTACTTCTTGATTTTAGAGTATTTTTGTACTAATAAAAAGATGCAAGATCGGCGATTGCTAGAAAATCGCTCATTAAGCTGGTCAACATCAATGGGTCAGTTGAGACTGATGGGGAGATGGGGAGAGAATTTGAGGTTTCTTTCCTAACTAATAAAGCAAGCAAGTTAAATGTGGATTAACTTAAAAAATAGAGAGGGAAGAGTAACACTGGATCAACTTCTTCAACCTCTCTGTAATAATTTTGATTTTGACTGAGATACGGCTACGTTCTCTAACCTCACAGTTCTAATTCACTGACAAAGTTTTTATAACAACTCAGGAAAATGATGAGTATTGGGAGCGTGCATCGCTTGAATTCCCAAATTAACACGGTTCAGCAGTTCCGCATCGGTGGGAATAGGTCTGCCCGTACTATCTAGAATTGATTGATTGAAGTTAAATCCATTGAGATTGAAAGCTATGGTACTAATTCCCAAGGCAGCAAACCAAATTCCTATGGTAGGTAAAGCTGCTAACAGGAAATGTACTGAGCGACTATTACGAAACGCTAGGGTTGGAATGAGTAATCTGCCTAAGTAGCCTACATGACCAGCTAATAAATTGTAGGTTAATTCTTGTTGACCAAATTTATAACCAGCATTGACAGATTCAAGTTCTGTAGTTTCTCGAATTAAGCTCGCCGTTACTAAAGAACCATGCGTCGCACTCAAGAGTGCGCCACCAAGAACTCCAGCTACGCCCAGCATATGAAATGGGTGCATTAAAACATTGTGTTCTGCTTGGAGGGTAAGCATAAAGTAAAAAGTTCCAGAAATCCCTAGAGGCATTCCTTCAGAAAAGCTTCCTTGACCAATCGGATAAACCAACAATACAGATGTTGCTGCTGCTGCTGGCGCAGAAAAAGCGATCGCAATCCAAGGGCGCATTCCCAAACGATAGCTTAGTTCCCACAGTCTGCCGAGATAAGCCCAAACACCGATCAGAAAGTGTAAGATGATTAATTGATAGGGACCACCATTGTAAAGCCATTCATCGACAGAAGCAGCCGACCACAAAGGATAAAAATGTAATCCAATGGCAGCCGAGGTAGGAATAACTGCTGCTGTAGCAATATTGTTACCACCTAAAAGCGAGCCGATGACTGGTTCTCGGATCCCATCGAGATCTACAGGAGGAGCAACCACAAAAGCGATCGCAAAAACTATGGTAGCAACTAACAAAGTAGGAATCATCAGCACACTAAACCAGCCCAGATAAATGCGGTTGTCTGTGCTGGTGATCCATCGAGAAAATCTTTCCCAAATTGAAGCGGGAAAATCAAATTCGGAACGACGACGAATTACAGTAGTCATAACAGACACTCCTATAATTGATCACTGATACTTGTTTTTCCTTATCCCTTCATTTCTCCTTGTCTACGAGTATTGATGCCGAATAAACCGTATAGTAGGCAAGAACCAGCTAAACCACTAATCCCCAAAACAGCACCAACAATCGTTAACCCAATACCTAAAGCTGTACCACCATAAACCAATAAACCCAAAGCAGCTAAGAGAAGACCTAAAATTATCCGCATAAGGCGATCGCTTGTACCTAGGTTATTCAACATGGTTTTTGTCTCCTGCAATTAAATAAAATCGACTTTTTTAACTGTTGTTTTTATCCCTCGATAGTTTTTAGATTGCCAAAATGGAAAACACTTGCTCGATCATCTGTTGGGAATTTGTGGTAGTCAATGATAAAGATGACGAGTACCAAATTACTACTATCATTATATGATTAAGCAGCTATATAAATAATTAAAATAAATTTAAAGCAAAGATAACTATTGATCGCTCTTGGTAGTTTTTATTTAGTTCATACAAAGGAATTCGGCAAGCTCAAGTTATCAATTTTCCCGTCTTCACAACTTATTCAAATTATCAATCTATATTTTGAGTAAAAGTTTCATCATTAATTTCTTAAATTACGTTGGAGTTAAATCTAGATAAGAGTTTGAGGTGAACAGTACCCTGGCTTGAAAAGCCAGGGCTTGCGTTCACTTCGTCAAAAAATATTTGTGTCTGAGTTACCAATAATTAGCCTTAATCTTTGTTTAGAAATCAAAAGCGGTAGTTTTTTTAAATTAGGAGTAAAAACATGACAATCAAGAAAAATCCTTATCTAGAACTAATGGAAATTCCCCCTGGCTACCTTAACCTTATGGGTTATGTCAATGAGTCAGAAGTTAATGGTCCTGGCTGTCGCGCTGTAGTATGGGTGCAGGGATGTTTACGGGAATGTCCTGGTTGTTTTAATCCCGACTCTTGGTCTTTTGAAATTAATCAATTAATGTCAGTAAATACATTAGTTGAAAAAATTACGAGTAACCCTCGCAATGAGGGCGTTACCTTTTCGGGAGGAGAACCTTTTTGGCAAGCTCCAGCTTTAGCCGACTTGGCTCGTAAAGTTAAAGCCAGAGGACTCAATGTCATGTCATTTACAGGATTTACTTTAGAAAGACTGCAATCTGAGTATGCTCCTGCTGGCTCTCAAGATTTATTGTCTCAACTCGATATTTTAATTGATGGTCCTTATCTCCAATCTCTTGCTTTAAATTCGCCTGATTCCCCCGTTTCTTCTACCAATCAGCGAGTTCATATCTTTAATCCAGCTTTAAAAGACCGAATAACCTGGGCTAGTGACCAAACTGAAGTTCATATTCTTCAAGATGGTAGTCGCATTGTTACAGGTTATCTAGGACAAGTGTTTTTATCAGATTAGCGATCGCTTTAATTGTCGTAGGATCAATTTTACTTTCTAAGTTTTAATATAGCTTTATTAGTAGGGAGTTCAACTTTACTCAATTCGATTGCTTCTATAGCTTCAACCAGAAAAAGATTTAATTTGTGACATAAATTGAGAGTTGAACTCTTGCTCAACAAAACGCATTATTATCAAAGCTTTACCGTATAGACATAAATACAATATTTTTTAAAAGTTAAAATTTATATATGAATAAACAAACAATAAAAAATTTCTTATTAAAGTTGAGTATGCCAAAATTATGGCAATTATTACTTAAAGCTAGTGTAGTAATAGTAATTTTAAGTGGTAACCATCCAGTGTTAGCTGCTGAAGAAGTTATTTTTACTCACGGTATTCTTAACCAATCAGTATCGATAGAGGAACTAGAACAATTTGCCTTAACTGGAGAAATGTCTCCATCACTTGAATTTTTGTTTGATTATAGTCAGCAAAATCCAAAAGTTGTTCGTTCTTTATTGACTCAACAGATACCTACCAATCAAATCTTGATGGCAAATGTGTTTAATAGCACGCCAGGGGAATTAGTTCTGGGAGAAACTAGTCAGTTATTTCATACCAAATCTCATCGGGCTAGTAAAGAAGCTTTGAGGGGTACTTTAATTGCTTCTGCTAGAGATGACAATCAAGTATCATTGTTAGAATTGTTGCAAAATTATCCAACTAAACAAATTTATATAAACAGTAAATCTTTAGGAAATACAGTAAGAACTGTAAGCACCTTGGTTAACAATATAGAGAACAATTTTGAATTACCTTTAACCCTTTTACGAGATTGGATAGAAGGTTTGTAAACTATCCTCCGTTAGATTGTTTGCTAAGAAAATTTTAATATTTTTGGCTTGATTAAGCTGAAAAGTCAGCATGAAAAGGTTATAGTTTATTATGGTTTATTTGTCTCTTGACGAATTAGTAATAACCAAAATAACTCAAAATCAGTGATCTCAATCATATAAATTTATCCTACAATTTTTTAATTTAATTAATCAAATTTTCTCTTGGGCATCATCAATCAAATTTGGCTAACCATTCATGCTGACTTATCCTGACAAACAAGTTAATATCCAAAAAATTTCACCAGAAGAACTAAAAAAACAAGAAAGAATGCGTGATGTCCTTCTCTTGCTCGAACAATTAGTAGAACGAGAAGAAGTAACTTTAAAATTAATTATTGATTGTCTTTATGATGTCGGCTCGATTAATTTAGTCAATAAAAAATTTCATAATCAACCTTTGAATAGATTTATGAAAGCTATTGCAAATATGTCAAAACCAGTGCTAAGAATTTTTGCTTTGCGTTGGGTCAAAAAAAATTTACCAGTATTAGTTACTAATTGGTTGGAAAATCAAGTTTCTTTCAAATAATAATTTTAGCTCGAGTTCGGATGATGATTTTAAATTAAATTTCTCCTCGTCTCCTTGTCTGGGAGTCTTCCCGTCATCTATAACATTTAACTGTTGAAACGAACCCAATATTATTCCCAATAATCCAAAAAAGAACCCTGGTTAATCCCAGTAAGACGACGATATTTAAGTACAGCTTCTGCTTCACTGAGACTTGCTACAATATCTACTGCCATGCGTAGTTTTTCTTGTTCAATATCTTTTAAATCGTTGGTTTTTTCATGTAAGTCTAAATATTCTTTAACAAATCTAGCAGGAATAAAACTTAAATCTCTACGTTCAATGGCTTCAAGATAAATTTCAAATAAGGTTTTAATGATTTTTTTTTGTCCGTATCTTTGAGTAGCTAATCGAGGATTAGAAATTACATAAGACCAAACAATTCGTTGTAAAAACTTTAACTCTTCCTCCTTAGCCCGATCATATTTTAAATAACCGCGATCGCTATATTCAAGACTTAGTTCAACTGATTGCAGATAAACTTGAATTAATTGAGAACTAATCCGTTTTATTTGGGCTTTTTGTTCAAAAGAACCTGGTCGATATTGTCCTCTCAGATTGTAAGTCGCATTAAGAAAGTTTTGAAAACGAGCAGGATTTTCTTGTACGGCTTTAGCACATTGATTGTCAGGAAATTCTCGCAACCATTCTTCTACAAATCTGGCTAATTCATCTTTTTCTGTAGCTAACAACTCCAAAGGAATCAATCCAGCTAAATAAAAGTCTTCTAAGTCATGAACGCTATAGGTAATATCATCAGCAAAATCCATAATACTAGCTTCGATGGTTTGCTGTTGTTCTTCTGCTGGTCTGACAAAGTTAAAAGCTGCTCGGTCTTGATGATAAACTGAATATTTACGCCATTGTTTCGTTTGTCGGTTAGTCGAACGTAGCCAAGGATACTTTAAAACCGCATTTAAAGTTGCTCTGGTTAAATTAAGACCATAATAATCCGTGCGATGAATTGCTAACCTAGTTAAAATCCGAAACGATTGAGCATTTCCTTCAAAACCATCAATTAAACCGCACTTAGTTGCACAATCATCCAATTCTTCTTCGGCAGTGTGACCAAAAGGCGGATGACCAAGATCGTGTGCCAAAGCTGCTGCTTCAACCACATCGGGGTTAATTCCCCCTAATTCTTCAGCTATCAGTGGTTGTTCATCAATTAACTTTTCGGATAATCTTCTGGCTACTTGCGCTACTTTGAGTGAATGAGTAAGACGGTTGTGAAAAACGTGTCCTTCTTGAGCAGTAACTACCTGAGTAACTTGAGCTAAACGACGAAAAGCAGAAGAATAAATAATGCGATCGCGGTCTATTTGAAAAGATTGTCTTTGATCTCCTGGTTTGTCACTTCTATGCTTAAAAGGATGATACTGTCTTTCTTCCCGTCTTAACATATAAGTAGACTTAACAAATTTCTAAATCCCAACTGGCAGTAAATTGTGCTTTTCCTTCTTCGACTAACTTCCACGCTGCTTCTTTCAGAATACGATGAGATAAATTGCCATCTGTACTTAGTTTAACTTCTAATTCTTGCAGACTCATCGGTGCTTGATGTTCTTTTAGTTCATGAAGGAGCAAATCTTCAGTGGTTTCCTGAGATTTTACAGAAGAGGTATTCATAATAATTCAACTATATTAGTAGACTACTAAAAAAACTTATAACGCTATAGGTAGTGTTTCATAGTCAAATTTATGGTTATTCAACGCTACCAATAGTCATGTTTTCTATTATGCAATAACTTGAACAATAATAGTCTAAAACTAAACTTTAAAAAATGCCAAATTTCTAATTCTATCTTGTTCTAACTAGTTATCAAAATATTTTTGCTGACTTTTGTGAAGGATATTTTGTATTACATATTTACCACAAAAAAACAATTAATAGCTATCATCTTGGCTATAGCAATACTAATTCAAATTAGGACAACATAAAAAACTGTAGGGATGATTCATAAATCATCCCTACAAAAAATATTTTTTCCTAACCCAAAAACGTAGTGTTAGAGAACAACCGTTGTTGTAATTGTATTAGTCAAACAACTGCTTGGTGCAGCAAGACTAAACCTTATCTATAGTATTGGCGTTCGCGTTCTAAGAGACGAATTAAATTTTCATCTCCGTTAGCACGAGCAACTTCTAAACGATGCTCTAAGGTTTTGAGCATATTAGCGCGATGAATTTGGTGATGTTGATTATTTTTCATGAGCTTAATTTCCTAATATTTTTGTACTTAGCTCTACAATTCGATTCCTAATTCTGAGGCAGTTCTTTGTCCCATCGATTGAATTCGATTGTGTCTTTTTTGGCGATTTTGCTGCATCAAAAGACGAGCCTGTGCAGAAACCAATTGAGAATATGTATTTGATTGAGTATTAAGATTATTGCGTTTCATTTCGCCTCCTTCTTGTTGTGTGGCATTGAATGAGGCGCGTTCCTTCGGGTTTAGTCCCTACTTCCGTCTCTTTACAGAAGAGATGAACGATTTATCTTTGCCTGTTCATTTATATCAATTTTATTTTTTAATGAACTTCTATCAATAGGCAGAAAACCGTACTAGGGTGTACAGATATCCCTACAATTAAAATCCCCGTCGCTTAATCTTATTTTTGCGTACGGGGTAAATAAAGATGGGAAAATAGTCAGCAAGTCCTGTTTAGTTTTGGACATAATTCATTTACTTGTAATGATTTACAACAAACAGTTTTTTGCCATTTGAGCGAATAAAACTTGTTGGTTCAGATAAAGTAAATGTAATTTGCTTAGTTCGAGCTTAAGAATTTCAATGTCATCAATGTCGCTAATGGCCTCACAAAAACAAAAGTGAGTTAATTGTTTTTCTAATGGTAAGTCCGTCATGGTTAGTATCTCCTTGTCAGAGTAATGATTGGGTGTTGTAGTTATTTTCTAAATAGGATTATTTTGACCAAATTATGCTATAGGTAAATTTTTCTCTACAAAATTAACTTGGCTCAACTCAGCTTATTGACAAATACAGCAATTAAATGGCAAATAACTCTTTAATTGATTAGGGTTACGGTAAAATGTGATACAAAGATTAGTTTTGAATCAGAATTAGCTTTTTACTTGTCCAAACAGCAATTGATACTTATTAACAAATGTCAAGGGTTGCAACAATTCTTTGCAAGTTCTACAACTAATAATAAAGTAGGACTAATTTTAGATTCAATTATTAGGAGAGTTTGCCTTTTGTGCTGCAACGCTTTAAGCAAGATTTAAAAAACGACTTAATTGCCGGTCTGTTGGTAGTGATTCCTTTAGCTACTACCATTTGGTTGACAATTACTATTGCTAAATGGGTAATCGATTTTCTGACTCGTGTTCCTAAGCAACTCAATCCCTTTGATGGATTAGATCCTTTACTAACTAACTTTCTTAATTTAGTAGTTGGTTTGGCTGTGCCATTGCTATGTATCTTGATTATCGGTTTGATGGCAAGAAATATCGTTGGCAGGTGGCTGTTAGATTTTGGCGAACAATTTTTACAAGCTATTCCGTTAGCAGGATCGGTATATAAGACTCTTAAGCAAATTTTAGAAACTTTGCTGAGAGATTCCAAAACTAGGTTTCGGCGTGTAGTCTTAGTCGAGTATCCTCGACGAGGAGTGTGGACAATTGGATTTGTGACAGGAAAAGTCAGCAGTCAATTGCAATCTCATTTGCACCAAAAAATGCTTAGTGTTTTTATTCCTACCACTCCCAATCCTACTTCTGGTTGGTATGCTATTGTGCCAGAAGAAGATGCAATTGATGTAACTATTTCGATTGAAGACGCTTTTAAAGTTCTCATTTCTGGTGGTATTGTTAGCCCCGAACAACCAACTGCTGATGTAGCGATCTCTTTACCTAAACCCTATCAAAATCTTAGTTTAAATACTCCTTTGGCTGAGAAAAAATCAGCAGTGATACCAATAGAAGAAGAAAGTTAAGCAAGTAGTCAATAGTTATACAGTTATAATTACAAGCTGATTAACTTTAAATAACCCCAGATTGATAATTTTATGCCAGCCCGTAAACAACCCCGAAGTATCGCTCGCGAATTAGCTTTATTAAGTATTGCTCAAGTCAGTAATAATCCTTCTAAATTAGAAGAAGAAGACCTAAATAGTTTGGTATTAGCAGCAGTTCGTACTTTAATTATTGAAGTTCAAGATATCCTAGAAAATGCTTCGGCAGAAATTAAACGGGGAGATGAACGTTTACTAGAAAGCGAAACTCGCACCAGTAACCTTAATAGTGCTAAAGCAATGGTTAGTGATGCGATGGAGTTAACTAAAACAGCGATTAATCGTTTAGGAATTGCGGTGGAATTGCCTGAATTTATTCAGCTAACTAGTAAAACAGATGTTCGAGAATATGCCATTGAAATTATCTCTACGGTGTGCCAACAACGTCAACAAATTGAAACACAAATTGAAACTGTTTTAGTAGCATGGCAATTAAATCGTCTTCCTAAAATTGACCGCGATATTTTAAGAATTGCTGTCGCTGAGATGTTATTTCTCGATGTTCCTGTTAAAGTAGCGATCAATGAGGCGGTAGAATTAGCCAAACGATACTCCGATGAGGAAGGTTATCGTTTTATTAACGGAGTTCTCAGAAGAGTTAGCGATCGCCTTAAACAGGAAGCAATCCAGAATTAATCTTTTTGCTTGGCTCTCAATCTAAGTTTCAACTTCTACTAAGGAAGGAAGTACGTTATTAGCATTTTCGAGATGACTAATCAAATCATTTTGATAGTATAGATTGACTCCACCGTTAACTTTCGTTGTGGAGTAATCATCAACACTGCCAAAAACGATAATTTGATCTCCTTCACTAGCTTTGAAATCAGTGATTTTCGCTATGCCATCGTCTTGATAGTAAACCGCACTTTTATTGCCAAGTACAAATGTATCTGCACCATCTCCACCGATTAAAGTATCCTGTTCATTTTGAGTGTAACCATAGCCATTGAGGTAGTCATCTCCAGAAGAACCATTAAGAGAGTCGCTACCCGCACCACCAAATAGACTATCGTTGCCTGACCAACCTTCCAGATAATCATTTCCTAACCAGCCAGACAGAAAATCATCCCCAATTTCGCCGTTAAGAGAATCTTTGCCTGTACCACCAAAAAGAGAGTCATTCCCCATCCAACCAGACAAAGAATCATGACCTTTTTGTCCATAAATATTATCGTTACCAGACTCTCCATTGAGGTTATTATCTGACTTGTTACCGATAATTAGGTTATCTAAATTATTCCCTTCGCCGTTGAGGGCATTATCTAATAAAAAGAGATTTTCTAGATAATCTCCTAGCTGATAATCGAGATAAGATTTAACGGTATCAATTGCGCCACCTTCATATTCTTCGATGACATCATCCTCATGATCGATGATGTAAGTATCATTATCAAATTCTCCTATCAGAGTATCTTTGCCTGACCCGCCATCGAGCAAATCATTACCAAAAGAACCATAGAGAAGATCGTTTCCACCATTACCTTGAAGAGTATCATCACCTAAACCTCCTTCAAGGGTATTATTGCGATCATTACCGATAAGTTTGTCATCATTAAAAGTCTGTTGGTTCATAATCTTAGTTACCATTAAAGTTAACTGCTTTAAAATCTCTAATCTATTGAACTAGCATGGGAAAAATACTCAAGATTAAGACCTTGAGTTTGACAAAAAGTTAGAATAATTTAAATTACAACCATCAACAATTAGCTAAACTAAGAAGCTATTTAGCTACTTTTTAGAAATAAATAACAAAGATTAGAAGGCTTTACCAATAAATAATAATTGTTTTTAGTTGTCAAGAATTTGGTTTAGTTTTTCAATGATGCTAGCTCGACCAACGATAGTAACACACTTTAGATTTTTGTCAATTTTTACAAATACTTTTCCAGCAAAAATAGAGCTAATTTTAGACTTTTGATAAACAGTAAAATCGTCTAATTTAGATTTTGCTTGAAAGCCCATTTCAGCTAAACTTTTATTAAGAGTTTTGATTAAAGTTTTATCGTTTTTAAAAGCTTTATTAATGGTAATGTTGCGATTAAATTTAGCCCCTAATAATCCTGCAATTAAACCTAATAAAACTCCTAACTGATAAATAGATTTATCTTGCCAACTGAGTCCCATGCCTTGAGAAACTGTAATAGCAACGATTAAATTAGTTACAGCAAAATAATAGAGAAAAGTCAGCCAAAATCCAGGTAATTGCAGCATGAGCCACTCAAATCATCTTCAAACAAATATTGGTAATCCCCTTAGCATAGCACCCATGATGAAACGTACTGACCGTCATTTTCGCTATCTAATGCGTCAAATTACCCGTCGCACCTTACTTTATACTGAGATGATTACTACAGCAGCAATTATTCACGGCGATCGCCATAAGTTATTAGATTTTTCGCCTGAAGAAAAACCTCTGGTATTACAACTGGGAGGCGATCATCCTCAAGAATTAGCTCAATGCGCCAAAATTGCCGAAGATTGGGGTTATGATGCGGTAAATCTTAATGTTGGTTGTCCTAGTCCAAGAGTTCAGAATGGTAACTTTGGGGCTTGTTTGATGGCACAACCTGAATTAGTAGCAACAGCAGTAGCAACGATGCAAGATGCTGTTAGTATTCCTGTCACTGTAAAACATCGAATTGGCATAGATGATTGCGATCGCTATGAAGATTTAGCCCAATTTGTTCAGATTGTCGCTGAAGCTGGTTGTCGTCATTTTATTGTCCATGCCCGTAAAGCCTGGTTAAAAGGTTTAAGTCCTAAAGAAAATCGCAATATTCCGCCTCTACGCTATCAAGATGTTTATCGCCTTAAAAATGAATTTCCTCATTTATTTATTGAAATTAACGGTGGAATTATTACTTTAGAACAAATACAACAGCAATTAAACCATGTTGATGCAGTAATGATTGGTAGGGCTGCTTACGACGATCCTTATTTATTTGCCACTGTAGATCGAGATATCTATCAAGAACAAACTACACCACCAACTCGTCATCAAGTGGTGGAAGCAATGCTTCCTTATATTGATTATTGGACTAAGAAGGGATTAAAACTGCACAGAATTAGTCGCCATATGTTACAGTTATTTGCCGGTCAACCTGGTACTAAAGCTTGGAAAAGATATATTAGTGAAAATGCTCATTTAATGGATGCTGATTCGATAGTTATTAGTAATGCTTTAGCCAAAGTTCCTTCATAAAATTAAAAATTAGATGAATCAATTCTGATGACGACAAAATTTTCTCAGCCTTATCAACCACTCTTACTACGCATTCTTCATGGACTAACAGGCTTATTCGCGATCGCAGCAATTATAACTGCTTTTTGGACTTACAATACTTATGATGGACGCTGGGGTCAAGTACCTCTACCTGAATTTCCAGAAATTGAAGGGATTCATGGAACATTTGGGTTGTGGACATTATTGATTTTTCCTTTCTTTGTTGTTTATGCTTTTCATCGGGGTCAACGAAGATTGATTCAGTCTGATTCTTTGCAGAAAATAACTCAATTCGCTCAACCCATTTGGTGGTACACTCTGCATCGCTCGATTAATACTTTAAGTATTTTGGCACTAACTTTTGCTGTCTATTCTGGCAAGATGATGGACGAAAAATGGCTACCTCAAGGAGAACTGAATCATACTTGGTATTATGCCCATCTTATTTCTTGGCTAATTTTAGTAATTTGCATCGTGCTTCATCTGTTGATGAGTGTGAAGGTTGGAGGTATCCCTTTAATTTTATCGATGCTTAATTGGCGATTTCGCAGTCAAGATAGCCCTGCTTTGTGGTGCAAACATCTTGCTAATTGGCGTTCTAATTTTGATAAGACGATGGTTACACGGTGGTTTTCTTCTCTTTCTACGCTCAAAGTTCTAGAGATTTTTTTATTAATTAGTATTGTTTTAGCTTGGGTAATTTCATTAATCAAAGAAATGGGTTGATTAAGAATATAAAGCGATCGCTTACGCGCCAGGCAAAGCCTGACGACGAAGTGCCTCAGCGAAGCTGAGATCGTCTTTTTTCAGTTACCAGTTGCCTTTGTCTTTGAACTTTGAACTTTTGCCTTCTGCCTCCTGCCTTTTTGCCTTTTAACTTTCTTAATCTTATTCTTCTCTTAATTAACGACTGATACATTATGAATTTTAAGTTTAGAGGCTATCGATAATGCTATTAGAACCAGCAAAAACAGTCAGTATTTTTCAAACTCAGAGTGAACCTCAATTCTTTGCAGCAGGAGAGATGATTTTTAAACAAGGAGAATTTGGTGATGTCATGTATGGCATTATTGAAGGAGAAGTAGAAATTGTAGTTAATGGAAAAGTTGTAGAAACTATCCACACTGGCGATGTATTTGGGGAAGGAGCATTAGTTCAACCAGAAGCAACTAGGGCTTCTAATGCTGTAGCCAAAACTGATTGCAAGTTAGCCTGTTTAGATAAAGAGCGTTTTTTATTCGTGGTACAGGAAACACCGATGTTTGCCCTTCATGTGATGAGAAGTTATTCCAATCGTCTTCGTAAGTTCAAACAGCAATTTTAAAATTAATGTTTCTTAACTCGTCATTCCACCAGTCAACGAACAACATCAACAAGAACTACTTCAAGCAAAAATCAAGCTAGAACAAGAATAGACACTTTGGTTAGGCAAAAATTAAACAAATCGAACCGACAAGATTTTGATTCATGAAAATATTAGTCTTAAATGCTGGTTCTAGTAGCCAAAAAAGCTGTTTATATCAACTTCCATTAGATCGATTGCCAACAACTCCACCTCACCCCCTTTGGGAAGCTAATCTCGATCTGACTGTCTCTAAAGATGGAGCAAAATTAACAGTTAAAACTAACGATATTTGCAAGGAAATTCAACTTTCATCTCAGGATACTCAAACTGCTACAGCACAAATGTTAGATACACTGGTTTCAGGAGATACTAAAGTCTTAAAACAATTATCGGATATCGATGTTGTCGGACATCGGGTAGTTCATGGTGGTACAGAATATTCCCAAGCAACAAAAATTACGACCGACGTAAAAGAAACAATTTCTCGTTTGATTCCCCTCGCACCAAATCACAATCCCGCTCATTTAGAAGGAATAGAGGCTGTAGAAAAGAAATTAGGAGATGTAACTCAAATAGCAGTTTTTGATACCGCTTTTCATAGCAAAATGCCTCCAGAAGCAGCAATTTATCCAATTCCCTATCATTGGTATGAAAAAGGGATTCGTCGCTATGGTTTTCATGGAATTTCTCATCAGTATTGCGCCCATCAAGCAGCCGAAATTCTCAATTTACCCTTAGAATCTCTTAAAATAGTTACCTGTCATTTGGGTAATGGTTGTTCTCTAGCTGCCATTCAAAACGGAGTAAGTATTGATACTACAATGGGTTTTACTCCTTTAGAAGGATTAATGATGGGAACTCGTAGCGGTTCAATCGATCCCGCCATTTTAATTTATTTGCTGCGCGAACATAATTTTTCTGTCGACGATCTAGACAAGATGCTGAATAAAGAATCGGGAATTAAAGGAATTTCGGAAATTTCTAGCGATCTTAGAACCATTCGTGATGCTATTGCTGAGGCAAATCAACGCGCTCAATTAGCCTTAGATTTATTTATTTATCGACTAACAACCAACTTGGGGGCAATGATAGCTTCTCTGAGGGGTTTGGATGTGTTGGTGTTTACCGCAGGAATAGGAGAGAATGCAGCAATTGTTAGAGAGAAAGCCTGTCTAGCGTTTGAATTTTTGGGTTTAAAACTAGATTTGGTTAAAAATAACTCATCTCCTCGCGATGAAAATATTGCTGCATCAGACTCGAAGATTAAAGTCTTAGTAATCCATACTAATGAAGATTGGGCGATCGCTTGTGAATGTTGGCGTTTACTTCATTAACGAATTTGGGAAGAAGCAGCTTCAGAAATAGTAGGAATTTCAGCGTATTGTCCTCTTACTGATTGGGCAATGCTATAAAAACAAGCAACCAAAGTACCAATAAAAACCGTATTATTTAAGGTTTCTATTAACAAACTTGTACGTCCCAATCCCATTTCTAAAATACTAATCAAGACGCTACAAAGAATTAATAAAATATCTAATAAGATTGCTTGCATGGTATTAAAGCGAACAAAATAACTCGCTTTTTCGTTTCTGACAATCGCAAAATATAAAGCAAAGAAAACAATTAATCCTGCAAAAGGCAGACCATAATAAATGCTAATTAAGGGACTCAGAGGAGCATAGATAATACTGAGAAAAGGAAACTGCTTCAGTAAGATTAAACCAAATGGTAAGGCATAAATCAGAGGCAACAAATAAACCAAAGCTGCGATCGCTTTTTCTTTTCCATCTACTTCAGGATTAGACATAATAATGTTAATTAATCATTTAAATTTTGTTTTGACTTAATTATTTTAGCTTTCTTTTTCACTATTATTTTTTAGAAAACTTAGATCAAATAGAACAAAAAGGGGGAAAAGAGGATTTTTGTGGTCAAAGTCCCCCAAAATTGGGAGGTTCCCGAGGGTCTGTCTCTTGAGGAAACTTCAAGAGTTTATCAGCCCCGTTCCGTTGTAGGAACTGGCGTGGTTTTAGGGGCTTAAAGGTAAGAAATGAGACTTCTCAGACAACCTCTAACTAAAATTTTAAGTAAAAATTACTGCTAAGTTTTGATTTAACTCAAGAAAACGACAAAAAGATATTTTCTTGTTGAGCTAAAATTTTCATCATTTCTAATAATTCGGTATTTTTTTGATTCTGATATTTAAATTCTTCATGTTTCAGTTTAATTTTTTTTTGTTTAGCAAGTAAAATTAATCTATATTTATGCCAAAAAGATTTCTTGACAGTTTGAGTATTTAACCCCAAAGGAACATTAAGTTTAATCACAAACTTATTATTAGGTATAGCTTCAATTGATTTTACAGAAATTTTATTTTTTTTTGATTCCAATTGTAATTTTTGAAAAGCTTTAAGAAATACTTCCCAATCAATTCCCGACTCAAATACTAAATCAATTGTCCCCAAAAAATGCTCAATTAAATCCTTGAATTCTCCCAAAACGAAATTTTGTTGAGAATTTTGTGGTCGACGTTTTTGCTGACCATATTGTAAATAAACATAATCACAAATTACCCCCTCAAATATAGTATGTTGATTAATTTGCCAATTTTCTAGACAAGCTCCTGTTAAAATACAACCTTTAAAATTAGTCAACCAAGCTCTGGTTTCAATCAAAGTTGTTTTAGCTAAATTACTATGACTAAAATTAGCCTTACTCAAATCTGCTCGGCTTAAATCTGCTTCCATTAAATTGGCTTGAAAAAAATTACTTTCCAACAAATCTGCTTCAGTTAAATTAGCTCTACTCAGATTTGCTCCTTTAAAATTAGCTTGGGCTAAATTAGCTTCAACAAAATCTGCTTCAATCAAACTAGCTCCCTGAAAATTAGCTTTATTGAGGTTGGCTTCACTCAAATCTGCACCTTTTAAATTTGCGTTTTTCAGTTGAGTTTTAAAAAGATAGGCTCTACTTAGATTGGCGTCTCGAAGAATCGCACCTTCCAGATTGGCTAAACTTAAATCTGCTCGCGTTAAAGTCGCTCCACCAAAATCTGCACCACTGAGATTAGCTTGACTAAGATTAGCTCCTGTCAAATCGGCACCGTTAAAATTAGCAACGCGGAGGTCTGCTTGACTAAAATTAGCTAAATTAAGATTAGAACCAACTAATCTTGCTCCTCGAGGATTAGCAGCAATTAGCATTGCTCCAGTTAAATTTACCCCATTAAGGCTAGCTCCCGTTAAAATTGCACGAGTTAGATTGGCATTAGTTAGATCTGCACCATCAAGATTAGCATTACTCAAATTAGCATCAATTAAATTTGTGCCACTGAGATTAACATTACTCAAATTAGCATTAACTAAATTGGCATTATTGAGATTAATTCCCCTCAGATCTGGCTGGTTAATTGGATATTTATCTCTCCAGCTATTCCAAACGCTTATATTTCGCTTGAGTAAGGCATAGTATTTTTGATTTGTCATGTCTAGATTGATCGAATTATGACCAATAATTTAGGTAGAAAAAACTTGAATAGTAACTAAAATAATTAATATAGTTATATATAATAGTCGCCAATAATTTGTAGAAACTAGGTATTAATTTTTAATTTATAATTTTTAAGTTGATATAAACTATTTAAAATATGTGCTTTTTTAGTTAATTGTTTAAAACAATATTTTATAGAAAAAATCATAATTTTCTCGCTGGTTACCAATTTTAGCAAATAGCTTTTTTCTGTCTTGTAAACAAAATTAAAAACTAATTGTCAAGATAATATCCCAACTAAAAAGCTTCAATCAAACTAGAAATAATCTCAAATTGTTGCTCTTCAACCTTTTTAAACCTTTTTTATCCTTAAATTAGTCTTAACAAAAAAATTGGTATTAATTGAGTCCAAAGCACTCTACCTTACAACGGTTGTGTCTGCTTGGGCTTAGTCAATCCCATAGTATGCTTTTCAGATAATATTCATAGACTTATCTTCTCAAGTTTAAGTAGGCTATGGAATATGTCACACTAGAACAATAAAGGGTAGTCAGTAACGGCTTCACTGTGAAATTTTAAGGGCAAGACATTCAAACTTGGTTTGGTGCTTGCTATGTTCGTAATAAATGCAAGCTAATATCCTTGAGCTTGCTTTTGATACCAAAAATCTTGTAAATCACTAAAGGATAGACATAGTCATGGGATTATTTGACCGTCTTAGTCGAGTTGTTCGCGCCAATCTCAACGATTTAGTTAGCAAAGCAGAAGATCCAGAAAAAGTTTTAGAACAAGCTGTGATCGATATGCAGGAAGACTTAGTACAGCTTCGTCAAGCGGTAGCTAGAGCGATCGCAACTCAAAAACGTACTGAGCAACAATATAACAAAAATCAAACTGAAGCAAATCAATGGCAACAAAGAGCGCAGTTAGCTTTGTCTAAAGGAGATGAAAACTTAGCGCGCGAGGCTTTGGTACGCAAAAAGTCTTTTAATGATGCAGCAGTAACCCTGAAAAATCAGTTAGATCAACAAATGACTAACGTTGATACTCTTAAGCGTAATTTAATTGCTTTAGAAAGCAAAATTTCTGAAGCCAAAACTAAGAAAGATATGCTTAAGGCAAGGGCTAATGCAGCCAAAGCCCAAAAACAACTCCAAGAAACTATTGGCGGAATTGATACCAGTAGTGCAATGGGTGCTTTTGAGCGGATGGAAGATAAAGTCATGCAATTAGAGGCTGAATCTCAATCTGCTGCTGAACTAGGTGGTATGGGTTTAGAACAACAGTTTGCTGCCCTAGAAGCTAGTAGCGGTGTCGAAGATGAATTAGCTGCCATGAAAGCTCAATTGACTGGGGCTTCTCCTTCTCAAACTGCTCTTCCTGCTGCGGATAAACCTACTTCTACTCCTAAAGATTCTGTGATTGATGCTGAGTTAGAAGCATTACGCAACGAGCTTAATCAAAGTTAAATTGCTCAATAGCAAAACTGATAATTATACAGACGTAGCGTGCTGCGTCTCTAACTGATTGTCTGGAGTTAAGCAGGTACGAGTTGCCTGCTCTTTCCATATTTTGACATTATTCGGTAAATTTAATTTTGTGTTAATTATTGAGTAGCAAGAGAAATGAGTAGTGTAATCGAAATTGCTGACGAACAATTTGATCGGGAAGTATTTGAAGCTGATAAGCCTGTTTTAGTATATTTTTGGGCTTCTTGGTGTGGTCCTTGTCGCTTAGTATCTCCCTCAATTAACTGGGTAGCCGCTCACTATAGCGATCGCTTAAAAGTGGTTAAATTAGAAATAGATCCTAGTCCTACCTCCGTAGCTAAATGCAATGTTGAAGGTGTACCAGCCTTAAGATTGTTTAATAACAATGAGATTGTAGTTTCCCATGAAGGAGCAATTGGTAAACAACAATTACAAAAAATGTTAGACGATCATCTTTAATTAATAAAGCGCATCTCGCTTTTAGCGAGACGCATTCACTGCTTAAGCAATAAATTGGGGAAAAACTAATTTTACTCAAGATGTTTGATCATAATCTGTGCTTCTAATCTAGAATCAGCTTTTGTCCCATTTTGAGAATTAACCGTACCAGAAATAGGTGCAGCATAACTAGGGAAAGCAGAAGCAGCTAAAGCTATATGGCGATCGCTAACAGCCAAACCATGAGTTGGATCGTAACCGCGCCAACCCGCACCAGGTAAGTATACTTCTACCCAAGCGTGTAAATCTCTTTCTTGTTGATCGGAATTTCCTTCTTGATAACCACTCACAAATCTTGCTGCTAAACCAACTGCCCGACATACTTCCATAAATAAAATTGCCAAATCTCGGCAAGAACCCTGTTTTCTCCGCCAAGTTATTCCTGCTTGCCAAGGTTCGCCTGTTTCTCTAGTAATATATTGGCAGTTTTCATAAATACGCTGATTTAAATTAGATAAAAAATCTACCGTATTTGCATTAACCTCTTGAATAATTGCTTCTGCCAGTTCGACAATTACAGTATCTAGAACAAAACTATAAGGTTTTAAATACGGTTTAAGTTGAATCAACAGAGAACTAGGATAATCAAAGGGTAAGGTGGTTGCCCAAGTTTCAAGTAAATAGTTAAAAGGATTAGTTTGCCAAGTTTCCACTTTAGCTAGTATTTGCAAGCTTAACTGATTAGTAGGTGTATCAAACCAAAGCTTACTAAAATCATTGCCATCCAAATCGATCAACTCAGAAATGCTTTGAGGTTGGGGATTAACTAATAAAGAAAAATTATGAAGCTTTTGCCAATTATTACAACGGGGACGAAGTCTGATTAGGTGAGGATTTAAAGAAACTGTTTGACTGTAAGTATAAGTTGTTTGATGACTGATTTGATATAACATCTTGCCAATATACATCCAAGTAGTATCAAAGAAACTTTAACTACTTTCTTACCATCATGTCTAAATAAACTTTTGTGACTCGACCATCACACGTAATATTACTAATTTAGTATGCTTTACTTCGATAATCCGACTCTGCTTAGTTGAAAGCGAAACTAAAATTAGGTCAACACCATCTCCTAATTCCCTTCCGATATCAGGAAGTCATAGGTAATAGGTAATAAGGTTATAACTTTTCTGTCTCCTGCCTTTTTAGACATCCTCTAAAAGAAATTTATCAGCATAAAAAAAATCTGCTATGGCTAGAAAAAAAATTCGTCCCAATTATGAAGCGACTGATGATCTCAATGTTTGGCCATCTTTTACTGATTTAATGGCTAATGCTTTTATGATTATTAGTTTGTTTTTATTGCTAGCTTTATTTAAATCATTGTTTTTGAAATATACAGCCGAAGAAACAGAATTAAATCTCAGTGAAAGTGAAAGACAAGTTAGAGTTTTAAACAAAAGAATAGCATCCTTAGAAAATGAATTAGGAGAAAGTCTTGATGAAATTAGACAATTAAGTAGAGGTTCATCAGAATTATCACAACGTCTACAACAAAGCGATCGCAGAGCAGATTTGCTAGCTTTAGAAGTGCAGCGTTTAAAGTCCGCTCCTCCAGTAGTAGTAATTCAAGACTCTGGAGAATATCAATTTGCTTCTGGTAGTGCAGAATTACCCGAAGGTTTAAAATATTATATTGTTAATGATCTAGCGAATAAAATTGAGGAAATTAGTCAACAAAGAAATCTCTATGTAGTAGAAATTATTGGTCATACTGATGGGCAAATTAATGTTAATAGTCCTAGTAATTTAGACCAACAATTAGAAGCGGTAGCTAATGGTGAAAAACCAATTAATAGTTTAAATCCAGGTTCTAATGTAGATTTAGGTTTAATGCGAGCCTTAGAAGTAGTCAAAGAATTACAAGAATTACAAAAACAAGGACGTTTACAAGGAGTACAATTTCGGGCTTATTCTGCTGCTCAATTACTTTTACCTTCAGGAGATTTTGCAACTACTAATCGTCAAGCAGACGCAAAAAGAAGAAGAATAGAGATTCGTTTTTCTCCTTTAGGAAAAGCAGAAACAATTAGATGAAGCTTTGATTATAAATCTTTAGTTTTTTCTGACATTAATTTTGATTGGGCTGGCTAAATTCTGTTGTTGTAGCAACTGAGATAAGTAATTTTAAAATTATAAAAAATGTCCACAGATACACACGGATACGCACAGATGAAGCGATTGTTTAGTTAAGTTTTTTTAGTGGGGATTTATCATACAATAAAACTTTAAACCAACCTAAATTTTAATTACAACAATGAAAGATTTTTTTGAAAATATTGCGCGCTATCCTCGCTTTATACTTGGTTTAATTTTGGGAATTTTCCTGGCTTTTTTAGAGCGATTTAGACCCTTACTCAAAAATCCGCTCACAGCCACTGCACTGATGGGCTTGGCAGTAGGAACATTTGCCTTCTTTTATTTTACTCTACGGGCAATGCTCGGCTTAAATCCAGTTTAAACTAAAAAAGTATGGCTATTTACTCGGTTATTCTCATGTATAGTTTCTGCTTTTTGCTACTAAAATGGAAAACTGAGTTAAAGTCCATGGTTGGAAAACTTAGGGGGCGAAAATTATGGCTAATAACCGTCGCGTTTCTCGCATTTCTTCTTTAATCAAACGAGAAGTTAGCCAAATGTTACTGAATGGGATTAAAGATGACCGTGTTGGTGCAGGAATGGTTAGCATTACTGATGTTGATGTTTCTGGCGATCTACAACACGCCAAAATCTTTGTTAGTATCTATGGTACTGAAGAAGCAAAAGCTGAAACAATGGAAGGATTAAAATCTTCGACTGCTTTTGTGAGAAAAGAGTTAGGTCATCGAATTCGGCTACGTCGAACTCCTGAAGTTATCTTTCTTGAAGATCATTCCTTAGAAAGAGGCGATCGCATTTTGAACCTAATCAATCAAATTAGTAGCGATCGTGAGCCATCAAATTCAATTACAGACGATCTGGAAGAGGACATTAATTAAATTATCGTGTCTCAATTGATCCCCGATTGGCAAGAGCTTTCTCTTAAACAACAAATCGGACAAATGGTGGTAGTCCGCGCCTCTGGCTATTTGTTCGATCACCAAATTCGTTATCCTGCCTGGGAAGTTTCTACACCTAAGTTAAAACAATGGTTCGAGGAATTATCTTTGGGTGGGGTAATTTTATTAGGTGGTAGCGCAGCCGAATTATCTTTGAAAACACAAAAATTACAAGCCTGGGCAAAAATTCCTTTATTGATCGCAGCAGATATAGAAGAAGGAGTAGGACAAAGATTTGCAGGTGCGACTTGGTTTCCCCCGCCAATGGCTTTGGGAGAAATTGCTGCTAAGGATTTATCTCTGGCTCAAAACTATGCCGTTGCTATGGGTAAGATTACGGCACAGGAAGCTTTGGCAATTGGTATTAATTGGTTGCTTGCACCAGTCGTAGATGTTAATAATAACCCTGATAATCCTGTAATTAATATTCGTGCTTTTGGTGAAAATCCCCAAATTGTTAGTAGTTTAACTTCCGCTTTTATTGAAGGAGCAAAAACCCATCCGATTTTAACTACTGCTAAACATTTTCCTGGCCATGGTGATACTGCTACCGACTCTCATCTTGATTTACCTACAATCCCTCACCCCAACTCGCGATTAAATCAAGTTGAATTACCACCTTTTCAAAGTGCGATCGCGTCTGAAGTAGATAGTATCATGACGGCTCATCTAATGATCCCTGCTTGGGATCGTGATTATCTTGCCACCCTTTCTAAAACCATTCTCACAGGTAAACTAAGACAAGAACTAGGATTTGAGGGTTTAATTGTTACTGATGCTTTAATTATGGGAGGAATAACCAAATATGCCTCTCCAGCAGAAATAGCCGTGATGGCAGTAGCAGCAGGTGTAGATATTTTATTAATGCCTAGGGATCCCGAAGTAGCAATTGAAGCAATTTATCAGGCAGTGCGATCGGGTAAATTAAGCGAATCCCTGATTCATCAAGCGTTACAACGGATTTGGCAAGCTAAACAAAAACTTTTACCCGATTCCCCCAATCTCAACCAACTTGCACAACCAGAAGCAACTATAACTGTTAATTCAATTCTACGGGATTCTCTACAAATGGCGGGTAATTTACCCTTAAAACCTCAAACAGGGGAAAATTTACGCAATCTCATTGTAGTTGATGATCTTCTCAATTGTCCTTTTCTTGATATTCAAACTCCAGCAGTAGCAATACCCCAGAAATTTGGCTATCAAAGGCAAATAGTAGATCAAAACAGTTTATGTTCTGCTCAATCAGATTCCCAAAGCACTTTACTACAAGTTTTTATTCGCGGTAATCCCTTTCGCGGTACAGCAGGTTTAACCAAAGTAGCTCAAGAATTTTATCAACAACTATTGCGATCTGGACAAATTGAAGGATTAGTAATTTATGGTAGTCCTTATGTAAAAGATTGGTTTGTGGCTCAATTAACTACCGAGTTACCCTGGATATTTAGCTATGGACAGATGAATTTGGCTCAAGGAATGGCGTTAAAAGTTCTATTTGGCTTATCTGCTACGGAAACTTCCAGTTTAAATAATCAATCTAATTTTGGTTTTTGATGAGTAATCTCAAGTGTAGATAATCACTTAAAGTTTTTTATAAGATTATCAGCCTCTTTTTAAGAAGATATATATAATACACAAGTACTTAAGTTGTGTAATTTGTAGTGAAAAGATACACCAAATATTTGGATATAGAGATTAAGTTATAAATTATCCTTATTTTTACCAAAATTTTGATATTTTTTTAGATTTGTAGTGCTTGATACAGCGAAATTTCTGGTTATTATTCTGATTTTTGTTCTATAGTTATAGATAAGAGCTTTAAATTTCCAATCTTAGATTATTCCGGTGACAATTCATGAGCCTTGCAACCTTATCTCCATCCCCTTCTATTAACTACTCACTCGACATGATTAAAGACGAGGCACGTCAGTTAGTGGAACAAGGGATTATCAGTCGTCAACAACCTATTTACGTACTTTGTCAATATATTCCTGCACGCGAATGGGTTTGTGTTGAGTGCGAATTAGAAAAATGTGATTATCTTTTGAGAGATCCTATCGGTGAATTGATCGCTTACGAAGACTGGGATAATGATTGAGCTTTAAGCAAAAGAAGATTAAGCTTTGGAAATTAATTTTATAAAATAACCATAACAATAACAAAACATAAAAATGATCGTAGAGAGCCTGGATATCCAGGTTTTTTTGTTTGGCAGGAATAATTTTAAAAAAAACATAAAAATATTATTGTTTATTTACAAAATTGCGACAAAAAGTAACTTATAATACTGAAAAAGGTAAATTTTATTGGTATCCCTTTTGCCTTATTATTTAATACTAGGGTGTTTGATTAGTAGGTTTAACCCTTATGAGTATTAATGCAACCTTGACGACTTCGCCTTCACCGTTTCGCTATTCGATTGAAACGATTAAAGATGAAGTAAGGCAACTGGTAGAGAGAGGAATCATCCAAAAAAACCAACCTCTCTACGCTCTTTGCCAGTATTTACCTGCTCGCGAATGGCTTGGGATAGAATGCGAATTGGAAAGATGTGACTATCTTTTACGCGATCGCATTAGTGATCTATTAAGTACAGAAAGATGGGATAACGATTAAATAAATAGTTTTTTGAAAAAGAAAAGCAAATTTACTAAATTATTAGGCATTGCGAAAGGCAGGGTATGAAAAATAAAATCTGATCGTATTGGTCTACTTTTTTTTAATTCACTAGAAACTAATAGCTAATAGCTAACAGCTATAAGAGAATTACTCTCGGCTTCATACCTCAAATCAGCAACGCCAATTATTCAATTATTATTTATTTAATTATTATTTTATTTATTTTGGCTCTTCTGATTTACGTAACTGTTCTAATTCATTTCTCAGAGCAATAATTTGTTCAGTAAGTTCCTCTAATTCGGATTGGACGTTATTATCAGTGGGAGTAGGGTTAGATACAGTTTCAGTACTTGGTTGAGAAGTTGTGGCTATATGTCGCCAACCCCCTTGATTGAGAAAATTTTCTAGGTTTTTTCTAGCTTCTTGCTCAGTAATTTGACCTTTTTTAGCCCATTCGCCTGTTTTTTCACTCAATTCTGTTTGTAGATTAGAAAGAGTTTCAGTGCGTTTTTGAGGATCGGCAAAAGTTTCACATAAATCTGTTGCTGCTCCTACAGCTACGTGGAAGCCTTGTTGCACGAATTGAAAAAGATTGTTGTTGTTCATAATAATTTAGATCGATAGGAAATCTAGAGAGCTAGTCAAAAATATTTTATCTATCCTACTTGTTCTAAATAAAGATTGACATCTTCAATTAATTGAGTCAATTCAGCTTCACTGGTGAGGCGGATGCGATCATCACGAATCGTTAACAAGACTTTAGCAGCAAAGGGACTAGGATAAATATTAGGATTACAAAACACTTCTAAAAATATTTCTCCAGTGTAGCGATATTCCATTGGAGGTTGAGGCTTGGGTTTACCACCGCCACTAGCAGCAGCATGAGAGGCAACTGCTTTGAGACTCTGCATTAAAATAGTAATCTCTTGTTGTAAGTTTTTAGCTGCTTCTTCATTAAAACTAAAGCTGATCGAACCTTGAATTAAATTTAGTGTTAATCGTGTCATTGTAATAGATTTTAATAATTGGTGTTAATGCTAGAAAATTTCATTGTGTCACGGTCAAAATTTATCAGAGAATCAGCTAAACCAAGACAATATTTAAAAAAAAATCTCAATAAGTTAACATATTTATTTTTACTCAAGCGAACTTAAACTATTAACTGATCAAGGCTGACAAAATTTTTATTTTACGATTTAAAGTTAAAGTATTAATTTGTCTTATTTTACTATTGTTATGTCCGACCATCGTGCCAAGATTCGCCAAGTTCTTTGGATTACTTTGTTACTTAATTTGTTTGTAATGGGGTTAAAAGCAGTAGTCGGTTTTGCTACGGGTTCTCTTAGTTTACAAGCAGATGCTTTACATAGCGTCACTGATAGTATTAATAATGTTTTAGGTCTAGTAACAAATCGTTTTTCTTCTCCTATCCCAGACAGAGAACATCCTTACGGACATCAAAAGTTTGAGGCAATTGGAGCTTTAGGAATTGCTGCTTTTTTGGGTATTGCTTGTTTTGAAATTCTTACAAGCTCAATAGAGAGAATTTTTACAGGTATTACTCCCATTCAAATCTCAATTGCTGAATTATGCCTATTACTAATAGTTTTGGGGGTCAATATTTTTGTTGCTGTTTATGAACGCAATGTAGGGAAAAGGATTGGCAGTCCCATCTTAATTGCTGACGCTAAACATACAATGAGTGATATTTGGGTCACTATTTTAGTATTGGCTGGTTTGATAGGAGTTTCTCAAGCTCAGACTTTCAATTTACCTCAATTACAATGGTTAGATATAATTTTGGCTTTTCCTGTGGCAATTTTGGTTTTTTATAGCGGTTGGACAGTTTTAAAAGATAACTTACCTTGGCTAGTCGATGAAATTGCGATCGCGCCTGAGGCAATTCATCGTATTGTTATGGAAGTACCTGGGGTACTTAATTGTCATGATATTGCTTCTCGTGGATTATTGGGAAGACAAGTTTTTATCGAGATGCATCTAATTGTCGATGCGCCTGATGTAGAAACTGCTCACAAAATCACTGAAAAAGTAGAAACTAGATTGGAAGAAAGTTTCAAACCTGTAAGAGTACTAATTCACGTCGAGCCACCTAATTATCAATCGAATCAAATTAGCTTTGGGATTGGAAATCAATAACTATAAATTGATAGTTCATCGCCAATCTTTTTCCCCAAAAAAATTGACTTTTCCACAGATTCAACCAAGTTTTCCACAGGAATTGACAAAAAAATTTATTTATTTATTCCATGAAAAATTTTCAGATTAAGTTATTTGGCTAGTTGAGCCAAAATACTAGAGGAAGGAAAAGAAATTTTAGGACTTTCTTCGAGTAAATAATCCAGAAAAGTTTGAGCGATCACAGATAGCTTTTTCCCTGCTATATAAGATACATACCAGTGACGTTCAATTGGGAAATGCTCTACATCGAGAACTGTTAATTCTCCACTGATTCCTTGGGAGATCAGACAATGTTCAGACAAAACTGAAATACCGAAACCACCAGCGATCGCTTGTTTAATTGCTTCATTACTACCTAGTTCTAATTTGACATTAACTGAAACTTTATATTTAGCAAATAAATTTAATACCGCTGCTCTAGTACCAGAACCTTTTTCCCGCATAATAAAAGGTTGGTTGTTTAAGGCACTAATAGGAATATTGTGTTGGTTAGCTAAAGGATGATCGGCTTTGGCTACTACGACTAGAGGATTATCTAAAAATTTTTTGTTATGCAGATCGATGTCTTCGGGAGGATTACTAACTATATAAAGATCATCCTCATTTTCTAACATCCGTCTTTGAATTTCTTGGTGATTAGTTACTTTAAGAGTGACATCAATTCCTGGATAATGCTGGCAGAAAGAACCCAATAATCGCGGTACAAAATATTTAGCAGTTGTAATTACTGCCAACCTTAATTGTCCTTGTTTAGTACCTTTCAAATCGGCTATTTTCATTTCAAAGTTATCTAACCTTTCAAAAATATCTTGACAGGTTGCTAATAATTCTTTGCCTGCATCAGTTAAATAAAGACTTTTCCCAATTTGTTCAAACAAAGGTAAACCAACTGCTTTAGTTAGTTGTTTTACTTGACTAGAAACAGTAGGTTGAGTGATAAATAGCTCTTCAGCAGCGCGAGTAAAGCTACCATGTCGAGCAACTGTTTCAAATACTTTTAACTGATGTAAGGTTGCCTGAATCAAAATTAAGATCTCCTTTGTTTTAGTGATTAGCAAGTCGCTAATTGTTTCATTTGATACTAAATATTTGTAAAATCACGAAGTACTACTGAGAAAGCTCCCAATCTATCGACTCAAAATAACTGTAAAATTCAAGCATAGGATTTAGTCTATTTTTTTTTGAATTAATATTCTATTGTTTCTATATACATATTACTATAGTTCAGAGAAGAGATTGTATTACAGCACAATTAGGAAGTAAGCCGTTGAGATTTTGAATCAGCAGTATAATCTTCCTGAGTTGGTCAACAACTCTGCGAAAGTTAGGCAGTAAGGAGTTTTCAGCTTCTAAGTAGTTATTAGTAAATGTCTCCTGATTTAAACTGATTACCCTTCTGTAGTAACCAATTCTCGCAATTTTACATTTATACCTAATCTTTTCTCTAAACAGCAACTAATAAAAATGTAGGTTCGAGTATTACTAAATATGATGAGACAAGGAAAAAAAATTTTTAACCTAGTGGCACAGCTGAAAAAAGATGAGAGTTTTCTCAAATTAATTCATTGGTCGGAAAATTTTATTTCTAAAGTACTTTCCATCGCCTTACTAGTAGTCGTTTTTGTAGCTTTATTTGATTTAATTTTTTTCCTTGCTAAAGATATTTGGAAGGATCCTTTAGGATTCTATAATAAAAGTTTGATTGAATTATTTGGATTATTTTTAAATATTTTAATTGCCTTGGAGCTATTAGAAAATATTACTGCTTATCTTAAAAAGCATATAGTCCAAGTAGAATTGGTTATTGTTACCTCTTTAATTGCGGTAGCACGAAAAATTATTATCTTCGATCTTCAAAAATATAATGGTAGAGACTTAGTAGCTTTAGGAGTAGCGATTCTAAGTCTTTCTATAAGTTATTGGTTGATCAAAAACGTGAATAATAAATAGTGAATTAGGAGATAATTCTTGTCAACATTTTCTAGTATATAGAACCAGAAATAAAGTTACTAATTGAAATCAACAATCAGACTATCAATTAGTTCTTGTAACCAGTAAGGTGAGGGGAATATTGCCTTATAGGGCTAATCGACTTTGGAAACAAACGCCAAAAAAAGCCTCCTAAGAACGTACAAGTTTAACTTGTGGATTTCGCGTAGCGTTACGAACAACATCAAAATTGATTCTTAATTTCCAAAAATTTGTTCCAATTCTGCTCGTAAACAATTCAAATTAGCTACTCTAGCTACAAGTAAATTATTTTGTTCGCAACGATCAAATTCAAGTTTCCAATGACGAATAATGTCTTCGTGCTTTAGCCAAAAATTGACCATAGTTTCAATCACTTCATCCCAATCCCATTCAGGTTTCTTGGGAATTATTTTAGTAGATTCAATAAAAGAATCGAGAGTACATTGATAACTACCTAAATAGGTTTTACTTCTTTTTGGGCTAACTTCTACTTCTTGTTGATAGTTAAAAAAGGTTAAAATAGGTGTAATTCCAACGATTTCAAAATTATACGACATAACACGCTTTTAACTCAGGATTAAAACAACAAATCAAATGATTTTCCTAATCAGCTAATTCGACTTCTGGAGAATCAGGATTCTTTACTTTTAACATTCCCTAGATGAGCGATAAAACCACCAAAGGTATGAGAAAAATTATCTAAACAACTTTTGGTTGATTTAGTTGGAAAAAATAGATTAAGCCTGAATGATAATGTTATCTCTCCAAAACAATTAAGCCGAATATTTGAAATAAGATTGTAGTTAAAGCCACAAAGTTTAGATGTTAACCAGGCACAGAAATTAAAGAACAAACTTTGATATACTATGTCTTTATTGTGACTACTAAAATTAAGTGTTGATTGTAGTATTGACAACTCCGCACCAATGAATTTGGCGAATTCTCCAACCGAACGGACATCTCACGCTGGCGAACTTGGTTCGCCAGTCGTGTCCTCTAATTAATCGGTTGAGCTACATTTGATATGAGGATTCCATCTCACGCCAACGGGGCTTGCCATACGCCCGACTACTGGGATTTCTCCCAGATACTTTGATAATATATTGGCACTACCTAGCCCATCTCGATGCCAAGAAAAGCTACAGGAGCAACGATAATTGTAGTTTTGTACTCAACGGAACGCAATTTCTTGAATCTTGGATAACCTTTAGTTTAGATAATTTGGCGGTTTACTATTTGGGTCGATTTTTCTTCTACTTCTCCATGATTTTAAAGAAGCATAGAACGACTGAGTAATAGCATCAGAATTTTAGCACAAAAGTTTTAATTAATTTGTAGTTGATTGTAAAAATTGAGTAACACTTTGCCAGCTTCATCTAAATTTCTACCAAACGTAATAATCCCCTCTTCATGACCACTCATAATAATAATTTTTTGTTTTTTTGTTAAGTCTTGCTGACACAATCTCATAATTTCTCGTGCCATTTCTGGTGTACCAAAAGCACAGTTTTGATCGGTAGTAGGTACTTGATTAATTAGTTGTTGCCAAAGTTGACGATGATGAACGTGAATTACTGCATTAATATCTTGATTAGCTACATAAATAGCAGCATGAGTTAAAGTTTCAGAAGAGGCTTGAATTAAACCAATACAAGTAACTGAGTTTTTTTCCCAATCAAATTTAATAACTTTAGTATAATGTTCTGGATTAAGATTAGGAAGATTACCTGTTTGTGTCCCAGAAATAATTAATGAATTATAGTTTTTGGGTTGAGGATCGCGAATGCTCAAATTACCAAAACCAATTCCATTATCATACTGACCGATTAATCCTAATTGATATAATTTATTACGCCAGCGATTTAATTCTGTAATTTCTGCTAAAGAAATTGAGAAGCGTTTAATTAAAGTACATTGATATTTAATATATCCTTCATCAATCATGTATTTATAATTTTTATTAAGAAGGATTTTTTTATTTTTAATTTGAATTATAAAGCAAAAAGGTTTATTTTTATTTATGAGTAATTTTTTTGGGTTAAAAAGTAAGTTAGAACAATTGACAGTCAACAATATATCTAAAAACCACTGTGATCGCAATATTAAATAAAAATATTATAAATCTTAATTTTTTTTGCCTATGAGACTTAAAATATTAAAATTAAATGAACAAGCAATTATTCCTCAATATAGCCATCCAGATGATTCAGGACTAGATTTATTTTCAATTGAAGACCAAATAATTTTACCTGGAGAAACTAAACTTATTAATACTGGTATTGCTATAGAATTACCCTTTGGTACTGAAGCCCAAATACGTCCTAGAAGCGGACTGGCACTCAAACATTCTGTTACTGTTTTAAACACTCCAGGAACAATAGATGCAGGTTACCGAGGAGAAATCGGGATTATTTTAATTAATCATGGCAAAAATCCTTTTCATGTTTTTCAAGGCATGAAAATAGCACAAATGGTGATTGCTCCAATTATTCATATAAAAATAGAAACCGTAGAACAATTAAGTATTTCTTTGAGAGGAAATGGAGGTTTTGGTTCAACTGGAGTAGTTCAATCAAAATAAATTTGACACTCAGTATCATGAGTCTAAAATGTTCGTAATATTTTTCCAGAAATTCTGAATTTCTAATTATTAATCCTCTTTACTGTCGTTTTAGCCAAGATGGTTTATGTTTATGGTAATTCTTTTCCGACTGGTCAGCATTAAGCTTGGTTCAGGTATCAATGCATAAACTCTCTTCTCGGCACAAAAAAACTACTCCTGTAGTTAACCAATGGTTTAAATGGCTATCACCAGGATTATTTATTAAACGTTGGCTGTTAATTAGTGCTAGTGGCTTAGCAATAGCAGTTTTAGGTGTAGCAATCTGGGTCAAACTCACTCCAATTTATCGTTTGTTAGAGTTTGTTTCGGGTTTACTAGAAACTATCACAACCATTTTACCGAACTACATCTCTGGACCGCTCGCTATAGGAGCAGGATTGTTTTTAGTTTTTTGGGGACAGTCTCGTACGGTTGGTTCAATTACCGAAGTTCTGAAGGTAGATCAAGAAGAAGTATTAGTAGATATGCTTCTTAATCGTCGCCGTTTAAATCGGGGACCTAAAATAGTAACAATTGGTGGTGGAACTGGTCTTTCTACTTTATTGAGAGGCTTGAAACAGTATAGTAGTAATATTACTGCGATCGTAACTGTAGCTGATGATGGTGGTTCTTCAGGCAGACTCAGGCGAGAAATTGGGGTGTTGCCTCCAGGAGATTTACGTAATTGTCTAGCAGCTTTAGCCGACGAAGAAAAACTTCTCACCGAATTATTTCAATATCGTTTTCGGGCTGGAGATGGTTTAATTGGTCATAGCTTTGGTAATCTCTTTCTGACGGCAATGAGCGAAATTACAGGAGATTTAGAGCAAGCAGTAGCAGCTAGTTCTCAAGTTTTAGCTATCAGAGGTAAAGTGTTGCCTGCTACTTTAAGTGATGTTCGGTTATGGGCAGAATTTGAAGACGGTAGAATTATTGAAGGAGAATCTAATATTCCTCAAGCTGGCGGAAAAATAGTTAATATTGGCTGTATTCCTGCGAATCCTCCTGCTGTACCCGCAGCAATTAAAGCAATTCGTGAAGCTGACTATATTATTATTGGTCCTGGTAGTCTTTATACCAGTATTATCCCCAATCTATTAGTTCCTGAAATTTGTCAAGCGATCGCAGAAGCTAATGTACCTCGGATTTATGTTTGTAACATTATGACTCAGCCAGGAGAAACCGAAGGTTATACTGTTGCCGATCATATTCGTGCCATTGATCGCATTTCAAATCAAAAATTATTTGATGCGGTTTTAGTACATAAAAAACCACCCTCACCTAAATCATTGCAAAAATATGCCCTAGAAAATTCTCATCCCGTATTTGTAGATCGAGAAGATGTTGGTAATTTAGGTCGTCGGATTGTCTTAGCCAATGTAATGGATGAAGATGAAGAAACTGGCTATGTCCGTCATAATTCCAATCGTTTAGCTAAAGTCTTGCTCCGTTGGTATACTGGCAAATGGCAACCCAAAATATCAATTACGCAAAAAATTGTGAGAAAATTTGAGAGGTAAAGGGATAAACAAAATAAAGACGAAAGTTTAGTTATAACTATAAGACTGTCGAATTTATTTAAAATAATTAGTAGGTCTTGGTTATCCTAGTTTTTAGATACAACTCAAACCTGATTTATTTTGTTATCCCAACTACAATTACTTGGCTTACTTTTAATAATATCAATTGAATATTAAGTTGGTGTAATTTTAGAGCAATATAATATGAAATTTAGATAAACTTTTAAGGATTATTGGGACAATTTATTAGCTTAATTGACTAGAGTTTATTGTTGCTTATAAAAATACTTGAATTATCCCTAAGTAAATTATTACAAGACCAAGCCAACTTGATTAATTTAGCTTAAATTATTTAAGAAAATATTTTATTACTCTATTAAAATAAAAAACGCTATATTTGTGAAGAAAACTTTAGATAAAATTGTTGATGATCATCAATCTGCCTAACTCTCAAAAAACTCAACATTTAGGGATTTTGTTAGGTCAATTTTTACCAGCAGGAACTACGATTTTATTGCAGGGAGAAATTGGGGCTGGAAAAACTACTCTCATTCAAGGAATTGGCAAAGGCTTAAGTATTGAAACTCTCATTGTCAGCCCTACTTTTACTTTAATTAATGAATACCACGAAGGTCGTTTACCGCTATACCATTTAGATTTATATCGTTTACAACCTACTGAAGTTGCTGCTATTTATCCAGAAACTTATTGGGAAGGCATTGAAGTCCCTCTAGGAATTACTGCCATTGAATGGGCGCAACATCTACCCTATCAACCAGCTAATTATTTAAAGATTAACCTCATTTATACGGCTAACCAAACCCGTCAAGCTGAAATTTTTGCTAGAGGAGAAATACAATTAGACCTCAATTTTCTCGAACAATTGCAAACTGAGGCTTAATCCAGTAAGTTTGAAGAATAAAAAAAATAATGGCGTGAGCGAAATGCCCACACTATTATCGTAGAGAAGAAACGGCGTTGACTTATGGTGGGTGGGTATGAAAAAAAAAATTAATGGGAATGATTATAAGTTCTTAAGAGCTAAGGGGTAATAGCTAAAAACTAATAGCTACGAACCGTATTACTCTCGGTTTCATACTTGCTGATGGGCAACGCCGAAGAAAAAATCTTTTCTTGTAAAAATTAATCGATTCCTAGTTGATTGCCTCGTTTGTACTGCATATATGCAGCAAAAAATAAGCCAGCTAAAGTAATGGTAATCAGACCTAGAACAATCCCTAGTAGTAAAGGTTCAATCACAGCAATCTCTCCTTGAGATAAAAAATTATGTGTCTGAATATATCCTACTGGACTACTGGCTTTAGTTCTAGCCTCAACTGTGAGAAGACTTTGCTAAAGATTTTTTATGATTTGTCTAGTCTGGCTGTCAAATCTTAAGCTATTTTATGAATTGAAACAAAATTATAAGTAAATATTTTTATCAAAAATCAGTGGATAACCAGTTACTTCAACCACAAATTTTAATTAAGCGAATCATGATTCCCGCTTTGCTAGTAGTATTAATCGGATTGATTACTATTCTGGGTATCTATTGGCATCGGATTTCCGATCCTTACATCATCGAAGTTTTATCTCTCAAGGGAGATGTAGCACAAGGATATGCTATTTTTCAAATTAATTGTGCCGGCTGTCATGGAATCCAAGGTGATGGAATTGTCGGTCCTAGTCTCAAAAATGTTCCTAAGCGAAAATCTAAAATAGATTTAATCGATCAGGTAATTAGTGGAAAAACTCCGCCTATGCCAAAATTCCAGCCCAGTTCTCAAGAAATGGCAGATTTATTAACCTATCTAGAACAGTTATAATTCCTTTAAAATCGCTCTACACTGCCTAAAAAGACTGGCTCAACTCGAATAGCAACTATACTGCTTGGGCGTACCACCATATATTCTCCTTGAATATTTTTAATAGGAACGTTAATAAAATCTTGCGAATCAGATTTAGGAACAAGTTCGGTACTGTACCATCTTTGAAACTCTTCTACAGTACTAAAGCGAACTTCTTCTTTGTGTCCGTTAGTTAGAAAAATATGAATAGAATATTCGTCTGGTTTTCTGGGCATAAAATTGGTTATCAGGTTAAATTAGGCAAACTGCACGAACAGATCACGGTTTTGAGTTTGGCTCGAACCTGTGTCCTCAATTTTATAATTCCCAGAACTTTTGTCAGACTATCAAAAATTAATTGAGAACTTTAAAAACAAATTTTGCTTGCCAAACTTATTATTGTTAGCTGAGATTATTATTTCCAGCCAGCACGATCCATAATTTGGACAGCTAAAGCGTTATTCTGACCGTAAACCGCTACATTAGTCGTATCTGCTTTAAAATCTCCAAAACCAGAAACGATTGGATCAATGGTAGTTCCTGCTACTACAGGATATTCATTATTTCCTTGAGCAAAAAACTCTTGGGCAGTAGGACTGACGAGATATTCTAAAAATTTGACTCCATTGTCTTTATTTGGTGCATATTTTGCTAAACCGCCACCGCTTATATTAACATGAGTTCCGCGATCGCTTTGATTGGGGAAAAATACACCTACTTTTTCAAAAATAGCTTGGGATTTACGGTTGCTGTCTTTACCCAATCGAGCAAGATAATAAGTATTGGCTACGGCAATATCTCCCAAACCTGCTGCTATTGCTTCTATTTGGTCTGTATCTCCACCTTGGGGTGGTCGAGCCATATTAGCTACGATTCCTCTACACCACTGTTCGGTTTGCTGTTCGCCGTCAGCATTAATCATCGATGCAACTAGAGATTGATTATAAATATTGCTAGAAGAACGAATTAGCAGTTTTCCTTTCCATTTAGGATTGGCTAAATCTTCATAGGTAGATAGTTGAGCAGGATCTACTCTATCTTTGTTATACATAATCACCCGCGCTCGTTTGGAAAAACCAAACCAAAGATTATTGGGATGACGTAAACTAGCAGGAATTTTAGAGGTTAAAGTTTGAGAGGTTACAGGCGCAAAAATACCCGCTTGTTCTGCTCGCCAGAGACGACCAGCATCAACTGTAATCAGAATATCTGCTGGACTGTTTTGTCCTTCGCTGGTAATTCTTTCAATTAATTCGTCATCTTTGCCTTCAATCAGGTTTACTTTAATTCCTGTCTGCTGAGTAAAACCTTCGTATAGTTGAGCGTCGGTGTTGTAGTGCCGAGAAGAGTAGATATTGACTGAGTTGGTTTGAGTAGTACCTGATTTAACTCTAATTACTTGACTAAAGGCGACTGCTGCACCTGCCCCCAAAAACATCCGTCGAGAAAATTTGTTCATCTATTTAACTCTGTCTAAAGTGAATAAGATTTGGTTATCTATCATACAATTTTTTGCAATTTTTTCTCAATAGATCAAAATTTGGCTAATCAATCATAATTTTGAATGAGAGCAAGTAAATTAAAAGATTAATAGGTTTAAAAAGTTTTTTGGCTTAAAATAAACATTTATTAAAGGATAAGCCCCAATATTTCCTTTTATTTTTTGATTTAATCATAATTATTAGCAATAAATACTTAATAATTTGCTTGCTAAGGTTACTTAATTATCAGAATAATTGGCAATAAATTTGGAAAAATAAGCTACCTCGCATGTTCTAAAGCAAAGCTCTGAAATGTCGAGGGATCACAGGGATCAGTTTTTAACCTATTACTTTTTTTCATTCAAAATTAAATCAAATTGGTATTACGAGCTAGATCGGGTCTACCAGCTTCAATTAAAGCGCGATCGCGTATCCGACAAGAATCGCATAAACCACAGGGTTGCTCTCCTCCTTGATAACAAGACCAAGTAAGTTCGATAGGAACTCCTAACTTTAAGGCACGACGAACGATATCGACTTTAGAATCGTGGACGAGAGGGGCAACTAGTTGGGGTGCATTGCCTTCTACACCAATTTTAGAAGAAAGATTGGCTAAGTTTTGATAGGCTGCTAAATATTCGGGACGACAATCAGGGTAACCAGAATAATCTACCGCATTGATACCTAGATAAATTGTTGTTGCACCTTTGGCTTCTGCTAGCGAAAGAGCGATCGCGATAAAAACTGTATTTCTGCCTGGTACATAGGTAGAAGGAATAAGATCGGGTTGTACTCCAGTTTGAGGTAAATCAATCGAAAGGTCTGTTAATGATGAACCACCCCACTGAGATAAATTGATATCAACAATAAAATGCTCTTTGATCTTTAAAGCTTTAACAATTTGCTTGGCTGCTGACAATTCTTTGGCGTGACGTTGCCCATATCTAAAAGAAAGGGCGATCGCTTCGTATCCTTCATTAATAGCTATGGCTGCTGTCGTAGCAGAATCTAAACCTCCAGAAAGTAACACAACTGCTTTGGTCATCGAACTTCTAATAATTTGTGAGTTTGCAAACTAATACGCCATTGAGGATTTTTTAGTACATATTCAAAGATTAAATCTTTACTCTCAGGTGTATTCCATTCTGGTTGTAAATATTTTAAAGTGTCGAGAGATACTAAACTGGCTTGTTGTTCTGCCCAGATCAAGTCTTCTGATTTGGCTATTACTACTTTAAGTTCACTTACTTGGGGATAAATACTAGGGTGAGGAAGTTTAAATTGTTTGGGTGAGAAAGTTACCCAATCAAAATCCCCACTGAAAGGATGTGCGCCAGAAGTTTCCAGATGAACTCTGATGCCTAAACCTTTAATAGCTGTCGTTAGGGGTTTGAGATCGTGCATTAATGGTTCACCACCAGTAATAACCGCGATCGCAGGATTGGCTATTTGGACTTCTTCAGCTAAATTTTGAACTGGGCGCTGGGGATGACGTTTTGCATACCAGGATTGTTTGGTATCGCACCAAGGACAACCAACATCACAACCTCCTAAACGAATAAAAAAAGCATTTACTCCCGTCCAAGCACCTTCTCCTTGTACAGAATGAAAGGTTTCGACAATGGGATAGTTTACAGTAACAGTTTTCATAACTGTATTTACAGTGCATTAAGACTAGGATTTTTTAGTTTATCTTTTTTGCTCCTCGTGTTCCAATTGATGAGAAATCTGTCCATTAATCAATAGAAACTATTACCCATCCAATCATGTATTTCTCTAACCGATCTTTAGGTAATTAAAGCATTTATACTCTAAATCGTGCTAGATTAAATGTACAGTTAAATGTACATTATTTGGTTAATGGCTAAATATCTGACTATTACCGAAGCAAGAAAACAACTATTAAGTTTACCAGACGAACTAACCGATGAACCGATCATTATCACCAAACACGGAAAACCTGTCATGGTTACTATGAGTTACGAACAAATGGAATCATTACTAGAAACTTTAGAGATTTTGGGAGATAAAGAATTTAGTTCCCAACTAGCAGCAGGAATACAACAGGATCGAGAAGGAAAAACCGTAAGTTGGGAAGAAGCTAAGAACAAATTAGGCTGGTAATGGAATATCAGATAGAAATTACGCCTTTCGCATTAGAATTATTAAGCCAAGTACAAGATAAACGAGAACAACAAGGATTACGCCAACGGATTGAACAATTAACCTTTGAACCAGACAAACAAGGTAAAGCTTTGTCAGGAGTATTGAAAGGCTATCGTAGTATTAGAGCTTTAGGACAACGCTATCGTATAGTGTATCGAGTAGATCGAGAAAAAATAATAGTTGTCATTGTTGGTGCTGGCATTAGAAAAGAAGGCGAGAGAAAAGACATCTACAAAATTTTAAATAAGTTTTTCTCTGAATGAGACGTTGTAGAGCGATCGCTTAATTGAGATGAGCCGTTATTAGTAGGGGCTTTCCAGGGAAAGCCCCTACTTAATTGGAAACTGCTGCAAGATTACGACAACCAAAAATCGGGTAGAAATTTCCCCCAATCTCTAAAAGTGCGATTAATGGTTCTAGCAAATTGAATGTGGGGTTCATCGGGTTCGACAGGAATAATATTGGCTTTTGTTCCGATGCCAAATTGTTCAATGACAAGATTAGCTGCTTCTAAACCCGTAACATAAGCTTTTTCTTGCGACCAAGAACCATGACGAGTTACAATCCAATCGCCACTCATAAATAAGTTAGGAATACTGGTTTGAGCCGAAAGTAAATACTGATAGCTACCAGGGAAAAAGTGAGTTACACCTTCTTTAACTCTAACAATACTGCGATCGATTACCTTAGCTTGACCAAAATCAGGAATACAAGTAGTTAAGTCTCGTTGTACTTTAGCAACAATTTGCTCATCACTCATTGGTAAGAGTTGATTAGCATGATAAAAATCAGCTTCAATTACACTACCAGGTTCATCTCTGTATTCGTCTTGTAAAGCATTGAGATCGAAAAATGTCCAGCCTGTCGTCGGATCGAAACCGAAGCAAGCGTTAGAAGGCAGGGGAATATTAATCTTGCGATCAAACCAAAGACGTGTTGCCAAGACATCGATACCTTTTAGGTTAGCTAAATTTCGGAATTGGTCATAACTATTGAGTGTGGTACTACTATCAACTATTTTCTTGATTCCACTCACACTAACCGAAGAAATGACTGCGTCGGCTGCAAAAAAATCTTTACCGCAGACAACTCCTTTAGCGTTTCCCTTTTCATCCAGAACTAGATCGCTTACTCTTTTATTCGTTAAAACCTTACCGCCTGCTTGTTCAATCCTTTGTATCCAAGGTTTAAAAATCTTTTCCCCAACTGTTCCTCGACACCAAACCACATCAAAATCAGGTTGATGAGCCAAAATGAAATAGTAAAGCATTCCTAAAGTTGCTGCTGCCGAACATTGTTCACCAGGGGCAAATAAACCTACCAGTAGCATCGGTTCAAAAGACTCTTGGTATAATCTTTCTGAAACGCCAAATTGCTTAAATAATTCTCTGGCAGTTACCTTGTCATAACGTCGCCATGCCTCATCTGAATTATCAAAATCAATCACAGCGTAAAGTAAAGGAAGGGCAGACAAGCGATCGCTTAAAGGTAAACGTTTAAACTGTGTATATAAGAAAGTTCCCAGGGGTGCGGGTAAACGGGGTTGTGCTTGAAAAATCGGTGACTCTACTTCTAAACCAGCAGGAGAATATTGAGAAGAACGAGTAAAAGGTGTAAAAGGCTCGATTTCTAGTTCTTTAACCAGACTAAAAATATTGTTGTAGGGATACCAAAAACCATGAATTCCCGCTTCAACAGATCTACCTCCTGGGGTTTTCCAACCTGCGACTAAACCACCAGGATAAGGTGCTGCTTCTAAGAGTGTAACCTGATAATTTTGTTTAGCTAAGTGATAAGCTGCGCCTAAACCAGCCCAACCAGCACCAATTACTACAATCTGTTTTGTTTCTGACATCCTACCTTGCAATTTATAAAACCGTGAGTATCAAATTTTATTATTATTTAGCTTTAATGAGATACCCACAACGATGCTCACCATTATTAATCCAGTGAGTTCGTTCTACAGTACAATCTGGCAAGACTGCACCAAACATTTCTAATTCGTGACCGCAAATACTAGGATAAGATTCAGCTACTTCAGAAATAGCACAATTGTGTTCAACCAAAATAAATTGCTGTTTATCTCCTTGAATCATGTGTAACTCTGCCATGTAACCTTCTTGTTGACGTAATTCAACCAGAGAAGCCACTCTTTGATGTAAAGAACCCTGCCCAATGTGATCGCGATATTCAGCAGCTTTTCTTTGCCATTGTTTTTCCAGAACCTTACTAACCTGTTCTTTGCCTACAGTTTCCGCTAAAGTATCTAAAAAAGAAACAGCAAACTCTCCGTAACGATGGGGAAAAAGCGATCGCCCTTGTTGACTTAGTTGATAAAAATGTTGTGGTCTTCCCATCCCAGTTTGGACTGATTCGTATTCGATTAAACCCTCAACTTCTAATTCGTTGAGGTGACGGCGAGTTGCTTGCGGACTAATCTTCAAAGCCTGGGCTAGCTGTTGTGCTGAGGCTTGACCTTGTTTGAGTAAATGTTGCAGAATACTCTGCTTAGTAGACGGTATCCCTGTGGTCGTCATCGTCTTATTCTCTAGATGGTTTTGTTAAAGAAAAAAATAAAACAGAAAAATAAAAAAAAATTTTGGCGACTTTGACAACATCTTTGTTGTTAATGTAACCTACAATAGACTTAAACAACAAATTTATTGTTTAAATATAGTTAAGGTTAGTAGCAATTGTGAATACAGAGCATTGAATTCAACCGATCCGCTAATCCTTGCCAAAAAAAACTTAACATCCATCTGCACGAGAACACTGCTATGAGTTCCCAAGTCAAAAACCTAGTCAATCAACCTTATAAATACGGCTTTATCACTGAGATCGAGGCTGATACAATTCCACGCGGACTTAATGAAGATATTATCCGCTTGATTTCAGCCAAAAAAAATGAGCCAGAATTTATGTTGGAGTTTCGCCTCAAAGCGTATCATCAGTGGCTAAAGATGACTGAACCAACTTGGGCTCATGTAGGTTATCCTCCCATTGATTATCAAAATATTATTTACTACTCTGCGCCTAAACAACAGAAAGCCAAACTCAATAGTCTCGACGAAGTCGATCCAGCTTTACTCGAAACCTTTGAAAAACTTGGTCTTCCTCTCTCAGAACAAAAAAGACTGAGCAATGTCGCCGTAGATGCTATTTTTGATAGTGTTTCCATCGCTACTACTTTTAAAGACAAGTTAGCTGAAGAAGGAGTTATTTTCTGTTCGATTTCTGAAGCTTTACAAGAACATCCTGAATTAGTACGAAAGTATTTAGGTAGTGTTGTTCCTGTAGCAGACAATTATTTTGCTGCTCTTAATTCGGCAGTATTTAGTGATGGTTCCTTTGTATTTATTCCTAAGGGTGTGAAATGCCCGATGGAATTATCTACTTATTTCCGTATTAATAACGGTGAAACAGGACAGTTTGAAAGGACTTTAATTGTGGCAGAAGAAGGTGCTTCGGTTAGTTATCTGGAAGGTTGTACCGCACCAATGTACGACAGTAACCAACTTCATGCTGCGGTAGTAGAATTAGTTGCTTTAGATAATGCCGAGATTAAATACTCTACTGTCCAAAACTGGTTTGCTGGCGACGAACAAGGTAAAGGCGGTATCTATAACTTTGTTACCAAGCGCGGTTTGTGTAAGGGAGTTAATTCTAAAATTTCTTGGACTCAAGTAGAAACGGGTTCAGCTATCACTTGGAAGTATCCTAGTTGTGTTTTAGTTGGTGATAATTCAGTAGGAGAGTTTTATTCCATCGCCCTGACTAATAACAAGCAACAGGCAGATACAGGGACAAAAATGATTCATATCGGCAAAAATACCCGCAGTACAATCATTTCTAAAGGTATTTCGGCTGGAGAATCAAAAGGTAGTTATCGCGGTTTAGTCAAAATTGGCCCAAAAGCAGACGGTGCGAGAAACTATTCTCAATGCGACTCGATGTTAATTGGAGATAACGCCGAAGCGAATACTTTTCCTTATATCCAAGTCGATAATAATAGTGGCAGAGTCGAACACGAAGCTTCTACCACAAAAATTGGCGAAGAACAACTATTTTACTTTGCTCAACGTGGTATCTCTGAAGAAGATGCAGTTTCCATGTTAGTTAGTGGCTTCTGTAAAGATGTTTTAAATGAGTTACCAATGGAATTTGCAGCCGAAGCAGATAAGTTATTAAGTTTGAAGTTAGAAGGTACTGTCGGTTAAAAACTTTTCGTCGTTAATTATAATGCGATCGCTTCAATTAAAAAGGGCGATCGCTTTTAATTTAGACTTTTTCAGCAAATCCGTTTCTTTTGGGTATAACATGAAATAGAAAAAAGAATGCTACAAATAGTTGGATTTTGTTTAAAAGTTTAACCAACAGCGTATAGCGTATAGCTAAAAAATAATTCTTAACCGTAGCAAACATTTAATTTCATATATATATCAAAGGAATGATTAAAACAAAAGCGAAAATGAGCGGAAATTAACCAACTCAATCTTAATGACTTTACACTTATAGCGATCGCTATTCTGAATCAATTAATTTTTATGCGATCGCTTTTTTTAGCTCAGAGCTATTTAATTAGCTTGCCAACTCGCCAAAGAAGGAGTTTCTAAAAGAGCTTGACTCAAACTTTGGTGAATCTGACCATTAGTAGCCAAAATTCGCCCAGAATTAACTTGAATTTCACTATCATCATAAGCAGTGATTTTTCCGCCAGCCTCTTGAACGATCACAATTCCCGCCGTAATATCCCAAGGACTAAGTCCTCTTTCCCAATAACCATCTAATCTGCCACAAGCCACATCAGTTAAATCTAAAGAAGCCGAACCACTACGACGCACTCCTTGAGTTAGATGAGTTAGATAACAAAACTCAGCATAATTATTATCCGTCGTTTCTCTGCGATCATAAGCAAACCCAGTTACCAAGAGACTTTTACTTAATTCTTTAGTTTGAGAAACCCGAATCGGACGACGATTACAACTCGCACCCAAACCTTTAGCAGCCCGAAATAATTCATTACGGAAAGGATTATAAACCGCTCCTACTTGGGGAATACCATTAATCATTAACCCAACCGAAACAGCGGACACAGGATAACCATGAGCATAATTAGTTGTACCATCCAACGGATCGATCACCCAAAGATATTCACTTTCCATTGCACCCAGTTTTCCTGATTCTTCTGCCAAAATGCTATGTTCAGGAACATGACGCTTTAAAACTTCAAGAACTGCTTTCTCTGCTTGTTTATCAGCTTCGGTAACCAAATCTCCAGGTTTACCTTTTTCTTCAATCTCCTCTAACTTACCCCAATAATTTTGTAAAACAACTCCAGCAGCCATAACTGCTTCGGTAGCGATATCTAAAAAGATTTGTAATTGTGAAACAGAATTTTGGCTCATGATTTACTTTTTTGAGAACGAAATTGATCGGGAGATTCTCGCATCGGTTGTTGAGGATTCCAAATCCCATAACCCATTAAACGAGCATATTCTTGCGCGTACCAAAGACGCTGACTATATTGATGGGGATAATTAGTATCAGCTAAAACATATCCTTCTTTAACTAATTGTTCACTAATTAAAGTATCATCATGCCAAACATGAGCTAAATACCGATTAAAGCGGTCTTGTTTTTCAAGCTGCAATCGAATTGTAGAAACTTTTGGACTCATTAATTGTTCTAGTTTCTGTTGGGCTGCTTTTCCCCAAGGAGATTGCTGTAAATCTGGGGCATTAATGCCAATGATTCTGACCGTTTCTTTTGAGCTAGAATGGTCTGCTTGAGTTAACCATACTTCAATGGTTTGTCCGCTTACCACCCGTTTCACTTTCGCAGTAATAGTTGGTGGTAAATCAGAATTTTGACAACCCAATAACCAGAAACAGCAACAACAAATTAGACAGATTTGTCTAAGAAAATTCATTCTAGACTTATCTCTTCTTTGCAGGTAGGTGAAAAGCATCAGATTACAACTTGTTTAGTCTTCATCTAAAGGTAAACCAACTCGAACTTTTCCTTTACCAAAATAACGCCCAAATTGAAGTTCGTACACTTCATCCTCATCTTGGGTTTCTACGACTAAATCTGAACGAGGATAACTCACACACAATAAAGCATAGCCTTGTTGTTTTAATTTAGGCGATAATCCCATTGCTTCAGGTTGGTCGATTTCTCCAGATATAATTCTGACAGCGCAACTTGTACAAGCACCATTACGACAAGAAAAAGGTAATTCTACACCCTGTTTTTCCGCAGTCTGTAAAATATATTGGTCTTCAGGAACTTCTACAGTATAGATTTTTCCTTGTTGACGATAGTGTACGGTAATTTTATGAGATTTCATCAGTTAATTTTAAGTTTGATTATAATTGTTGAAATTTAGCGTTGAGTTCAAGATACTCCGTTGTGTAACAACAAAGATTTTTAAAGTTAAGGCAGTTCAGCAAGTTTTTCCTACAACCCTTCTTCTGCTTCGACTTTGTCTATCTTTAACTCTGCCATGAGTAGTCTATCAACAAAAAAGAATTTATTAGTAGTTTGAAAAACTTACGTTGCCATGTATAATGGTAAATCGCGACACCTGGAGAGGTGGCCGAGTGGTCGAAGGCGCAGCACTGGAAATGCTGTAACGGGGTGACTCGTTCGAGGGTTCGAATCCCTCCCTCTCCGTTTTGATCAGTTTACTAAAAGTCGGGCTTTTTACCATTGAACAAGACTTGCTCGTTACAATATTCGCTCAATAAGACCTACTTTATCCCTACCTAAAAACTCGAATCAAGTACTTTCTGACAGCTTAATAAATATGTTTAACCTGGAAACATATAGTAGTAGTAGAAATTACTATTACTGATATAAGTAGTTAGGAAAAATTAATTACACAATTAAATTCCTTTTTTCTTGCCCCTTTAACCTCTTACCAATCCTCATCTAACAATAATTTAACTTTGCCAAAAGAAGAACAATCTTATCGATCGCTTGACGTAAAGTAGAATTAGCAAGATTAGAATTATTGACAATAATACTAATAATCAATAGTTGATAATCTTTAACTTCTAAATAACCAGATAAAGCAGCAATTCCTGAAAGAGTACCAGTTTTTCCTTGAAAATTATTTTGCACAGAAGTATTTTGAAAACGGTTTGCTAAAGTTCCATTTACACCAGCAACCGCTAAAGAAGAACGATATACATTTGCTTCTGATGTTTTCATCATTAAATGTAAAGTTTGCACTAAAGCTTCAGGTGTAACCAAATTATGACGAGATAATCCAGAACTATCGACTAAAAGATAACTTTGAGGGTCAACGCCTAATTGAGTTAAGCTGGCTTGAATAGCATCTATATACGAATCTTTATTAAGTGTCTTACCCATAATTTTTAGAATTGCTTCAGCAAAAAGATTATTACTTGCTTGATTTATTTCTATTAATATTTCTTGGAGTGGCGGAGAATAAATGGTAGCAAATTTTGTTTCTAGTTGAGGTTGTCTTGGTTGAGTTAAAACAGTTCCTTGATTAATAGTAATTCCTTGATTAAATAATACTAAACGAAAAGATTCTAAAAAATAATTAGCAGGATCGATTACTGCCAAATCCCATACATCTGGTGGAGAATCAATAGCAAGTTTTCCCGAAATTCTTAAGACAGGTTGACCTAAAACTCCTTCAAGTTGAATTTTATAAGGAGTATCTTTTGTTGCTGTAATAGCATAATTTTCTATGCGCCATTGTCGATAAGCAATCCAATCAGACCAGGTTAATTTTACTGGTTGGTTTAATTGCTGTGGTATTAAATTTAAAGTAAATTGATTCTGATTTAAAATTAAACTATTTACCCCAGTGCCATAATAATTATAAAGATCCGACCATTCCCAAGTATAGTTAAGACTAGATTCTTCAAAATAACTATTATCAACAACTAAGTTTTTAATACTTTTAATCCCTTGCTTGCGCCACTGATTTACTATTTGATTTAAAATATCAACCGTTAGCGTTGGATCTCCTCTTCCTACCAACCTTAAAGAATTTAAATTGGGTGATTTACCAGTAATATATATCGGTGTTTCGATGCGGAAATCAGAGCCTAATTCTCGTAAAACTGCTGCGGTAGTTAGAAGTTTGACATTAGAAGCAGGAACAAAATATTTTTTAGCATTATGATTATAAAGAGTTTGTCCAGAAGCAGTTTGGATTAGAATACCCCACTGGGCGTGCGAAAATTGTGGACGATTAATAATTTTTTCTATAGCTAAAGATATATCTTGAGGACAAAGATTTTCTGGATGATTTTGAACTAATGTTTCTGTTTCTTTTGCCCAAGTTGGTATAAATAAATTTGAGGTTACTAAAAATAAAACTAATAACCAGCTAGATTTTAGCAAAGACAAAATTGTACCTCAATAAATGCTTTAGGGTGTCTCAGATTGATAAATAATTTCATTTTATTAAACATAAAATAATTTGGGAAGGCAATAGGCAAGCTTGCAATATAGCAATTAGTAATGATTCATGAAAATTATCAGTTATTAATCAAAAATCGCAATCAACCATTAACAATTAATAATTAACAATTAACAATCAACCATCAACATAAATTAAATTATTTAGTTGACTTTCCGAACCAATGCCCCACGTTGTTTTGCCATAATTTCAGCCATTTGTTCCGAAGGAAATTTTCTTGCCTTTTCTAAAACAGGTTGAAAGCTACCTGAAGAATCTAGATAATGAGTAAATAAACCAACTTGTTTGTAGACTATCCACATTATTAACTTATTGAGTAACAAAAAAAATCGGGGCGAGGGTAAACTCGCCCTTGAGCAGATTAAAACGATAAACTTGTTAGAAATTGGGCAATTGCTATGGTTAATCTAGAGCGCACCTGCATTAGCTAGTCCAAGGATGACTCCTGCACCCAAAACATGACCGAAGCTAGTGGTAGCGAGTAAAGCTGGTACTCCTAGACCACCAAATAATTCAGGAGAAGGTAAACTAGGACCTGAATTAGGTTGTTGAATTGTAAATTTACCAATAGCGATCGCAATAATATTACAAACAATCATTACAATAGCTACTTTAGGATTCCAAGCTACTGTAGAGGGTACGTATGCTGCTGCTAGTAAAGTTGAATAAAACAAATTGATTTCTCCTGTATAGCTTTAATTTTTGATATCAAATCGAAGATAATTTTAGTCCTTTACTAGACCCTGATATTAATCCGTGTTGCAATATTTAGTAATTAGGTAAAGTTTCTTATCAATAATTTATATAATTTAGATGCGTTTGATGTGTTTTGGCAACAGCCATCACCAAGACTAACTTAGGTTTTAAATTTGATGGTAGTTATGATTTAATTAAATTACAAATAAGGGGCTGTGGCTCAGTAGGATAGAGCAAGCGCCTCCTGAATTATCGGGCATCATGAGGGAAACTTCATGGATGAATGTGGTCAAATTCAAGGAAACCTAAGTCGAGTAAGGATAAGGTAATCTTGAGCCAAGCTCTATTATTCCTGGTAGTGAAGGTGCAGAGACTAGTTGTAGGTATCAAACAGGAAAATTTCCATTAATTGCTCAACGCCTACAACATAACGGCCACCACCTAAAGGCAAAATGTCTAAGGTGAAGAGATAGTCCAGAGAGTGGGGAAACTCACACCAATCTGAAGCGCTAGGTCGCCGGTTCAAATCCGGCCAGTCCCGTTTTTTCAGTTACTAAAGAAGATTTTGAGGATATTGTCCATTCGACCAGACCAAGATTCTTCGCTATGCTGACCCATAGCATCTTCTACGACAAATAGGTTTTTGTTTTCTTGATAGTCAAAATTTTTAATTAAAAGCTCGCGCATTTCTCTACCTCTAGCGGTAGCCCGTTCTTCAATAAATTTATTATGAAAACCTCCTTCTCGAACTAAACCCCAATCTAAGTAAATTTTTAAGCGTCGCTCTCGATTTTGCAAAGCAGGAGCAGCAGCAAATAGTAAAGCAGAAAATTCTAAAGAACCAAAAAAAGTTGCTGAATCATTAAATAAACTAATATCAGTCAATGAATCTAATCCGACCCAAAAAGAAGGAGACAAGGCTGCCACACAACCAAATTGTTCTGGGTATTGAGTAGCAATATAAAAAGCTGCCAAACCACCATGAGAAGCACCTAAAACTAAATTATGTTCTCGCTCAGAAGTAGTTCGGTAATGATTATCAATAAATCCTTTGACAGCAAAAGTCAGATAATGAGCATAATCATGGAGTCCACCCCATTCTCGATCCCAAACAGGGGCATGAGTATATTCATAATCGCGATTAACTGGGCAAACAGCTACCACAATAATCTTACGAATTCGATTAACTAAATACATTCTGGTGAGAATGGTAGCTAGATCCCAAGTTTTGTAATATGTTCCCCCTGGAAAAAAAGCTGTATCTCCATCATTGATGTACATTACCGGATAGCGTTCTTGACTAACTTCGTAATCTCTGGGCAAAAAAATATGAATCTTGCGAGGTTGATCTTTTTCTCCTCCTACCTGAAACTGATTATAGGTGTGAAAAAAACCACCCCAAAAACCACGGTCATGAAACCAGGCTCTTTGTCCTCCTAAAGTAAATTCTTCTGCCATACTGATTTGCTCGGATGTTTAACTAAATTCATTAGTCACTTTACCTTGTTTTTCTTCCCAGATTTGTTCACTGACATCCTCCCAACTCAACCACCAAACTTATCCAACAAGCTTTCACTTATCGAACAGAGGTTTAAATGTCCTTGGGCGTACCAGACACTTGCTTCAAGTCGGGGAACCCGCCCAACGCAGTGTCTTTAATTCGGGAGTGTCCCCCCCTACTCAAAAATTCCAATCCTTTTGCCAAAAGGATTCGTGCTGCGTTTTCATCCCTATCGAGGATGCAGCCACACTCACAAGCGTGGGTTCTCTCGGACAAGGACTTCTTAACAATTCGATGGCAAGAGCTACATTCTTGGCTGCTGTATTGAGGAGGAACGGCAATGAAAATTTTGCCAAATACCTGTCCGTAGTACTCCAACCATTCAAAGAATTGTCTCCAGGCAGCATCACTGATGCTTTTGGCAAGGCGATGATTTTTGACCATGTTACGCACCACCAACTTCTCAAACACCACCAAATCGTTAGATTTGACTACGCATCTTGCCAACTTCACGGCAAAATCTTTACGCTGGCGCGAGACTTTGAGGTGTTTTTTTCCCAGCTTATTAATCGCTTTTCTGCGTTTATTCGAACCTTTTACCTTTCGACTTACTCGTCTTTACAGACGTTTAAGAGCTTTTTCCGACTTTCTCAGATGGCGAGGATTTTCAACTTTGTTACCTCGATTGTCAGTGTAGAAGTGCATCAACCCAATATCAAGAGCCATTACCTGCTCGGTAGGTTGAACTTCTTCAAGTCGGGCAATGGCAATACAGAATTAAGCGTAATACCCATCTGCTCTACGGACAACTCGAACTCGCTTAATTTGTTCGGGTTGATAATAGTTCAGATCGAAAGCTCCAATCAGGCGAAAGCTACCAGCCTTAAAACCATCGGTGAAAGTGATAGAGCGTCTATCTTCCGAATGAGTTTTAAACTTACCGACTAATAGGTAAGATTGCTGAATTAAGGTATGAAAATACTATCTGATACCAATTATCAAAAATAGATAGTAAGTGGCGTTTGAGGCACAAAACCCAACATTAATCAGATTTGGTTGGGTTTCGCTATCGTTCTACCGTTCCCTACCAAGTCTCTTGTTAATGCATGATAAATGGGATGAGGTATTGGTCTGCTGTTTGGAAATTCGCGCCAAGCTAACAGCTACAAGCTAGAATTAATGTCGGTTTCATACTTTAAATCAGCAGTGCAGTTAATTAGTTTCTGAGGCTAAAAATTGGCGTAGTCTAATTAAACTACAGGTTTGACCAACACTAAGAGGTAATAAAGAAATACCTTCTAAACGAGATTGTACCCAGCCTTCCCCCCAATACCATTCGTGGTAACCATCAATTCCTTTACTCAATAACAGACGTAAACAATTACTGTTAGCTACTTGTACCTGATGTTCAATTTCAATTAAACCAATCCAACTTGTATAAATTAAGCCTTCTTTGAGTTGCTCTGGTAAACCCGAAGAAAATCTTTGTGGCCACATCCACTTACTTAATTGACCGGTTTGAGTTAGACTATCACGAATCTTTTCTTCGCTAGCTTCAAGTTCAATTCGTAAGTGACTTTGTTGAAAAGTTCCTAACATGGTAGTAGCAATTAATGTTTATCTCTATAGGTAATTTTAAAAATTAATTTTTGTCTTGGTTGTCTGGCGAGCGCAAAAAAAACCGTTTTAGAACTCAGCTAATAAGCTAAACTGAGAGATTGGCAGACTTGTTGGAGGTAAATTATGTCTTGGCAACGCCCAGACGGACGAAAATCAAATCAAATGCGTTCTCTTGTGTTCCAATGTGATTTTACTTCTTCTCCTGCTGCTTCTGTTTTAACGAACTGGGGTAATACTAAGGTTCTTTGTACGGCTAGTATTCAACCAGGAGTACCCAGATTTCTAATCGATAGTGGACAAGGATGGTTAACTGCCGAATATAGGATGCTTCCTAGTGCAACTGTACCACGTCAACAGCGAGAATGGCTAAAATTGTCTGGACGTACTCAAGAAATACAAAGACTCATTGGTAGAAGTTTACGCGCTGCGATTAATCTTAAGGCACTTGGGGAAAGAACTATTACAATTGATGCAGATGTTTTGCAAGCTGATGCAGGAACTCGTACCGCTTCCATTACTGGGGGTTATGTAGCTTTAACCCAAGCAATCAATAAGTTATTGCAACAAGGAGAACTTCAATCATCTCCCATGATATCTCCTGTAGCTGCGGTTTCAGTTGGTTTAATTGAAGGAGAAGCTTTTTTAGATTTAGACTATCCCGAAGATGTAGCTGCTGATGTAGATTTTAATGTGGTGATGAATGGTAACTTAGATTTAATTGAAGTACAAGGTACAGCAGAATCAAGCAGTTTTTCTCGCCCACAAATGAATCAGATGTTGGATTTAGCAGAAAAAGGTATTCAAGAATTATTGGCATTACAACAACAAGTCATATGAAATATCTAAATGTTTGCTACGGTTCGGATCATTTTTAGTTCTCGGCTATTAGCTGTTAGCCGTTAATTAATATTAATTAGTTAAATATTTTCTGCAAATAAATTGATTTTTTAAGTAATAAATAATAAGTAATAAGTCAAAAATTAATTTGATAAATATAATCTGGAATTTGAGTTTTTAAATCGTAGCATTTTTTTATATTCTATAGCAGTACGCTTTTCGATTAGGGCAGAAAATATTGGATTAAAGGGAATAGGGAACAGTAAACAGGCAAAAACATAATGTCCTAATATTTTTCCGTAGTGCTATATATGAAATTTATATTTATTAAAACAAGGCAAATCCCTCAACTTTATTTTAAAAGTAATCTTAAATAAAAAAATCATTGATTAATTATTAATCAATATTCATCGGATCAACATCAATAACCATGCTGACCGATTGAGGACAACGAGAACGTAATTGATTTAAATCTGGTAAATTTTCTTTTTCGTCAGAAGTAAACTTGATTAAAATTTGCCAACGATAACGACGGGCGACCCTCATAATACTAGCAGGTGCAGGACCTAAAATCTGAGTTTGAGAACTGAATAAATTAATACATCGCTCGGCTATAATTTCTGCGGTTTGTTGTACTTCCCTTTCTTCAATTCCACTGAATTTAATTAAAATTAAATTGCCATAAGGAGGATAATTTAATTCTGCTCTTTGTTGCAATTCAGTATTACTAAAACTAACATAATCATGAGATTGAACTGCTTGAATTACGGGATGTTCGGGTGAATAAGTTTGAATAATAACTCTACCTGCTTCTTCTCCTCTGCCAGCCCTTCCTGCTACTTGAGTTAAGGTTTGAAAAGCTCTTTCTCCAGCCCGATAATCTGAACGATGCAATAAACCATCCGCAGCAACTACTCCGACAATGGTTACTCCTGCCACATCTAACCCCTTAGTCAGCATTTGCGTACCAACTAAAATATCTGCTTCTCCCGCAGCAAAACGGGCTAAAAGCTGACGGTGCGAGCCTTTGGTTCTGGTGGTATCGCTATCAAAACGGATACATTTAAAATCGGGAAAAAGTTTATTTAATTCCTGAGTAACTTTTTGAGTACCACTACCAAAAAATTTGAGATAGGGAGACTCGCATTCAGGGCATTGTTTGGGTTGCAGGGCAACATAATTACAATAGTGACAGCGTAGTAGGGGAGTTGCACCTTCATGGGTGTAGTGATAGGAAAGAGAAACATCACAATGGGGACATTCAACGACATAACCACAACTACGACAAGAAACGAAGGTACTGTGTCCCCTTCGAGGAATAAATAAAATACCTTGTTGCCCTCGCTCTTTCATAGTCACCAAAGCTGATTGGAGGGATTTACTAAAAATCGAACGATTGCCCCGATTTAATTCTTCCCGTAAATCAACTATTTCTATGGATGGTAAAGGGCGTGCCTCAATTCTTTCTGGTAGAGATAAATATAATAATTTCTCGCTTGGTAAGGGCGCATCGCCATGCGCCCCTACTTGTTCCCAACTTTCTAGGGAAGGAGTCGCCGAACCTAAAATTAAGGGACAATCTTCTATTTGCGATCGCAGTTGAGCAACTTTTCTAGCATGATAGGTGGGAATGGGAGAGGTTTGTTTGAAGCTGGAGTCGTGTTCTTCATCAAGTACAATCAAACCTAAATTGGGCAAAGGTGCAAAAATTGCTGAACGAGTACCGATAACTACCTGGGGTTCTCCTTGAATCATTTGTCGCCAAGTATCATAGCGTTCTCCATCAGACAAGGCACTGTGATAAACACAAACTTGTTCGCCAAAACGAGCGCGAAAACGATCTGTTAGTTGGGGAGTTAAACCAATTTCAGGAACTAACACTAACGCAGATTTACCTGCTGCTAAAATTGGCGCGATCGCTTGTAAGTAAACTTCTGTTTTTCCTGAACCTGTTACCCCATGCAGTAATATTTGAGCAGTTCCTGTTAAATTTTGGATGCTAGCTAGAGCTTTGGCTTGAGCTTGATTAAGTTGCTTGGGAATGTCTTGTGGTTGAGCAATTCCTTGTTCTTTTCTCAGTATTTCTCGTTCTGATAAAGTTACATAGCCTTTTTGAGCTAATTTCTTAACTGTTGCTGAGGTAGTACGACATAGTTGAATCAATTCTGTCAGCCAAATTTCCCCGCCATTGTTTTTGAGGATTTGTAAAACTTCCCCTTGGCGAGAAGTCAGATCGAGCAAGAAATTATCATTAATCAGTGTAACTGCCGTTTTTAATTTAGCTTGAATAGGTCGAGGTGGTTCAAGATAACTTTCGATCCAACCACGTTTACCTAATTCCCTAATCCCTCTAATTGCACCTTTGACTTGATTTTTCAAATAGTTAACGCTGTAATCTCCCTCTGCTTGATTTTGTAGCAATTGTAAAATCTTTCCTGCAACTACACTACAAAAGGTTTCTGCACCAGAAGGAATTGATTCGGGTTTAAGACGAATTCTTCGTTGCGATCGCCCTAATAAACCAGGAGGAAGTGCCACCCTAATTACACTCATCAAATCACTACAGTAATATTGGGCTACCTGCTGGAGTAATTGCCAATAAGATTGAGGAAAAAAACCTGAAGTAATAACATCTTCGACTGGACGAATGCGACTTAATTCTAAATCTACTGGTGGTGTATGACAAAGTCTAATGGCAATACCGCCAATAATTTGCGCCCCAAAAGGCACACTGAGAATATCGCCTGGGTTGACTATTAAATCGGATGGTAAAGAATAAGTATATAAACCCTGGATACCTGGGCAATCTACTAAAACTTCAACCCATTGTGGTTGATTAAATTCAGTCTGATAAAGCCTAGTCTCTTCCGCTACACACGTTACTACTTTTGTTGATGAGAATGTAAAAGCAGTATTCGATTCGACTCCATCAACCATCTGTGCCGAATAATAGCTTAGTGGTTCAGAATCCACCTCTAAGGAGTGAAAAAAATGATTACTTTCCACCGTAAATTAAGACACTCAAGCCTGACTAAAGATATTATCTTACCTTACTACATTATTTTTCTGTTTTTTTCTTAGTAAGCTGATGTGCATTGTCCCAACTGCATATTCTTTGAAAGCTTCTGCCTGCTGCCTTCTTTTTCCTGCCTTTTCTTAACCAGTAACTTAAGTGCTTAATAGCTTAATTAATCCCAAATTTTGTTATTTATAAAACAATTTTCTCCTAATTAATTATTAAGTTTTTTTACTCTTTGCATAAAAAAAACCTAATTTCTTTGAGTAATGAATGGCTGGATAAATTAACTTGATCTGACGTATCCATAAAAACCACAAAAAATAATCTGTTCCTTTCTGATCATTCCAGCCTTTTTTAAATCTCAAGATCGTCAAAGTAAGATGTCAGTTTAATTATCATTTTGTAACCATCTAAACAAAAGCAGAAGTTACTTTTGGTACGCTGAAGATGTACTTTGTTGATTAGGCTGGTTTACCCTAAATAGGCATAAAAATAACCATTAAAATCTTAAGAAAAAATTTATTTTTAGGGAAAACTTCGCTAATAACTAGATAGTATTCTTAACCATTAAAATCTTTTACCAAAAATCTGCCATTAATTAAACATAACAACTATCTCAATTAAAAAGCCGTTTTTGAAAACAAGTTCGCTTGATTAACTTTACTGTTAATTAGCCATAGCCAAAATTACTAACAAAATTATGAACGTAACAAAATTAACAGAATACGATTTTAATACTGATACTACCCTAGATCCTAGCCAATTAGATGCAGATTTTAAACAAGTTGAAGTCGAATTTTCTGCTGAATCAGAGGAATTTGGAGAAAGTCCAACTTCTAGTTATCGCAAAAGTTATATAGATGATAATATTGGCGCGTTTTTTAAAGAAATGGCTCGTTATCCATTACTTAAACCAGAAGAAGAAGTGGAGTTAGCCAATTTCGTTAAAATGATGGTGCAAGCAGAAGAAATACGACAACAATTAAAAGAACAATTAAACAGACAACCAACTAAAGAAGAGTGGACAAAAGCACTTCAATTAGAGTCTATCCGTCAATTAGAAAATCGATTATATCGGGGTCGAGTTGCTAAAAGAAAAATGATTCGCTCTAATTTAAGGTTAGTAGTTTCGATCGCAAAAAGATATTTAAATCGCGGAGTTCCTTTTTTAGATTTAATTCAAGAAGGTGCAATCGGATTAAATAGAGCTACAGAAAAATTTGATCCCAATAAAGGTTATAAATTTTCTACTTATGCTTATTGGTGGATTCGTCAAGCAATTACCAGAACAATTGCTAATGATGCGCGTACAATTCGTTTACCAATTCATATTGTTGAAAAACTCAATAAACTTAAAAAAGCACAACGAAATCTTAAACAACAATTACAACGTAATCCTAATGAACAAGAATTAGCTAAAGAATTAAATGTTTCTTTATCTCAATTGCGTCAATTATTAGAATTACGTCGTCAATCGTTATCTCTCAATCATCGGGTAGGTAAAGCAGAAGATACCGAGTTAGTAGACTTACTCGAAGATAGTGAATTGCAACTACCAGAAGAGCGCATGAGTGAAGCAATGATGCGCCAAGAAATTTCTACTGTCTTGAGTGATGTTTTGACAGAAAGAGAAAAAGACGTAATTTCTCTACGTTATGGATTGGCAACTAATCAACCCTATACTCTAGAAGAAGTGGGAGGAATGTTTAATCTCTCGCGGGAAAGAGTGCGTCAGATTCAAAGTAAAGCAATGCGGAAATTACGCCGTCCCCAAGTAGCTCGTCGTTTGAAAGGATGGTTAAATTAGGAGTTAGTTATTAGTCATTTGTCGTTTGTTATTTGTGACTTCATCCTATTTTTAAAAATCGCGCTAATAGCATGAGTAATTAACCAATCACAAATCCTCAATGGCTAAGATTTTACCTAACTATCTATAAATTCAGATGACATACTATATACGCTCTGCTAATCCTGATGATGTTGAGAAAATTTTTGCTCTGATTCAAGCTTTAGCAGAATACGAAAACCTCTCTCATTCAGTTACAGGAAATCCTGACGCTTTGGGAGAGCATTTGTTTGGCAATCGTCCCTATGCCGAAGCTATTGTAGCTCAGTGGCAGGATAAAATTGTAGCTTTTGCTTTGTTTTTTCTCAACTACTCAACTTTTTTAACCAAACCTGGCATTTATTTAGAAGATTTGTTTGTTTTACCGCCCTATCGTCATCAAGGTATTGCTAAAGCAATGTTGAGTTATTTAGGACAATTAGCTGTGGCAAGAGATTTAGGACGTTTGGAGTGGAGTGTTTTGGATTGGAATCAAAGTGCAATTTCGTTTTATCAAAAAATGGGAGCTACAGTTTTACCTGATTGGAGAATTTGTCGGGTTACAGGTGATGCTTTGAATAATTTAGCCAATAAAAATAATGAGCCTTAATTACAACTACTAAAGCTATAGTTTTCGCTGATTTTATTACAATTTTTGCAATTGAAAAAGTAATAGGGAATAAGGAATAGGGAATAGGAATTTGGTAGATTACTTGGAAATTAACTATATTCTATTTTTAGCAAATTTTTACTTATTTTTATTGATCGGTTTTTATCTTAAAAGATTAACCTAAATTTAATTTATTTTTTCTCTATTATTTAACTGTTTAGAGCTTAGAAAAATAGCGGTAATTTTTAAACAATAAATAGCCCTTTCTTAATCTATAAATACAAATATTTTACTAAGACAATGTATTGCTGTCTGTGAGCAAGCTAAACCTAATCAAGCTTTGCTAAACCTTCGGCATCGCATTATTAAAAAATCAACGGTTAAGAAATTATGGCTAAAGGCAATAGCGTTATTTTCATTCATCCTGATGGCACGAGTCCTTCCCACTACGCAGCAGGACGTTTTGCTTCGGTAGGACCCGATGGTAGATTGAATTGGGATAAGATGACTCACGCTGGTGTCTACTTGGGACACATGGAAGATCAACTGGTGGGTACTTCTAATGCGGGGGCAGTTACTCATGCTTTCGGGGTCAAAGTTCCAGCAGATTCCTACGGTTTGGATGAAAATGGTGATCCCGTAGTGTCTCTTTCTGGTAAGGAAGGAACGTCGATCTTAGAAGAAGCAATCGCAGCAGGTAAAGCTACTGCCGTGATTAATTCTGGTTTTATCGCTGAACCGGGGACGGGGGCATTTTTAGCCGAGGTAGAAAATCGTAGCGATGTTACAGAAATTACTGCCCAAGTTTTGGAATCGGGAGTCAATGTCATTTTGGGTGGTGGTGAAATTCACTATTTACCTAAAGGTACAGTCGGACGTTTTGGGGAAGAAGGTATCCGTAAGGATGGACGCAACCTGATTGCAGAAGCGGAAGCAATGGGTTACACCGTTGTTTATACTCTAGAAGAACTACAAAATCTTCCTGCCGATACAGAAAAAGTCCTGGGGATTTTTGCTGCTGAAGATACCTATAACGATGAACCCGAAGGCGCATTACAAGAAGAAGGATTCGTTGATGCCAATGGTAATTTGATTACCTACGGACAACCAGGAAATCCCAACCCCCCCACAGTTGCCCAAATGCTTCAAGCAACCCTTGGTTTAAATGCTTTTAGCGACAATGAAAACGGGATGTTTGTAGTCTTGGAAGAAGAAGGAACAGACAACTTCGGTAACAACAATAATGCAGCAGGAACAATTGATGCAGTCTTGCGGGCAGACGAAGCCATCGGTGTGGCACAGGATTATATCGATCACGTCAATCCCGATACCTTATTAATTACAGCTGCCGATAGTGATGGAGGTGGTTTAGAAGTAGATGATGTGGAAGGGGATACGGTTGGAACGGTAGAAATTCAACCTCCTTTGGAAATAGAGATTCCCTACGATGGACAAACTGGTAGCGATACCGCACCTTTTATTACTGGCGCACCCGATGCTAACGGAGATATCTTTAATTTTGGAGTTAATTGGGCAGGAATTCCCGATTTTGCTGGTAGTATTGTGTCCAAAACCTATGGGTTAAATGCCGATCAATTACCTGCGACTGTAGATAATACAGGGATTTATCGCTTGATGTATGAAACCCTGTTTGAGGTCGAGTTAGAATCACCTACAGGTATTCCCAATGGGATCGAACTTCCTCCTGAACCAACTCAAGATACAGGGAATGTTATTTTTATTCATCCCGATGGCACGAGTCCTTCCCACTACGCAGCAGGACGTTTTGCTTCGGTAGGACCCGATGGTAGATTGAATTGGGATAAGATGACTCACGCTGGTGTCTACTTGGGACACATGGAAGATCAACTGGTGGGTACTTCTAATGCGGGGGCAGTTACTCATGCTTTCGGGGTCAAAGTTCCAGCAGATTCCTACGGTTTGGATGAAAATGGTGATCCCGTAGTGTCTCTTTCTGGTAAGGAAGGAACGTCGATCTTAGAAGAAGCAATCGCAGCAGGTAAAGCTACTGCCGTGATTAATTCTGGTTTTATCGCTGAACCGGGGACGGGGGCATTTTTAGCCGAGGTAGAAAATCGTAGCGATGTTACAGAAATTACTGCCCAAGTTTTGGAATCGGGAGTCAATGTCATTTTGGGTGGTGGTGAAATTCACTATTTACCTAAAGGTACAGTCGGACGTTTTGGGGAAGAAGGAGTTCGTGAAGATGGACGCAACCTGATTGCAGAAGCAGAAGCAATGGGTTACACCGTTATCTATACTTTAGAAGAACTACAAAATCTTCCTGCCGATACTGAAAAAGTTCTGGGAATTTTTGCCGCCGAAGATACTTATAATGATGAACCCGAAGCAACTCTGGAGGAAAAAGGATTCGTTGATGCCAATGGCGATTTAATTCTTTACGGACAACCAGGAAATCCCAACCCCCCGACAGTTGCCCAAATGCTGGAAAAAACTCTTGCCCTCGATAAATTCAGCAATGCGGAAGATGGGTTCATGGTGGTGTTGGAAGAAGAAGGTTCGGATAATTTTCCCAATGATAACAATGGTACAGGAGCAATTGAAGCGGTACTACGGGCAGATGAAGCCATTGGTGTGGCACAAAATTTCGTCAACAATGTCGATCCTAATACTTTAGTTCTTACGGCTGCTGATAGCGATGCTGGAGGGTTGGAAGTAGTTGATGTGGACAAAGATAGCAATACCGTCGGGACAATTCCCAAGCAGCCTACCCTATCCGCATTTGGCGATGAGGCTGATGGCATTGAAGTTCCTCTCGATGGACAAACGGGTAATGACACTGCACCTTTTGTCACTGGTGCGCCCGATGCGAATGGAGATATTTTTAATTTTGGTCTGAGTTTTGTCGGTACTCCTGACTTTGCAGGTAGTATTGTTTCCAAAGCTTATGGGTTAAATGCCGATCAACTGTCTTCGACTGTGGACAACACCGATATGTACCGTCTGATGTACAAAACTCTCTTTGGGGTTGAACCAGAAGAGGTTGCTAGTGGCGAGGAAGATACGGGTTTTGAACCCATTTTCGGGACTATCGAGGCAGATGTCATTGAAGTAGCAGGGACAAATCAGTTAGTTTTTGCTGGTGACGGTGACGATCTAATTGATCTATTTGCCAGTGAAGGCGGTAATCGTGCCTATGGTGGTAGTGGGGATGATACCTTTATTTTGGGTAAAAGCGATCGCTTAGTGGGAGATGAGGGTGCAGATCGTTTTTTTACTACTTCTGGTGGAGATAATGTAATGACTGGTGGTACAAAAAGCGACCAGTTTTGGATTGCTGTGGCTCAATTTCCCGATACTGCTAACATTATTACTGATTTTACCAGTGGTGAAGATGTCCTCGGTCTAGCTGGTTTAAGTATTGGTTTTGAGGATTTAAGTATCACTCAAGATAATAGTCATACTTTAATTGGTACGAGCGATCGCAATTTAGCTATTTTACTTAATTTTGATTCGGCAAATTTAACTGTTGATAATTTTGTCTTTGTCTAGCAGCAAAATTTTAGATTGGAGAAATTTTAGAGTGCAATCATTGGTTAGAATTCTCAAAACTGAATTTCTACCACTGCACTCTTTTTTGAGCAAAAATATCGATTGATCTAGCAATGGCTAGAGATTGAGTATGTCTAGAGCAAAGGTGATTGGATTGGAATTAAAGTGCAATTTCGTTGTTTTGCTTAATTTTATTGAAGCCAAAGTTAAAAATTTAGTAAAAACTAATAGAGTTTACTAATTATGCAAGTATTTTAAGGAACTATAAGAAGCAGACTTAGAGTTTAATTAAATAGATATAATGCATGAACATGGCTAATAAAGCTTTGATTTTAGTAGGATATCAAAATGATTATTTGGGTAAAAATGGGATATTACGTCAAGTCGTTGAAGAATCTTCTAAACTTAATAATTTAATTGCTAATACTGTTGATTTAATTCAAAACTTACCTGATTCCGTTTTAATTGTTTCTACACCGATTACTTTTACTGCTAATTATGAAGAGTTAATTGAACCCATTGGTATTTTAAAAAACATCAAAGAAATTGGTGCTTTACAAGCTGGAACTGAAGGGGTAGAAGTGATCGAAGAATTACTACCTTTTGCTGACAAAATTGTAGAAGTAAAGGGAAAACGAGGTTTTAATGCGTTTGCTTATACTGATTTACATTTAATCCTTCAGCAAAGAAATATCACTGAGGTAATAGTAGCAGGTCTAATTACATCAGTTTGTGTTGATTCTACAGGTCGCGCTGCTCATGAATTAGGTTATAAGGTTTCTATTTTATCTGATTGTACTGCTGCTAGAACTGTATTTGAACAAGAATTTTATTGCGAAAATATTTTTCCTGTGTATGCTGAGGTTATTACTCACAAAGAACTTTTATCTAGCTTGCAGGTAGTCTTATGACATCAGGTCAACCAACTCCTGATGAAATTAATACTCAAATTCAATACCGTTTGATTGAGAAACTAGCTGCATCAGAACGGCGTTATCGTCAATTGATAGAAAGTCTGCGAGAAATAGTTTTCAATATCAATCAAGAAGGAAAAATTACCTTTTTAAATCAGGCTTGGCTAGAAACTTTAGGCTATAATTTGTCAGAATCTATCGGACTATCTTTTATCCAATTTCTGTCACCTTCAGAACAAGAAAAAGGGAAATTAATCTTAGTAGAAATTTTAAAGCACAAACAAACAATTAAACAAGAATTGCTTTTTAAACATCAAAGCAACAAAATTGTTTGGTTAGAATTATCCGCCAAACCCAATGAAGAAGGCGGCGCATCGGGAACTTTAACTGATGTTACTGAACGAAAACAAGCGATCGCAAAACTGGAATATATTGCTTATCATGATAATTTAACTGGCTTATACAATCGACTGGCTTTTACTGAAGAACTAGAACAAGAAATTAAAAGAAGTAAGCAAGGTTCTCAGACAATTTTTGCAGTCTTATTTTTAGATTTAGATGGATTTAAATTAATTAATGATAGTTTAGGGCATTTAATTGGAGATTTATTGCTCATTGCTGTGGCTAAACGTCTGCAAAGTTGTTTAAAAGCAACTGATACAATTGCCCGATTTGGAGGAGATGAATTTACTATTTTACTCTCTAATATTAAGGATATTAGTTACCCTATTCAAATTGCCAAAAGAGTTCATCAAGTTCTCAAACAACCATTTAATTTACGAGAACATCAAGTATTTATTTCTACTAGTATTGGTATAGTTTTAAGTACTACTGAAGGGAAAACGGCAGAAGATTTTTTGCGGAATGCAGATATTGCTCTTTATCAAGCCAAAACTCAGGGGAAAGCAATTTATGAAATTTTCGATCATAAAATGCACGCTCAAACTGTAGAAAGATTGAATTTAGAAACTTATCTTTGGCAAGCTTTAGAAAGGGACGAATTTGAAGTTTATTATCAGCCCATAATTAGTTTAATCGATCAGCAAATTGTTGGTTTTGAAGCTTTAGTCCGTTGGCATCATTTTAATCAAGGTGTAATTGCTCCAGCTAAGTTTATTCCAGTTGCAGAAGAAACAGGACTAATTTTAGATTTAGGTTGGTGGGTATTTCGTCAAGCCTGTCAGCAAATGAAAAAATGGCAAAAAGAATTTCCTCAATGTCAATCTTGTTATGTAAGTATAAATTTATCTATTAAACAATTTTCCCAGCCAAATTTACTGATAGAAATTGAAAAAATTTTGGCTGAAGTTGGTTTAGAAAAAGCTCAATTGAAACTTGAAATTACTGAAAGTATTATTATGAGTAATACTGAGGTAAATGAGCAAAATTTAAAGCAGTTAAAAGACCTTGGTATTCAACTGAGTATCGATGATTTTGGTACAGGCTACTCTTCTCTAAGTTATTTGCATCGTTTTCCTTTAAATACTCTTAAAATCGATCGCTCTTTTATCAATACCATTGCTCAAGAAGGCATCAATCAAGAAATAGTTGAAGTAATTATTGTTTTAGCTCATAAACTAGGCATGGATGTAGTTGCTGAAGGAGTAGAAACGACAGAACAATATCAACAACTTTCGCTACTTGGTTGCGATCAAGTGCAAGGCTATTTCTATTCGCCACCAATATCAGCTAATGGAGTAACTCAATTATTATCTTCTCCTACTCCATCCAACTATTTAAACCGAACTAAATTAACTCGATAGCGTTGTTTTTTAGTTACGGCAACTTCTCGTACTTCCAATCTTCCCTTGCCACTAACAGAAATTAAATCTCCAGCTTTGACACTGTAACTAGGTTGAGTAATTTCCTTCCAATTGACTCGAACATCACCACCAGAGATTGCCTCAGCCATTTTACTACGAGACATCCCAAAACCAGCAGATGCGATCGCATCTAAACGCATCGATGCTTCTACGGTAGTCATTTCTTTTTTCTGAGGCGGACGAACTTTTAGTTCACTCAAATCAATTCGTTGAGTTTTGACAGGAACCGAACGTACTTGCGTCAAAGAAGTTTCGAGAAATTCGACCATTTCAGGAACAACAATTACCTGTGCGCCTCTTTCTCCTAAAACTAAGATATCTCCTACCTTATCTCTAACTATCCCCGTACCTAGAATTGCTCCTAAAAAATCTCGATGAGTAGCAGGATCGAACAGAAAATTACCTGCAATATCCAAAGCAACTAAATTAATTTGCGATTGATCTATAGGAATATCTTGACGAGCAATACCCAATCTTTGTCTTTCTGCTTGCGGATAACCACCCCAAGCTAAAATTTCTACTTCGGTTAACTTGCTAAAAATTGCTTGGGTTTCAATCAATACAGGTGGTGAAAGAAAATCAGTCAAAACTACTTCCCAAGTCTTGATTGCTTGCTCTGCTTTATCAATAATACGAGCAACTTCTTCTCTATTTTCTACCCCTGCTAATAATTCTTCTCTTGGCAACATGAAGTCTGTTAATTACCTTTAATTATTTTGAGCAAACTAATTTTTTATTCAGTTGAATAAAACCTATTGTTATTCACAACAAATAGCAGGCTAGCTCTCTACTAACTTCTGCTCTCAATTTAAAACTACTGTAAGAAATTTTACTGACACCTTTTTGATTGTAACTATTTTTCCCCTTTTCTCCCCTGCTTCTGAAGCACCCGTAGTATGGTTAATTCATGAATTACCCCTACTCAGTTTCATAACCTTGCAGATTTTCAGGTTCAAACTGACGTAAAATTTTAGTGGCTTGATTTTTTAAACTTTCTGAACCTTGGACAACTATTAAATATTTACCTGCATCCAAACGATTGCGATAAGGCAAAGCATCACCACTACCCGTACTTAAACCTACGCCACCACCAACAAAAATACTACCCATTGCCCCGCCAATAGCACCTAAAATTCCACCAACGATGTGATTACCTGGTTCTCCTGCCCAATCCAAAGTATCTAGTCCAGTAATAAGATTAAATAAATAACCAGCAGCAAAACCAAAGGGAACTAGCCAATAAGCCATTAAAATCGCCCTTTTTTTCGCTTGTTGCATCGGATTGATGAAACCAAACTCATCGGCAGTTTTATAACCCTTGCCCAAAATGGTAATTTGCTCTTTGGGAAGATTTGCTTTTTCTAATGCTGTGTAAGCCTCCTCTGCTTTAATGCGATCGGATAATACAGCAACTAAATAGTTCATTTTATCTTGTTCGGTTTACAGTAATACACTTCACTTAGATTATCGGTCACCTTGACTAGAAGATGAATTTGAATAAGTTTAATATGAAGATATGTAAATTTTAGCAATCTTTCTATAATCAAGAGGATTTATGGCAACTTCTAAGCAAGAATTTGAAATTAATAAAACTGAACAAGAATGGCAAGAAATCCTAACTCCAGAACAGTTTCGAGTATTACGTAAACATGGCACCGAAAGAGCAGGTACAAGTCCCTTAGATAAAAATTATGACGAAGGGACTTATGTTTGTGCTGGCTGCGGTCAACCTTTATTTACGTCCGAGACAAAATACAATAGTGGTACGGGATGGCCCAGTTTTTATGCACCTATAGAAGGGGCAATTGAAACTTCGATTGACCGCTCTTTATTTATGACTAGAGTGGAAGTACATTGCAGTCGTTGTGGTGGACATTTAGGACACGTATTTAATGATGGCCCTCGTCCAACTGGTCAACGTTATTGTATGAATGGTGTTGCGCTAGATTTCACACCTCAATCAGAAGTAAATAACGATTAGCTTACGGTGAAATATTTATAGCAGCCGAATTATAGGTTAGGACAAAGTATTTAACGTAGGGGCGGGGCGTATTAACCCTGGAGGGAACTTCCAGGGACAGCCCCTTGCGAATGACCATTCGCCCTTGCAAAGTTCATGCGTCCTGATCCTTCGACGACTATACATTACCAGTAAAGTTAGATTGTAAAGTAAGGGTGTATTTCTATACGCCCTTGAGAAAATATAGTTTAAAGCGACTATTTTAGTATAGCCCTACGTATTTAGGTTAGGACAAAAATTTTGTAAGGGCGAACCGCCGTTCGCCCCTACGATTTACAATAATGTCCGAATCTTTTTATGTACTGCTATAGGATTAAATCAATGTAAAATTTACTAAATCATTTGGGCATCTTAAGAATAGTGGCTGAGCTCATGGGGTGACAACGCACTCAAAAGGATGAGAGTATAAGCTTTTTAGCTCTCAAACCCTGTTGATAAGCAGTGCGATCGCATTTTAAATTTTCAGGTAGAGCGATCGCTTTCTAGTTGTATTTAAACCAAAAAAAAATTGGTGGGATAACACCCACCAACCAAAATTTCACTTGAATTAATATTAACGGTGAGATTCGACTAGAACTTGTTGCTGTATGGGTAAAACCTTAACTTCTCCGTCATCGACAGCGACTAAAGCTTGATCACCATCTTGAATTTGTCCCGATAGAATTGCTTCTGCCAAACTATCTTCTAACAGTCTCATAATTGCTCGACGTAAGGGTCTTGCACCGTAGCTAGGATCGAATCCTTCAGCAATAACTTTCTCTTGGAAAGCTTTAGTAACTTCTAGATCGATAGAACGTTCTTGTTGTAATCTTTGCGCGATTTCTTGTAAGAGAAGATCTGCAATTTGTTGAACTTCAGGTTTGGTAAGTTGACGGAAGACAATGATTTCATCGAGACGGTTGAGGAATTCTGGACGGAAATATTGTTTGAGTTCTTCATTCACTAAAGAACGAATCCGTTCGTATTGAGCTTCTGTTTGGTTGTCTGCTACGGCAAAACCAAGTCCTGTTCCTCCTTTTTCGATTACTTTAGAACCGATGTTAGAGGTCATAATAATGACCGCATTGTTAAAATTAACTACACGTCCTTGAGCATCAGTCAAACGACCATCATCTAAGAGTTGTAAGAGAAGATTGAAGACATCGGGATGGGCTTTTTCAATCTCATCAAACAAAACTAAACTGTATGGTTGACGGCGAATGGCTTCGGTGAGTTGTCCACCTTCGTCATAACCAATGTAGCCAGGAGGCGAACCAATTAATTTGGAAACGGTGTGAGATTCCATGAATTCGGACATATCTAGTCTAATCATGGCATTTTCCGAACCAAACATATAGGTTGCTAAGCCTTTGGCAAGCTCAGTTTTACCTACACCAGTAGGACCAGAGAAAATAAAACTGGCAATAGGGCGATTAGGATTGCTTAAACCAGCCCTAGCTCTTCTTAAGGCGCGAGAAACGGCGCGAACTGCCTCGTCTTGACCGATTACTCGTTCGTGGAGATTGGCTTCGAGATTGAGTAAAACTTCTGATTCGGTTTGGTTGATTTTGTTAACTGGAATTCCTGTCCAGGAAGCGACAATGTGAGCAATTTCTGCTTCGTCTACTACAGGAGTTAAGGATTTTGGATTGATAATTGGTACAGAAGATACTTCTTCTTGGTGTCTTTGATCGCTTTGCTGAGAATGTCTTAAATGAATTCTTGAGCCAGCTTCATCAATTAAGTCAATTGCTTTATCGGGTAAGAAACGGTCAGAAATATAACGTTCTGATAAAGTGACGGCTGCTTCTAAGGCTTTTTCTGTATATTTGACTTGGTGAAAATCTTCGTAGGTTTTACGTAAGCCTCGGATAATTGCGATCGCATCTTCGACGGAAGGTTCTCCTACCATTACTTTTTGGAAACGACGTTCTAAGGCTGCATCTCGTTCGATATGTTGACGGTATTCATCGAGGGTAGTGCTACCAAGACATTGGAATTCTCCTCGGGCTAAGGCTGGTTTGAGCAGGTTAGCAGCATCCATTGCACCTCCCATCGCTCCCGCACCTACTAGGGTATGGATTTCATCAATTACCAGGATAATATTCCCTGCTTGACGCACTTCATCAACAATGGCTTTGAGTCGTTCTTCAAATTCGCCTCGAAATTTAGTTCCTGCTAGTAATAAACCCATGTCCAAACTAATTACTTGTTTGTCTTTGATTAATTCAGGAACATCTTCGTCGACAATTCGTTGAGCTAATCCTTCTGCGATCGCAGTTTTGCCTACTCCTGGTTCTCCTACTAAGACGGGATTATTTTTGGTTCTACGTCCTAAAATTTGAATAGTTCGGGCAATTTCTGCTTCTCTTCCCACTACAGGATCGAGTTTTCCTTCTTTTGCTAATTGAGTTAGGTTGACTCCAAATTCTTTTAAGGTAGGTTTAGCTGCGCTGGGATTACCAAAATTAAAGGGATTTTCTCTTTTATTAACTGCACTCACTGGTTCTGGTTCGGCTAATTTCTTCAGTAAATCTGTTCGGAGTTGATTTAATTTAATTCCTTGTTGAACTAATACTTTAGCTGCTACAGAATCAGAGTCTTTAGCGATCGCCAGTAAAATATGTGCTGGAGTAATATTTTTCTTATCTAATTGACGTGCTTCGACAAATGCCTGTTCAAAAATACTTTTAACTTTGGGGGTAAAAGGAAGATTAGCTGGACTAAAACCGCTACCTCTACCAGTATATTGTTCGATCAGTTTTCTAGTTTGATTGACGTTGATTCCTTTGTCTGCTAAAACAGTTGCTGCGATCGATGTACCCTCCCCTATCACTCCCAACAATAGATGCTCGCTACCGACAAGATTATGTCCTGTACTTCGGGCTTCTTCTTGAGCCAGAATAATGCTTTTGATTGCTTTGTCATTAAAATATTCAAACATTAGTCCCAAGATTTGTTTTTGTTTAATATTTCTTTACCTATGAATACAATGTATCTTTTTTGATTGTGCGGTTACAGTGGTAAAAGCCGTAATCTAAGGGAGAACTATCACTATTAGTAATCGCCTTTTTTCTTGGCAAAAGTTACCGTTAGTAGCAAGTATCTGCATAGGATTACTGATAATTTTGTTCTGGTTCCAATTAAGAGAACAAGAAAAAGCTTTTGTCAAAAGCCAGATAGACTTAGTTGCAGAAAGTGTTGAACTAGAATTATCAGAGCGAATTAATGAGAAAGTATTTTATTTACAAAATTTAGCAGCACATTGGCATAAACACCACGAGGTTGAGCAGAAAATTTGGCAAATGGAAGCTAATTTTGCTGTTAACCAACTAAATATTTATCAAAAGATTGGTTTGATTTCTAAAAAAGGTCAAATTCTTTGGGAAACCTCAGTTAAAAATTCTACCAATCAACCAAATTTTACTTCTCTTCTTGAAAAGTGGTCACCTCAAGCAAAGGATTTTCAGTTTCATCAACCAATCGTTAGAGTTATTTTCAAGAGCGATAGTTTAGCAGAAGAAAATCTTTTCTTAATTTATATTCCTTTAATTATCCCAGATAAATTTGAAGGTTTTTTGATTGCTGTTTTGAAATTTCAGCCAATTTTTGACACCTTGTCTGATATTTCAAATGTTTACCAATTTAATCTTATTTATAATCAGCAAATATTGTTATCTTCTCAAAATAGTTCTAAAAATTATTGCAGTTTAAGTCAATCAAAAAAACAAATTATCTTACCTTTTTTAGATAATTTACAGCTAGAGATTTGTCCTAAAAATCAAACAATTCCCCAAAATCAACTCGATCTTTCAATAATAATTTTAATTGGAGGATTGAGCCTAGCTATAGTATTATCCAGTTTCATTAGAGCTTGGCAAACTGCTCAAAATAACAATGAGCAAATGAAAAAATTAAATCAAGATTTAGCTTTAGAAATCAAGCAACGTCAGCAAGCACAATCTGACTTGAGTCAACTTAATACCGAACTAGAGAAAAGAGTAGAACAAAGAACCAATGAATTTCAAGTAATCAATCAACAATTAAGAGATGAAATTCTGAATCGAGAAAGAATGGAATTAGCTTTAGCTGAAAGCGAAGCTCTTTATCGTCAAATGATTGAAACCGCAGAAGAAGGAATTTGGATTCTTGATACTGAAAATCGAACTTATTTTGTTAACCAAAAAATGGCTCTAATGTTGGGTTATACCGTTGAAGAAATGATTGACCATAATATTTTAGAGTTTATGGAATCATCATGGCAACAACACTATTTAGATAATCTGCAATATCATCTTCAAGGAATTAACAAAAACCAAGATTTCAAATTTAAACGTAAAGATAATTCTTCTTTATGGGTAATTATTTCTACCAGTGCTATTTTTGATAACTTTGGTAATTATTCTGGTACTTTAAGAATGATTACTGACATTAGCGATCGCAAACGTGTCGAAGACGAACGCAAAAAAACCGAAAACAACTCAAAAATTCGCTACGAGAGAAGGAACTTTTATTAAAAGAAATAAATCATCGTTTAAAAAATAATTTATTGCTCATGTCTACTCTGATAGATTTACAAATAGAACGCCTCAAAGAACCCTCGACAATTCAATTGTTTGAAGATACCCAACAAAGAATTCATTCAATGGCATTAATTCATGAAAAACTTTTTCAATCTCCTGATTTAGCCAAGGTTGATTTCGGAAATTATCTACGTAATTTAGCGGAAGAAATTGCTTATTCTTACAATTTTATTCAAAGAAATATTCAGTTAGAGATGAAAACACTTTAGAACGAGCAGAACAAACTAATAGTTATGGTTATGTTCTTAAACCTTGTCGAGAAAGAGAATTACACGCTACCATAAAAATTGCTCTTAAAAAACATCAAGAACTCACTCAAGCTAAAAATTTTATTTCTAATATTGCTTCTGAAAAAGATTTAATTAATTACGATCCAATTACAAAACTACCAACATCTTTAACTTTAAGAGAAAAATTTGCTGATTTTTTGCAAATTTGGGGTCTTGAAAAAAATTCAAAAGATACTTCTTTAATTATTCCTGTAGTTTTTCTCAACATTGATCGTTTTAATCGTATCAATAGTTCTTTGGGTCATGAGAATGGTAACCTTATTCTGCAAATTGCTTCTCAAAGGCTTACCCAATATTTAAATTCAGAGTTTGGTTTTTCTACAAAACCAATCGACTATATTATTGCTCATTTAAATGCGGATCAATTTGTCATAATTTTTCCACCAATTCAACATCAAAATCAGCTAAATCAAACACTTGATCAACTCCAACAAGAATTTTCTCGACCTTTTACAATTCAAAATCAAGAAATTGTTCTAACTCTTAGTGCAGGTATTGCTTTATTTCCTTGGGATGCTACCAAGATCGATCAATTATTGCGTAAAGCTCATCATTCCATGACTATTGCTAAACAACTAGGAGGCAATCAATCTCGATTTTATCTTTCTATTTCTGCCCAAGAAGATGATGATTTACTGTGTTTAGAAACTGAACTTCGTCACGCTATTGAAGAAGAACAACTACAATTATATTATCAGCCTCAAGTTAGTTTAAAAACTGGTCAAATTATTGGTGCAGAAGCATTAATTCGTTGGTTTCATCCTACGAAAGGAATAATTTCACCAGCTAAGTTTATTCCTTTAGCCGAAGAAAATGGCTTGATTGAAAAGCTCGATCAATGGGTTTTATTAACCGCTTGTCAACAGATGAAAACTTGGCAATTAGCTCATTTTCCTCTTCAACATATTGCAGTGAATCTTTCTAGTCGTCAATTCAATTATCCTAATTTAGGTAATAAATTAATTGACGTTTTAGTTCAAGTCGATTTAGAACCTCAGTATTTAGAAATTGAGTTAACCGAAAACACTTTAGTTGCAGATTTACAGCAAACTATTGAACAATTAAAAAATATTAATGCTTTGGGTATTAAAATTAGTGTTGATGATTTTGGGACAGGATATTCTTCCTTGAGTTATTTACAAAATTTTCCTTTTGATGTTCTGAAGATTGACCGATGTTTTGTCCAAAATATTGATAAAAATTTTAAAAATTCCGTCATTACTTCTGCTTTAATTAAAATGGCACATCAACTAAATCTTAAAGTCGTAGCGGAGGGAGTAGAAACGGAAGCGGAATTAAAATTTCTCGCTAATCAACAATGCGATACCATTCAAGGTTATTTTTTTAGTCCACCTGTTTCTGTAGCAAAATTTGAACAATTAATTCAAGAAAATAAACAATTAGACTGTCAATTTTTAGGTGATTCTCAGCAAGTAATATGTGGTTAAATACAAGCTTGAGATGAGGGAGACGTAGTTTTAATTTCAATTGGTTGTTTGCTACTGTGATTCAGTAATTGAGTTAAAGTTTGCTTGGCTTTTTGATTGGCACTGTTTAGAATTCCTTGATCGCAAGCAGCATGAACAATTTGTTTTAAAGTTTCTTGTTGCGCTTGAGTTTGTAATTGTGGCGCAAGATCTGGTCCTAAGTTTAAAAAACCTCGATTATAATCAAAAACTCGAGAGCGGTTAACGTCAATTTTTTGGTCTAAAATTTGTGGCGGTGGTAGGTTAATTTTAATTTTATCGGGAGTAATTTTAATTTGTTGTGGAGTTAGTTGATTGAAATCTATTCCTGCTCGCACTTCACCATGAGCGATATAAACTAATTTCGTAGTAGCTATTACCCATTCACCAATTTTACGCTCCGCAGAAGCAGGGACAACCGTTTCCATTGTATAAACTGCGGTGGTTAATTCCTGTACTTCTTGAACTTGTTTGACGATCGCTGTAGCTAGTTCGATTCGAGGTACAATGGGCTGAGGTAATAAAAATTTTTCTGCCAAACTAATCAAGCGATCGCTTCCGCGCCAGAAACCAATTACAATCAAAGAAGTAATTAGGGTAAGGCTACCGCTACCAAATAAAAGGAATTTTTTGATTGGTGAGAAGAATGGGTTTTGCGATCGCACAATGGTCTAATCATTCACTATCAACTCTATAATTATCAACTATTTAATCATAAATAACCAAATCTTAGTGACCGTGAGATTTAATATCCATAGGGGTTTACGTATTGATTTTGGACACTAGACTGATCGATATTGCTAATGACAGTATTATTTTCCCCAATTGCTGTTGCATTACTTGACGCTCGTTGAATTGTAATTTGAGTTTGGGGATTATCCCAAGTACCGTAAGGATTACCAAATTGATTTTGGACGGCTGATTGATGAACATTGCTAATCGCAGTATTATTTTTACCTACTGCTGTAGCACTAGCACTACCTTGTTGAGAAATTACTTGGACATTTTGCGCCTGAGCGAAATTAGGAACCAAAATTAAAGTAGCAGCAGTAAAACCGAATAATAATATTTTATTAGACATAATTTTTAGTTTTTATCAATATTTCAACTGTTCTTTCACTAATTACGTTGAAGTAAATTAAATTATGCAGATGATTAAATCAAACTCTGATAAACTTGAATCATCTGAATTGCGATCGCACTCCAACTATATTGTTGTTTAGCTAGCTGACGAGCGTTTTCTCCTCTTTGTTTCCTTTCAGGATCAGACAAAATCGCTTCCCGTAAGCTGTTGGTTAATTGTGCTACTTCACAAGGAGTTACCCAACCTGCTGCCATCGCTTCGATATCCTGCCAAATTTGCACGCCGTTAGAAATAACCACTGGTGTTCCTACTGCCATCGCTTCAGCTACAGCAATGCCAAAATTTTCATAATAAGAAGGCAAAACAAACAAGTCTGCATCGATGAGTAAACCTAATTTTAAATCTCCTTGAACAAAACCTGTAATAGTAGTTCGTTGTTTTAAAGGAGAATTAGCTATTTTAGTTTTAATTTGAGCTTCATAATCAGAGTCTTGCGGATTTCCTCCTGCTAAGACAAAATGAAAATCTAAATCTTCTGCTTGTAAACTTTCTAAAGCAGGTAAAAGCAAGTCGAGTCCTTTTTTGCGATCGATGCGGGACATAAATAGAATTAATTTAGTATCATTATCTATTCCTAATTGCTTTCTAGTTTTTCCCAATGCAGGTAAACTTGCAGGTAAATCTACCCCCAAAGGAATCACCAAATCTTTCGTAGTTGTACCAAATCTTGCTGAAATTTTGGCTTCTTCTTCACTAGTAAAATGAATCGCTGCTGCACCTGCTAAATTAGGTTTTTCCCACAACAACCCATAAATCTGTTTAAGTTGTTTTTTCTTCTGTAAATCAGCAGGATCGAGAGTACCTAAAGGACGAAGAATATAAGGTAATTGATTCCGTCGTGCAATGGTAGCTGCTGCGGTAGTAACGGGAGAAAATAAGGCGTGGATATGAGCTAAATGATAGTCTTGAGTATGACTAGCTAACCAACGTAATAAATCAACAGAAAATTTATAACGACGAAAAGGAAAGCAGGGGAAATAAATAATCTCATACCCATCTTGCCAGATAGGTTTGCCAAGGGGAACATCTAAAGGTGCTTGACCAGTATCTCCGTTAGAATTAGTCGTGATGATAGTAACTTTTATTCCTTCGGCTGCTAAGGCTTGAGACAAGCCTTTAACCATTTGACTAGGACCACCATAAACAGGAGAAAATGAGGGAACAATTTGCAAAATTCGCATATCTAGAAACAAAGTTAGTTACTTCGTCTCCAGCTTATTCAGTCATTAGTCATTAGTCATTAGTCATTAGTCATTAGTTATTAGTCATTAGTCATTAGTCATTAGTCATTAGTTATTAGTTATTAGTTATTAGTCATTAGTTATTAGTTATTAGTCATTAGTTATTGGTTATTGGTTATTGTCCCCTCTTCTCCCTTTCCTCCTGCCTTCTAGTTAATTACCACAATACTTTATTGTTCCTTTATAACTCGGTACGGAATCTTCATCAAAACTATACCCAATTTCCAATAGATGTACTTAAACTAAATATAGTGAAATAAAGAATTACTTATATCTAACTAACTAAATCTAATTTTTTATAAGAAATTCATTCTTCCTTAAATGTGTTTGTGGTGACTGCGATCGCTCTTAATGACAAGAAGCGATCGCTTTTGTTTTAGCTCAGCCAGTTATTTACATCCACAGCTAATTTTTTGCCTAGTTTGAGCAGGGGACGTAGTTGGCTCCGATTCCAACGACAACCGTTTTCTATTTCAGAAAAACAATGGGGTACAATGTGCTGATGTAAGCATTTGTAATAAATTTCTTGGGCGCGGTCGAGAAATAACCCAAGATGGAGATATTCACTAATTTCTAGGATTTTGTCAATTCTGGCTAACTCGTTTTCGATACTAGCAGGATCGCCTTCATAAAGGATTTGCCAGAGCGATCGCATAATCAATTGTTCGAGGGTTTTTTTCGCTTCGGGAATGTTTAATTGACAACGAAAATGATTAGCTTCGGTAGCTACTGAGACTAGTTCACTTAAATGACTATCAATCGCTTGAGGTTCAGCTTCTAATCCTGCAATAATCTCTAAACAACGGTGAGATAGAGCTACTTCGGCTGCTACTTGTAGTTCTTGGGGAACAGGTAACTCTTCTCGTTGAAAAGCTAGCAAAATACTATAATTTTCCCGATAAACTTGATTATAAAGCTGATCTAAGTGTTTTTTAGTTTGGTCGGTTAACTGTTCAATAATTCGATGTCTTTCTTCGGCAAAAAGATGTTGTAAATTAAAATAGCGATCGCCAAATAACTGATTCATAGCAACAATCGTTTGAGCAGCACTAGCTTGTTTAAAGGCTTCAAATAGTTGTTGTTTTTGTTCGCTATAATTCAGGCGGGTAGTAAAAGTTTGAATGCAACAGTGAAAATCCCAACCCCCTAAATGCAGTACGGCAAAGACAAAATGATGATTTTCTCCCGTAATGTCCGAAGTCAAACGCACTTGTCCCGCTGCTAACGTGAGCGCACCCATCTGCTGTTTTTGATAGTCGAGTTGTTCGACTCCATAACAGTACATTTGCTCAAGATGATTATAGGTATTAAAGAGACTGCTAATGGCATAGTGAGCAGCTACTTGTTGAAAACTAATCTGCGCAGAAACAACTAATTGACGGTAAACTTCCGCTCCATTACCAAATAACTCTACATTACTAGGTGCTTCTGCTAAACGATTTAAAAAATCTAATTTCCAGTAAACTCCTGCTGCTTCTCCTGCTAGTTCTATGGCACGAGCAGCATAACGTAGAATTTGGACTCCTTCGGGACGAGAAATTTCTTCAAAAAACCAACCACAGCTAGTATACATTAACAACGCATGACGTTGCATTTCCAATAATCTTAAAGCATCGATTCTCTCTTCAGCACTTAGTTGACGAGATTGATGAGCTTTAAAGAATAAATCTACACTCTCACGACTACGATTACGAATAAGTTGAATATAATTATCTCTAGTTTCCCAAGGATCGCAAAAATACTTACTTCCTTGCTCTTCATAAACTTCAATTAAGCGATCGCGCAACCAATCTAAAGTAGTTCTTAAGGGTTTGCGCCATTTTTGGTGCCAGACACCACCACCACCACAACCGCAATCATCTTGCCAGCGGTCTACTCCGTGGGAACAACTCCAAGCAGTCACTGGTTTGAGGACTACTTCCCAGGTAGGAGGACTAATGCTGAGATAATGAGCGTAATTAGTAATATTCCAGCCTCTATGCTTAAATTCTTGCGTAAAAACATAAGCTAAACACTTTTCGGTTCCGCTTTTATGATGACCAAACGTTTCTCCATCTGTAGCTACACTAATAAGTTGAGTAGGACGACGATCTCCTTTAATAGCTTGACCTAATCTTGCCACAAAGCGATCGCCATTGGTTAAAATATCACTAAAACCCATATCTCTAGAAATTGGGCCATCATAAAAGAAGATATCAATATCACGACCATCATCTAGGGTACAGCGATAGGGACGAGTAGGATCGATCTGAGAACCGCCGACTTCATGCCATTCTGGATTACGATTGTCTTTAGTAGGTAAAGGACGACAGCGTTCCGCTTGAGAAGGAGCAAGAATAATAAAACGAATGCCTTCATCAACTAATACCTTCAGAGTCGGATAGTCTACAGCAGTTTCTGCCAACCACATTCCTTCTGGTTCTCGTTGAAAACGGGAGCGAAAATCAGCTATTCCCCAGCGAATTTGAGTATATTTATCTCTTTCGTTAGCTAAAGGCAGAATAATATGATTATAAACTTGTGCGATCGCATTACCATGACCATTTAATCGTTGACAACTAATTCGATCTGCTTCCAAGATGCGTTGGTATACTTCAAAATCGTATTTTTCCAACCAAGACATTAAAGTCGGCCCAATATTGAAACTCAGATATTCAAAGTTATTAACAATCCCAATTACTTCACCACCATCATTTAAAATTCTGGCAAAGGCATTAGGGCGATAACATTCATAATAGATGCGTTCATTCCAATCATGATATGGATAAGCACTAGGTTGCCGTTCAATCGTATCTAAATAAGGATTTTCTCGTGGCGGTTGATAAAAATGACCATGAACGGTAACGTAAACTCCACTAGCAGTTTTGCGTGGATTTGCTTTAGCTGTTTCAATGTTATGGGAAACTTGAGTAGCAGTCTTCTGAGTGGCAGAAACCATAATTATCAATGCTTAAAACTTGGGTTAATTTAGCTAAAAAGGAAAAGACACGAAATGAAGCGAGCTTTTCCCCTTTATTTAAGCTTAGTTTCTCGCGATCGGTATAGTTGTTGAGGTAATTTAAGTAGATATTAACGAAAGTAATAAAGATTGACATCTTTTAGTAGCAACTTAATCAAGTTAAATTTATATCCTATCTCGACGATCCCTTCCAGCTACTGTGATGAAACTTTAAACAAAAAATCCCAAATAATGCCTAGGAAAAAGGCAATTCTGATGCAACTATCAATACAAAAATTTTAGATTTTTTTAAGACAGTTTTGAAAAAGTTGAAGTTTTGTAAAACAAGCAACTAAATTTTGTTATATAAATACAAATACCTAAGTTAAAAATTAAACTAAGACTCTAGGGAATAATAGTTCTAAACTATTACTAATAAAATCGCCTGAATAATTTTTAGTTTTAAACACAAATTTCGATGGTAGATAGTAATCAATTACCAAATAATGGAGAGGAAATAAAAGCTCAAACAAGAGACAATATTTCAAATGATTTAAATAACTCAAATGTAGAGTTACTAAAACTTCAATTAAAAGAAGAACAATTAAAAAATCAGCAGCTAACTTCTACTTTACTTACCACTCAACAAAAATTATCTCAATTAGAAACTGAATTTGAACAACGACTAGAAGCTCAACTCAACCAAAAAGTATTTGAACTAGAGCTTTGCTACGATCTTTCGCGACAAATTGGCTCTACTTTAAGTTATGAAGATTTATTTCGCTCAATGCTAAAACATTTGCATACGGTTGTTCCTTGCGATGTAACAGGAGGAATTCTACTCGAACCAAAAATATGCGAACTATTTCTTAATGCTAACCGTCCTCTTGCTACTACTGCTCAATTAGAAATTCAGCAACTACTTTTAGAGAGTATGCTTAAAGTAAATGGATTAGATTTACTGAACCTACCTCTTTGTTTACACAATCTTAATTATCAAATTCAATCATCATCTGAGCTAGAAATTCAACAAATTGGCTCTCATTTTTTTGTTCCTATTATTGCTCATTCTCCAGAAAAAAAACAAATTGTTGGCTTGTTGTTTGTTGGTACAGAAAAAGCTAAACAATTTACAGAAAAGCATATCCGTATTTTATACAAAATTGCTAATCAAGCTTCTACTTATGTCCAGCAATTACAAATGTTGCTTCAAGGAGAAAAAAATCGTTTAGAAAATAAAATAATTCGTCAAGCTTTAGCCAAAGAAAAAGAATTTAATGAATTAAAAACTCGCATTGTTCGCACAATTTCTCATGAATATCGTACTCCTCTAACAATTATTTCTTTAGCCGTTGATTTGCTAGAGAGTCAAGACGACAAACTTAGTTTAGAACAAAAAGAAGCTTGTTTTCACAAAATTCGTACTGCAACTGAGCATATGACTAATTTAGTCGAAGATGTTTTAGTCGTCGATCAGTTTGAATCGAAAGAAATAATTTTTGCACCTAGTTATATTAATCTATTTCAACTCTGCCAACAATTAGTTAACAATTTTCGAGTAACTTCTCCACAAAAACATCAAATTTTGTTTGATTATCAAGGTGAACAAGAAAATATATATTTAGATCAAAACATTGTCAGACAAATCCTTACTCATTTGCTTTCTAATGCCGTTAAATATTCTACCAATGGTGGTCTAATTAATTTAAATGTAAAATGTTCTTCTGATCAGGTTATTTTACAAGTATGCGATCGCGGTATTGGTATTCCTCCAGAAGATCGTAGTTCTTTATTTGAATGTTTTCATCGTGCTGCCAATGTCGGTACTTTACCTGGTACTGGTTTAGGATTAGCAATTGTGAAAAAATATGTCGAAATTCATCAAGGAGAAATCTGTTTTGAATCGGAATTAAATGTCGGTACAACTTTTACAATTACTTTACCGATTACTAAACCAAATTCATAATTATTGAGTTTGCTGTTCTTGTTGTTGCAGTAAAGTATCAGCAATTTTATACCATATTTCTCGATACTGGCGATGTTCTAGTTGGTCTGTTAATTGGACATTTTTTAATTGAGGATAACGACGATAAAATTCTTCGTCTACTTGTCCGTAAAAATTGCCAGAATTCAGTTTTAATGATTGAAGACGTTCGTAAATTTCTTTTTGCCGATTACGTTCTTGTTCGCTAAGAGAACTATTAGTTGAAGCAGGGAAACCATTGGGAGTAGAAAGCAAATTTTTGATCAAAGTAAAGGTTAAAATACCAGGCAAAATAATTACTCCTGTAGCCAGTAATCCTAATTTACTAAAATGGGATACTTTACTTACTTCAGCAGGAGGATGAGTAATCTGACGAGAAACAGTAAGTGCTTTGGTTTTTAGCCGAGAAATATTAGTATTAACTTGAGTCGCAATTTTATTAAGAGGACGATTAGAATTAGTTTGCGTTTCAGGATTTCCAGGTGCAACTATTAAAGTACGTATTTTTGAAACAAAATTACTCACAATTGAAATTTGATTAACTTCTAATGCTTTAATAACTTGTCTAGCAGATTGATAGCGATCGCGAGGATGATAAGCCAGCATTTTTTCTAATATTTTATTTAAATGAGAACTGAGCTTAACTTCCGATTGCCAGTGCCAAACTCCCTGATGCATATCGTATAGATCGTGGGGTTGTTTAGCAGTTAATAATACTAAAATTGTAACGGCTAAAGAATAAAGATCGCTACTGGGGAAGGCTTGTCCACTCCGCATTTGTTCTTCAGGAGCATAGCCTTTTTTACCAATCAAAGTAATCGATTGTCCTGTAGATTTAGACACAGCATTAGCTGCTACTTTAACACAGCCAAAATCAATTAAGACTGGTTTATCATCTTTCTCTCTTAAAAGTAAATTATCAGGAGAAATATCCCTATGAATTAAGTTTTCTGAGTGAATATATTCTAATACAGGTAATAATTCTTTGAGTAATTGAGTGACTTCTACTTCACTAAATTTACCTGTGCGTTTTAGTAAATCCCAATAACTATCTCCTTCAATATATTCTTGAACTAAAAACAACGATTCTTTGCCACTAATTCTTGTTCTTAATAAGGCTTCAAATCTAGGAATTTGTTCGTGTTTGAGTTGATAAAGAATACCTGCTTCTCGTTCAAATAATTCTTCAGCTTTACGTAAATCGCGCTCGTTTTCTACTTCAGGCGCAAATTCCTTAAGGACACATTTTTCTCTGTAGCGTTGGGTGTCTTCTGCCAGATAAGTCCGCCCAAAACCACCTCTTCCTATCTCTCTAATGATTCTATATCGGTCATTGAGAATTGTTCCATCTCGAAGTAAAGCCGAAGAACGAGCCATATCCAGCCTAGACCATACAAAATGACAAGGCTATTGTAACAAGCTAATTTTGTCATTGGTTACTACTTATTAGTCATTTGTAATGAACAGTCTCTAGAGGCGTAGTCTGATACCTATTGCAACTAAATCCCAGATTATTGACAAAGATTATTAATAAGCGGTATATTATTTTTTAGTGTTCTCCTCTCAAGGAATCGGCAGGCGGGATCGCGAGTCATTAAAGAAGCGACTCCCCTGTTTTTTTTTAGCGGTAAACTAGACTAAATATTTAGAAATTTTTCAACAAGTTTATTTAAAATATGAACGCGATCAGCATAGCTAAGACAAAAGTTGATTATGATGTAATAGTCATTGGCTCTGGTATTGGTGGCTTAGTTACCGCTACTCAATTAGCTGCTAAAGGAGCAAAAGTATTAGTCTTAGAACGTTACCTAATTCCTGGAGGTAGTGCTGGCTATTTTGAGAGAGAAGGTTATCGTTTCGATGTCGGTGCCTCAATGATCTTTGGTTTTGGGACAGAAGGGACTACTAATTTATTGACTCGCGCCTTAGCAGCAGTAGGGATGAAGATTGAAACCATTCCCGATCCAGTTCAAATTCATTATCATCTTCCTAATGGATTAGAATTAAAAGTTCATCGTGATTATGAGAAATTTTTGCAAGAACTAATTGCAATTTTTCCCCATGAAGCCCAAGGAATTCGTCGTTTTTATGATGAATGTTGGCAAGTCTTCAACTGTCTCAATACAATGGATTTGCTTTCCCTCGAAGAACCTCGTTATTTAACGCGAGTATTTTTTCAACATCCCTTTGCCTGTTTAGGATTAGTTAAATATTTACCTCAAAATACAGGAGATCTTGCTCGTCGTCACATCAAAGATCCGCGACTACTAAAATTTATTGATATAGAATGTTACTGTTGGTCGGTTATGCCAGCTTCCCATACACCGATGATCAACGCAGGAATGGTATTTTCCGACAGACATTATGGAGGCATTAACTATCCTAAAGGTGGAGTAGGACAAATTGCCCAAAAATTAGTTGAAGGCTTAGAAAAAGCAGGGGGAGAAATTCAATACAAAGCCAGAGTCACCAAAATTTTAATCGAAAACGGTAAAGCAGTGGGAGTCCAACTAGCCAATGGAGAAGAATACCGCGCCCACCGAATAGTTTCTAATGCTACTCGTTGGGATACCTTTGAAAAACTTTTACCTCCCGAACAAATGCCCGCCTCAGAAAAACGATGGCAACAACGATACAAAAAATCTCCCAGTTTCCTCAGTTTACACTTAGGAGTTCAAGCAGAAGTTTTACCAACCCAAACCGAATGTCATCATATTGTCTTAGAAGACTGGGAAAAAATGGAAATTGCTGAAGGAACTATTTTTGTCTCCATTCCTACTCTACTCGATCCCAATCTTGCTCCAGAAGGACATCATATTATTCATACCTTTACCCCTAGTTGGATTGAAGACTGGCAAGGATTATCTCCTCAAGAATATGAAGAGAAAAAAGAAACCGCAGCAGCCAACTTAATTCATCGTCTAGAAGCAATTTTTCCTGGATTGGCAGCAGGGTTAGATTATCAAGAAGTAGGAACTCCCCGTACCCATCGGCGTTTTTTAGGCAGAGATGAAGGGACTTATGGTCCTATCCCTAGTCGAAAGTTAGCTGGTTTATTAGGAATGCCCTTTAATCGTACTGCTATTCCTGGTTTATATTGTGTTGGCGATAGTACTTTTCCTGGTCAAGGTTTAAATGCAGTGGCTTTTTCGGGTTTTGCTTGTGGTCATCGAGTCGCCGTAGATTTGGGTTTATAACTAAAGCTTATCAATAAGACTTGTGTACGGGCAAGGCACTGCCTTGCCCCCTACTGGTCACTGAAAATTCCACAGTCTCAAGAAACTGGTGCTATAAAGAAATAGGCAATTAGCAAGATAACTATTAGCTCAATTATCAAACATTCAAGACAAGAGATTGTTCTGATTTTTGTTTATGTCTACTATTGAAGAATTAAAGCCTGTTGGCAGAGGCGATGTAATTATTTATATGCCTTACTATTCCAAAAATAAACACGATGCTTTACCTGTTGCGATTTCTTTATATCGTCAGGGTTCTTTGGAAGGACAACGTGTGATTGAAGGAGGAGATAATATTCCTTTTGTGGCTAGTTGGTATATATCTAAGTTACCTTCTGAGTTGACTCGTTGCCGTTTACAGTTTGACGGACAGGCAGATTTGAGCTATGAAGTAACATTGTCTAACTCAGAGTTTATTGATTACTTAATTGATGTCATCATAAATTTTAAACGCTCTCACTTGACCGATTTTCCGAGCGAGTTTTATCGAAAATTACTACGCTTAGATCAGTGAGAATCAATTAATTATTTATCTAAGGAGTGGGTAAGTGGCAAAATCTGCCAAGTATTTATTAATCGGCTCAACAGAAGAATATAGTGGTAAATCAGCAACTATTCTCGGTTTGACTCATCAATTAAAGAAACAAGGAATTAGTGTTGCTTATGCGAAACCCTTGGGAACTGATTCTAATGATGATTCTGAAGGGCTATTTGAAGAAGATGTCGATTTTTTAACTAGTACTCTAGGATTATCTGCTAGTCGAGTGCGATCGCCTTTGTTATATTTAGACGAAGATACGATTAATAATCGTCTTCAAGATAAAAATCAAACTGATTACACTAAAGCTTTACAAAATTATCTGGCGGAAATAGAAGGGGATTTGGTTTTACTCGAAGGACCAGGTAATCTTTGGCAAGGAAGTTTGTTTAATCTTTCAGTAACAGAAATTGCTGAAGAAATTAATGCTTCAGTTTTATTAGTAGCGCGTTATGATTCGCTGTTGCTCGCAGCTAGTTTATTAGGGGCGAAAAAGTTTTTGGGCGATCGCTTAATTGGGGTGGTGATCAATGATGTTGCACCAGAAGAGTTGGACAAAGTTCACAACGTGGTTAAACCCTATTTAGAACGTCAAGATATTCCTGTATTAGGAATCTTACCCAAAGAAAGCTTACTTAATAGTGTTAGTGTCCGCAAATTAGCCAAGCGACTGAAAGCCCAAGTTCTTTGTCGTCCAGACCGCTTAGATTTGATGGTAGAAAGCCTAAGTATCGGGGCAATGAATGTTAATTCTGCTTTAGAATATTTCCGTCAACGGGAAAATATGGCAGTAGTTACGGGTAGCGATCGCACGGAATTGCAATTAGCTGCTTTAGAAACTTCTACTCACTGTCTGGTTTTGACTGGTCATATTCCACCTCAACCTTTAATTCTCAGTCGCGCTGAAGATTTGGAAATTCCTGTTTTATCCGTGAATCTCGATACTTTAACTACTGTAGAAATTATCGACCGCGCTTTTGGTAGAGTTCCTATTCATGAACCAATTAAAGTTCAATGTATTCAAGAGTTAATCAATAAATACTTCGAGATTAATAGATTAATGACTTCGCTGGGTTTGGAACCAGCAGTCACTGTATAAAAATTAAATTTAGTATTGAAAATTTAAAGTTCAGTAAGATTGGGTCATTATCCATTAGTACAAATGAATTATAATGGTTTCACATTCTATTACTCTAAGAATGAGATAATTTGAGTAAATGTGGATAAATTTCCTACCAAATAGATAACAACAAGTTATGCAAACTCTGGATAACCCTAATCTTACTGCTAATAACTCACCAGCTTTTGATACTACTATTCATCGTCGTAAAACTCGTCCTGTTCAAGTAGGTAACGTGACCATTGGTGGTGGCTATCCTGTAGTCGTGCAATCAATGATTAACGAGGATACATTAGATATTGATGGTTCTGTAGCTGCAATTCGCCGTCTTCATGAGATTGGATGCGAAATTGTCCGCGTGACAGTTCCTAGTATGGCACACGCTAAAGCATTAGCAGAAATTAAACAAAAACTAGCCGAAACCTATCAACCAGTTCCTTTGGTTGCCGATGTGCATCATAATGGCATGAAAATTGCCCTCGAAGTAGCTAAACACGTTGATAAAGTTAGAATTAATCCAGGATTATACGTCTTTGAAAAACTTAAGAGCGATCGCACTGAATATACTCAAGCAGAGTTTGATGAAATTGGGGCAAAAATCCGTGAAACTTTAGAGCCTTTGGTAATTTCTTTAAGAGATCAAGGCAAAGCAATGCGGATTGGAGTTAATCATGGTTCTTTAGCCGAAAGGATGCTGTTTACCTATGGTGATACCCCTGAAGGTATGGTCGAATCTGCCCTAGAATTTATTAAAATTTGTGAATCTTTAGACTTTTATAATATAGTTATTTCTCTTAAAGCTTCTCGCGTTCCTGTGATGCTTGCTGCCTATCGTCTGATGGTCAAACGGATGGATGAGTTGGGCATGGACTATCCTTTACATCTAGGAGTAACCGAAGCAGGGGATGGAGAATATGGCAGAATTAAATCAACTACGGGAATTGGAACTTTATTAGCTGAAGGTATTGGCGATACTATTCGGGTATCTCTCACCGAAGCACCAGAAAAAGAAATTCCTGTCTGCTATAGTATTCTGCAAGCTTTGGGACTACGCAAGACAATGGTAGAGTATGTCGCTTGTCCTTCTTGTGGTCGTACTCTGTTTAATTTAGAAGAAGTACTGCATAAAGTTCGCGAAGCGACTAAACACTTAACTGGGTTAGATATTGCCGTGATGGGTTGCATTGTTAATGGTCCTGGAGAAATGGCAGATGCAGACTATGGTTATGTGGGTAAACAATCGGGTTACATTGCTTTGTATCGCGGTAGAGAGGAAATTAAGCGAGTACCAGAAGATCGAGGTGTAGAAGAGTTGATTAATCTAATTAAAGCTGATGGTCGTTGGGTCGATCCTTAATCGATAATTATTTAAAAAGATTGTTTATCAGGGTTTGGTTTCACCAAGCCCTTTAAAGTATTGAAACTAAGTCAAATAGTTTGTACGACTGAAAATACACTATTATCTAACATCGTCGTCGCATTTTAGAACAATTAGAATACAGTATATTATTAATTCAGATGTGCGACTTGTGGTTCGCATGATTCTAATTGGTATTACGTTACGCAGATAAACTATAGCAACCTGTGTTTCTCAATTTTTAACTACTAAATTGATTGGGAAATAGTTTATCTATCCTAAATTTAATCGCGCTATGGCTTTGCTTGTTGACCAACTTGTTTATACTAGCTTTCCTGAAATAGGATTTAAATTGCTTGCTAGTGGGCAAATTTCTGCTCAACTACAACAATTTTTCTTAGAACTAGTAGTCGATCAATGTTGGAATGCTTATAAGCCTCCACCGCCTGGTTATCAAGCAGCTTTTTTAAGGCAAATTAATCCAGACAATAGTTTCTTTGGCTGGCTAAAGAGCGACATTAATGATGACTGTGAACGGATTAACGTTCCTTATTTTCTTGGTTATTATTGCGATCGCCGTTTAGATGCTCAACATCTCAATACTATCTTTAACTGTTTGCAAAAAGGACCAGTCAGCAAAATTACTCGCCACGATTTGCTATTTCATAGTTTAAATCCAGTTTACATTCCCGATTGTGAAGTCTATCAATCTGCTGAAATGGGAATTAAAATTTCTTCAGTAATTCGTCAACATAGTTTAGTGATTTCACAGCAAAATCAACTGCTTAATTTATTAATTCCTGGTCAACCTTCATCGATTAATCCTCTAGAAATGATTGTACAAAATGCGATCGCCAAAAAATTGGGGATTTCAGGCGCAGTTTTAGTCACTCAAGCAGGAGAATTGTTAACTAAACCAATTAGTTTGGAGCGAAAAACACAATTATTTCTGACTAATGTAGTCAAAAATTTAAACCCAAGAGAATTAAAACAAAATCAAGGTCAAACAGCGCAAAAAATTTTAGTCCAGGGTCGAAATGGTTATTTAATTTTATCTAATTGTTGTCCCAATATTTTTTTATTAATTAAAGCAGAATTAATCTTAAAAAGTGTTTTACAAGGACAAATTGATAGTTTAATTAATAACTTGCAACCAGAACTCAATAAACTGCAATTAAAATTATATTGTCAACAGTATTAAACTATGATATCCAAATTACCGCGATTTTCATTTGAATAGAACACATATCAATTACCAGTTACCAGTTATCTTCTGCCTATTACTTTTTACTTTTTACCGCCAGGTTCACCTGAGTTGAACTCAGGTGCTTGCCTGGCGGGGGCTTCCCCCCTTTTTACTTCTCGCCTGTGGTCTATCTAATTGAAAACTGCTGTAAATGAAATACGGTGATCTAACTATAGAAAACTGCTTATGTCCAAATCTCTTCCTGCTAAATATATAGTCAGATTAGGTAAATTTGTCTGGACAACTATGTGGCAAATTATGATGTCACAGTTGGCACCACCTAGTCGTGAGGGGGAATATCTGCGCCCTTCTAGTCAATTTAGAAATTTTATCGGTACGGAAGAAAATAATCTCTATCCACCAGCAACAGGGCGTTATCGTCTTTATGTCGGGATGGGATGTCCCTGGGCGCATCGTACTCTACTAACTAGGGTTTTAAAAGGTTTAGAAGAAGTAATATCTGTAGCGACGGTTTATCCTTCTAGTAATGAAGGAATTTGGATTTTTGACAATCCCGAAGAAGGATGCAATACCTTACCAGAACTATATCAATTAGCCCAACCTGGATATCAAGGACGTTGTACCGTTCCTGTATTATGGGATACTCAGTCCAAAGCGATTGTTAATAACGAAAGTTCTGAAATTATTGTGATGCTCAATTCTGAGTTTAATGAGTGGGCAACTCATCCAGAATTAGATTTATATCCAGAAGCTTTAAAAACTGAAATCGATGCTTGGAACGAAAAAGTTTATCATGCGGTTAACAACGGTGTTTATCGTTGTGGTTTTGCTCAAACTCAATTAGCTTATAATAAAGCCTGTGAAGAACTGTTCCAGACTTTGGATGAGATAGATCGAGTATTGGCAGACAAGCGTTATTTGTGTGGCGAACAAGTAACTTTAGCTGATGTACGTTTGTTTACAACTTTATTCCGTTTCGATGTAGTTTATTACGGCTTATTTAAATGTAACCTTCGTCGTATTCAAGATTATGCCAATTTAGGCAGATATCTGCGAGATTTATATCAATTACCTGGAGTTGCTACTACTTGCGATCTAGAAAGTATTAAACGAGATTATTATGGCAATCTTTTCCCTCTCAATCCAGGGGGAATCATTCCCTTGGGGCCAGATTTAACTAATTTATAAGTTTTCAAACATACAGATATGCTGTCCAGATTGTCATTGTTGTTTTTTTTACAATCTTAATATAGGTTGACAGTATAATCGTACCTTTCCTCAGATACTACTCTATAAAATCTTTCCTGGATCATATCAGTTGAGCATGTACCATTAGCATTATTAATCTTAAAGCCTGTCTTACGAATGCAAAATAATTCGGTTTCGCTTCCCTCAATCTTCCAAGGATTCCAGTAGTCGTCAGATACATAAATGTAAGCAGAATTATATTTCATATCCCCAACTAAAATAGTTTCACATTCTCCAGGAAATACATGTGTCCATCCACTTGAAACCCAATTACTGTCAATGTACCAAGCTTTTGATACATAAGCTTTGTAGCTTGAAGTGTTACAAACGATTAAATCCGCTCTAGCTTTAGGTACTCCAATCGTCATAATTGGAAAAATTAAAGCACTTGCCATTAATAAAGATTTGAATATTTTCATTAATCCAAACTCTTTAATTTTTTATTTTTTTTTAGTGTGGTCGAATAAAATTTATCTAACTCTGAATAGAGTTGATTATACTATTGGAGCATCTTTGATAAAATTGCTTTAAATTAAATTTTATAACGAATTAATTAATGTATTTATAGTAATCGAAGTAAAAAGTTAGAACCTTATAAATTTTTATTGAATACTTGTTACTTGCCAATATAAATTAAGAAAAGGTTGGACAATATTATGCGATCGCCTGTCTGTAAGTGATTCTCAATCCAAAAACCCTAACTAAGAACTAAATCTTGCTTAAAGCTCTTCTTTAATAGTAAGAATATCTGAGTCTATTTTAATCGGTGATAAATGTTCTTCGGCTAAAAACTCTCTCACAAATGGTGAAAGATTATTATTCAAACGTCCAGCACGAATAAATTCGGCATAGGTATTTGCTTCGATATCTAAAAGATTTTGTTGTATTTGTTCTAGATCGAGCGATCGCAATTGAGGATATTGAGTTTTGAGATTGACAATTTTCTCTTCTAAATTTTCTAGTTGTTCTTTGACTAATATCCTCTGATATTGATAAGTTTCTGCTTCAATATCTTGAGAAAGATCTAATTGAACAAAATAATCCAACATTCGCTTGAGTGCAGCGCGACGGGCAATTAATTCAGAATATTCGTGAGATACAGATTGCTCATCAATTAAATTCAATTTTTTCAGCAACCATTTAGTAGTTAATCCCTGTATTAATAAAGTAAACAAAACTACTCCAAAAACCGTCTCAATAATTGCTTGTCTTCCTGGAAAAATTGCAGGAACACTCAAAGCTAAGGCGATGGAAAATGAACCCCTTAAACCGCCCCACCATAGAATTGTTTGTTCTGCCAGACTAACTTTATTCTCGGCTATTAAGTTACCTAAAGCACCTAAACCATAAATAGAAACTATTCGGGTGACTAGTACAGCTACAACAGTTATACCAATTGGGATTAAATTATCACTCAAACTAAAAAAGTTAATTTGATCGCCAATCAACAAAAACACAATTGAGTTAACAAAAAAGGCAATAAACTCCCAAAAATCTGTTACTAAAAGCCGAACTCTGGGACTCATGCCAATTCTAGAGCCAAAATTACCTAAAATCAATCCTGCGATCGCAACTCCAATAACCCCAGAACCACCTAATTCTTCTGTAATTAAATAAGTTCCATAAGCTGAAACTAAAGTTAACGACTGTTCTACTAAAGGTAAATCAACACGTTGAGTGAGATAAGAAATCCCAAATCCAATTAAACAGCCTGTGGCAACACCAATACCTACAAACGTACAAAAACGAAGAAGAGTGTTAGAAACCGATAATTCTTGTGTCCCTACCAATATCTCTGTGAGCAGCACAAAAGCAACAACTGCTACTCCATCATTAAATAGACTTTCTCCTTCCATCAATACTTTTAATCGCTTACTTGCCCCAACTTCTCGAAACAAGGAAATAACCGCAACTGAGTCTGTTGTCGCCAAACTTGAGCCAATTAAAAGAGCAGCAGCGAGAGATAAAGAGGTAAATTCTTTAACGGCAAAAGCAACCCCAAAAATAGAAATAATTACCCCAAATACAGCAAAAAAACTTACAAATATCCAATTTTCTTTGAGTTCCTGCCAACGAATATTCCAGGCAGCTTCAAAAAGCAGAGGAGGCAAAAATATTTCTAGAATTAATTCTGGTGAGAGACTGCCTAAGTGGATATCCACAAAAGCTAAACCAAGTCCCACAATAACTAGTAACAAAGTGTAGGGAATTTGGCGAAACCAACTAAAAATTTGTGAGATGGTTACCACCCCAAGAGATACTGAAAGAACAACTAAAAATCTTTCTAGATTTTGTGTAATGGCTACATCGACAGCAGACTCTAGAGCCATTGGGCAACTCCGATAAGTTAAAGAGGTATTTTCCTCATCGAATTAGTTACAGTATCTTGGTCGAAGAGTGTTGCATTTTCGAGCAAGCGTTACTACTTAAGCAGACTCAGACAAATGTTAAGTAACTTATGAGGGTAATTCTTAACTTATCATAAATAAACAAAACTTAATAGCTAGGTTGTATAATTTAGGATTTCTTTTTTAGTTTTAAATTTTCCTCTCATAATAATTATCAGCATCATGGCAAACAAAACCCTGGGACTCGATCCGCAACTGTATCAGTATCTCCTCTCCGTTTCTCTCAATGAACCAGAAATTCTAACTAAGCTAAGGGAAGAAACCGCCCAACATCCCATGAGTAATATGCAAATTGCCCCCGAACAAGGACAATTTATGGCCTTGCTAGTACAGTTAATTGGGGCGAAAAAAACTTTAGAAGTAGGAGTTTTTACTGGTTATAGTTCTCTCGTAATCGCCTTAGCTTTACCCCCAGCAGGAAAAATAGTTGCTTGCGATGTCGATCCAGACTATACTGCGATCGCTCGACGTTATTGGGAACAAGCAGGAGTTGCTGATAAAATCGATTTAAAAATAGCACCTGCTCTAGAAACTTTAGAACAACTGATTCAACAAGGACAAGCAAATACTTTTGATTTTGCTTTTATTGATGCAGACAAGAGAAATTATCCTAATTATTATGAATACGCTCTTCAATTAGTCCGCCCTGGTGGTTTAATTGCGATCGATAATGTTTTATGGTCGGGTAGAGTAGCAGATCTGCAAGACACAGATAAACGTACTCAAGCAATTCGAGATTTTAACCAAAAACTCTCTCAAGATTTACGAGTAAAAATTAGTTTGTTGCCTATTGCTGATGGTTTGACTTTGGCAATGAAAATTTAAATTTAGTTTGAGGAAAAAATGTCCACAGATACACGCGGATAAACACAGATGAAGTTGTTGATTGGTTGTGAATGAATTTTGCAATTATTGGTTATTATTTCTCATTAATACTTGCCACATCACTACAGTAGCAAGACTTATATATCCAAACACAGCTACCCAATCAAGTAAATTACTATTATTGAAATTCATTGACATAAAAATAACAAATTTGTTCTCGATCAATTAAATTGGTAAATAGTTATTGTATCTGCTTTGTAACTATTTGAGCGCCCTGACCCCAAAAGCCATCATACTTAGTAACTGTAATATCACCCAATACTTTGGTCTGACAGGCTAAACGACGATGTTTATCAAAAGAGTGAGGAGGTAAAGATCTTCTAGCTTTGTCTTTCCAGTTGGGAGGATCGACTTCTCCTTCGATAGCCACCGCACAAGTACCACAAGTACCAATACCACGACAGTTAATGATTTTGGCTTTGCCATTGTAAAGGTTTAAATCATGTTCTAATAAAACTTTTCTTAAATTTGCTCCAATTGAGCAGGGAATAGTTTTTCCTTGAAATATGACTGTCGGCATTGGTAGTTAATCTAACTTTACTCTTTAAAATAACTTAACATTCTGACCCAACAATTATGACTAGCGATCGCAAAATTTGGCTTTATGACACTACCTTAAGAGATGGTTCGCAACGAGAAGGAATTGCTCTTTCTTTGGAAGACAAACTCAAAATTGCCCGTCAACTTGATCAGATGGGAATTCCTTTTATTGAAGGAGGATGGCCCGGTGCAAATCCTAAAGATGTTCAATTTTTTTGGAAACTCAACGAAGAACCGCTTCAACAAGCTGAAGTAGTTGCTTTTTGTTCTACCCGTCGTCCACACCAAAATGCTGCCGAAGAGCGAATGTTACAGTCGGTTTTAGCTGCTGGTACGCTTTGGATCACTCTTTTTGGCAAATCTTGGGATTTACACGTTACAGAAGGCTTAAAAACCAATTTGTCTGAAAATCTGGCAATGATTAAAGATACGATTGAGTATTTTCGCTCTCAAGGCAGAAGAGTAATTTATGATGCCGAACATTGGTTTGATGGTTACAAAAATAATCCTGAATATGCCATCACCACTCTTCAAACTGCTAAAGAAGCTGGTGCAGAATGGCTAGTCTTATGTGATACCAATGGTGGTACGTTACCGCATGAAATTAGTCAGATTGTTAAGGAGGTGAATCAAGCAATTCCTAAGATTCAGCTAGGTATTCATACTCATAATGATGCAGGTACAGCCGTAGCTAATGCGATTGCAGCAGTAATGGCAGGAGCTACTATGGTACAAGGAACGATTAATGGTTATGGTGAAAGATGTGGTAACGCTAATCTTTGTACCTTAATTCCCAATTTACAACTAAAACTTGGATATGATTGCATCGAAGCCGAACAACTGACTCAGTTAACTAAAACTAGTCGTTTGGTGAGTGAAATTGTTAATCTTGCGCCTGATGATCATGCACCTTTTGTAGGACGTTCTGCTTTTGCTCATAAAGCTGGGGTACACGTCGCTGCGGTGGAAAAAAATCCTTTAACCTACGAACATCTGCAACCAGAGTTAATTGGTAATCAAAGACGGATTGTAATTTCCGACCAGTCAGGTTTGAGTAATGTGTTACACTATGCGGAGAAATTTGGGATTGAGCTAGCCAAACAAGACCCTACTTGTCGACAAATCTTAGAAAAACTCAAAACTCTAGAAAATCAAGGCTATCAATTTGAAGCTGCTGAAGCTAGTTTTGAATTATTGATGCGTTCTGCTTTAGGACAACGCAAGGAAATGTTTCAACTCAAAGGATTTCAAGTCCATTGCGAAATTCATCGGGACATAGATCATTTTGATGGTGATGCCTTAGCAACCATTAAAGTAGAAGTAGATGGTAAAGATTTGTTAGAAGTAGCAGAAGGGAACGGTCCTGTTTCGGCTCTTGACCAAGCTATTCGCAAAGCCTTAGTGAAATTTTATCCAGAAATTGCTAAGTTTCATTTAACTGATTATAAAGTCAGAATTTTAGATGGAACAGCAGGGACTGCTGCTAAAACCCGTGTTCTAGTAGAATCTAGTAATGGTCAAGAACGTTGGACTACTGTCGGCGTATCTGCCAATATCCTCGATGCCTCTTATCAAGCCGTAGTCGAAGGAATCGAATATGGTTTATTATTGCAATCCTCTCTCAAGACAAAAGTAACTACTATATAATTAGCTGACTTAAGTTTATTTTATGACTACTACTGCCCTTCCCCAGACAACTAAACGCAGGCTGAAAAAAATTCCTCAAATTCCCAGTGTTTGGGAAGGCGACCGCCGACCGTTGGGCAACATGGCATCTCATTTAGAGTCGGATCTGGATGTCGAGGGAGAGTGCATCATGTGGGTTGACGGCTCAGAAGGCTGTGTCAGAGCGATGGATGTCGTTCCTGCTCACATGGGGATAGAAGCAGTAGTACGCACCTTACTGAGGGCGATTGAATCTCCTCATCATCCTGCCCAACCTGCACGCCCTCAAAAAATTATTGTACGCGATCGCGAAATTCAGTTTTTTTTACGAGGTGCGTTACAGAATTTAGATATTGCGATCGAATATGTTCCAGATCTACCTTTGATCGATCAACTATTCCGAGGATTTGAAGAGATGAGTAGTCGTGACTCAACCTCTTTAGCTCCTTATTATGAAAATTTACTCAAAGATATTGCTCAACAAGTTTGGGATCAGCAACCTTGGGAATTACTGGCTGACCGTGATATTTTGATTTTAGAATTTTCAAACTGGGAGATTGAACCCATTTATGTCTGTGTTATGGGCATGATGGCAGCAGAATATGGTGTCTTGTTATATCGTTCTCTCGACTCCCTCAAACAATTTCGAGCCAGTGCGTTAAGAAATAAATCTGTTGAAGAATTAGAACAAGCATTTTTGACTCAAGATTGTTGGTTTTTAAACTATGAAGATTTGGAAGACGAGGATGAAGAAGAAGATGAAGATTGGGAAGAGGGAGAAATTGGCGAAATAGTTCCTTTTTTTGGTAGTTTACATCCTTACGAAGGAATGCGTTCTTTTCTGGACGAAGATGAAGTTAAAATCGTTTATACCGCTCTTACTGCCATGCTCAAGTTTTGTCAAACTTATGAAGACGAATTAGCTGAAGAAACTATTGAGAAGCTGACGAAAACTTATCGAATTTCTTTGCCTAAAGAAGATCATAAAGCTGAAAAAGTAAGTGTTAAAGTTTCAACTTTGCCCGAATTAACTGAAGAACTATTAACTTTAAACGAAAATATTAATTTAGTAGAAGAGGAAGAAACAGATCTTCCCATTCAAGAAGATTTAATTCCTGATGGTTCATTAGTTACTTTGGGTCATGTTTCGCTAGATATTTTGGAACAACTCAAAGAACAGAATATTACTTATTATCAATCTTTAAATATTCCTCCTCAAAAAGAAGGTTTGCCTGCGATTTTAATTCAAACTTCTCGCCCCAAAGCTAAAACTATTATTGAAAAAATTCAGAAAGATGGTGGTTTAAAAGCAATTTGTTTTAATCCTGGGAACGATCCTTTTACTGGCGATAATTATGATTTGGGAATGTTGCAAACTGCGAATAACAATTTATATATTTTTGCTGAATATTCCCAAGATATTTCTCAACACGTTCAGGCAATTAAACGCTGGTATCAACGTTGTCAAAAAGCTAAAGGATATTGTAGTTTGATTATTGCAATGGGAGTAACAGGAACATCTAAAGGCAATCCTCAACCAAAAGATATGCTAGCTATTTTTGAAGCTAAAGCGGTTAAAGGTGAAGATTTAGGTATGGGGGTTTTGCAACTTATGCCTCATTTTGATCTTGAATAGTTGTTACGTACTTCAACAAAAAGACTAGTTAATAAGATAAAAAGCCAGCTAATAAGAGGGGTAATAATAATGCGACTGTAACAACAAATAATGCAGTTACTGGATCAACATCAATTGTGTTTTTTGGACGAGGTTTTTCCATGGGATTGTTTTGATTTTGATTTTGTAGTATGGTAATATTTTACGCCTCGCCACAATGAAAAATAATTAAAAAATACAAACATAACCGCCTCGAACTTCAAATTGCTCAAGACAGCTATTATTTTGATTGAAATTAGATTTGAAACAATAACTTGACATTTATCATCTAAGACCGCTCTGACCGAGGGTTGCGCCTCGCCTCGATGACAACAAAGTAGAGGAAGCGACAAAAACTCTACACTGTCTTTGTTATTGTTGTATGGGTACTGTCCAGACATCTGACGGTCGCTCTTCTTCAATGTCTGACAATGGGACACTGCGGTATAACTCCCATCCAGTAACGTTTTATTTTGTTTGTCTTAATATCTATAAGTTATCAAAAGTTATCGGGAAGATAGTCATTCTTGAGACTGAATTTATCTCTATCAATAGCAATAATCCTATTATACCAAATCCTGTTGTCATACCCTACTTATATCTAAAACTGAAAAGGCTCTCCCCGTCTCCATTTCCCCGTGTCCCTACATCAGTCTTAAAAGTTGGTTTTGAGAATCGGATTTAGTATTATTCCTAGCTATCTATCTTGAGTTCAACTATTCGTATTTGAGAACACAAAATTAGTGACACAGAAAAGCCAAACGCGATCGCTTTTAAGGTAAAGCTTCTAACTTTTTTGTACCATCCAGAGAAATATATAATACTTGATTAATCATATCTCTACCAGCCTTAAACTCTTGCTGAATCACTTAATTCGGAAATATTTATCTGAGTGTGAGGTGAACTACCAGTCACTCACCCTATCGGGTAGAGTGCTGGCTTCCAAATTCATCGGCAACAGCAACAACAGTTGACTTACGCCCTCTGCGCTGTCTTAAATTGCCTCCATTGGCAGTGTCTCGCGTCCCACAAGACAATATTCTTATGCCTTCATCTCTACAGTTCTTAGCTGCGTTGATATCGCGGTCAATGCCTTTAGCTCCACAGCTAGGGCAATCCCAAGTACGAATATCAAGAGGCAAACTATCAACTACATTCAGGCAATGATTACAAGTTTTGCTTGAAGGAAAGAATCTATCTATTTGAAGAAATACTTTTCCTTCTTTTTTACACTTGTACTCAAGAAAATTTAGGAACATTCCCCAACCGCAGTCAGTTATAGCTTTCGCTAGTTTGTGGTTGCGAACAAGTCCTTTGATGTTTAAATTCTCGCAAACGATAACTTGGCTTTTGTCTACCAATTTACGAGACAGTTTATGAAGAAAATCTTGACGCGCATTACTTATTTTTTCGTGCGCTCTAGCCACCAATCTTCGAGCTTTATTTCTAGAGCTAGACCCTTTTTGTTTTTTAGATAATTTTTGCTGTTTACGTTTTAAATTACGTTCATGTTTTTTGAAATAACGTGGATTATCATATTTACTTCCGTCACTGGTAATGCAGTAGCTAGAGATTCCTAGATCGATGCCTAGCACTTTTCCATTGCTATTTGATTCAATTTCGGAGTTTACTTTGCGCCGTTCGACGGCGCGTAACTCCTCCTCAGGCAATCCATCATCAAATAACAGAGACGCATAATACTTTCCCGTTTTGGTTTTGCTGATAGTTACAGTTTTAAGCTCACCATCAAATAATCTGTGTAAGTTAGCTTTTACTTCTCCAATTTTAGGGAAATAAAGACCAGTATTTTTTATTTTGACATTTTGTGGATACTGCAAGGATTGCTTGCCATACTTGCTTTTGAAACGAGGATAACCACCACGTTTTTCAAAGAAGTTTTTAAATGCAATTCCAAGATTAATCACTGAAGACTGAAGACATTGAGAATAAGTTTCTTTTAACCATTCTGTTTCTTCTTTTTTCTTTAGTAGGGGTATGCACTTTTTCATAGCAATAGCAGATATTCCTTTTCCAGTTTCTTTGTATGTTCGGTTATTCTCTGCCAAGCAGTGATTCCAAATAAATCTACAACTCCCAAAAGCTTTTGCCAATGAGAGTTTTTGGTCTGGAGTTGGATATAATCTGACTTTTACTACATTTCTCATCAAAGTTATTTTAACATATATTGTTTTGTTGTTAAAATAACTTATGTAGCGTTAAACCTTGACTGCCATTCATCCAGACACCGAAGCAAGCTTACGGTGCTGGGCTTCTGCCAGATATAGCTAAAGTTTATTGCATTCTGTCAATAGTTCGATATTGAATTGCTTCAGCTACATGGTGACTTTTGATCTGCTCATCTCCCTCTAAATCAGCAATAGTCCGAGAGACTTTTAAAACGCGATCCATTGCTCTAGCAGACAAACCAAGCTTCCGAATAGCTCCTTCTAGTAAATTAGAACTCGCTTGATCCAATTGACAAAACTGTCGCAAATGATGAGATTGCATATGAGCGTTACAACTAATTTGTGTTTCAGCTTGAAAACGAGTACTAGCGCGATCGCGTGCAGCGATAACTCTTGCTCTAACGCTTTGAGAATCTTCTCCTGTGCTTACTTTAGTCATTTCTTCGGCTTTGAGACGACTAACTACCACTTGTAAATCAATCCGATCCATTAAAGGTCCTGATAATTTTGCCCAATATTGTTCTCTCTGCCTTGGCGAACAGGTACAAGGTTGAATTGAATCGCCAAAATAACCACAGGGACAAGGATTAGTACTAGCAACTAAAGTAAATTGAGCAGGAAAAACCACAGATTGACGAGTTCTAGAAATGCTAACGTAGCCGTCTTCGAGAGGTTGACGGAGAAATTCTAAGACATTGCGCTTAAATTCCGTTAATTCGTCCAAAAAAAGCACTCCTTGATGAGCTAAAGAAATTTCTCCTGGACGGGGAAAACTACCACCACCAACTAAAGAAGGACCCGATGCCGAATGATGAGGACTACGAAAAGGTCGTTCTGTAATAAGAGAACCCTTATCTTTTAACAATCCTGCTACTGAATGAATTTGAGATACTTCTAAAGCTTCACTAAAGCTTAAAGGAGGTAGAATACCTGGTAACCGTTTTGCCAGCATGGTTTTACCACTGCCTGGAGGACCAGCGAATACTAAATTATGTCCTCCTGCTGCTGCAATTTCTAAAGCACGACGAGCATGAACTTGTCCTTTAACATCTTTTAGATCGGGATAATATCGATCTGAATACTTGAATTGAGTTTTAGCATCTACTTCTACAGGTTGGTATTTTTCTGGATGGTTGAGAAAATTAACTACCGCTTGCAAGTTGGAAAAACTATAAACTGCTAAATCTTTAACTACTGCTGCTTCTTGGGTATTATCTTGGGGAACTACTAAACCAGTAATACCCAACTCCTTTGCTACTGCTGCAATAGGTAAAACTCCTGCCACACTTCTGAGAGTTCCATCGAGACTAACTTCACCTAAAAATAAGTAATCTCCTAATAACTGTGGATCTACTTGTTCGGATGCAGCTAAAATCCCTACACTAATCGGTAGATCGAAACTGGGACCTTCTTTTCTTAAATCAGCAGGAGTCAAATTAATAATAATATTCCGCAACGGAAAGGCAAAACCTGAATTTTTTAAGGCAGCTTTAACTCTTTCTCGCGATTCTTGGACTGCGGTATCGGGTAAACCAACAACTACGGTTTTAGGTAATCCGCCAGCAACATCTACTTCCACCCCAACTTTGATCGCATTAATGCCAATAATTGCTGCACTCCAAACCCTAGCAAGCATGAATCATGAAGATAATGACTAATTTTTGTCAGTATAGGCTTTCAGACTGGAATTACCTAACCGAGAATTTACTAATATTTTCTATTTGACGATATATTTGACATTTTGAATAATCAACCAATTAATAGTTCGATGATCTATCTGACGAGTTCGGTTTTGATTGCTAGAAACTTCAAGGTCGATCACAGTACTTCTACCTACTTTAGCTTCTACATTCAGTAAATAACCAATTAAAGTTCTTTCTTCACCCTGTAATAAGCTCTTACTAATTTTTTTGAAAATGTTAGTAATTTCTGTTTTCTCAAAAGTTGAATTTTTTTCTAAATTAATGGCATTTAATAGTTTTTCTTGGACATTCTTTTGCTTGACTTGTTTGTGAAAATTTACAGTAAAAATATTATTTCCTGCTTATTCTAGTTTTTCACAAATCTCGGTACGAGTTACTTGTTTTTCTGCTTTATATTGGTTAGCAGAATACATTCCTTCTGCAACAATATCTTTATCAACTTCAGATTCAAAACCTCGTTCATTAATAACAGTTACAGTTTTTTTATCTATATTCGTTATTTTGTAATACTGAATGTCAGAAAGATATTCTCCAACTTTCAATTGTTCTGGGTTTATTTTTAGCTCGGACATAGTCGTTTAAACAAGAAAGATTTATTGTAAATTGTTACCAATCTAACCTAGAGTTTTGATGATGACTATACATATCGGTCGATCGCTCTATTATTAACAAAACATATAATATTTTAAAATTAGACATTAAAAAGCTTTGTAGTTTTAAAACATAAAAAATCCGTAGTTTTGACAATGCGATAGCTCAATCTAGCTGAATAAGCTGGAAGAAAACAAAAATAAACTACGACGCATGGAAATAAAAGAATTAAAGTTTCTCCTCAAGCTTGTCGGTAGAGAAAATTACGAAGGAAAAATTAGCGATCTCAAGCCAAATAGTCAAACAAAAATTTCTGAAACGGAAAGTATTTGTCGTAAATTGCGCGATCGCGAATTAGTTGCCTGTAACGAGGAAATTAATAAAATTAAGATTCACTCTGCTGGCAAAGTTTTACTCAAACTAGATACAAATAACTTGCCTGTTAGTGCTGATGAACTAAAGATTCTCAAAGCTTGTGCTACCGAAGCGATAACTCCGAGTAAAACCAATGTTACTCCTGCTCAAAAACGACAAGAATTAATAGCCAGTTTAATCGAACGAGGTTTAATTACTGCTGCCTCTAAAAAAATCGAACGAGTCTGGATAACGCCGAAAGGAAAAGAAATGTTGGCGGAAGAATATTTTCCCAAAGGCACTAGTTCAGTTTTAAGCCTCGATTTGCTCAAGAATTATCTGTGCTTTTTACGGAAATATCTCAGATCGACTGAAATTACAACAAATGGACAGGCTAACAACGGCAACCAGCCTCAAATTACTGCAAACGAACAAGCTAGCAACGCTCATAAGCCTTCTGATGAAGAGATTTTACAAACAATTATCGATCTAGACCACGAATTAGGTACAGGCAATTATTTACCAATTTTCCATCTCCGCGATAAATTACAACCGTCTTTGTCTAGAACTGAATTAGATGAAGCACTCTATCGCCTGCAAAGACAAGACAAGTTGGAATTGAGTTCTCTTGTAGAAGCAGTTCGTTACACCAAAGAACAAATACAGGCAGGTATTCCCCAAGATGTTGGTGGTTATTTGTTTTTCCTCATAGTTAATTAATTTATTAATCTCATCGCAGCAGTTTTAGATACAGATAACAGAGGTAGTAGTGTGGCAACATTAGAGCAAATCATTCAAAAAGAAATCAATCCCTTCGATTCAGTAACTTTTAGAACGGGTAATTTTTGGACAGAGGACAAACAACCCTCAAGCGCAACCGTCGAATCTATTCATCAAGAAGCAGTTACACAGATACAAGATGTTCTCCAAAACGTTATTAAAGATAGTCGTACTCGTACCGTCTTGCTTACAGGTGATTCTGGTTGCGGTAAAAGCTATTTATTGAGTCGCCTCAAAAAAACACTTAACGAACGCGCTTTTTTTGCCTATATCGATCCTAGTCCTAATAATGACCACATTTGGCGACATACTCTCCGTTACACCGTTGATAGCTTAATGCACATTCCCGAAGGAGAAAAAGAATCTCAGTTACTTCTTTGGTTAAAAGGTTTATCAGCTTATTGTGGTGGTGGTATCAAAAAGAAAATTCTCGGCGCGAAAACTCACTTTATTCACGAACTGGCAAGTATTTATCCCGCAGGAATTTACCAAGCTAGAGATTTTTTTGCTGTTTTATACGGGCTTACTAATCCCGATTTGTACTTTTCTGCCTGTGACTGGTTGCGAGGCAATAGTATTAGCGAAGATGATTTGAAACTTTTAGGAGTCAATAGTATTATTGACAGTGAAGAAGCAGCGAGAGGAATTCTTGGTAATTTTGGTCGAATTGCTGCTGATAATAAACCAATTGTACTGTGCTTCGATCAGGTAGAAGCTGCCAGATTTCCGGATGGTTCGGTCGATCTCAGTTCGGTTTTTAATGTTAATACAACTTTTCATAACAATAACTTAAAAAACTTTTTAGTAATTATTAGTATTGTTTTAGAGAAATGGAGGAGTGATCGAACATCAATTATTCGTTCAGATCTGGCTCGAATCGATCGCGAAATTATCTTAAAACAGATTAATTTGGAGCAAGTAGAAGCTCTTTGGTCCAACCGTCTCTATCCACTTCATTGTCAAGCAAATTCCAAACCAAAATCACCAATTGAACCTTTAAAAAAAGAAGATTTAGAACGTAAATATCCTGGTGGAAAAGCAAATCTTCGGGATTCTCTTAACTTTGGTGGTAAGCTTTTTCAGTTATTTAAACCAGATCCAAACAGAACACCAGACCCATTTTCTGCTTTTCAAATACTTTGGCTGCATGAATTAAATAAAACCAAAGATAAAATTTCTAGCATTCATCAATTATCATCTCCAGAATTAATTGAGATGCTTATATCATCAATGAATGTTTTAGGAATTAAATCTATAAAATCTAAATTTTTGGATGGAAAGTATTCTAGTTATTCTTTTAGTTACCAATCGAATACATCTAAAAACATTGGTATTTTGTGGAATGAAGACTCTAACATGAAAAGTTTTTGTTTTGCTATGAAAGCTTGTGAAAAATCAATTAAGTTGAATCCAAGTATTACTTTGAAATTAATTCGAGCCGAACCTTTAGGAAAACCAACTACTCAAGGATATAAACTATATCAAAAATTGTTTAATAATTCATCTGACTGCCACATTACACCTGATTTAAAGTCTGTTCATTATTTAAAAACCTATCAAAAGCTTTTTAATGATGCTAATTCTGGCGATTTAGTTTTAAATTTTGAACCCTTAAGCTTAACCCAATTAGAAAATTTAGTTCGCGAAACTAAAGTTTTACATCAATGTCGTCTGCTACAGAATTTAGAAATTGTTCTCCCAGATTCCGACACAGATACTTCTGAGGAACAGCCTTCTTCTGATAAAGAAAAGAAAAATAAAAAATTGCATGGAGAAGTGAAAGAATTTCTTTTTAATCTAGTAAAACATCATCATTTATTAGGACAAGAAATATTAATTAAACAAACGAAAAGTCAATTTGCTGAGATAGCAGAAATAGAAATAGACAACCTTATTCAAGAGTTATGTGAAGAAAAGAAAATATCTTTTGTCAACCCTAAAGCTAAATCTAAAGATCGATTAGTTTGTTTAGTCCCGTCAGTAACAGTCGGAGAAAAAACAAAATGAGCCAATTCGATCTCTATTATCAACAAGGTTTATTACTTTTAAAACAAGGAGATTATCAAGGAGCGATCGCGGCATTTAGTCATGCCATTGAGTTAAACTCTGATTGTGCCGATGCTTATTATTTTCGCGGAGAAGCTCAAAGTGAACTAGGAAACTATTCAGAAGCACTTGCTGATTTTAGTAGTGCGATCGCATTAAATCCCCAAAAAGCATATCTTTATTGTCTGCGAGGCTGGACAAAAGAGGAATTAAAAGACTATCAAGGACCAATTTTAGACTTTGATCGAGCTATTGCTCTCAATTTCCAGAATGCGAATGTTTATATTAGTAGAGGATATGCTCATCGAGTTTTGGGAAATTTCAATAAAGCGATCGCTGATTATACTAGCGCGATCGCAATCGATCCCGAAAATTGGCATGGCTATTCTCATCGCGGTTATGCTCTCCAAGCAGCAGGAGAGTTCCCAGGAGCAATCGAAGATTTTACCGCACTAATTCGGCTAGATCCTAATAATGCTAGCTATTATCAGGAAAGAGGTTGTTGTTACTTAGAGTTAAAAAATTATCTAAGAGCGATCGCAGATTTTGACCAAGCAATTAAACTCGATCCACTTTCCTCCCAATCTTATTTTCACCGTGGGATTGTCAACTCAAGACTCGATAATAAAGCAAAAGCAATTGAAAACTATACAGCAGCGATTCGTTTTAATCCCCAGTATTTAGAAGCTTATGTAAATCGTGGCAATATTTACGCCACAATGGGTCAGTATCAACTAGCAATCAAAGATTATACCAAAGCAATAAAAATCGACTCTAGTCTAGTTGCAATATACCAAAATAGAGGAACGGCTTATGCCGAAAGTCATGATAGCCAATCAGCGATCGCTGATTGGCAACAGAGCATAAAACTGCTTCAAGATCGAAATGACATATATGCAAATACCATTACAGCAGTACTGTCAAATTTAATTAAAACAGAATTAGCCAAAAATCGATCAATTTTATCAAAAGAGGATTTATCTAGTTCGTGGTTAAAGAGAATAGGAAAAAAATGGGGAATAAAGCAAAAGTTAGGTAACTTCTTTAATGACGATCTTTCCTCGGTTGGCAAGTTAACTCTAATCTATCGCCCAGAATATGCTAAGAATGAAACTATTCATAATCCTAGTGTTGCCGATCTCGAACGAGTAATAGACGAACTATGGCAAGAAGCCCAGTATATTATTCAAGGAGAAACTGATAATCGCTTTACAGGACATTTTATTCTAGAAGATAAAGAAACCAATGATTACATACAAGGACTTTGGGATTTATATTTTCAACCCCCAGGTGGTTTTCAATTAGAGCGAGCCTGTCAAGGAGAAAGGTTTTGGTTGCCTCTACCGCAAACAGAGTCAGAAGCAAAGCAAGTAATTCTTTTGTGGGTTGAAGATCGCCAAGCTTGTGCTGCCCTTAACTGGCAACCAATTGGCGAAACTGAACCGATGAGTCTAACACATTCTAGCCGTAGAGAATTTAAAGTTATCCACTTGCTGAAGCAGTATGAAGCAGGAGAACGCAATTTTCGCAAAGAAGACTTAAGCAACGCCAACTTGTTTGGTATAGATTTACAAGGCATAAATTTAAGCCAAGCTTGTTTAATTAACGCTGACTTACGAGAAGCTAACCTCACTAGAGCTAATCTTACCGATGCCGATCTTAGTGATGCTTGTTTAATGACCGCAGATTTAAGAGGTGCTAATTTAAACGGAGCAAAGCTTGAAGGTGCTATCTACAACGAAGACACAGAATTTCCTAGTGGTTTTGATCCTGAAGCAGCAGGAATGGAATTTGCTTCGTTAGTAGAAGACGAAGAAGAATTAGAACAAAGCAATAATACAATCGAGTCTCCAGAAAATTCGCGTTATCTAGAAAAAACTGAGGAAATTCTGAGAATAATTTCTCAGCTTGCATCTTATCAGACTTTATGGCTAGATACTGAAATAGCAGATTGGTATACTTCTCATCCCAGACTATCTCTAATTCAAGTCTTAGCCGATCCAGCCGATCTTACAGGTAATTCAACTTATATTTTCGATGTTTTGGAGCGACCAGAATTAGTAACAGAAAGAATTAGTAACAGAATTTGTTTGCCAAATTATGGCAAATGACCAGATTGAAAAAGTTTTTCACAATGCTAGTTTTGATTTAAAGTATCTTGGCGGTAAAGAAAGAGCCAAAAATATTACTTGTACTTATCAAATCGCGCAAAAAATTTCTAAAAAAGTTTTGGGAACTAGCAACCTTCAACTAAAAACCCTCGCTGTTGAATTGTGTCAATTTCCTCCAGAATCAATCGAAAAAGAAGGCAAAAGTGACTGGGGAAAACGACCATTAACAGAGAAACAATTAAAGTATGCCAAGATGGACACGGTTTATTTGGCTAGCGTTCATCGTTGTTTATTAGAATTGAGTGGGTCTAAAAAAATGCCTTCAAAACATGATTCTTTGAGCGTTACTGATGTTCGAGTTGCTTTTGAGTGTCCGCGATTATTTTATTTAAGTAAACGTTTTGGTGGCAAGACTTTATTTGTACCAAAAGAGCAATCTTTCGCAATTGGCAGTACTTTTCATAAACTAGCTGAAGAGTTTATTACCCAGGCAAAGAAAGAACCCCAGTTTAAAACATTATTTCAGCCACCAGTAGAAAAACTAGACCAAAATGCGATCGCTTTTGAAGTACAAAACCTCTTCTACAGTCTGGTTTTTTTTCCCAACTATCTGCAACCAACAATTGACAAAAAACCTAACTCAGGGCGAGCATTAACTCAGATTTGGCAGGGATTGAAAAATCTTATTCAACAATGGACTGAGTTATTAATTAAAAATCGCGCTTATTGCGATGTTAACGATCTCTTTGATCGCACTTTTATCTCAAAAGAATTTAAACTAGACCATAAATTTAATTTACCCAATGGCAGTCAACAGCTTTTAGTAGGAAAATTAGATAGTCTAATCTATGACTGTAAACAAAATCGCTTTTGCGTCGTCGAGTTAAAAACTTATGATCCCGTCGATCCTTCGGCACAGCTAGCACAGGTTGCTCTCTATAGTTATATGATTGGGCAAATTACCAAATTACCTGTTGACTCTGCTGTTTATTGCGTTTTACCAGAATTTAAAGAATATCATTATTCCTGGGAAACACTAGAAGATAACGTTCATCAAGTAATTCCCTTAAAATTGCAACAAATGCAGCAATGGTTACGATGGGAACCGCCACAACCAGACGTACCACCGCCAACGAGTAATTCCGATTTATGTAATATCTGTCCTCAACAGAAAAAATGTCAGAGTTTTTTTATCCTTGCCAAGGAAACAGTTGTAGAAAATAATGACTCGGATACAGGTACGCAATCTTTAAACACTAAAGTCAAACCTCCTCAACCAAACTTTGCGCCTTCAATCGATCTCGAACCCATCGGTCGAGAATTAGTAGAAACCTTACAATCATTTAAAATCAAGGTTGATTATTTAGGCGCGATCGCTGGTTCTGCTTTTATTCGGATCAAACTCAAACCCCACAAAGGAATCAAAGTAGCATCTATTCTGAAATTGGCTTCCGATTTACAAGTACACTTGGGAATTACTCGTCCTCCGCTAATTTCTACTCATCCTGGCTATGTTAGCGTCGATTTACCCCGTCAAGATCGCCAAATTGCAGACTTTGAGCATTATATTCAACCTCAGAAAAAATCAAACAGCGCAGCAGTAACTATCGCTATTGGAATCGATTTAGAAGGAAATTTAGTAGAAGCAGATTTAGCCGATCCCAATAACTGTCACTTTTTGGTTGGCGGTACGACTGGAAGTGGTAAAAGTGAATTTCTGCGATCGCTCCTTCTCAGTCTGATTTATCGCCACACCCCCACCCAAGTCAAAATTGCCCTCGTCGATCCCAAGCGAGTAACTTTTCCTGAATTTGAACGAATGCCTTGGTTACTCTCACCCATAGTCAAAGATAGCGAAGATGCGATCGCTCTAATGACAGATTTAGTTGCTGAGATGGAGAGGCGTTACCAACTATTTGAAGTAGCAGTATGTCCTCACCTTGATGCTTACAACGAAAAACTCGCACAACGCAAACAAAGTTGTGAACCACGTATTGTTTGTATCTTTGATGAATATGCTGACTTTATGGCAAAAAAAGAAACCCGCAATGCTTTAGAAACTAGCATTAAGCGTTTAGGCGCGATGGCAAGAGCAGCAGGTATTCACTTAATTGTAGCTACTCAACGTCCAGAAGCAGGTGTGGTTACTCCGATTATTCGCTCTAACTTACCTGGAAGAATCGCTCTTGCTACTGCAAGCGAAGCTGATTCAAAAATTATTCTAGGGGGTACTTCAACAGAAGCTGCCTGTCTTTTGGGTAAAGGAGATCTTTTCTTTCAAGGAAATGCTAGTTTACAGCGATTGCAAAGCTTATATGCTGCTGAAATTAAACTTCCTTAATGCTAAAACCTTTCTATATTATTTTTTGCATTATATTCAATACAATTAACCTACTGTTTTAAAATTGCACCTGTGACTAGCAAAATTAGCTGATAAAAACTATGAGCGATACCATTTTTGGTAAGATTATCCGTCGGGAAATACCAGCAAATATTGTTTACGAAGATGATTTGGCTTTAGCTTTTAAAGATGTTCAGCCTCAAGCACCTACTCATATTCTTGTGATTCCTAAACAACCAATTCCTCGTCTCTCAGATTCAACCGAAGCAGACCAAAGTTTACTTGGTCATTTGTTATTAACTGTCAAAAAAGTTGCCGAACAAGCAGGATTAAAAAATGGCTATCGGGTCGTAATCAACAATGGTGATGATGGTGGTCAATCAGTAGATCATTTACACTTTCATATTTTAGGCGATCGCCAGATGCAATGGCCACCAGGATAAATAGTTTTACTGTTTAAAATAAACCTCGGTAAAAACCTAGAAAAAAATTAATAGTTTATTGAATCTTTTTATTTAATCGCACTCCTGAGTTTAATTACCTTGTTGTCTTTGGGCATTATTTGTTTAGAGATTAACAAAATTAATAATTAACTTAGGAGTATTTTTTAATGCAAAAACTTTTAAATTTATTGTTAATATCTGCCGTTTTTAATACTATCGGGTTAAGTGCCACAGCCCAATCTGAATCAGAATGTCTAATTTTAGATGCTAATGGTAAACCAATGGATCTTGGTTATCTTTGTGGTGGTCAAGTTACTCCTAAAACTAACCATTCTAATCTTTCAACTTCTTCCTCTAATCCAGGTGTTTTTACTGCCAAAATTAAAAGAAGAGAATTCGGCATTCCTGTAATTGATGTTCAATTTAATAATCAACATACTTTTGAAATGTTAGTAGATACAGGAGCGAGTTTAACTATACTTACTGAAAAAATGGCACAAACGCTTCAGATCCAACCAGAAGGTAAGATGTTACTCTACACTGCTAATGATTCTGTTTATGTTCCTAGAAGTCGAGTTACCTCTGTTGCTGCTGCCGGAATTAGAAGTCAAAACTTAGATGTTGCGATTGCACCTTCTCTAGATATCGGCTTACTCGGACAAAACTTCTTTGGTCACTACGATATCACAATTAAACAAGACGCGATCGAATTTAAAGCCAGATAAAAAAAACCCACGGTTAACCGTGGGCTACCAACACGAGGTGTGAAGTAAACTTAAACAATCTTGTTGATTTCTTCTCGCCAAATAATCTTGGGGATAAACTACCAAAGTAGTCAGAATTAAAGTAACACTACACCTCTAACGTAAAAACTTTATTGCACAATTAGAAAGTAAAGGTGGTTCTAACGACACCAATAATGGCATCATCAGCAGCTTCTTCACCATCGGGAGCATTTAGCCAAATTACCCCAGGAGTAACAGAAATATTGTCGTTCAGTTGATACTTGTAGAAACCCTCTACATGGATAGGAATATCATCTGTCTCGCCATTGTAAGGTTCTGCACCAACGATAATACCGCCTAAGCTTCCTTCTTTAATCAAGTCTGGGAAAGATAAACCAGCACCATAAGACCAGATTTCTGCATCTTGCTCGTCATCAGCAGCAGAAGTAGCATCGGTGTACATACCAAAAGCGTTGAAGGCAATTTTTGAAGAAAGTTGAAATGAACCTTCTACACCAAATGAATTAGTATTTAAAGCTCCATCCAGAGGATTTTTAGCACTAGATGTACCTACACCTAAATCAAAGATAGTGTTGTCATCTTCTGTAAAATAACCCCGAACGTAGGTTGCAGCTAACTGCAATTTTTCAAAAGGACTAAAAGTGATCTGTCCTAGGGCAGAATATTCACCGTTGAATAATCCGTTACCTTCGCTAGGATCGGGCGCATTACCACCAAAATAACCAGCACTAACAGTTAAGGTTTCAAAGGGTGTAAAGTTAACTCCAAGACCGCCACCAGCACCCAAACCAATCTTGTAAATAGGACTAGATTCACCAAAACTAGAGAGAGAACCAGTTGCCCCAGTAAAAGAATCTAAATAAGGGCTAACAGTTGGAACAAAATCTTGCCACAAAGGAAAAGCTGCGGGTAAATAAACTTGGATTTTGTCGCCAATGGGGAAGTAGTAAGCTAACCAGCCAAGGGAAACATCATTTTCGCTGGGAGATGTTTGGTAGGTAAGCGCACCAGTTTCCAGAGGTTCTCCATCCTCGCCATTAAAAACACCGGCATTAGAAGCATCTAAACGAGTGTATAAAGAATCTTTACCAGTAAAACTAGACACAAAGGCTAAGCGAACTCGGTCTTGAAAAACTGTTTGGTTATCATAGTTAAACTCTTGAGCAATCCCAAAAACAGCTTCCCCTTGTAGTTTAGTAGTAGTCGAGAACTGATGGTCTTCTAAGAAAGCAGTACGACTTTCTAAATCATCAACTCTGCCTCCTAGGGTAGCGAGTTCTGCTTCAAATTCTTGAGTGAGTCGATTGATGGTATCTAAGTCTTCACGTAATACTGATTCAGAAGAAGCAATCAAACGCTCGATTTGATTGAGACAGGAATTTAAACCAGCAGCAAATTCATAACGGGATAAAGCTTGGCTTCCGCGATAGGTTTGATTGGGATAACCTGCAATACAACCATAACGATCTACCAACGAACGGAGTGCTTCATAAGCCCAGTCGGTTGGAGAAACATCTCTGAGTTGATTGACATTCGTAACTTGATTGAACTGGTCTTTTTTGCCTTCTTGGTTATAGTTTTCTACTTGATTGAGTAGCTGACTATTATCAGTTTCTGGGGCAGTTTGAGCTATTAAAGTTTCAGCGTTACTAGGAGTTGCTCCAAGAGCTAAACCAACGATCGCTGGACTAACCAACAACAAACTACGTAGTAATCTATACATAATTTCCTCACACCTTTAGTATTACTACTTACATTAATATTCAAATTTACTATGTAAGAGTGTAAATTGCTCAAGCCAAATTAGCAAATTTTTTTAAGTTTTTTTTGTATTTTAGGATACAAAAGACTGTCAAAAATTAACTTGATGTGGTATCCTTAGCTCCGCCCTGCTTGAAGACGAAGCTAATTGTTAAATCCAGGTGAATTTGAGAAAATTGTCAGGGAATTATTAAGAATTGAGAATCCAGTTCACCAAAGTCCTTACAGGAAAACCTGTTGCTCCCACATTATTTACACCACTGGGTTTATCTGTCCAAACTGGACCTGCAATATCTAAGTGTACCCAAGGCGTATCTTTGATAAATTGTTTCAAAAATAAAGCAGCCGTAATTGAGCCTCCTGCACGAGGTCCAGTATTTTTCATATCGGCAATAGCAGATTTCATCCCTTCAAAATAAGGTTCTTCTAAAGGCATTTGCCAAAACTTTTCTCCTGCTAATTCTGCTGCGGTTTTGATTTGATTGGCTAAATTATCATCCGTACTCCATAAACCAGCAATCTGATCCCCTAGAGCAATGATACAAGCTCCCGTTAGAGTCGCTAAATCTACGATCGCGTCTACGCCTAATTTTTCAGCAAAGATTAACGCATCAGCCAAAGTTAATCTTCCTTCTGCATCAGTGTTATTAACCTCAATAGTTTTGCCATTAGCAGCTTTGAGAATATCACCAGGATGCATTGCACGACCACTAATCATGTTTTCTGTAGCTGCACAAATAAAATGAACTTCTACATCTGGTTTGAGTTGAGCTATCGCTTTGGCTGCACCAAGAGTAGCTGCACCACCACCCATATCCATTTTCATGGTTTCAATGCCACTTCCTGAAACTTTGAGATTGAGTCCACCAGAATCAAAAGTCAAACTCTTGCCCACAATAGCTACTTTCCGTTTAGGTGTTCCTGTGGGTTTGTAGGTAAGATGAATAAACTTAGGTGGGATGTCAGAAGCTTTGGCTACACCCAAAAATGCACCCATTCCCTGCTCAAACCGTTCACATTCTTCTTGTTCAAGAATTTCTAGACTCAAACCATACTCAGACGCGATCGCTTCTGCGGTAGCTGCCATCGTTAGAGGAGTAACTTCGTTAGCAGGAGCATTAACTAGCTCTCGTGCCAAAATCACCCCAGAAGCCACAATTTCAGCCTGTTTAATTGCTGAGTCTTGACCATTTAAACCCAGTAAATCAATAGTTTCTAATTTGATTTCTTTTTCTTCTGGTTCCGACTTAAAACGGTTATCTTGATGAAGAGTCAGTAAAATCCCTTCAGAAATTGCTTGAGCAACTGCATCGGGTGAGCCTTGAATCGGAAAACTAAGAGCAAGGCTACGGTCTTTTTTCGCTAACCGAACGACTGTAGCAGCAGTATTCTGATAACTTTCTAATTTAAATTTATCTGACTTACCTAGACCTACCAAGACTAGTTTTCGGATAGAACTATTGCCCATTAAACGAGTTACTGCCGTAGTCCCACTTTTACCTTCAAATTCTTCTACTGTAATTAATTCTTGAATCGTACCTGCTAATTTTTCATTTAGCTGTGCTAGCTCGCCAGTTAATTCTGTTTCTCCTTCAAAAATACCGATAGCGAGTGTATCGCCTGTCCAATCTAATAATGACCGATCTGTAGCTAGAATTTGCATTCTGAATTTTTGCTCTCTTAAAATAGGATATCTCTTATTGTCACATTACTATTTTGCCGAACATTGCACGCACTAAAAGGAATTGATCGGATATTTTGTCGTAGCATCGAAGCAAAAACAACTAACTTTGCCATTACTTTAAGCAAAGTACCGTAATTTCAACTATTGAAAGATAATTGAGTTTCGACATAATTGCTATATTGGGTGTAAATTGGATTCGACTCATTACAGATCAAGCAATACTACACATTATCGGGAGTGATAAATTAAAGTGGGGTTTTTTAAACGTTTAACCCTGTCAAGGGATATAGGGATTGATCTAGGTACTGCCAACACTCTTATCTACATATCAGGCAAAGGAATTGTTTTGGAAGAGCCTTCAGTGGTAGCTATTGATAGCAAAACAGAAGAACCAAGAGCCGTAGGTAGAGAAGCCAAATGTTTACTGGGGAAAGCTCCAGAAAACATCCAAGCAATTCGCCCTCTGAAAAATGGTGTGATTGCTGATTTTGATGCTACAGAAATAATGCTCAAGGAGTTTATTCGTCAAGTCTACGAAGGCAATCCTTTGGTTCATCCTCGGATGGTAATTGGTATTCCTAGTGGGGTGACTAAAGTAGAGCGCAGAGCAGTGATGGAAGCTGCTGCCCAAGCTGGAGCTAGAGAAGTAGATTTAATTGAAGAACCACTTGCAGCAGCAATTGGTGCAGGATTACCAGTCACTGAACCGATTGGCAATATGATTGTCGATATTGGTGGTGGAACGACAGAAGTAGCGGTAATTAGTTCTCAAGGTAAAGTAGTCAGTGAATCGATTCGGATTGCTGGGGATGAATTAACTTGGTCAATTGCTAACTATTTGAAACATACTTACAAACTTGCTATTGGAGAAAATACGGCTGAAAATCTCAAAATTAAATTAGCTTCGGTTCATCCGATTGGCAAAGTAGAAAAAGATGAATCAACCGTAGAAGTAAGAGGTCTTCATCTCATTTCTGGATTACCTAGAACAATTACCCTCAAAGTAGTTGAGATTCGGGAAGCTATCTTAGAGCCAATTAAAAAAATTGTCGAAGCAGTCAAAATTACTCTCGAACAAACTCCTCCCGATTTGGCAGCAGATATTATTGATCGCGGAATTATGTTGGCAGGAGGCGGAGCTAATTTGAAAGGATTAGATGCTTTGATTAGTCATGAAACTGGAATTGTAACTCATATAGCTCCCGAACCATTTAAATGTGTGGCTTTGGGTACTGGTCGGGTTTTAGAAGATAAAGCTCTTGACAAGGTTTTGAGCGATCGCTCTCAATTAATTTGAGTTACCCTAGCTCTTAATTAACTTTTGATAAACATTAACCAATTAAGCCAAAACTGATGCATCGTTGGTGGGATCGATACGGTTTTCAAGCAACTGTTACAGTTGCAGTTATTAGCACTGCTTGGTTACTTAAACAAAGCCAAACCGCAGTCTTAACTGAAGCTTATTATTTTTTAGTGAGTCCTTTTCAGTCAAAGCAGCAGTTAATTTTGGAAGATAGATTAAGTAATGCTCGTATTTTGGAATTAGAACAGCAAGTTACTGAACTAGAACAGGAAAATCGACAATTTAAACAGCTAATTAACTCTGATACTACCAAACAATCTTCTCAAATAATCGCCCCAATTATTGGCAGAAGTATCCAAGGTTGGTGGAACCAAGTTACTTTGGGTAAAGGTAGTCAGGATGGTATTCAACCTGGATTTATCGTTTCAGGAATTGGTGGTGTTGTAGGTAGAGTGATCAAAGTCACTCCTCATACCAGTAGAGTTGCTTTAATTAGCGATCCTGATAGTCGTGTCGGGGCAATAGTGAGTCGTAATCGTCAGTTTGGATTTATTCAAGGGAAGGATTCCCAAACCTTGGTGATGCGTTTTTTTACTAAAGTCACGGATCTTAAACCTGGAGATGCGATCGCAACTTCTAATTTAAGTAATCTCTATCCACCAGGTTTACCAATTGGCAAAGTTAAATCGGTTAACTTTGATACTAGTTCGGTTCCAGAAGCAGAAGTTGAGTTAACTGCTCCCATTGATGTCTTGGAATGGGTAGTAGTTAAGCCTTTTAAACCAAAACTAAACCTAAGTCCGTAAATGTTCAATCTAACTAAAACTCCTAACGGTTTCTTGCAATTATTAAATGGATTGATTATTTGCACTTCTGTTTGGCTCTGTTCAATCTTGGTTTTGCTTCATTTACCAGGGATGGAGTTACTAGGAGTGAGTCCCAATTGGTTTCTAATTTGGCTGGTTGCTTGGAGTGTCAAGCGACAAGTTTGGCAAGCTGCGACCGCAGGATTAGCCTTGGGTTTGATTTATGATGGCATGACTACCTCTGAGCCTTCTCACATTTTAAGTTTTATTTTAGTAAGTGTTTTAACGACTAAACTTAATAAACAGCAATATATCGGCGAAGATTTTATATCTGTGGCTTTAATTGTCTTTTTTATGGCAATTATGGCGGAAACCGTCTTAGCAATTCAATCGCTTTGGCAATCGACCCTTTCTTTTGGTTTAATTTGGCAAAATTATCGACGTATTGCCATTATTTCGGCGGTTTTAAGCAGTCTTTGGGCTCCTGCTCTTTATTTTCCTCTAGAAAGATGGTGGGAGTTCGTTCGTCAGCAAGAAAGACTTTAAATTTCTTGTTGGTGAACAGTACTTCGTAAGGTCGTCCCTGCCCTTCGAGGGCAGACGGGGCTGTGTTCTGAATTCAATTCAGAACACAGCCCCTCGGCTTGTAAACCACGTCAACCATCAAACAAAAAAAAACCAGGGGTATGACACCCCTGTCTTTGAACATTAAATCAGTTTAGTAAGGATAAGCAGGAATATCTGATTGATATTGGTCAGCACTATTGTCAACGCCTTGATTGGTATAGTTATCGTAACCTTGAGTAATACCATTATTTTGACCAGCTTGTAAAGAATTTTGGATTTGGGGATCGACACTATAACCATCTGCATCTAGCTGGGTTTGATACAAATCATTAGAAACAGCTTGATTAGTATAGTTACCATAACCTTGAGTTAAGGAGTGGTTAGCTCTGCCTTGAACATTACCTTGAACTTGTGGACTAGCAAAAGCAGCGACGGGAGCAAGAGCTAAAGCAAAAGTAGAGATTAACAGAGCAGCTTTTTTCATTATTTATTTTATAGACCTCAGAAGGAAAGTTTGTTTGTCTTCACTTTCTGATTACGTAGGCATTCAATTTTTTATGCAGATGATTCTTTTTTTTAGAAATATCTTTTGAAGAGCGATCGCTTAGTTGAAGGGTAAAATCAAGTCTGTTTAATTGATTGATTTTTACTCTATATTATTATTATCGTTGCCAAAAACTCGATCTATGATGCGACGATTTTCGACTTGTAATCCTCTCACTTCGCTTTGCATTTCCCTAATGTCTGTTTGCATGGTTTCAATATTGGTTTGCATAGTCTGAATTACTCTCATTGAATCGATAAACATTTCAGTTGCTCTTCCCATTTGTTCTGTAAGTCGATCTACTCTATTAGTTAAACCAGCGATCGCTTCACTATTAGTTTCAACTTTTTGACCGATTCGCTCAATCATTTCATTATTAGTTTCAACTTTTTCGCTTAAACTATTAATCTTGGCTGTATTACTATGACTAAGTTTAATTGCTGATTGAAGAATTTTTTCAATTTGGGTTAGTCTCTGTTGAGGAGTTAGCTCTTGGGTCATTTTATCGAAGAATTTTTAAATTTAATCCTAATTATAAAGCGATCGCTCTTCGTTTATTACAAGCCGATTTGAGACAACAGTTCTAAATGTTTATTTAAAGGTGCAATGGTATTGGCTGCAATCGCGCCACTGGCTGCTACTGGTGGTAAACCAATCCCTGGAAAGGTTGAATCTCCACAACACAAAAATCCAGCTAAAGGAGTAGTAGAACCTGGAAATAAACCTTGATTAGCTGCAATAGCAGGACCATAAGTACCACGATGACGACGTAAAAAACGTTCGTGGGTTAAGGGTGTACCTACCAAAGTTACTTCACAACGAGAGCGAATATGGGGATAATTCTAGCCAATGCTTGCCACATTACCTCTGCTCGTTTTTGTTTTAATTGGGCATAAGCTTCACTACGACGATCTAGTCCTTGCCACAGTGAATAAGGTTCATTACCAGGAGTGTAGACGTGAATCACGTGTTTACCTGGAGGTGCTAGAGAAGGGTCTAAAACAGAGGGGATGGAAATCACTACCACATTTTGTGGTGCGTTAATACCCTTGTTCCAGTCGTTAACCACAATATAATGACATTGCAAGTCTTCAGCTAATCCTGTCGCGTCGATACCCAAATGTAGATGAAGAAAACTATCACATTCAGGAGTTGCTTGTCTTGCTTGAATAAAACTGTCTGGTAATGCCGATGATGGTAATAACTTTAAACTGTCCCAAACCGAAGCATTAGAGACAACGGCTTTAGTCGCTTGAATTTCCTGCCCTCCTCGTAAGCAAACTCCTACCGCACGATTGTTTTTAACTAAAATCTCTTTGACATGGGCATTGAGTAACAACTTGCCACCATGTTTAGTAAATGCGTTTACTAATGCTTCCACCATCGCACCGCTACCACCTACAGGATAATCTAGCACCACTCCAGGTTTGTACCATTCAGCAAACATAAATGCCATTTCTGCCCCACTTGTACCCGTAGCAGGTAATCCTGAGAGGAGAAAGCACAATAAATCTAGCCAATTACGGATAAAGGAATCGCTGACAACTTCATCCATAATCTTGCTAAAAGGTTGTGTTAGTTGCAGAAGATTAGGAGTATGCCGAATTAAAGAAGGTAAGTATCGCCCTACTGTAATAGTTGCAGCCCAATCATTTCTAATTGCTAAAGTAGGAAGAACATTAACTGCTTCTGCCAAAGGTTCCATGACGCGCTGTAAGTCTCGCCATTGTTGTACTGCCTGATTGCCTCGTAGTTTGGCTAAAATCTGACAAAAGTGATCCGCCCCAACAGTGGTATTAAAGTTCCCTTCTGGTAACCGACAACCCCAGGTATCGTAATTAATCCATTTCAAATTTGCTTCAAGAGCATCGAAAACTTGACGCAGAGGATTGGTAGAAGGGCTATAAGACATTCCAGAATAAAGAGAAGGTCCTGAATCAAATTTGAAGCCATTTCGTTCAAAAGCATGGGCTGCCCCTCCAGCGATCGCATGACTTTCACATACTACGACTTGAAAACCATAACGTGCGAGTAAAGCACCACAAGATAAACCACCAATTCCCCTACCAATTATTACTACATCTGTTGTGTCTAGATCAGAAGCTGTCATAATTTTGATTCGTTTGCTAACTTTTAAAAAATGTAACAAACTTCTCTGTTGATCTTTTAAATTAACTCGATAATTTGATGTTGGGCTTCGGTAAACACATCTTGAATTAAAGATTCCCAAGTAAAATACCAATGTTTAATTATCCCAATAGCCAATATATAACCAAACAAAATCAAAGGCATTTTAAAACTACACAAATGAATGATTATCTTCCTCCTCGCCCTCTTCAAAATGGTTTATTAATGACGTTATATGTTGCTTTTAGAGCCAATAAAATTTGGCAAAAAAATGTTATAGAAACAGAACCTTTATATCAAGAAAAGATTTTTGTAGGAGCGCAAGAAGTTCCTATTTATGGATTAGTTGCTATTCCAAAACAGCCTAAAGGTACAATAATTGGGACTTATGGAATTACTGGCGATTTAGATAATCAATGGTTTTTGAGAATTTTAGGTAGAAAAGCTTACGCTAGAGGTTATGCAGTCGTACTGTTTGACTGGCGCGGACATGGAAAAACGGCTCAATTATCTCCTACTCTCACTTCTGATGGTTTGTATGAAGGAGAAGATTTTGTCAAAATTGCCATCACAGCAAAAGAGATGGGATGTCCTGCACCTTTTTGGTTTACAGGATATTCTTTAGGAGGACAGTTGGCTTTATGGGGAATTAAATCAGCCTTAAGCTATCCAGATATTGCTGGTGGTGCAGTAATTTGTCCTAGTTTAGATTCTAATCGTTCTTTAACTTATTTAGAACAACATCCTTTTGGTAAATATGTAGAAAAAAAGATTGCCCAAAGTTTAAAACAACTGGCGTTAAAACTACATTCTTATCATCCTCATGATTTTGATTTGGCAGCAATTAATCGAGCAAATAGTATTAGAGGTTTTGATCGTGAATTAGTTGTTAATAGATTAGGTTTTAATTCTCCAGAAGAATATTATGAAGCTTGTAATGCCCTTTATTTATTACCTCAATTAAACAAGCCTACTTTAATTCTTTATGCAGAAGATGATCCTTTATTCGATCCTTCTATTATTCCCGATTTAAAACAAGCTTGTGAGGATAATTCAGCAATAGATTTAAGCTTAACTAAATATGGTGGTCATGTTGGTTATATTAGCAATAAAACTTGTCAAAAAAACTATGGCGATCGCGATTGTTGGTGGGCATGGAATCGGATGTTAGATTGGTACGATCAAACTATTAATTAGTGATTTAACTTTGGTAGAAATCAATCATGGTTTGGCGATAAAACAAAGGCATCCCTGTATCAAAATATTGTCCTTGAACTAAATAACCAAGCGCACCTTGTTGTTGACGCAATTTATCTAAGCAAGTAGTTAACTGAAATTCTCCTTTAAATCGACAATTATTCTTAATATCTTCTGCTAGTAAGTCAAAAATTTTTGACTCAAGAATATACATCCCAAATACACCTAAAAATTCGTCCTGTTTCATTCCGTTGACGCTTAAATTTTGGCGAGCATATTCTAAACTTGGCTTTTCATATATTTCTGTTATTTCTAAAAGAGAATCTGGTTGTTGCCAAACACCAGTAACACAGCCAGCTTTATGAATTATTTCGGCTGACATGATCGTCAAACCAATAATATTTTGTTTAAATTGTTGATAAATATCAAGCATTTGTTTAGCACAAGAACGCTCCGTTTTAGTTGTATAAACATGATCGCCTAGTAACAATAAAAAAGGTTCTTGTTCAATCCAATCTTTAGCACAATAAACTGCATGACCATATCCTTCTTGTTCTGTTTGTATCAGGATAGTAATTTGTTTACCTAAGTCTTGTAAGTATTGACTATATGCTTGATTTTCAGGAGATAATTTTTTAAATAATTCAGGTTTAGATGGAGCTTTAAATAAGTCAGTAAATAATTCTCGATCTTCTGGTTGGACAACAATACCAACTGCTTCTATCCCTGCATTAATTGCTTCTTCCACAATTGCTATAATAATTGGTTTGGCTCTTCCATCGCGATCGATAATCGGAAACAATTCTTTTTTGACAATTTTTGTAGCAGGAAATAAACGAGTACCAAAACCAGCAGCGGGAATTAAAGCTTTACGAACTTTTTTTTGAGACATATTTACATCATAAAAAAATTAAATTAACAAATAATCGGCTCTCATTCTGGAGTTTAGCGCAAGTTCGATGACAATACCTCCAATTAAATTGCTTTGCAGTAAAGAATTGTTTATTTTATTGACATTTCCAGCCACAACCAAATTAATCTAATTTTGTCAAAAAATTAACCGAAGATTTAGTAAATATGAATTATTGGGTTGGTGATTTTGATTAAGCCTACTTTGAGAAAAATAGATTACATTTTGTTTAAAAAAATTCAAAAAACTTTATTTAAATAACAATACTAACTAATGCTCTCCGATCTTTTTACAGCAATTGATTTATCAAAAATACTCCTCCACAATCCTCCTATCGTAGTATCCAGCCTCAAAGTTGCTGAAGCTATTTCTTTAATGAATGTCAATAGAACAACTTGTTCTTTAACTGACAAGCTTAATTTGAAACAGCCTCAACTTCTGACTGAAGCTGAATCTAATTGTGTTTTGGTAGTCGAAAATAACCAACTAGTCGGTATTTTGACAGAACGAGATGTGGTGCAACTAAGTGCAAAAAGTTGTTCTCTTGCAGAAATTACTCTTGCTGAGGTAATGATAAATCCTGTTCTGACTCTGCAAGAATCAGAATTTACTGATTTGTTTGTCGCTTTAAATCTGTTTGAGAAATATCAAATTCATCATCTGCCGATAGTGGATGGGCAGGGACAAATAGTAGGATTATTGACCCATAACAGTTTACAACAACTTGTTTCCTCGATTGATTGGTTACGCTTGCGCCAAGTAACTGAAGTGATGACTACTCAGGTAGTTTATGCCCAACCAACTACTTCCGTTGCTAGACTGACTAAACTTCTGGCAGATCATCAAGTCAGTTCAGTTGTGATTGTAGAAGAATCGGAACAGACAGAAAACTATAACTTGTCTCCCATCGGTATTGTCACAGAACAAGAACTGGTGCAGTTGCTCGCTTTAGAGCTAAATTTTGCTCAGATTCAGGCACAACAAGTGATGAGTAGTACTGTGTTTTCTGTGCTATCAGATGCCTCTCTCTACTCAGTTTGGATGCTGATGCAACAGAAGCAAACCAATCAAGTAGTGATTAAAAATACTCAAGACTATTTATTAGGTATTGTCACTCTAACCGATTTATTTAAGGCTTTCAACCCTTTAGAAATTTATCGAATGGTTGACAAGCTAGAAAAGCAAGTATCCCAACTAGAAGCAGAAAAACTAGAACTGATAGAAAGTAAAACCCGAGAATTAGAAAAACAAGTACAGAAACGTACTACCGAATTACAAGTTCAAACCGAACTAGAAGAACAACGACGGACAGAACAAGCCTTACGAGAAAGCGAAGCACAGCTTAAATTAGCTTTTGAAGCAGCCCGCATGGGAAGTTGGAACTGGAATATTCAGAAGGGCGAGATCAAATGGTCAACTAACATGGAAGCCTTATTTGGATTAGCACCAGGAGAGTTTGATGGCTCTTACAAAATGTTTGTAGATAGCCTCCATCCAGAAGACCGCGATCGCCTCCTTAAAGAAAGCCAAACCAATTTGACCAAGCCAAGGAAATTCCAAACCGAAGGAAGGCATTTGCTACCCGATGGCACTATTAAATGGTTTTTGACCCAAACACTGCCCGAAATCGATCCTGATGGTAAACAAATCGGTTTCTTTGGCACTTTGACAGATATTACCGAGCGTAAACAAGCAGAAGCAAAACTTCAGGAAATTAATCAACAATTAGAATAAGGTTTAGAAATAAACCCAAATTCCGTATGCATAGAAATGCCCGAGTCTAACCAACAACATCCTGTAATTTTGTTAGTAGAAGATGAGCCGGCAAATACTGAAACTTTTTCTGATTATCTAGAGAGTCGTGGCTATCAAATTATAGTGACAAATAATGGACAAGAAGCGATCGCTTTTGCTATGACTCACAACCCTGATTTGATTTTGATGGATATTCAGCTTTCGATGATGAATCGATTAGAAATAATTCGTGATTTACGTATCATTCCACAATTTAGCTCTATTCCAATTATTGCTCTTAGTCCCTTACCTATAGACCAAGCTCTAGAAAATTGTTTGGCAGCAGGAGCTACAGAATATTTTACCAAACCAGTCAGACTTAAACAGCTTGTGACCACTATCGAACAATTATTAAATCAATAGTCGACAGTACACCGCCGAGACGCTCCGCGTAGAGAAGCAAAGGCTTGCGTTCACTTCGTTAATTTTTACCCTTTATTTAAACTTAAAAAATCTAAAAATATGTTATGAAAGTGGAATAAATAACTACATAATTAAGCTAATTAATATTACTGAAATAGTTAAAAAAAATTATCTAAATTTTCCTAATTAGTAATTGATAATGGTGTACCTCACCTATTTGAGAAAGGCTATAGATTACTAAAAATTTTATTCAGTCTAACTTAAGCAACAAAAATCAGTTCGATCTATGTAGTTTCACTTATTTACTTTTTTTCTAAAAAATTAGTTATTTTCATTTCTCAAAGATAGAGAGCAGAACCAAAAAAAAATTAATTTAGAGATTAATTTATGCTCTGATCAGGGTCAGAGATAATTTTAATGGGTTAATAATTTTATCTAACTACTTACAAATTGTAAAATATAATGCTTCTATCTTTTACGTAATAAAGAAACTTTGGCACATTCTTTAGAAGTGGGAGCCGATGATTTTATTTGTAAACCAGTTAGTGGAATTGAGTTAAAAGCAAGAATTCGCTCTTTACTGAGGATTAGTCAACAATATCAATCAATTCAGCAACTTTGTGAACAACTTCAGTTTGTTAATCAACAACTAACCGAACTTAACAATTTGTTAGAAAAGCAAGTTAAAGAAAGAACTGCTCAGTTAGAAAAGATAATTTTGTATGATAAGTTAACTAAACTACCTAGTCGCATCTTTTTATTTCAGAAATTAGAAGAAATTTTGCGAGAGAGGAAAGAGCCAACTGAAAATCAAAATATCTTTGCATTACTCTACCTAGATTGCGATCGCTTTAAGTTAGTCAACAGTGCTTTAGGGTATCACATAGGCGATCAATTATTAGTTGCTATTGCTCAACGTTTACAAAAGTATTTATCTCCGCAAGATCTGCTTGCCTATTTAGGAGGGGACGAGTTTTGTTTTTTTCTAGCTCAAAGAAAAGACAAGTCAGAAATCGATCAGTTTGCTCAAACTATTTTAGACAGCTTTAACTTACCTTTCACTGTAGAAAACCAAGAAATTTTTACTACAGCTTGTATTGGCATCGCTCTTGAAGATTCTGCTTCTCAAACCCCTCAACATTACCTACAAAATGCAGATACAGCAATGTACAAAGCCAAACTAAAAGGTAAAGGATGCTATCAATTTTTTGATATGCCAATGTACACCTCCAGCATCCAGAACTTACAACTCAATAATGATTTACGAAAGGGATTAGAAAGAGAAGAATTTTTGGTTTACTATCAACCAATTGTGAAGCTGACAACTTTAGAAATTATTGGATTTGAAGCTTTAATGCGTTGGCAACATCCCGAACGTGGTTTAGTTCCTCCAGGTGAATTTATTCCTTTCATCGAAGAAACTGGGTTAATTATCCCGATTGGATTGTTAGTTCTTAAACAAGCGTGTCAACAACTTCGACTTTGGGAGCAAAATGGCTATAGCGATCTAATCATGAGTGTTAATTTATCAGTTTATCAGTTTGCTCATCCTACTCTTTTGGAAGATATTGACCGCATTTTGCAAGAGACTGAGATCTCTCCTGCCTTTCTCAAATTGGAAATTACCGAAAGTGCCATTATGGAGAATACTAATACAGCAATCTTGCTTACCAAAGAGTTACGAGCAAGGCAAATCCAAATTAGTATCGATGATTTTGGTACTGGCTATTCTTCCCTTGGCTATCTCAGTCAATTTCCTGTTGATAGTATCAAAATAGATCGTTCTTTTGTGAAAAATATTAGTGATAATCAGCAGAATGTCGAAGTTATCAAAGCTATTGCTGGGATCGGACAGAAACTCTCGATGACAATTATTGCTGAAGGAATCGAAACCGAACAACAACTTGCCTATCTACGAGATTTAGGTTGTGAACTTGGTCAGGGTTATCTTTTTGCTAAACCTCTCAATCGCGAACAAGCAACGACTATCTTAAAACATCGGATTTTAAATACCAATCAAGCAATTAAGTAAATTAGACAAAACACGGGCTAAGGTGATATTGTTGGCGAATCTGCTACAGGCTATCTTATATCAAGAAGGTTTTAGCTAAAAGCTAAGAGCTAACGTCAACAGTATCTAAGGTCCTGTCCGAGGCGTAGACAATGCCCCGTCATTTTGTCTGGTACTTAATAAAAATAAAAACTCAGTTGATAAGCTTTCCTGCCAATCGCTCATCAGAAAATTGGGTAGAAACCCCGTCCTTATAGGACGGCTTGACAAGAGCGG
>CAZLUP010000003.1:0-156689 GCA_964562685.1 uncultured bacterium
TCAAATTTTCTTTTTATTATATAAATGTCCTAACTTAAATGCGTAGTGCTATAACTACAATATTCAAACAAAAAACCCTTATGCTTAAAGTAATAAGGGTAAGTTGCCATCACACTTCTTACAGAAGTATTTAGTCAAGCTATTTTTTTGGTTCAAAAATATTAACTTCTTTGTTGTTTCAGAGAAACCGTCAATTGAAATCCTAGCGCATCAAGTAAATCAATTAATTTATAGATTGCACCAGCATTTTCTGTGACAAATAATTGTTTTAATTTTTCGTAATGTTGCTGGGCTTCCTCTGAAAGATTATTGCTTTGACTGCGAGATTCAATTAAGTCCTCAAGTGCATTCGGTAGCAGTTGATAAGTTTGAAAATTTTCTTCTAAAGCAAAGCTTAGATACTTAGCTGCTTTTTCCGCATCTTCCAAAGAATCTATTAAATCATCAATCCAGCTAGTTTTAGTTGGTAACTTCACCATACTTATTTGCAGTAAAGACCTTAAAGATAATAACGATAAATAACTAACCGCTATTTGTTAATCAGTTATAACTTACTCGCGATTCATCGCACTGTTGTAAATCTTTTCATTTGCTTTAACAGATTTAAAAAAATCTACAACTGGATACGGATAGTCTGTTCCTAGTCTGATTTGATAACGTTTTTGTTCCTCAAGAGTAAGTTGCCAAGGTTCATGAATTTTACTTCCTGGAATTGAAGCTAGTTCTGGTAACCAATGTCTAACATAATCTCCTTTGGGGTCATAATCTTTTGATTGTTTAGGAATATTAAAATAACGAAAACCACGAGCATCATTACCTACTCCAGCAGTATAGTTCCAATTACCCCAATTACTACAAACATCGTAGTCAATTAGCAAAGATTCAAACCATTCTGCCCCCATTTGCCAATTAATTCCTAAATTTTTAGTCAGGAAACTAGCAACATTTTGTCTACCACGATTAGACATAAAACCTGTGACAGCTAATTCTCGCATATTGACATCGACTAGAGGATAACCTGTTTTTCCTTCTTGCCACAAATTAAATTTTTCCCAGTCTTCTTGCCAAGGAATATTAATACTTTGTAAACCAGAGGGAGAAAAAATTTTGTTACCGTGTTTGGCACAAATAAAACGAAAATAGTCTCGCCAAATCAATTCAAAAATTAGCCAATAAGTAGAATCGTTTTTAATTCTTTCTTTTTCGTACTTTTGTACTTGTTCATAAATATATCGAGGAGAAATACAACCTCTAGCAAGCCAAGGAGAAAATTTAGAAGAATAGTCGGCTCCTAACATTCCATTTCTGGTTTCTTTATATTTTTTTAGACAATCTAATTGCCAAAAATATTGATTCAATCTTGTTAAGGCTTCCGTTTCTCCACCTTTAAAGTTTAAGACTGCTCGTTCATCAAAAATAGGTGTTTTTAACCCTAAATCAGATAGGTAGGGAATTTCTCCTAGTTCTATTGATGGTAATGATGGTAATTTTTTGGGAGTTGGCAAAGGTTTTTCCACGGTAGATTTTGCTTCAACTTGCTTGCGAAAGTTAGTATATAATTCGGGAATTTGTACAATATCAAAGGGTAAATCTTCGGGAAAATATAAAGTTGCTCCCCAAAAAGAATATACTTTAATTTTAAGTTTTTGTAATTCTTGTTTTAAAGCTTGTTCTACTTTAAGTTCTTCTGCGGTTACTTCTTGATGATAATAAACAGCGTCTATATTTAATTCTTTGGCGAGATGAGGAATTATTTGTTCTGGAAAGCCCCAACGAATAATTAAATTACTACCTAGTTTTTGAAGTGATTTTTTTAAATCTGCAACAGATTCTAGTATAAATTGTGCGCGATAATTGCCCGTTTTTGGAAAACCAAAAAAAGTTTGCTGAAACTCTCTTTTATCGAAACAATATACAGGAATAATTTGAGTTTGTTCTTGAACAGCTTGGTAAATTGGTTTGTGGTCGTGAAGGCGGAGATCGTTACGAAACCAAATCAAAATTCGTTTTTTTGACATAAATAATTATTGGGGTTTTTTGGTTTATTTGATAGTCAATAATAGCGATCGCACTTATAGTAGTGAAACTATCACAGTAATAAAAAAAAATTAGTTATCTTATTAAAAAATGCTTTTTATTAACTAAATGAACAATTTAATTTTTTAAAATGAGATTCAAAACTGCTTTACATTTTTTATCCAAGTAATTAATCTATGTGGGTTGTAATTAAATCAAACAGAAAAATGGTAGCTAGTATGTGCGCCATTAGGATATAAAAAAGTACAAATTACTGAAGTTTCGGGATTATATTTAATAATTAAATCTTGTAAGCCAGCTTCCTTCCAATCACTCACCATGTTAGGTAGCATACTGATAGGCTTAAACACAATTTGCCAATCTTCCAAACTAGAACTATTATTTTCTGATTGCCTTAAAATAATAACTGTTCCTTTTTCTTCAAATTCAGAATAGCTTCGTTTTGCAAGTGCAATTATTCGTTCAGCATTCGCTTCAATAACTTTAATTTGTTCTTCTTTATTTTCTAAAGGTTCAGACATAACCTAAACTGCTTGGTAAACACAAACTTTATTAATATAAAATATATTTGCTTTAAAAACATGGACAATAGACAATATGCACCCGCAACTCAACGCAATCGCGAACCAATTTTAGCAGTATTATCGCGAGTATTACCTCCACAAGGTGATATTTTAGAGCTTGCTAGCGGAACAGGAGAACACGCAATTTTTTTTGCACCTCGTTTAGCACCTCGTCAATGGTATCCTTCCGATCCTAATCCAATCTTAAGAGACAGTATCGAGGCTTGGCGGAATCATCATCCCGCAGACAATTTACATTCACCATTGAATATTGATGCTTGTGAGTCTAAATGGCAAGTAGAAGAAAAAGAAATCGAAATAAAGGCAATTGTTAATATTAATATGATTCATATTTCTCCGTGGCAAGCTTGTCTTGGTTTGATGAGTGGTGCGGGTAGGATTCTACCTACGGGCGGTGTTTTATATTTGTATGGTCCTTATAAACAAAAGGGAGAACATACCGCAGAAAGTAATCGTAGTTTTGATGAATCTTTACGTAGGCAAAATCCTGAGTGGGGAGTTAGAAATTTAGAAGATGTAGCAAGAATAGCTCAATCTGAAGGTTTAGAGTTACAAGAAGTTGTTACCATGCCTGCTAATAATTTATCAGTAATTTTTCACAAATCACAAGTTAAAATTTAAAATTAATTTTTTTAATCTAATCAAAATTCTCTTAGGGATTTTTCTAAATCGCCAGGAGCGAAAATAATATTTAATAAATTAGTAGCATGAATCGAGGCAAAATTTGCTGTAGCCCAGGCAGGTATTATACTAAAGTACCAAAGTAGAGAAAATAATTTAAAAAATAACCAGATTACAATTAACCAAAAGCAAATATAAGGAATGAGAGTTTGAAAAATAATATAACAACTTCCCCAAAGCAAATCTACTAAAATATTATTGATTACTAAATTAGCTTTGCCTGTTTTTTGTTGATTAATTCTCTGCTGCTTTCTTAAATTAAGGAAATAATAAAAATTACTGTGATTAGCAATTAGTTGTTTAGCAAATAATCCTGCACTACCATAACTACATAAAAAAATTAAACTTTGTTGTGGATTTTGCCAATATCGAGCTAAAAATTTTAATAAGTTTTCAACAATTTGAATAGATTGGTCTTGAATATTATTTAATAATAAAGTTGCTGTGTAATCACCTAGATAAAAACCTACATAAATCCCAACAACAATAGAACAAATATAGCTTAACGTATAAAGAGACCGAAACATCCTAAACTATTTTTAATTAAAGAATAATTGCTATTATAATTTTTGATCAAAAAAATGATGTGATCTTGAATCAGCTTATATCAAATTGCTAAATTCTGCTATGAATAAATTTATGTAAGGGTTTGGCACTGTTAAACCCTTACATAATATCTGTAGCAAACAAAAAACAAATTGATATTACTTAATAACTTATTAAGGCTTTTTATTAATCTAAGCTTAAGTTCAATAAAGCGATCGCTTTATTGAAAGTAGAGATAATTCTGATATTATCCCTACAATTAAATCAAAACAAGAAATAACGTTGTGCCATCGGTAATTCTGTAGCAGGTTCACAGGTTAACAGTTCCCCATCTGCCCTGACTTCATAGGTTTCAGGATCGACTTCAATAGCAGGAGTAGCATCATTTAGTTTGAGATCTGCTTTACTGAGATTGCGAGTGTTAGATACAGCTACCGCAGGAGTTTGTAAACCAATTTGTTCGGGAATACCCGCCTCAATCGCAGCTTGAGAAACAAAAGTAAGGGAAGTTGCACCAATTGCGCCACCAAAACTGCCAAACATCGGACGCATATGCACCGGTTCTGGAGTGGGAATACTAGCATTAGGATCGCCCATTTGTGACCAAGCAATCAACCCTCCTTTAATCACTAATTCTGGTTTTACGCCAAAAAAAGCTGGTTTCCAAAGACATAAATCTGCTAATTTTCCTGCTTCAATCGAACCGACATAATTGGCAATACCATGAGCGATCGCGGGGTTGATGGTATATTTGGCTATATATCTTTTGGCACGGAAATTATCATTAGCGGTGGAATCTTCAGCGAGATGACCCCGTTGAACTTTCATTTTGTGGGCGGTTTGCCAAGTCCGAATAATGACTTCTCCTACTCTTCCCATCGCTTGAGAATCGGAAGAAATCATACTAAATGCGCCTAAATCGTGCAGAATATCTTCTGCTGCAATAGTTTCTCGGCGAATCCTTGATTCTGCAAAAGCCACATCTTCAGGAATGCTTTTATCGAGGTGATGGCAAACCATCAACATATCTAAATGTTCTTCTAAAGTATTAGCTGTATAGGGACGAGTCGGATTGGTAGAAGAAGGTAAAACGTTCGCTTGTCCACAGACTTTAATAATATCTGGTGCGTGTCCACCGCCAGCCCCTTCGGTATGGTAAGTATGAATCACGCGGTTTTTAAATGCTGCAATGGTATCTTCAACAAAACCAGCCTCGTTAAGAGTATCGGTATGAATTGCTACTTGAATATCATATTGGTCCGCCACACTCAAACAAGTATCGATCGCAGCAGGAGTTGTTCCCCAGTCTTCATGTAATTTTAACCCCATTACCCCCGCTTGAATCTGTTCGATTAAACTTTCAGGTTTACTACTATTCCCCTTGCCTAAAAAACCCAAATTCATCGGAAAAGCATCCGCCGATTGTAACATCCGCCAAATATTCCACGCCCCAGGAGTACAGGTAGTCGCATTAGTACCAGTAGCAGGTCCCGTACCACCCCCAATCATCGTAGTTACGCCAGACGCGATCGCTGTTTCGATCTGTTGAGGGCAGATAAAATGAATATGGCTATCAATTCCCCCTGCGGTAAGAATATGACCTTCCCCTGCCATCACTTCTGTCGACGGGCCAATAATAATATCTACGTTGTCTTGAATATAAGGATTTCCAGCTTTACCAATTTTAAAAATCTTACCGTCTTTAATACCCAAATCCGCTTTAACGATGCCCCACCAATCTAAAATCAGGGCATTAGTAATTACTAGATCTACCGCCCCTTCTTCTCTAGAAATCGGCGATTGTCCCATCCCATCACGGATTACCTTACCACCGCCAAATTTTACCTCATCACCGTAAGTAGTAAAATCCCGTTCGACTTCAATAATTAGTTCTGTATCTGCTAATCTAACGCGATCGCCTGTAGTTGGACCAAAAGTTTCTGCATAGGCACGGCGATCCATCCGATAACTCATAACTTTCTTTACTTCCTTGAGAATGATCTTGTTCTTAGATTAATCGGATTGATGGTGTAGCGGAAAGTACATTGGAATATATTAAGATTCAATCAAGTTAACTAAACTTGAAGCTACTGAAACAAGGATTGTTACAATAAAAAACCTAACAGATAAAAAATAAACTTTAACAGCATCATGGAACAAGCGATCACAAACCTCAAAGCGATCGACGATCAATTATCCAAACGCCATATCGACCTCGATCCAGGTGGTTACTATATTATTTATCTAGACCCAGAACAAGGTTTAATTTGTGCCAAACATTTTACCAATATTATTAACGAAAAAGGTTTAGCCGTAGACCCCGATACAGGTAAAGTAATTGCTGCTAGAGGTAAAGTTAATCGAACCTCAGAAACTATTTTTACTGCTAGAACAGCCAAAGAACTTTGTGTCAAAATCATTGAAGAAGACAAATCTTGTCCGATTACAATGCTAGATCATGCAGCTTATCTAGGACGAGAATTTATGCGGGCAGAATACGCTCTCATTTCTGGAGAAGAATATATTCAAGATTAAGTTGTAAAAGATTTTTGGCTGAATATTCGTACAGACGCGAGCGATCGCGTCTCTGAATATGTATATAAATTAGGAATACCATTTACATTAATATTTACATTAATGTAGAAGCAGTAAGTAGTATGAATGATAATCCAGTTTTTCCGTTATTTGTGGCTGCTCATGAAGCTGCCCATGCCATTCAATGGAATTTAGGAATTGGAGGCATCAATAGTGGGGGAGTTACGATTGGGACAGAACTACAGGCTGATTGCCTTGCTGGAGACACATTGTCTTGGATGTTTTCAAAACTGGCTTCTATATCTGGGGAAGAATATAAGCAGATCGAATACCTAGTAGGCTTAGCTGCTGCCGAAGTTGGTGACTATGATTATCATGATTCGGATCACCACGGAACTCCCAATCAGCGTGTAGCTTTTACATTACGTGGTTTCAGTGGAGAAAACTTTCAAACTTGTCTTCGTTAATATTTCATCTTTCTATTCAGTGTCTGCGCAAGTAAGCTTTTTATTCAATTTCTCCTAAATTAAACAAAAAAGGAACGTTACTTTTAGAATCACCACCCATGACTAAAACTTTCGGCATTTGCGCCCCTCCTTCTCGCCAAGCTTCAATCGCTTCTTTTTGTAAAACCAATTGTCCTCCTTGAGCTTTGAGAGTTTCAGCTAAAAGTCTTTGAGCTTCCGCTTTCCCTTTAGCACGATTGATTTCTGCTTGAGCTTGTTGTTCGGCTTCTTTGGCAACATAAACAGCCCTTCTCGCTTTTTGTTCAGCTATCTGTTTTTCTTCTACTGCCTTAGCAAATTCAGGAGAAAAAGTTAAGTCTACAACACTGGTATCGAGAACAATGATGCCATATTTTTCCAAACGAGAACCAAGAGCATTATCAAAATCTTCTTTCAGTTCACTTCTTTGCGTAATAGCTTCTTCTACCGTTCTTCTTGCTGCTGCGATTTTAAAAGATTCTTGAGTTTGGGGAGCAATAATTTTAGCAACGATATTTTGTAGCGTGCCTTGTTTTCTTCTAATTTCTACAATTCTCATCGGATCGAGACGAAAGTTAATCGCAAATCTAGCTTTCAAATCTTGTAAATCTTTAGTAGAACTTTCCGCAGGAACTTCAAATTTCTGCACAGTTACGTCATAGATATCCACGTTTGAAACTAAAGGAGGTCGAATATGGAGTCCTTCCAATAACGCTCCATTTTGCGCTTTGCCTAAGATACTAAGAACTCCTGCTTGACCTGGATTAATAATTACAAAAGAATTAAAGGCAATCAAAACAATTAAAGCAGCAATAATTCCACCAAGTAAAGGCTGCCAACTATTGGATGAGTCAGTATTCAAGCTCTTATCTCCTATTTTTATATATACCAAGTTTTAGTTACTTGCTATTCTATCTATTGCACAATTAAGAACTTAAAATAAGGTTGAGATTAGATGTTTGATAGAGAAGAACTAGCTCATAGTAAATCTGTCAACCTTCCGCCAAAATTTCCTAATTTATTCCCGAACGACTTACCAAAAAAGATTAATCGCTCAAAACTGATTTATCAGAGTGGGAAGTGGAGAGAAATTCTGCCTAACTTAGAACAACGTACCGCTTCAGGTATTTATAATTTTGTTACTCAAGAAGGAATTATCTTTATACGTAGGGCTAATGCTAAAGTAGGAAATAGCCTGATTGGTCATATTGATCTAGCGATGGGGAGAGAAGTTGACTATGCAGGGAGACTCTATTTTTCGGGTCGTACAAACCGTGGAATTCTTCGTAAGTGGACTAATGAATCTGGTCACTATCGTCCTCCTGCAAAATTTAAAAGTAGGGCTGGTCTACCTGAAAATCTATTTCAATCTGGTCAGTTTTACAGTTTGATTAGTATAGGTGTTTCTCCTTATCAATAAATCAAGAGAAATATCATGAATAGTGATTTAGAATTTAACAAAAATAATTCTCAAAATCTAATTGACATACCAGAAGAGACTAAGTTTAATGAAATTTGTGCTTTGTTAGAGCAAGACCTTGTGAAGGCTTTGAAAGTTGCGAGTTCGACTCTTAAAAGTAAAAAATACTTAAAAAATTTGTTGGAACAAGGTTTAGCAACTGCTAATGCAAGCGAGATTGAAATATGGCTTAAGTATCTTATTCCTCGTCTTGGATTTCGCTCTGTCATCAATATTCTTGAAGATAAAATTCTACATCAGCCACAGCAGGTCAAGAACGCTTTATATTGGCTGCCAAAATTCTTAAAGAATCAAAATGAGAAAGAATTGAATTTACTCAAAAATCTGGAGAAAAAAATGTTAGGAGAAGAATATAAAGTTGTTTCTCAATCAGGAAAAACTTACAAATTGATTCTCAGAATCAAAAGTACTGGTGAATATGCAGTGTTTGGGGGCTATCAATTAGGTAGTCATGGTTCAGGAGTTATTGCTGAGATCCTAGATTCACAAAATTTGTATCCTACTGGCGGGGTTAAGTTAGTATCACCAGGAGATTTAGAAATCCTGAACCCTCAGCCCTACAACGATTAAAATTAAGTTTAATAAGTATTTATTTATACAAAATACTAAACAGCTATACTACAGTCACTTATATTTACTTTATGAAATGTCAAAATGTCTAGCTTAATTCAAGAACCAGTAGAGTTACTAAAAATTGGTGAGTTACAAAATCGTACTGGAGTTTCGATTAAAACTATTCGTTATTATGAACAACTAGGTTTAATCAAGGCAGTAACCAGAACTGAAGGTGGATTTAGATTATTTAATGTCGAGACAATTCACCGTCTAACTTTGATCAAACGCGCTCAAAGTTTAGGTTTAAGTTTACAAGAAATTAGTGATATTTTAACTATACGCGATCGCGGTTCTCTTCCTTGCGATCAAGTTAAACAGCAACTTCAAAATAAGGTCAATCAAATTGAACAACGAATTCAAGAGTTGGAGTTATTAAAAGCACAATTAATTTCGTTAATCAAAAATACTGAAAATTTACCTCAAGAAGTTACTGAAGGAGTTATTTGTCCCATTATTGAGCAATGTTAAAATTTTATTACCCTGCTAGCAAAAACTCTCGATATATTTCCCAACATCTACCATTATGAGTAAGAAGAGTTAAGTTAGATACAGTAAATTGAAAATAAATTTTTTGCTCCTTAAATTCTTCCCAAGCTCGATAGAAATTAGTTTTAGTTAAATCTTTAAATCCAACCGTCATGTGAGGAGCAAAAGGACGAGTTTTAGCAGTCCGATGTACAATGCCTAAAGTAGATTCTAAATGAGTCGTTAATTTAGTTTGAATGGTTAATAATTCTGGAGTTTTCAGTACATTTACATAAATAACTCGCGGACGAAACGCACTAAAACCATCCAAAACCATAGGAATAGCCGATTCTGACTTGACAAATTCTGCTAAAACTTTTTCTAAATAAAATAACTGCTCTTTCTCCCAGTGGAAAGGTGGCTGCAAAGTCACATGAGGAGGAGACTTTAAAGCAGCTTTACTATTATAAACCTTAGCAAAATGTTGTTTAATTTCTGTAACTACTGTTTGTATTTCTGCTGGAGGTAATAAAGCAATAAAATATAATTGTTTGGTTTGATTCACTACATTAAATAATATTTATTATTTCCTTAATATTTATTTAACTGTAATAGTTTCTACATCTTCAATAGGTTGTTTGTTGTGCATTAATATTTCATGTTTATTAGTATTTAGTTGAATTTTAATTTTATTCATTCCAGGTTTTAATTCTGATAAATAATACCAATTGTCATAAATTCGAGTAATTTTTTCTCCATTTATATATAAGTGAGCGTGTCCTTCATCAAGTGTACCTTCTTGATTAACTTTCTCAGGTGCAAATTGAAAATTAGTTGTTTTAATTTCTAAATTCCATCCTTGTTTGGCATCTTCATGCACAATTAAATCTACAGTAGGAATTGGTTGATTATCAGGAATATTAACCATTTCATGATGCATTGGTTCTTGAGCATAATTTTGATTCTCTTGCTCATGGGCTAATAACCGATTGGTATGACTGATAAGTAGTAAACTGGTAAAAGTAGTAATAAATAACGCTATCTTGTTCATAAATTTTGCTCGTTATTATGTCCGTAGCAAAATTTACCTGATACTTAATTCCATCGTCAAAAGACAGACTGTCAAACTTGTAATTTGATTAAATTTTTAATTCTATACAAGTATTTTTTTCTAGTAAATCAGTTTAAAAATCTGCTGTATAAAGATGTTTTGATCCGCTCAATATCTTCTTGAGGTGAAACATAAACTAACCAAGATAGCATCTAAACTTTTAACTTTTAACTTTTAACTTTTAACTTTTAACTTTTTACTTCCTGCTCACTGGTAACTAGTAACTTCTAATCAACTTAACTATTACTTTCTTGTAATTTATAGCTATTTTCTGGTAGAGGTGGATGCAAACATAAATAAATTAAAGTACCGAATAAAGGAACCAAAGTTATTGCCCAAAATAACCAATTATTATTAATATTTCTTCTACTCAAATCGTCGTTAACTAGAGTAGGCAATAACAATACTAATAAACAAAAATCCAAACTCATCACGTGAATAAATTTACTAGTTTGCCACTGGTAAATAAAATCCGCCCAATTGCCATAAATTAAACCAAAACTCAATAGCACGATCGCAGCTATAATTAAAATAATTCCAGTTAGACGAGCATCGACAATTTTAATGAAAAGATTTTTATCTCCCTGCCAAGTAGGATTAGGTTGGCGCAAAGCTAAATAAGGAAGTAAAGCAAATGCACCAACTCCAAAGGAAGCGATTGCAAAAGGTGCAGCTTTAATTTTTTGTCCATTGCCATCAATAAACAAAAAGCAAGCATAAATCCCTGGTAAAACTCCCATGAGATTAAACAAAGCGATCACTAAAGGATTGATGTTATCCCAATTACCTGTAGAAAGATTAACAATCAAATCAAAAGTATTCGGTTGAGTAGCAGGAGCAAACAAAAAGGCATAACTGACAAAAGTTAGCCAAATTAATCCAAAAATAATTTTTCTCGACATAAACTAGTTAATTTCAATCATGCATATTTATATAAAGAAAGATAACAAATCTTTAATTAAACTGTTATTGATGAAGTTATACGATAGTTTCCTAAATTATTGACAACTGAGCAGTAGAACAAAAAAAAATGTGTCTGTTGTTACTAAAAATGAGAAGATAGAAATTCTACCTGAAGTGCGATCGCATCTCTAGTTCTGCGCCGAGATGCAGCCAAAATCGCAATTGAGTTGAATCTCAGACAAATATGCGGTTTCGCCGAAGGCGAGTTTGGTCGAGGCGCAAACGATAAGATCGAGAATAAGTTTTCTGGCTAATTTATTACCATCCCCAAAAATTTTATTGACGAGAATCCAATCAATCAAAGAAGAATGGTACAAACTCCAATTTTTCCCAACAAAAAATTGTCCAAGCTAGAAGGATTGAAAGAAAAAAGCAATTTTTTACGAGAACCTCTGGCTACCGAATTATTAGAAGATACTACTCACTTTAGTGAAAATGCTATTCAACTCTTAAAATTTCATGGCTCTTATCAACAAGATAATCGTGATAATCGAGTCAAAGGTCAAGAAAAAGATTATCAAATGATGCTGCGTACCCGTTCGCCAGGGGGATTTATTCCAGCAGAACTATACTTGACTTTAGAACGACTTTCTGAAGAATACGGCAATCATACTCTTCGAGTTACTACTCGTCAAGGCTTTCAAATTCACGGCATTCTCAAAAAAAATCTTAAAACGGCGATTAGTGAGATTGTTCGTAGTATGGGTTCTACTTTAGGGGCTTGTGGCGATCTCAACCGTAACGTTATGGCACCCCCTGCACCCTTTAAAAATAAGCCTGAATATCAGTATGCTTGGGAATATGCCAATAAAATTGCTGACTTACTAACTCCTCAAACAGGTGCCTATTATGAAATTTGGCTTGATGGAGAAAAAGTTATTAGTGCTGAAGAAGCTGAAGAAGTCAAAGCAGCTAGACAACGCAATGGTAATGGCACAATTTTTCACGACTGTGAAGAACCAATTTACGGTAAACATTATATGCCCCGTAAATTTAAGTGTAGCGTTACTGTTCCAGGAGATAATTCCATTGATGTCTATACCCACGATGTCAGTTTGGTAGTCATTACCAGCAAAAAAGGTAAATTAGAAGGGTTTAATATTCTGGCTGGTGGCGGTTTAGGTAGAACTCACAAAAAAGAAGATACCTTTCCTCGCATAGCCGATCCGATTGGTTATGTCGCCAAAGAAGATGTTTACGATTTAATGAAAGCCATTGTCGCAACTCAAAGAGATTATGGCGATCGCTCTGACCGCCGTCATGCGAGAATGAAATACCTAATCGAAGATTGGGGTGTAGCTAAATTTAAAGCCAAAGTAGAAGAATATTTTGGTAAATCAATTGCACCGTTTAAAGATTTACCTGAGTGGAAGTATAAAGATTTCTTAGGCTGGCACGAACAAGGAGACGGCAAACTCTTTTTAGGTATTTCAGTAGAAAACGGTAGAGTCAAAAACGAAGGCAAATTTCAGCTAAAAACAGCCTTAAAAGAAATTATCGAACAATTTCATCTACCGATGCGTTTAACTGCCAATCACAATATCATTCTCTATGATATTGAACCGGCTCAAAAACAAAGCATCGCAAAAATTCTGACCAAAAGAGGAATCGAACTCAACCCCAAGGCAATTGATCCTTTAATTCGTTATTCAATGGCTTGTCCAGCTTTACCTACTTGCGGTTTAGCAATTACGGAATCAGAACGCGCCCTACCTGGAATTATTGATCGCCTGCGTACGCTGTTAGATAAGCTAGGCATGAGCGAGGAAAACTTTGTCATTCGCATGACTGGTTGTCCCAATGGTTGCGCTCGCCCTTATATGGCAGAATTAGGCTTTGTGGGCATCGTACCTGAAACCTATCAAATCTGGTTAGGAGGAACGCCCGATCAAACTCGATTAGCTCAACCCTATACCGATAAAATGCCTGTAGAAGATCTAGAAGCCTTCTTTGAGCCAATTTTTGTCTATTTCAAACAAAATCGCCAACCAAAAGAAAGTTTCGGAATCTTTTGCGATCGCGTCGGGTTTGATGCCCTACGTCAATTTTCTGCAAACTACACCTTAGGAAGTTATATGGAAACAGATACTAGCAAAAAACGTAAATTCCGCAAAAATCAAAGACGTGTTAGCGTACCAGACGAGCTTTTCCCTCGCTTAAAAGATGCTGCTAAACAAGAAGGTAGACCAATGAACCAAATTATTGCTGAGGCTTTAAACGATTATTTTACAAAAAGAGGCAATAATTAATTAAAATCTATGGGTTTTGGATGTCAAAAGCACATTCAAAGCTCATCATTGGCAATTCTTGAAAATACTGACTCAGGCAACCCTTAAGTCAGTGTTCTCTATAATCAATACAATTCACTTTAGATAGGCATAATCTCTCCCGAAATAGCTAATTCCAATAAAGGCTGCTTCGTCAAACAATACCAATGACAGGTGTATAAATCTGGATATTGATTCCGTAAACTAGCCAGCGCAGGTGCAGCAGGAAAAGGCCAAAGTCGGTCAAAAATAATTTCGCTATTATGAATGCTGAACTGAATCAGATAGACTGCTGAGGGAGCAGATAAAGATTTTAATAGCTGATTAGCTAAATGATAAAGAGATTTTCGTAAACGATTAGATAAATCAATTGGTTGTTCATAAGAATTAGGAATCGCACCTTCTCCAATAACTTCACCGTACAAAGGTGTTTGATTATTGAGAACTATTGGTAACCAAAGATGACCCAACCAAGAATCTCCTACACTGGTTTTATAACCTAAATTATTTTCAACCCACCGTCGTCTTCCGACAATATCTCTACAAGTAGAATAGATTTTTTTGCCAGGAAACTCGAAGTAGTCTGGTAATTGAATTGTCAGAGGACAATAAATTAATTCCGAATCATCATTAGCTGGTTTGTTAGATTTCGACCACAAATTCCCAGCAGCAACTACCTCTATCCCTACTGGTTGTGAGTTAGTAGCAATGCCTTGTTTAAGTGCAGCGACCATTTTTTCTGTTACTGGTGAACCAGAAATTGTTTTTCCCTGTTCGTTTACTTCAGCGTTAACGATAATTAAAACTTTTTTCATTCCCCTTCCATGGTTGTCAAGTACAGCTACTACTCTTTCCCTATTCACAATAGCCATTACCTCGATCAATTATGTTTCACAATTAATTACTTTAGAGAAGTTAGGAGTAGTTTGAGTTGCTTATTTGAATGATTGATCGCGCTATGTCAAGACAATTTTTGACACTCAATCGAGAGTATATATCATAGACTACAAATCTTTGGTGATCTTGCAACGCAGCTTAACTAAGTTGCTTGACATAAATTCATCTACTGCAACAGTTTGCTTGGTTTTCGTGGTTAGTATCATAATTTAAGGAACGCAAAATTTTGAATTTGCTTTTTCACAATAGTTCAGAATGACACATCATACTTGTGTGGGGCAATAAGTCGGTAGTTCTATTTTCGGTTTGAGCGAGAGCTTCCATGTACCTTTCTAACCTAAATCTTTCGAGAGAGCTTTAGTTTAGATAATTTTAATAATATTTAACAATACTTGAAATCTATATTTGGTTTTGTTTTTTGAATTGCTTAGTTAGATTCTACTACTTTTCTGAGATGTTTAGGTGGGGTTTTCGGTATCATAATAAGTTACTTTGAGCTTATTTATTTTTAGGTTCGATTATTTTAACACTTATATTTTGATGATTTGTGGCTGTTAGACTCGTTACAATAGCCTAAAAGCCAACGGTACGGTTAACCGCCTAAATTTTTTTTGAGCTAAAAATCAATACCTGCACTGATAACTATCGGTGTTCAAGCTTAAACTTTGATTGGGTGCGCTCCGCGCCACTTTAGAGACACAAGCCTGTGCGCTTTTCAAGAAGTACTCGTCATTTGAGTGAGAGGGATGCTAAAGATTTCAGGATAATAACTTAAAGCAATCAGAAAAAAGTTGAGTTCACCTTAACCAATAGAACAAAATAAAAACTATTGCTTTCAAAACCTAATTTTTCTCTTAAGATAACTTAATTTTTAATTAAGAATGGAATTACTTGAATATCAAGCTAAAGAATTGTTTCGCGAGGTGGGAATTCCTGTTTTACCATCCCAAAAAATTGCAGAGCCTAGAGAACTAAAAAAATTACAAATTCCTTATCCTGTGGTTTTAAAATCCCAAGTGAGAGTAGGAGGACGAGGCAAAGCTGGCGGTATTCGTTTTGTAGCTAACACCATTGATGCGATCGCAGCTGCTCGGGCAATTTTTAATTTATCTATTTTAGGTGAATATCCTAAATTTATTCTCGCGGAAGCTCAATTCAACGCAAAGCAGGAGTTTTTTCTGGCGGTTGTTTTAGATTATGATCTTCAATGTCCTGTGTTGTTGGGTTCGGCAACGGGAGGAATGAATGTTGAACTGTTATTAGAAAATTTACAGAAAGTTGTCGTTGAGAATAATTTCTCTCCTTTTTTGGCTCGTCGTTTAGCCGTCAAAATGGGACTCAAATCTCAATTGCTTCGATCTGTTAGTGATGTAATTGAAAAAATGTATCGTCTCTTTCAGGAAAACGATTTGGAGTTAATTGAAATTAATCCTTTGGGGGTCAATGCTTCCGGTCAGTTAATGGCTTTGGATGGCAAAATTACGGTCAATGATTATGCTTGGGCAAGACATCAAGAGTTAATTGCTTTAAATTCAGCCAATCAAGTTTCAGAAATACCTAATTCTACTCAACCACAGTGGTCTTGGTACGATGATAAAGGTAAAGTAGCGATTATTTGTAATCATCCAGATTTGGCTTTATTAACCTGGGATTTAGTTGTTCAAAGTAAAGGCAAACCAGCTTGTTGCGCCGTGATTTCAGATGTTAATCCTGCTTTAACAGCATCTCAACAACTATCCCAAGTTTTAGCTCAATTACCTGACCTCAAAGGGCTTAAAGTAATTTTAATTAATATTTTGACCGACCAAGCAACCGAGCAGGAAATGATTGAAGCGATCGCTGAACATTTAGAAATTATCATTGAACCACAATCTAAATCAACTGGAGAAGAAAGGCAATTAGTTGCTAATGGTGCTTTAGTTCGTTCTCGACCAACTTCAGCTAATAAATCTTCTGTCAATCGCAAACCTTTATCTTCGGTAAAATTTGTCTTGCGTTTTCTCAACCCTAAACTAGATTGGTTTCCAGAAACAAAACCAGAAAAACAAGTTTATTGGAGCCAAAATTTAGAAGAGGCTGTTGCTCAGGCAATTAGTTTAGTTAAATCTAAGTAGTTTATTTCAGTGACCAGTGACCAGTTACCCGTAGGGGCAGTTCGCGCTTCCCGAAGGGTACGAAGTACTGCCCTTACAGTTACCAGTTACCAGTTACCAGTGACGCAAAATTTCGCGTCTGTACATCAGTTAATTTTAATAAATTATATGAATTTGTCTTCACGCAGTCGAGTTTTAATTCAGGGAATTGATTCTTCTCAAGCTACTCAATACGCTCTCCAAATGAAAGCCTATGGAACTAAGATTGTGGCAGGAATTAGCGCAGGTTTAGGAGGAGAAACAATTGCAGAAATTCCCGTGTTCGATCTGGTCGAAGATGCGATCGCTACAGTAGACAAAGTTGAAGCGACTTTGATTTTTGTTCATCCTTATCAAGCTCTTGATGCAGCTAAAGAAGCTTTGGCTGCTAAAATCCCACGCATTATCCTGCTAACTAATAGTGTTCCTCCTTTAGATTTGATTTGTCTTTTACAAGAGGCGAAAAAAACCGATACTTTAATTTTAGGACCGGGAAGTAGTGGGATTATTATTCCTGAGAAAATTAGTTTAGGTAAACTCAACCCTGAGTTTTATACGTCAGGGAAAATCGGCTTAATTAGTAGTAGCGAATCTTTAGCTTACGAAGTAGTCTTGGAATTAAATAGAGTCGGGTTAGGACAATCTTTGGTGGTAACTCTTGGCAATGAACCAATGATTGGTTCTAGTTTTCAGCAATGGTTATTGATCTTGGCAACAGACAGTAATACCGAAGCAATAGTTTTAATTGGACAACCAGAATCAAGTCATCTCGAAGTTGCTAATTATTATCGTACTGGTAAGTTAAAAAAACCAGTCATTGCCTATTTAGTAGGATTGAACGCTCCCAAAGAAAAAATCTATCGAGATGCGACTACCATTATTGCCAATCAACTGTCGTATTCTGTTTCCACTGATAATAACCACAATAAAATTGTTAATGCTTTAAAGCAAGCAGGTGTTTTAATAGCTAAATGTCCTTCAGAAATTCCTGTTTTACTCTCCAAAATTTTATCAACCGAAAAGTTAACTCAAAAAAATTAGCAATCTTTGGTTTTATTCCTGTTGATGGGAAAACTGGTAAGCACCAAACCAAGCAAGAGCGATCGCAAAAATTAAAAGAATGGGAATCGAATACCAGGGAAATTGGGATAGAGGTAAATAAGCAGCAGCCCTTAAACCAATACTGGTATAAGTTAAAGGTAAACAATAAACTACTACTTTGAGCAAACCTGGTAAATTTGCAGGATCGAAAAAAGTACCGCCTAAGAAAGACATCGGTACAATCAGAAAGTTATTATATAAACCTACGCTTTCTAAAGATTTAACCTTTAACCCAACAATTACTCCTAAGCCAGCAAAAACAGCACAATTGAGGATTAATAAACTTAAAAATAAAGGATTTAAAAAACTACCAATTTTACCTGTAAATAAAATCGCCACCAAAATAACCGAAGCAGCAGTCATGACTCCACGAAGAATACCAGCCAACATTTTTCCCAAATGTAAAGCTAAAGGATGAACTGGTAATAGTAATAATTCTTCAAAGGTTTGAGTAAACAAGCGATCGCCACAGATCGAAAAGGTAGTACCACCAAAACTAATAGTCATCGAAGACAAGGCTACCATTCCAGGCAAAATAAACTGGAGATAGTTCTCTCCTAGGGTTGGTTCAATCGAACGATCAATAGTACTACCTAACCCCAAACCAAAGGCAAAAATATAAATCAAAGGAGAAATTAATCCAGTAGCAGCAATTTGAACAATTCTGGCACGTAAATCTAACCATTCACCCCAAAAAATGGTCAGAGTATCTACCAAAATATTTTTTAATTCCGAAGAGGAGTATTTACGACTAATTGTTTTATTAAGAGAAGTTAAAGCTTGAGATTTCACTAGTTAGACTGAATATGAGTAATAAATCTGATCTCCTTTAATATTATTTAACAAATTGACAGGATTTTTTCAATTACTGAGATTTATTGCTGCGATTGAGATCGATTTGGTTATGGAATCAACTAGGACTGAAACTTGCTCAGATATTAATAAATTATTTATTTAAATATTTTTGGATAAAGAACAAGCTAACTTAGTAAGTAGTCAGTATTTACCAGTCAAATTATATGACTTCTAACGAATTATTTACGCTACTAATTCTCCTTAGCCCAGGAATGCTCTTGTCAATCCTAATTATGGTGACCTTTGCTAAGGGAGGATAAGCAATATTGGAGTTGAAATCAACTCAGTAACAATCTGATGGAAGAAAGAAAATAATCTTCCACCTACATAAAGCTTGTTCTACTAATCATGATTTTGACTATGGAGAATCCTCTTCTTTGAAAGAAGAGTTGAAAGGTTCAGAACCAGAAAGCGTTTCCTCAAGATCCATTCTTTTTTCGATTTGACAAAGAAAATAACCAGTCATCATTGCCGAAGCTAACAGATGAGCTAGGTTTTCTCGATCAGTGGTTACCTTAACGTTAAAATCTTCAGAGGGAAGCATTCCTACCAATCCTTGAACATTCTGAGAGATAATCTCTTTGATTTCTTGACTGGCAGATTGAGCAATCCTTGCCAACACTTCGGGTTGCTGCTGTCGAAGATAACGAATTAGTGTATTGTCTTGAGCAGTTTGTTGTTCGGATTCAAAAAAATCAAAATTAAACATTACTAATCCAAATTTTGGATGTACATTTCCTCTACTTTGACATAATACTCTTGATGACCGCTAGTGAGTTATTCACAAAAACCGAACTCAGTGGTAGTCAATTCAATAAGTTTCAGGTTTATTCCTGTTGTACTGCGGTATTTGTATGTAACTCTTTTTCCGCGTCAATTTCAAAGTACTGATGAAATTTATCAGTTATTTCTAACCAATAGGAACGACCATCAGCTTGAGGACGTTTACGAATAAATCCTAATTTTACCAGTTCCGCAACTTGTTGATAAGCACTACTACCTCGTAGTTCAATTAATTCTGTTTGCAAAATAGGATTTTTTAGTGCGATCGCTGCTAAAGTTCTGAGAGTACCTGTTCCTAATTCAGCGGGTACTAATTCTTGGAGTAAATTTTTATAAGCTGATCTTAATTGTAGGCTGTAACCAGCAGTAGTTTCTACTATTTCTAAGGCACTATCTCGGTGAGCATAATCATTCATCAACTCGATTAAAGCTTCTTGAATTAGATCGCGCTCACTTTGTGCTTCTGCTTCGGTAAGCTCACAACCAAGACAGCTAATGATTTCCTCCAAAGAAAGAGGTTGTCCTTTGATATAAAGAATTGCCTCAATCTTAGTTGCTAATTTCAACTTTTTTAACCCTAACGATAATTATTATTATGATTCAACGAAAGAATTAAAATCAATCCACTACTTATAAGAATTAAATTAATTGATGAGAATAGCAATCTTCAACTGATCTAAAAATTTACTAATTGAGAAGATCAATTACACAGTTAGGAAAGTAAAGGAAAAAAATGTCCAACTGGACCATTACCAGCACCAAGATTTAAACTATGTTGTAGAGCAGTGGTAACATAATTTTTAGCTGCTTGGACGGCAGAAAACAAATCTTTTTCCAATGCTAGATTAGCAGCGATCGCAGCCGAAAGAGTACAACCAGTTCCATGAGTATTTTTGGTATCTACAATCTTTCCACGCAACAACTCATATTCATTACCATCAAACCAAACATCAACTCCTTTCAAACTACCCGACATTCCTCCGCCTTTGACTAAAACCACTCTAGCTCGCAAATTTTGATGAATTGTACGGGCTGCTTGTTTCATATCTTCAATGGTATTAATCTCCATCTCACTCAATAACTGAGCTTCATAACGATTAGGAGTAACTATTAAAGCTTGAGGAATTAAAAGTTGTTTTAAACTGTCGATAGCTTGTTGATCGAGCAATTTTGCTCCTGCACGAGAAACCATCACGGGATCGACTACCAATTGATTAAGATGCCATTGTTGAAGTTGTTCTGCTACTGCTTCAATAATTGTGCCATTAAGCAACATCCCCGTTTTAACTGCATTGACCTCAAAATCTTGTAAAACAGCTTCAATTTGCCCAATCACCATTGGTAAAGAGATTGCTTCCACTCCAGTGACTTCCAGGGTATTTTGTGCTGTTACACAAGTAAGCGCACTGGCACCATGAACACAGTGAAACGCAAAAGTTTTTAGATCGGCTTGAACTCCTGCACCTCCACCACTATCAGAACCAGCGATCGTTAGAGCAACCTTAGTCATCGGTTAGCCTTTAGGAAAACGTCGTCTTTGTAGAAAATCAGGAATATCTAAACGATTACCTGGCAGATTTTGTGGAGACATTTGAGGTTGGTTGCGGTTGAAGGAAGGTTCTGGAGGAGTCAGAGGGAAAACATCAGTTCGACTTTCCAAATTTTGCTCTCCATCAAAACCAGTTGCAATTACGGTAATACAAACTTCTCCTTGCATTCTCTCATCAATTACCGCCCCAAAAATAATATTGGCATCGGGATCGACTACATCATAAATACTTTCGGCAGCAGCATTAACTTCATGAAGCGACAAATCTGTTCCACCTGTGATATTAATTACTACTCCTTTTGCACCTTCAATTGAAGCTTCTAATAAAGGTGAAGAAACTGCTGCGATCGCAGCTTCCCTAGCGCGAGACTTACCAGAACCAATCCCAATTCCCATCAACGCGGAACCAGCATCAGCCATAATAGCCCGTACATCCGCAAAATCAACATTAATTAAACCAGGGATCGTAATAATATCAGAAATGCCCTGAACCCCTTGCCGTAAAACATCATCAGCAATGCGAAAAGCTTCTTGCATAGGAGTTTCTGGTGAAATCACCGTCAATAACTGATTATTGGGAATTACGATTAAGGTATCTACCCTAGTACCAAACGCAGCAATACCTTCTTCAGCTTGGTTAGTACGTCTTCTGCCCTCAAAAGTAAATGGGCGAGTTACTACACCCACTGTCAAACAACCCATTTCTTTGGCAACTTCAGCAGCGATAGGCGCAGCACCAGTACCCGTACCACCACCCATACCAGCCGTTATAAATACTAGATCGGTATTCTCTAGTGCGTGAGCAATCTCATCTCGTGATTCTTCGGCAGCCTTTTGTCCAATAGCCGGATTGCCACCTGCTCCTAAACCCCTGGTGATTTTTTGTCCAATTTGTAACCTTTGGGGAGCCCCTGCATGGGAAAGAGCTTGAGCATCGGTATTAATTGCCCAAAATTCAATCCCACTAACACCACTATCAATCATGCGATTAACGGCATTACAACCGCCACCACCAACTCCCATGACTTTGATTTTGGCAATATTGCTAGGGATAATCTTGTTACTTTTATTGTCTTCTCTCGTTATTTGAGAGCTATGATTGGCAGAAAATAAATTTGCTACTCCATTAACCATAGAACCGTTGCCTGCTGTTATTGATAATTCAGAACCATAGCTGGTTGCGTTAGTTGTGGGACTGCTAATCTTATCAGTTAAAGTCATGGGATAATTATGATAGTAATTACGATCTAATTGAAAACTAAATATTTCTTTTACTATATAAAGTAGAAATTAAATCCTTTGACTTACCTATTATGATCTACCTACTAATAAACCCAGAGAATATTTAAGTTTTTGTAATCATTAAATAAATAAGTTTAATAACTGTAGTTGAAATTACTCAAGATCAGTCAAAAACTCAAATAAATCTCAGAAAAAATACTGGTTTAAGGCGATATTTTAGGATTGATTGGATACTTTTCAATTAAGCGGATATCGGGATTAGTTAAATCAATATGAGCTACACTACTACCTTTAACATAATCAGGCAAATTTTTGAGTTGTGCTAAAACCTTAAACTTATCTTCCAAACGAAAATTAGGAGAACCTAAATAAACTGTCCCTAATTCAGTTTGTAAAACTAAATTATGAGATTCTTGCCAGCGTACTTCAAAAATTTTAATTCGATTATATAAAGCAATTAAACGATATATTTCCATCCAGGCAGAACGATAATCTGGTTGATAATTAATTACTTTAATAGTTGGCAAACTAAAATTAGTTGCTGATTGACTATAAAAATTTGCGGGAATCCAAATGCCTTGAGCATCAAGAAATCCAACTTTACCTGGAGATAATGTTAGAGCAACAGGTTTTCTCTCTTGTAAAAGAATTTTAAGCCGAGAAGGAAAGATTTGTCGAGTAACTTTAGCACTAGTAATTGGAGTAATTGATTCTAAATTTTCGCTTAATTTTTTCGTGGGAATTGCCCAAATATATTGAGGATAGGATAAAGATAATAAAGCATGAATTGTATCCTCTGTAACTAAAAGATTACCTTCAATTTCTACTTGCTCTGGTCGCTGAATTTTCCATTCAGGTAAAGTTGCACACCAAAGTAAACTGCCAGTTAAACAGCTAACTAATAAAGAACGCCAAAAATAGTGAAAAGTTTCTCTCTTTTTTTGTTGTTGTAGTAGAAAAAATTTGTGTTTGAGCTTCGGAGAAGAAAAAACTGCCATTGAAATAATATTTTAGTTATTGGTTAAAAAGTTGTGAATGATTGACCAGGCAATAGTTTTGATTCTGTGGCAATTATAGACTTGTATCACTGTATGTAAAAAACACTTATGATAAATTAAGCTTTATTATTAAATTTATGTAGTCTCCCACCGACGCAATTTTAGCTTATGGCAATTACCAAACGTGGATTTGTTCTTGGTTCAACAGTGATCGCTCTCTCTACGGTAGCGGTGACTGGAGCCGGAGTTCATCTTTCTCAAAGTCAAGCATTTATTCAAAATAGTCCTAAAGAATTAATCGATGAAGTATGGCAAATTATTAATTATCAATACGTAGATACTAGTTTTAATCATCAAAATTGGCAAGCAGTTCGTCAAGAATACTTAAGTAAATCCTATAAAACTCAAGAGGATGCTTATAAAGCGATCCGAGAAATGCTAGAAAAACTAGGCGATCCCTACACTCGTTTTATGGATCCAGAAGAATTTAAAAATATGCAGATTGATACTTCTGGAGAGTTAACTGGAGTAGGAATTCAAATTGCCAAAGATGAAGAAACCGATCAATTAATGGTAATTTCTCCGATTGAAGATAGTCCTGCGTTTGATGCGGGTATTTTAGCTAAAGATATTATTGTCAAAATTGACGGTGTTAGCACCAAAGGTATGGATGTTAACGAAGCCGTCAAATTAATTAGAGGAAAACCCGGAACTCCAGTAACATTAACTATTCAAAGAAATCAGGGAGAAAGAGATTATCAGTTGGTTAGAGCGCGGATTGAAATTCATCCCGTCAAAGCTCATGTCGAAAATAGTTCCATTGGTAAATTAGGCTATATTCGGTTGACTCAATTTAGTGCGCAAGCATCTCAGGAAATGAGAGATGCGATTAAAAAATTAGAAGATCAACAAGTTCAGGGCTATATTTTAGATTTACGTTCTAATCCTGGTGGATTGCTTTATTCTAGTATTGACATTGCTCGAATGTGGCTCGATGAAGGAGCAATTGTTTCGACAGTAGACCGAGGTGGAGAAAGAGAACGTAAATGGGCAAATAACAACGCTTTGACTAATAAACCCTTAGTAATTTTAGTCGATGGCGGTTCTGCTAGTGCTAGTGAAATTTTGTCAGGTGCATTACAAGACAATGGTAGAGCGGTTTTAGTTGGTACAAAAACTTTTGGTAAAGGATTAGTTCAATCAGTTCGCTCTTTAGGAGATGGTTCAGGGTTAGCCGTTACGATCGCTAAATACTTAACTCCTAGTGGTAGAGATATTAATAAGCATGGGATTGACCCTGATGTTGTTGTTGAAATGAATGAAGCAGAGCGCAAAAAATTACAAGGCGATCGCGAATTAATCGGAACGAAACAAGACCTTCAGTTTAATAAAGCCTTAGAAATATTAACCCAAAAAGTTGAAGCTCAAAGAGGTTCGTCGGCTCAAGCGACTGATCAATAGTTATAGTGGTTGACATTTACCTGCTCTAATTAAGCCAATCCTTTTGGCGATCGCTTCTGCTTGAGAATTAAAAGGACCCCAACTCTGGTCGGCTGATAAGTCAGATTGATCGGTGGTAGAAGTAATCTGACAAGTTCCATCCGACTGTTTAATTATGTACCATTGCTGAGAATTATTCATGACTATTATCTCTCAGAGCGGTCTCAGCGAAGCTGATACCAAATCAAATAATGTTTGCTACAGATGATGTTTTTGTAGGGGCGATTGGTCAATCGCCCTTACGAGATGTGTCGCATTCTTTTTTCTATTTGGTATGAGGCACAAGGCGATCGCTATAAAACAATAAAAAGGGGCGAAATTACCACTGCCCCAAATTTATCATGTTTATATTTTTATTAACTAAACTAATTTTTATTCAAAATCTTTACGACCTGGGTTACGAGAAGGATCACTAGAAAGGAAACCAAACATAAACAGACCGATAAAGAAAAATACTGTGATATAGACAACTATTTTAAGGGTTAGCATTTATTTTCTCCTGTGAATCTAAAAAAAATTTTACCAAAAGCAAGCTCTAACTTGTTAGATCGGCTTTAGTCTAGTCAAACGAATTCGCAAGCTGATGCAATTTTTTAATCATACCTAAATATTGTTAACATTTGTGATTTTTTATAATTTAACTGCTTACACAACATCAACAACTTATTGAATCACCAAAAATAGTAACTAAGTAGGTGGGCAAAATTAATTAGATAGTTGAAAGAGGGAATAGGTAACGACGGGGCTTACAAGCATCGCCAGGTTCACTCGAATTGAATTCGAGTGCTTGCCTGGCGACGGATTCCCCGCCTGAATTAAATTCAGGTGACAGCCCCTGGGAAACAGGGAACAGTAAAATACAGAATATGCAAATAATTCTGCATAAGTACTTACCTGTCTGCACCAAGTGAAGATGGTCGCAAAATTAGCAAAAATTAAGTAGAGAATTGTTGGTCAATTCTCCACTTTTAACAATTCATAACTTTAATTGACCTGTTATGAGGGTAAAAAATTTAATAATTTAATCTATTTTCCCTAACTGTAAAATCTGATGAGTCACTGCCATACTTTCTTCGTACAACATTTCTCGACCCCATCTTCGCAATTGTTGACTGAGTAATTCTTCAGTATTTTGGTCTGATAGTGGTGCTACTTGCTCAATATAACAAGCTTGTGCGCCTCCTCCAGCTTCCATGCGCATACAACCAGTAGTGCTTGAACATAGTACCGTACAACAGTCTGCATCGCAATTAGTAGAACTGAGACGTAAACTAATCAAATCCCCTGGAATCTCGCCCCAATCTGCGGTAGGAATAGCTGCTAATTCTGCCACAATTTCCCATTGTTCATTATCAGTAAATTTGACTCTGCGGATCTCATAATCTCCACCTTCGAGTTGATAGGAGATAGGAGTCCAATTTAATCGACTAGCTAGCCAGCCTAAAAACATCAATGCTTGGGATTGATTGCCTTTTTCATAGTCAATTGTAACTCGGTCTACTTCATAAATAGCGGATCGTCTTTCTGGTGGATCAAAAGCTTCAGCAGTTAATTCTTGCCAAGGAGCTAATCTTTTCCAATTCAAATCAGCTAAAGCTACCCCTTGTTGCAGTAATTCTCCAACAGCAATTAAATCCGCTTCAGGATGAATAAAACTACTAGAATCAAAGATAATACTATCGCTACCACTAATTAAGCGTTTAAACAAAGGATATTCAGGGGCAGGAGTTGCTTTCCACCAAATAAATTTGGGTAAATCGCCGATCATCAACTCAGAAATCACACCCCCAATGCGTTCCAATGCTTCTGCTGTCCCACTGAGGGTAATATATTCGCAACAGACTAAATTATTAGTACTTTGTTTATTGATCGGACAGTAAGCGGAGACTTGAGCAGTTACACCTATGTCGTCTCCAAGAATAGGGATCAGAGTAATGATTCGACAGGGATTAGAAGATGCGATCGCATCTGCCATACCTGCACCATCGGAATCAGGGCTGTAGGTAATGGGTGCAGTTTGATTTTCTAGAGTTTGTTTGTCTTGTTGTTTAGCAGAAGCAAATTCTGCCTCTAGTTTTTGTTTTAATTTTGGACTAGATTTACCAGTAACTTCCATTCCATAGGCTTTCTGGGCAGCTTTGATTGCTGCTTCTGTTCGTGGTCCTGCAATACCATCAATCGGACCTGTATAAAACCCTAACGATGCTAATAACTGTTGTGTTCCATCTGGTTCGTAAACTACCAAACTAAAAGTTGCTGCTCTGGTTGCTGCCCCTTCTTCACTGGTAGAAAGCCAAAGTTGACGCAATTCTGCTTCGATTTCTTCGATAGAAACATCTTTGGGTGCTTGTAAGGAAACAAGTGCTTGTGAAGTAGCCATAATTTTAATTCTATTTTTTATCCTTTAGTAAATTGATAACTGATAACTGAAATACCTTGGTGTCTTAAAAGTAAAAAACTCTCAAACACCTCGACAGAGAATAGGTTTCAGATTTTAGACTGATAACTGATGTACAGACGCGAAATTTCGCGTCTCTACTGATAACTGTTAAAATCTGCGCCAATGACGACCATCGCGTTCAAGTAAAAATTCTGCTTCAGTTGGTTGCCAAGTTCCTGCTTCGTATTGAGGGATTAAACTAGGATCGCTTGGTGCTTCCCATGCATTTAAAATCGGAGTAACTACTCGCCAAGCTTCTTCAACTTCATCAGCGCGAGTAAATAAGGTTTGATCTCCTAACATACAATCTAATAACAGGCGATTGTAAGCGTCTGCTGTTGCCATGCCAAATGAAGAACCGTAGCTAAAATCCATATTAACTGTTCTCGTTCTTAAATCAGGTCCTGGCATTTTGGCTTCAAATTTGAGGGAAATACCTTCATTAGGTTGAATTCTCAAACTCAAAACATTAGGATTTGCTTGTTGCGCTGCGGATTTAAAAATCAAGAGAGGAACTTCACGGAAATGAATCGAAATTTCTGTAACTTTCTTGGGCATTCTTTTACCCGTGCGTAAATAGAAAGGTACTCCTTTCCATCGCCAATTATCTACCAAAAGTTTTAAAGCGACAAAGGTAGGGGTCGTTGATTTGGGATTGACACCTTCTTCTTCTCGATAGCCTTTGACTGGTTTTCCTTTCATCCAACCTGCACTATATTGACCTCTAATTGCCGATCGCTCTAAATTATTAATATCTGCAATATGGGTTGCTTGTAAGACTTTGGTTTTTTCGTTGCGAATGCTATCGGCATCTAGAGCGTTGGGGGCTTCCATTGCCGTAATAGCAAATAGTTGCAGGAGATGGTTTTGTACCATATCTCTTAATGCCCCAGAAGATTCGTAATAACCAGCCCTGTCTTCTACCCCAACGGTTTCGGCTACAGTAATTTGAACATGGTCGACAAATTGACGATTCCAAAGAGGTTCAAAAATAGCATTACCGAAGCGAAATACTAAAATATTTTGAACTGTTTCTTTGCCTAGATAATGATCGATCCGATAAACTTGTTCTTCTTTACAAGCTTTTTGTACGGCACGATTGAGAGATTTGGCTGTGCTTAAATCTTTACCGAAGGGTTTCTCAATCACAAGACGATGTTTGATCAGATCTGCCAACATTCCTGTTGCGCCGAGATGTTTTAAAGCTGGTTTGAAAAAGTTTGGCGAGACGGAAAGATAAAATACCCGATTTCCCCGAGTTCCTCTTTTACCATCTAATTCGGCACAAAAAGCTTTCAGTTTTTCATAGCTTTCTTGTTGATCCATGTTGCCGGAGCAATAGTATAAACCTTGGGCAAAATCGTTCCAAAGTTCCTCTGAACCAATTCCATCACCGAATTCTTCTACTCCCTGACGAAGCTGTTCGCGGAAATATTCATGACTCCAATCTCTTCTAGCTACACCGACGACTGTAATTTCTGGTGGTAGTCTTCTTTCTTTTCTGGACTGATAAATCGCAGGAATTAGCTTTCTTTGGGTTAAATCCCCCGAAGCCCCAAAAATTACCAAAATTAAGGGTTCAGGGGTTCTTTCTTGTTGTAAACCGACTCTGAGGGGATTTTCTAAGATGGTTACCATTTCCTACTCTTGCTCCTGTGCTGGCTGTAATTGATTTAAGTAGGGCGACAGGAAACCCGCGCCCTCCCGTGACTAAACTGCTGCTAAGTGCTTAACTTTGCCTTCTAACGAGGAAATTAACGATTCAAAAGGCTTAATAAACTTATCAATCCCATCATCAAGTAACTCATCCATGACTTCATTGAGATTGATATCTACATCAGGATCGGCTAAACTCTCAATCACTTGATAAGCCTGATCGACATTAGTTTCAATGCGGTTGGCAGGATTGCAGTGGTCGGCACAAGCATTAATAGTTGCAGGAGGCAGAGTATTAACTGTATCTCTCCCGACTAACTCATCGACATACATAACATCGCTGTATTCGGGATTTTTCGTACTGGTGGAAGCCCAGAGTAAACGCTGTACTTTTGCGCCTTTAGCTGCTAAAGCTTGCCATCTTTCACTACCAAAAATTTCTTTATACTTCTGATAGGCAATTTTGGCATTTGCGATCGCAACTTTTCCTTTTAATTCCTGTAGTTTGGCTTTTTTCTCTAGTCTGTCTACTCCTTTGAGTTTTTCGTCGAGGCGAGCGTCAATATTACTGTCAATGCGACTGAGGAAGAAACTGGCTACTGAAGCAATCTTACTAATATCTTCTCCTGCTGCGGAGCGTTTTTCTAAACCACGAATATAAGCCCAAGCTGTTTCAATGTAACTATCGACAGAGAATAGTAGAGTAACGTTAACATTGATCCCTTCGCTAATTGCTTGTTCGACGGCTGGTAAACCTTCAGGAGTACCAGGAATTTTGATCATGACGTTAGGGCGATTGATAGTAGCAAAGTAACGTCTAGCTTCAGAGATAGTTTTTTCTGTATCTTTGGCAATAGTTGGGGTTACTTCGATACTGACATAACCATCTAAACCATTGCTTTTCTCATACACAGGCAGAAGAATATCACAAGCATTACGAATATCTGTAAAAACTAGATTTTCGTAGATGTCTAAAACAGATTTACCCTCTTTGATCCCCGCTTCGATATCAGCATCATAAACCTGATTTCCTGCGATCGCTTTTTCAAAAATTGCTGGATTGGAAGTAATACCACAAATACCTTTTTCTTCAATGAGTTGTTTTAATTCTCCTGATTCAATCGAAGCACGATTGAGATTGTCCATCCAGATACTTTGACCATATTGGTTTTCAATTTCTAAAATGTGATTAGTGGCTACCATTATTTTCTCCTTAATTGTTTGTTGCTGATTTGCTGGTTGGTTGTTCTGATAATTAAGAACCAACTAAATTAAACTGATCCCTTCTGACTTTCTGCGTATCCAATCAGCGATAAAAGATTCTACCAACTCCACGTCTTCCTTACTCCCTATAATCAAAGGAGTTCGGGCGTGTAGTTTTTTGGGTACTATATCCAACAATCTTTCTGTACCAGTACTTGCTTTACCGTTTGCCTTTTCCATCAAAAAGGCTAAGGGTGCAGATTCATAGAGAAGACGTAATTTGCCTTCTGGATTTTTGTCTGTACCTGGATAAAGAAATACGCCCCCTTGCATTAAAATTCGATGAAAATCTCCCACCAACGCTCCGCTGTAACGAGCGGTATAACCATCATGACGATGGACATAACGAATATATTCTCGAATCGATTCTTCCCATTGCCAATAGTTACCTTCATTGACACTGTATACTGGACCATGTTGAGGAATAGTAATATTTTCTTCGGCTAGAATAAATTCTCCTAAACTGGGATCAAGAATAAAAGAATGTACTCCCTTACCTAGAGAATAAACTAAGATGGTCGATGGACCGTAAAGAACATAACCCGCAGCAATTTGTTTATCGCCATGTTGTAATAAATCTCTGGCTTGGGGATCGTAATCATCGCCTTCTTGTTGACGAATCGAAAAAATTGACCCTACATTGAGATTAATATCCACATTAGAAGAACCATCAATTGGATCGTATAGCAAGGTATATCTACCAATCGGGCAATTTTCAGGAATGTAGTACGTTTGATCCATTTCTTCTGAAGCCAGCCGACAAACTAAACCACTTTGTTTAAATACCGAAATAAATACCTCATTAGCGTAAACATCCATCTTTTTGACGGATTCGCCTTGGACATTAGTTTCTCCAGTAAAACCCAAAGCCCCCGCCATTAAACCTGCACGACTAAGACGACGAGAAATTAGTTTGGCTGCTAAAGCAATGCGGTTCATAATCGCACTAATATCTTGTGCTTCAGCAGTAAAAGCGGAAAATTGTTGGAGTACGTGTCGAGATAGGGTGGTACAATCCCGATCTAGACTGTGTTCTGGGATAAGAATTTGCTCTGGGTTTACCATGATTGTTAACCTCCGTGGCTTGTTGCGCTGAGTTGCAAGTAAAGCTTGAATAATGAGTAAAAATCCCTATATAGGCTAGTTTGTCTCAGTCGCATCCCTCTACTCATCTATCTTAGGGAGGGATTTAACAGCGGAGTAATAAGCTTAAGACGAGCTTCAGGTTATGGAGACTTTTGTTATTATCTGCTAAGTTTTCTTTGATGATTCTGTAATGAAAACCACAAATATTTTGTTTAGTTAAGAGTTTGTGGCTGATTAATAGTTATATTTAGTTGGTTATAGCTAATTGTTAGAAATTCATAAAGAAATTATCAAAAGGCAAAAGGCAAAAGCACGTGGGATATGCTGAGGTCTCCTCAGCTTATAGAACCACGTAAGAAGGCAAAAGGCAAAAAGTAGAATAATTAATTTTATTACTTGTTCCCTATTCCCTATTTCTTCCTGATAACTGATAACTGATAACTGAAATGATGAATAGCTTAACTATTCAATTGTGATCGACTGAGGTTTATCTTGTTTGCTGTTAGGGTTGGTATTATTGTTCTCAAAATTACTAAATCCCTGTTTGTCTAACCAACTGGCGAGAGGTTCTTCATTGAGATTAAGTCGTAAAAGTCCAGAACAAAAACCGCTAGTAAAGGCAAGAGGTTGTTTCAGTAGTTCTTGAATTACAGGAGATAGTTCGCTTAAAAACATAATCTATCTTTTAGGTAAATTTAAAATTGTCATGCTGTTTTACTTGAAATTTTAACGCTTTCTCGTCTCTGAAAAGCTATTAATGAATTTTCGGTCAATATAATCTTTGAGATACCATAGTAAGGGAGATTGCCAACCAATTAATCCCCAAGAAGCGATCGCGTTTTTGTCTCCAGTGCCGATTAAGGCTAAGTAGTTTTTTTGTGGAGTGTAGGTTTTAAGTGGTTGCCCTAAAATTATTCTACGCCAATTTTTAAATAGTGGGCGACCCTGACGTACGGCAAAGACACCTGCTTTAGGACGCTGATAATTTTGCATAGTTGCTATATCCCCTGTCGCGAAAATATGGGGATGAGAAACAGATTGAAGAGTATCTTTAACTAAAATAAAACCTCTTTCATCGGTAGTTAAGCCTGAATTCTTAATCCAAGTGGGTGCGGAAGCTTGAGTTACCCAAAATATATGATTACAATCTACAACTAAACCAGAATCACAAATAATTTGATTGGCTAAAACTTCTTTGACAGTTTCCTGTAAATGGAGTTTAATTCCTCTTTGAATTAAAATTTTTTCTAAATGATTACTCACCCAATGATTATGATTTGATAAAAGTTTTGCTTCGCGATGAAATAAATGAATTGTAGTTTGATTATTTTGTTCTTTTTGCAAACGAGCCTGCATATTTAAGGCTAATTCAACTCCTCCCGCACCGCCACCAACAATTGCCAAGGAAGTTGAAACATCTGGATGTTTTTTAATTGTGATTAATAACTTTTCCCAAGCTTGTAAAAATTGAGGAACAGGTTTGGCAGGAATAGCATATTCTTTAGCTCCAGGTATATTATTTATTTGGGGAGTGCTACCGATATCAATTGATAAGTAATCGAATTTAATGGGAGAGTTTTGTAAACAAATTACTTGTTGATTATTTAAATCTAAACCCATTGCTTGATCTATAATTAAATCTGCTCCTGCAAACTCAGATAAATGTCGTAAATTAATATGACTTTCTTGATAAGAATAAAACCCCGCCACATGACCAGGCAACATACCCGAATAAGGTGTTTGTTCCACATCACTGATTAAAGTAAGTTTTACTCCTGGAATCGGATTTTGCCCAAATAATTTTAAAGCGATCGCATGGCTGTGTCCACCACCAATTAAAACTAATTTTTGTGTCATAAATAATTCAAATTATTTAAAGATTTTCAAATTGTTAAATCCTTTTAAATAAAAATTACATTTAAGCAACAATCGGTAGTAATTAAACTAATAAACTAATTTTAAAAATTTTTGTTGTTAATAATTAGTGTTCTTTAGTCAGTTATCTAAGAAAAAAATTAGCAGGCTGAATATTTATAGTAATCTTAATTCGCTCCACAAATATTTTGTATTTTAAAATAATACTAATAAAAAAAAATAATGAGATATCTATTTGAGGTCGAAAGTTATAAGCTCTAAGTCAATTTTAATATATTACTTATAACCTATTACCTATTACCTTTTTTTTATTCAATCTATCTCACTATTAAATTTAATCAGTATAAATAAAATCAACCTACATTTTTAAACCTTTCTTTAGCAGACTGAAAAGCTTCTCGCATTACTGACTGAATTTTTTCGGGATCAGGTTTTTTGCCACCCATTAAATCTCCAAAATAAACACAAGCACCTTCACCCAATGCCCAAGTATAAGCAGCAGCCCAAGAAGCAGCAATTACACTACCAAAACCAGGAATAAATTTAATCAATTCTCTACCCACAGCTTGCGCGACAAAACCACCAGCGATCGCACTAACAATTCCTCCAGCTTGGGATGGGGTGATATTTTGTCCGTATAATTTGCCCAATAAACTTACCATTGAGACTTGTAGCGCAGTTAAAACAGGCATCGTCGCAAAAGGAAGAGGTACGGCTGCTAAAGTAGCTGCAATCGTCGAAAATGCCAACAGATAACGTCTAGCAACATCTCGATACAAATTGCCGATTTGTTCAGTAGCGGTTTGATCCAATAATTGAGAAATGGCATGAGCTTCTGCTTCAGGCAGTAATTCTGCGATCGCATCTCTTAAAGCTTCTAAACCGTAAAAAATCGGCTGATATTCATCTTCTTCTAAAGTAAAATCAATCAAAACAGAGTGATCGCATAAATTAGCAAAAGCTTCTCCAATAGCTGTAAAAGCTCGCTTTACTTCGGCAACATCTGGAGGATACTCAGGATGATTAACTAAATCGGGCGGATAAACCTCGTGGAGACAGGTCACTGCTAATAAACAGGGAATGTTCGGATATTTTTGGCGTAATTGTTGAGCAATTTGTTTTAAAGTATCAGTCGCAAAATCATTGATTTTAACCGTGAGAATTAAAATTTTGGCTCGATTAGTTTCCTGTCGCAAATCTCCAATTAATTCTTCAATAATCGCTTGAGTATCTTGAGCAACATCTCCTAGCCCAACCGTATCAGTAAAAATTAATAAAGGTATTTCGCTGGAAGGATAAGCATATTGCTGAGTATGTTGAGTATGGGGGCGAAATCCTTGTCCCACAATTTCAGCCGACACTCCTGTCAATCCTCGGATAATCGAACTTTTACCTGCTTGTGGTTTACCAATCAGTAAAGCCTCAGTTGTGGGTAATTTGGCTCTAACAGTTTCTAAAATTTCTGTTACTTGAGCCTCGTCGACATTAAACCATTTAGTAGCAGTTTGAGCAATTTGCTCTAAAGGTAAAGTCTTAACAATTTTTTGCGTTGCCTCATTCCAAGTATTAGTAACCCAGGCTGCCCAGGCATTGCCATGGAGTTTACGGGAAGATTGAGATTCGTTAGATGATAAATCAGGTTTAGGGGAATCAGTCATAAATTCTGAATTTTCAATTCTGAATTCTGATTTCATCTTAGTTAAAAATTGGCACCTACTGCTTCAATCGCAGCTTCAAGTGCGATCGCAATCTGAGTCCAATGAGTACCACCCTGACAAAATACGAGATAAGGTTCTCGCAAAGGACCATCGGCAGAAAATTCCGAAGTACTCCCATCAATAAAAGTTCCTCCAGCCATAACTAATTGGCTCTCATAGCCAGGCATTTCGGCAGGAATAGGTTCTAGGTAAGAATCGATTGGAGAACATCTTTGAATCGCTTTACAAAACGCAATCAGTTTTTCTGGTGAACCTAACTGAATAGCTTGAATCACATCCCGACGAGGTTCTAAGGGCAACGGATTAACAGGATAACCTAATTGATCAAAAACATAAGCAATTAAATGACTTCCTTTGACCGCTTCACCCACCATTTGAGGAGCTAAAAATAAACCCTGAAACAACAACCGATTTTGATCTAGGGTAGCACCGCCACTACTACCAATACCTGGTGCTGTCAAACGACAAGCTGCTGCTTCTACCAATTCAGCTTTTCCTGCCACATAACCACCAGTAGTAACAATTGTTCCCCCCGGATTTTTAATCAAAGAACCCGCCATCAAATCTGCACCAACTGCCGTCGGTTCTCGATCTTCGATAAATTCTCCATAACAATTATCCACAAAACAAACTGTATCAGGATTTTGTCGTTTAACTATCGCAATAATTTTTTCAATATCGGCAATTGATAAACTCTTACGCCATGAATAACCACAAGAACGTTGAATTAAAACCAAACGGGTTTTATCTTTAACTGCTGTTTCCAAATTTTTCCAATCAATATTTCCATCCAAAGTCAGGTTTAATTGGCGATATTCAATGTTAAACTCAGCAAGAGAACCATGATGGTTTCCTCTTAAACCGATTACTTCTTCGAGGGTGTCATAAGGTGAGCCTGCTACAGCTAACATTTCGTCTCCTGGACGAAGTACGCCAAATAAAGCACTGGCGATCGCATGAGTACCTGAAACAAATTGAATTCGGACTATTGCTTCGTCTGCGCCCATGATGTCAGCAAAGACTCTATCCAGAGTGTCTCTACCAAGGTCGTCATGTCCATAACCACTAACACTAGCAAAGTGATGGACTCCGACACGGCGATCGCCAAACGCGGTTAATACTTTTTTTAAGTTTTGCTTGACCTGGGTGTCAATTCCAGAAAAAATCGGTAATAAGGCTTTTTCTGCTTCAAACAGCAGAGCTTGGGTGTTCATGAGCGAATGGGGATTTTAAATTTTGTTGCCAATCATCTATCGAAAAACATTTGCTTTATTGCTGTCAATAGGTTTTAGTTTGGTAAGTGATTTTCTCCAATCCCATTAGACACCACAGCATAAAGTAAAAGGTAAAAACTTAATGAGTATTTTTTCCGTTTTTACCTTTTGCGTTTATGTTTTTTTGTGTTGGTTTTAAAACACAAATTTTGCATAAAGTATAGATTTAGGTTAATAAATGACAGTTGCTACATCAGATCGACTTCCTCCAGATTGGCTCAACATTAGCTATTTTGGACTAATACATTTAGTCGCTTTATTAGCTGTTTTACCCCAAAATTTTAGTTGGGGAGCAGTCGGAGTTGCTTTTTTGCTTTATTGGTTAACGGCAGGGATCGGAATTACTCTTGGATTCCATCGTCTAGTTACCCATCGAAGTTTTGAAACTCCTAAATGGGTAGAATACATTTTAGTTTTTTGTGGAACTCTAGCTTGTGAAGGAGGACCCCTGGATTGGGTTGGAGCGCATCGTGTTCATCATAAATATTCTGATACAGAATTAGACCCTCACGATTCTAATCGGGGTTTTTGGTGGAGTCATATCGGTTGGATGATGTGTCAACATCCTGTCAATCAAGAAATTCCTCGTTATACCAAAGATATTGCTGACGATCCTTTTTATCAATTCTGTCAAAAATATTTAGTTCCTATTCAAGTTGCTTTAGGCTTACTTTTATATTTCATTGGGGGTTGGTCTTATGTAATTTGGGGCATTTTTGTTCGTTTAGTAGTTGTTTTCCACGTTACCTGGTTAGTCAATAGCGCAACTCATAAATTTGGCTATAAAAGTCATGAATCAAACGATAACTCAACCAATTGTTGGTGGGTAGCTTTACTTACTTTTGGGGAAGGTTGGCACAACAACCACCACGCATACCAATATTCTGCCCGTCATGGCTTAAGATGGTGGGAAATCGATGCTACTTGGATGACTATTAAATTACTTGAATTCTTAGGATTAGCAAAAAATATTAAATTACCACCAATTCAAACTAAGCAAACTCAAGTTTAAATTTTAATTAAATCAAGACTATAAGGTAAAAGATATTGATTGAACAGATGTTCTCATTATCTTTTACCTTTTTTTATTGAAACAAAAATTATTCCAATTTAAGTAAGAAACAAAATTTTATTTTAATATTTTTAGAAGAGAAAAAAAAACAACAGTAGTAGTCAACAACTCTTGCTATAAAAACAAAGCAAATAACCAAGCAATCAGAATCTTTTCTGCTTAACTCTGAAACCGTAATTATAAAACTTGGTTGGGAATTGATTTAAGAAAATTTTGAAAATTAATTATTTTAAGATTAATCTTTTTCAAAGATTTACTAGGCTATTTTAATGAAAAAATACTTTTAATATTTTGTTTTTGTCTAAGCTAACAAACTCTAAATTAATCAGGACAAATTAATAACTGTCCATCAGATAGAAGACATTTTCTGAAAAAAAAATTAAGGTAAGAATATACACCTAATTATCAGTCCATTACGTCTAAAGCAAAGAAAATTGCAGTTAATTAATTAATGAATCAGTCTTTGTCGTCTCAACAATCTCTTTCAAAACAACAATCCGATTCGATTAACTCTCGTGTATCTCCTTGGTTAGCTCGATTACTGTATCCCTTAGCGCGATATTTTGTTTTACCTGTCTTTTTTAGCAAAATTGAGGTAACCGGGCAAGAAAATATTCCCAAGACTGAACCTGTAATTGTTGCCCCTACTCATCGTTCTCGTTGGGATGCCATGATTATTCCCTATGCAGTAGGGAGATTAGTTAGTGGCAGAGACTTACGTTTTATGGTTTCTGCTAATGAGGTTAAAGGTGTACAAGGATGGTTTATTAGAAGAATGGGTGGATTTCCTGTTGATACTGAACGCCCAGGAATAGGCAGTGTTCGCCACAGCATTAAACTACTGCATAAAGATGAAATGCTAGTAATTTTTCCAGAGGGAGGGATATATAGAGAGAATATAGTTCATCCTCTCAAGCGTGGGGTAGCTAGGATCGCTTTAGAAGTAGAATCAGAACAACCAGGAAGTGAAATAAAAATTTTACCTATTAGTATTAAATACAATCAGCCCTATCCTAGTTGGGGGTCAAAAGTGATAGTAGAAATTGGCTCACCTCTCAATGTAGCTGATTATTTAGGTGATTCTTTACGTCAAAGCTCTCAGAAACTCACAAATGCACTAAAAGAATCATTAGAAAAGTTGCACAAAGTTGAAGATGAATGTAGATTAGCATCTTCTGAAATATAATTTGATAAAGATCTCAGACGTTACAATTCTTGGCGTAATAAACTGGTTAATAAGCCAATGATCTTGGTTTAACCTCTAGTAACAATTGAGTGAAACTATCAGCGCAAAATTTATGAAGCGCGCTTCCCAATTCCGAGTATCTATGTCAAACACGGAGCGAACAATTCAGTGCTCGAATCCTCATTGTCTAGCTGTTAATTCGATAGATAATCAATTTTGTCATCGATGTAAAACGCCGATAGTCAAACGTTATCTGTGGGCAATAACAGAACCGAGTTCATCATCAGTAAGTGCAAGAGCGATCGCAGATGAGCAAATTGGGCAATTAATTGGAGATCGCTATTTGGCATTAGATCAAAGAGTATTTCTTGATACCCAACCAGGAAAATTACCTCAAACTGCGGAGGAAGTACCGAGAACAATTATTGCTTATCTACAACTTTTTTCTTATGTGCCTCACATTCCTCAAGTTTATGGACAACTAGATGGTACAGATATTTGGTTACTAGAATATGGCACTGTCCCAACCGACCAACGAGGAGGATTAATCCATCCCCAATTAATGCCTGAGATCACTGAAGTATGGCAACAAGCAACTGCTTTACAACAGTTAAGTTGGTTGAGGCAAATTGTAAGTCTTTGGCAACCTTTAGCTAGTAAGCAGCTAGTTTCTACTCTACTTAATGCTCAATTAATTAGACTTAATGGAACATTAATTCAGCTTTTAGAATTAGAACCCGACCAGTCAACTACCCCTCAGTTAAAGGATCTGGCTCAGTTATGGTCTGAGTGGAATCAAACTTCCTCTCCACAAATTCAAGAATTATTAACACAACTTTGTCTTCATCTTCAACAAGGAAAGATTAATCAACCAGAACAGATCATCGCTGTTTTAGACCGAGCAATTCAATTATGTAGTTATGCTTTTGATTATTCTTATCGAGTGGTTGCCTGTACTGATTCAGGTCCAAGTCGCAATAATAACGAAGATGCTTCCTACCCTCCTAATGAAACGTTGATTAATGTAGGTGACCAAGAAACTTCTCTAGCTATTGTTTGTGATGGAGTAGGAGGACACGAAGGAGGGGAGATTGCTGCCGAACAGACCATTAAGTATCTTAGAGATCGAGTGGCTGAATTATCTTTAGGCAAATACGATACTCATCCGCCTAGTGTAATTAATAAGTTAGCCAATTTTACTAACGCAGCTAACGATATTATTAGTAATCGTAACGATAACGAACAGCGTCAAGAAAGACGGCGCATGGGGACAACCTTGGTCATGAGTTTAGCTCATCATCATGAAATGTACCTAGCTCATGTAGGGGATTCTCGAATTTATTTGATTACTCCAGAAAGTTGTCATCAAGTTACCGTTGACGATGATTTGGCATCAAGAGAAGTACGTTTGGGCTATGCTGTTTATCGAGAAGCTTTGCAATACCCATCAGCAGGAGCTTTAATCCAAGCGTTGGGCATGAGAGATTCTGGTTCTCTTCATCCTAATGTCCAACGGCTGATTATTGACCGCGACTGTGTCTTTTTGCTTTGTACTGATGGCTTAAGTGATTTTGACCGAGTAGAACAATATTGGCAGAGTACAGTTCTACCGCTTTTACATAATCCAGACCAAAATAATCTGATTAAAGCTGCTAAAGCATTAGTGAAAATTGCTAATGAAAAGAATGGTCATGACAATGTTACTGTTGCTTTAGTCCATTGTCAGATTCGACCTAAATCGGACACAGAAACAGAAGCTATTTCTTGGGCAGAGGTAGAATCAGTAATTGGGGAATCGATGGGTTGGTCTGAAGTTGATCCAACTGATAGTTCTTTGCCCGACTCCGAATCATTACAGCCTACAGAAGCACAATTTATTGAACCGCTTCCTCATCGACGCAAATCTAAAAAACTACAGCTATTATTGTTAAGTTTGATTATTTTAATTGGAATCGGGGTGTTATCTTCTTTATTTGTACTGAAATTAATGAATGAGGCAGAAGATTCTAAAGAACTTGGGCCAACTATTCCTGAGCGAGAAATGACTAATCCCGAGCAGGAAATAACCACTCCTCGTCCCAAAAATCAGAACTTTTAAGGATATAAAACTTGCTTTAAAGCATTAAGTAAAAGAATGACATTTTCGGGGCGACTATTATATCCCATTAAGCCAATTCGCCAAACTTTACCACCTAATTCGCCCAAACCACCAGCAATTTCAATATTGTATTCGTTAAGAAGCTTACCAGCGATCGCTTTACCATCAACTCCATCAGGGATACGGACAGTAGTTAAAGTTGGTAAACGGTATTGTTGCTCTACATGACAGACTAATTTTAATTCGGCTAAACCTTGCCACAATAACTCAGCATTGGCTTGATGTCTTTGCCAACGTTTTTCTAATTCTTCTTCAGCTACTAGACGTAAAGCTTCTCGTAAACCGTAATAAAGGTTAATTGGTGCAGTATGGTGATAAATTCTTTCACTGCCCCAGTATTTACTCAGCAGCGACATATCTAAATACCAGTTAGCAACGGGAGTACGACGGCTGTTTAATTTAGCAATTGCCTTGGCACTCATAGTAAAGGGTGAAGCACCAGGAGGACAACCTAAACCTTTTTGACTACAACTGTAAGCCAAATCGATCCCCGATTGGTCAATTGACAAAGGTACACCTCCCAAGCTGGTGACAGTATCAATTAATAGCAAACAATCGTAATGTTGGCACAATTCTCCCAACCCTTCTAAAGGTTGTTTAACACCTGTTGAAGTTTCGGCATGAACTAAAGCTAAAATTTTCGGACGATGAGTTTCTAAGGCAGTTTTGATTTCAGCTAGATCAAATACTTGTCCCCAAGGTTTGCTAATGGTACGAACATCTGCACCATAACGACTTGCCATATCTACTAGGCGATTGCCAAAATAGCCTTTTACCCCTACTAAAACTACATCTTCGGGTTCGACAACATTGGCTAGAGTCGCTTCCATCGCTGCACTACCAGTACCACTAACCGCAATAGTTAATTCATTGTCAGTTTGCCAAGCATAACGAAGTAAATCTTGAATTTCATCCATCACGGCTAAAAAAGTAGGGTCGAGATGTCCTACTGGTGGGGTACTCAGCGCAGTTAAGACGCGGGGATGAACATTGGCAGGGCCAGGACCTAATAGTAAACGAGGTGGTAAATCTAATTGAGCAGTTTGACGACGAAAGCGATCGCTCTTTGAGATGGTTGAAGTCATGGTTTTAATTAAGTTTAATTTTTTTAATGGTTTCCTTTGCTTAGTTTAGAAGAATCGCTTGCTCTTGTTAAAACTAGTCTTCAAAATCTGTAATTTATTTAGTTATTATTTGAATTAACTTTGCTAAAAATTTTAATTTACTAAAACTTAAAAATCAGTTAAAGATACCGTCTATCTGGTAGACATTAAGCAAAACACGTGTTAAAAATAATCCCAGTTCAACTGATGAAATATTTAAATTGAAGTCAATAAAATCTTTAATAATTGAGGCAAGCTTGAACCAGAAAAAATTATCGATCTCAATCAAGAAACTCTAAGCGAAGAGTCACGTCAAGTAATGCGAAAGAAGCTTGTTCAACCTCAAAGAGTAAATACTATACATCTAGTTTTTACAATTATTGATCTCTATTTACTGAGGAAAGAACCGAAAAAATTTGGAATAATTGAAACTGTTTGAGAAAAATTTTTTGAACAACAAATGGAGGGACAACAACACCGTGAATTTTGCTGAACTTATTGCCAAAGGTGGGGTAACAATCTGGCCACTATTATTTCTTTCAATTCTTTCTGTAGGAACGATTTTAGAACGAATCTGGTTTTGGTCAAGAGTTTTGATTCAAGAAAAATTAATTATTAATCGCGTCATGGAAGCGGCTACCCTTAACTGGCGTTTAGTTGAGAAAATTGCTCGTGAATACAAAAATCATCCTCTAGCAAATTTTATTTATTCTCCTCTACAATTGATTAATCCCGAACCAGAAGTCTTTCACTTAGCTTTGGAAGCTGCTGCTGATGATGAGTTGGCTCATATGCGTAAGGGAGAAAAAGTTTTAGAAGCGGTGATTGCTCTTTCGCCTCTGTTGGGATTATTTGGTACGGTTTGGGGTTTGATTCAAGCTCTTGGTTCGATTAAACTGAGCGATCTAGGTACTGCTTCTACTTCTGGCGTTACTTTGGGAATAAGTGAGGCGTTAATCTCTACCGCGGTAGGTTTGTTAGTTGCCATTATTAGTCTGGCTTTTTATCGTCTGTTTCAAGCTTTTTGGGCAAATCAAGTCAGAATTTTTCGTAAAATTGGCAGTCAACTAGAATTAATTTATCGGCAGAAATGGTTGGAAGCAGAAACTGAAGGATTACCAATGGATTTTCACCTAGAAGCTGATTCTAGTTTGGAACGATAAGATTTAAATTGATTTAAACAATTATGACTGCAAAAAAAACTAATACGCGCCATCAGTATCCTACTCATCTTCCTATGCGTCGAATGCGACTCTGGCAAGATGAATCAGTTCACCAAGAAACCAGAATTGAGATTCTTCCCCTGATTGATGTTATTTTTTGTATTTTGACGTTTTTTATTTTGGGAGCAGTCGGTTTATCTCGTCAGCAGGCAATTAATCTCGATTTACCTAGTGCTAAAACAGGTAAACCCCAAATGCGAGATATGTTAGTCGTGAGTTTAGATGATTTGGGTCAAATTTATGTGGAAGAGCAAATCGTAACCAAAACTCAGCTATCTCAGTCGATTAAAAACTATCATCAATCTAATCCTGAAGGCTTAATGGTACTTCATGCTGCTAAAAACGCTACTTATCGTGAAGTTGTAGAAGTATTAGATGTGTTAAGAGAGGTAGGAGGCGATCGCGTGGCTTTAGCTACTCTTCCTGGAGATTCTCAAGCAACAGAAGAATCTCCTAACTTTGATACTAACCCAAATCCTTATTTACCAGGTCTGCCAGGTTTACCAAGTAACTATAATCCTTATTCTATTCCCAATCCTCCTAGTCCACCGAGTAATTAATTTTGGGACGGATCAACCAGGGCAATTAATTTGATTAACAGTTAATTTATTGAAATAGGAAGATGAGAAGATTGTCAAGATAAATTTAAAATATTGCCATTCCATCATCTTGACTAGAAATAATGTCTGACATTCAAACTTTAATTAGCCAAGTTCAACAAGAAGCTCAACAAGAAGAATTTCCTCTTGATATTCCAGTTTATCAATCTGCTCATTTAGAACCTACCCATCCTGTACTTTATGCAGGTAATTTACAAAGTCCTTTATGTTTTTTTGGACGCGATCTCGGTAGAGATGAAGTTCATGCCCGTCAACCTCTTATTGGTGCAGCAGGAAAACTAGTCAGACAAGGTTTCTATCAAGCAATTCATCAGCAGTCAGCCACCTCAGATCGAGAGTTACAAACGGTTTGCGATCGCATTTTACTAACCAATACTGTTCCCTATAAACCGCCTGAAAATAAAGCCTATTCAACTAAAGTTAAAGAAAGATTTCGTCCTTTTATTGAACGTCTGTTAGTGATTCATTGGCAAGGACATCAAATTATCACCCTTGGGACAGAGGCTTTTAAATGGTTTGCTCCCTACGGTGAGAAAGGGGAAGTTAATAATTTTTTTCTTGATAAAGAACGGCGTTATGTAACTAAATTAGCTGTTAATTTGAGAGCAACGGATGAATTGGGCATGGAATATCAAAAAACTATTTATTTACTTCCTTTACCCCATCCTTCTCCTTTAAATAAAACCTATTACGCTAAGTTTCCGCAGATGCTTCAGCAGAGGCTGACTCAAATTGATTTTTAAATTAAACATTCTGATTATGTGAGCAAATATCAATATTAATTAATTCTGATGATTAAATATTGAATTTTGTTGTTAAAATCAACCAAATAAAAGCTGGATATGTTAACCAGAAAAATCTAAAATTTTTGTTAAAATTGATACAAAAGAGGACCTTCAGAGAGGGAATGAAATTATGACCAATAACAAAATAGTAGTAGCACCATCGATTTTATCGGCTGATTTTAGTCGTTTAGGAGAAGAGATTACTAAAGTAGACGAAGCTGGTGCTGATTGGATTCACGTTGATGTTATGGATGGTAGATTTGTTCCTAACATTACCATTGGTCCTCTGATTGTTGATGCCATTCGCCCCTACACTAAAAAACCTCTCGATGTTCACTTAATGATTGTTGAACCAGAAAAGTACGTTGAAGATTTTGCTAAAGCTGGGGCTGATCTTATTTCTGTTCACGCAGAACATAATGCTTCTCCTCATTTACACCGTACTTTGTGTCAAATTCGTGAATTAGGTAAACAAGCGGGAGTAGTACTCAATCCCTCTACACCTTTAGAATTAATTGAATATGTTCTTCCCGTCTGCGATCTAGTTTTGATCATGAGCGTTAACCCTGGTTTTGGTGGTCAAAGTTTCATCCCTGAAGTAGTTCCCAAAATCAGCAAATTGCGTCAAATGTGTGACGAAAAAAGTTTAAATCCTTGGATTGAAGTAGATGGTGGACTCAAACCTAATAATACTTGGCAAGTATTAGAAGCTGGTGCTAATGCGATCGTAGCAGGTTCGGCAGTATTTAAAGCTCCCAGTTATGCTGAAGCAATTGAAGGTATTCGCAACAGTAAGCGTCCTGAACCAGAATTAGCTACTGTATAACCAATATTTTAAGCTGGAAATAAAATTACAGAAAAAACGGGATGTTTGAAAGCCAACTGGCTTTAGCCGTTGGATGAAAAACGACTCGGCAACGGGGCGTTGACATGGGCTTGAAGTAAATTCAAGCCACAGCCCCTCCTTAAAAGAGCCTACTAAAGATACAATTTCGATACCAAATCTTCATAAAATAAAGATGGAGATTGTCGTATACTTTTTCTTGAGTAGTCCAGTCCAAGTCAGTGATTGACTTAGCCGACAATTAAACTAAAGGCATAAAGCGAGACTGGTAATAGTGGCGCGAAAAACCACTCTAAAAACGTATGGACTCTAGCCGAGTACCGAAAACCAGTAAAATACAATTTCTTGTAAACAACTACTGTAAGGCGGGGCGCGCCTAAACAGAATAATCAACGCTTGGGGAGAGACGACCACTGGGGACATAATGCTAATTTCTGGGTACTTGCACCGTTAGGTAGGGGTAGTTGGGATTAGGGTGAGGGATACGCCTCCTTTATGTTTTTAAGTCTTGCTCGATGAACCAAGAATCCCACGAATTCTATTCGTGTGGAGCGTCAAAATAAGATAAGACCGTAGTCTCGTTAGACTTCGGTTTTTTTCTATTAATGTTTAGTATCGTTCAATTTCTTTATGTCTTCTAAACGTAAATCTACTAGCAAAGATGCTACGGTATATCGTGAGTTTGGTAATGAAACTAATAGTGATGCCCTTGAGCGAGGTGTCCCCAATTTGCCTCCTCAACAACAAAATATCAGAATTCAAGTAACCAGAGCAGGAAAAAAAGGTAAAACTTTTAGTGTAATCTCTGGTTTTCAACACAATCAAGAGTCTTTAGCTCAATTACTCAAAAAATTAAAAACTCAATGTGGTACTGGCGGAACAATCAAAGATAATACCGTTGAAATTCAAGGCGACCACAAACAAAAGCTATTAGAGATTCTTAGTCAGTTGGGATACAAAGCTAAAATTAGTGGTGGTTAAAGATAACAGTGGTAATTTTCTGGGGGAGAAGCAATATTTTGATTTTTGTTAATTGTTAATAGTTGGTCATTCCGCGCGCCTTCGGCAGGGTTGATTGTTTGTCCGCAGATAAACACTGATAAACGCTGATAGAGTTATAATTTTTTCCCTAGCTTTTACCCAGATAAACTTTGTTCTGAGAGCAGCGAAGGAACAGATAATTGATAGATTTTAGGTTAATTGTGACTTGAAATGTATTGGAAGGGTCTAAGAATTACTATAAACTTTTCTAATTAAAATTAACTCGAAGCACTGGTGTAAAAACGCAAAGCAAATTGCCAGAACAAGATCGAAATTATTAATAAAATAATGGCAAGAATACCAGCACCAAAAAACCAAGTCAACTCACTACGACCAAGCATAGCTTCAGCAGGAACAGTAGTTAAAAATGCCACAGGTACAATGAAGGTAAAAAATAAACGATAAATAGCAGGATAAGCAACCATCGGATATCTTCCAGCTTCTAATAAACCTCTTAAAACTTCGGTTACATTATAAATTTTGACAAACCAAATACTGGTTGCTCCTAAAATAAACCAAAGACTATATAAAATAATTACGCCAAAAAAAACTGGAATCGAACTAATCAAATAATCTTGCCAATTTAAGTTTAGTTGTATTCCTGCATAAATAATTAAAATAATTCCAAACAATAAATCTGGAAATCCCCAAGGAGAAACCATTCTAGTCGATAACCAAAATTGACTACTAATTGGTTTAAGTAACACAAAATCTAATGTACCCTGTTCAATTTGTTCGACAATGCGATTAAGATTGGGAACTAAAAAAGTATTAGAAAACCCTTGTAATAAAGTAAACAACCCTAAAACAATCAGTGCTTCTTGCCAACTCCAACCTTGAAAGGTATAGCCAGTCCGATAAAATAAAAATAATCCAAAAATACTACCTACCAAATTAGCAATACTAGTAAAAGTAGCGATCGCAAAATTAAGCCGATATTCTAATTCTGTGGCAATTGAGGTAGTCCAAAACAACCATAAAACTCGCCAATATCTCATAAAACAACTTTTATCCCTTCACTGCACCAGCCGTCAAACCTTGAACAATGCGACGTTGGAAAAATAAAACCAGCAAAACTAAAGGCAGTGTACCTAATACTGTAGCAGACGCGATCGGTCCGTAGGGAATATCAAATAAAGTTGTTCCTCCCAATTGTGCTGTCGCTACTGGAATTGTTTTCATCGTTTCTTGAGTAATAAAAGTCAATGCAAAAATATATTCATTCCAGGCAAATATAAACGTTAATATTCCTGTGGTAACCAAAGCAGGAATAGTCATTGGTAAGACAATGTTGAACAACATGGGAATAGTTTTATAACCATCAATTTTGGCTGCATCTTCTAAATCTTTAGGTAATTGCTTAAAAAAGCTACGCATAACCAAAATAGTCAAGGGTAAGTTAATGGCTGTATAAGGAATAATTAAAGCTAAATAATTATTTCCTAAACCAATTGCTTTTACTATTTCTAATAATCCTAAAAATAGCAGGACGTAGGGAAATAAAGTAACAATTAAAATACCTGCTAAAATAACTTGTTCTCCTGGAAGTTTTAATCTAGCTAAAGCATAAGCAGCAGGAGAACCTAAGATTAGGCATAAAACTGTAGAAACAATTGAAACTAAAGCACTATTCAGAATATAGAGTAAAAAAGGACGACGATTAAATAATTCTAGATAATGAGTTAAAGTAATTCTTCTAGGCAAGTAAATATTAGGAATTGCGGAGATATCTTGATTGAATTTCAAAGAAGTCAATACTTGCCAAACAATTGGGGCAAGAAAAAAAACAATTACCCAAATAACGCTCAAGACTAAAATAAATCTGCCTAAATTAAAAGTAGTATTTTTATTTTCAGATTTTACACTTTTCATTGCCAAATTTAAATTAATTAAAAATTGTTTTTCAACTTATATTTCTCAAGACAACATCTCGATTAATAAATTTTGAAACCCATTAAATAGTTCTTAATTTACGTAAAAAATAACTAGTAGCTATCACAACCAAAACTAACAACAAAAAAGTTACCACAACTAAAGCTGCTCCATAGCCAAAGTCAAGATAACGCATTACCATTGAATAAATATAGATAGAAACTGTTTCTGTTGCTCCTGCTGGACCACCACCAGTCATAACTTGAACTAAGTCAAAAATACCAAAAGCTTGAGCAAATCTAAACAGTAAAGCAATCAAAATTTGAGGCAGCAATAAAGGCAAAGTAATTTGATAAAAACTCTGCCAGTAATTAGCACCATCCATAGCATGAGCTTCGTATAAATCCTGAGAAATTGATTGTAATCCCGCCAGCAAAATAATACTAATAAAAGGTGTTGTTTTCCAAACATCAGCAATGATTAAAGCTACCATCGCTAAACTTGGTTCTCCTAACCAATTAATGCCTGTATCAATCAATCCTAATCGTTGCAAAATATCATTAACAACACCAAATTGATCGTTAAAAATCCATGCCCAAGCTAGTCCCATAACTGCGGTGGGTAATGCCCAAGGAATAATGGCAATAGTTCTGACAATACCTCTACCTCGAAAAGATTGATTCAGAACCAAAGCAATAGCTAGACCTAACAATAATTCTAAAAATACACTGACAACTGTAAACAGCGTGGTATTACCCATCGTTTGCCAAAATCTTCCATCTCCAAGCATTCTTTGGTAATTACCAATGCCTGAAAAAACTGGATTTAATTGTGTACCAAGATTTTCGGTAAAAAAACTTAACCAAAGAGCTCTTCCTATTGGGTAAATGAATACCAATAATAAAATTAATAAAGCTGGTATTAATAACAACCATCCTGTGAGTTTTTCTTGGGAATTAATAGACATAGTGATATTTTTTTTATTAAGCAATTTTAACAATTTGTATTTTTAGTAATAATCAAAAAAATCAGTATATTTAACAGCATTAATCAGTAAATTCTAGGACTTAGCTATTTAAACTCAAAAATAAACTTTAAAAATAAAAACCTTTTAAAAAATAGAAAAAAAGTAGTTTTAATCCAGAAAAATAGTTTAGCGATCGCTTTTTTTAGTAGTTAATTGATACAACTATTATGATTAGCTCAAAAAGCTTTTAAGTTTTTTAATGTTTTTTGAAAACAAAATGAAGAATTATTATTCTTGCCTCCGTAAAAATAACTAACTCAATAGGATTCAGTAACAAAAATCAGTGTTTATACGAATGTACTCGTTAGTGATGAATAGTAACATTCAATATTAAGAAAAGCCAAATATAGTTTTGACTATTCTTTAATTTCTATTTTATTTAATTCCTCTTGCTCCACATACCCCGCTCTTGGCAAAATACTGAGTGGGGTTTTTTATAGACTTTGCTCAAAATCTTCCTTGAAACCAAAGCTTTTTGACGAAGGCGAAGCTTGCTTTGACTTGATTTATCAGAAATTTTTAAGTCTCCCCAGAAAAGATAAACATTACTACTAAGAAATGGGCTATACTGTACCATTGACCAGATTAAGCTAGAGTTGAGGAGGAAACTATTCCTGAGCAACTAAACCTGACAGTTAGCTTAAGAGGCACTCGCGAAGTCAGGAAAAACTATCAAATATTTCGTCTGGCTGGATTACTTGATGCCTTTTCTGAGCCTACTTTCCGTAAGGTAATCGGTAATTATATTGACGAAGGACCTTATCATGTAATTCTCGTTCTCTCTCAAATTGATTTTATTGATAGTTCGGGATTAGGTGCTTTAGTACAGCTAGTCAAGAAGGCACAAACTGCGGGCGGAAGTTTACAAATAGTTACCAACGCGAGGGTAACTCAAACAGTTAAACTAGTTCGCCTAGAGAAATTTCTTTCTCTTCAGCCTTCAGTTGAAGCTGCTATCGAAAATATAGAAAAATAGCGTCAGTAATAGACGTGAATTTACCAGAACGAGATCGAGATCAATCAAAGTTAACAACTTCGGCTTCTGCTTGGACAGAAGCTAGTTTATTTTCTAATCAAATGGCAACTTCTCTTGTTTCCCAAGTAGAAAGTTTGTCACCTAGTGCTTTGGCGTATATTGGGGATGCAGTCTATGAACTATATGTTCGTACTTGCTACCTCATCCCGCCGAAACGACTTGCAGACTATCATAATCAAGTTGTTGCTCAAGTAAGAGCCGAAAGTCAGGCGGATTATCTCCAATTGCTTCAACCTTATCTGACTTCCTCAGAACAAGAAATTGTACGTCGTGGACGGAATGCAGTTGACAAGAAACCACGACGTATATCTGCCCATATTTATCAACAAGCTACCAGTTTTGAAACTTTGCTGGGCTATCTTTATCTAACCAATCCTCAACGTTTAGATGAATTATTAGCCAAATTAGAAATTAATCCTGCAAAATCTTGAAGTTAATTGCAATTTTAAATAAAACTAATTCCTTTTAAATCTATTCTTTATGAGCGAGCAACCTTTGACTAAACGGAATAGGGTTCCCAAGCATTTTAACCAAACTAAACCTCAACCTAAAGAGCATAAATCTAAGATTCAACTATCTCGTAAAAGTGACCAAATCGAATTTAACCCAAAACCAGAACAAGAAGATTCTGAGTTAGTTTATGGTCGTCATTCAGTTTTAGCAATCTTGAAAAGTGAGCGTGATATTGCTCGGATTTGGGTTACTGCTAAGCTACGACAAATTCCTCAATTTTATTCTCTTCTTCAAGAAGCTAAAGCTAATGGAGCAGTCATAGACGAAGTAGAAATGCGTCGTTTAGATTTATTAACTCAAGGAGGCAATCACCAAGGGATAGCAGTTCAAATTGCTCCTTATTCTTATTGGGAGTTAGAAGATTTACTTCAACACGCAAAAACTAACACTACAGAACCAGTAATTATTATTGCAGATGGCATAAATGATCCCCATAATTTAGGTGCAATTATTCGTACTGCTGAGGCAATGGGTGTACAAGGTTTAGTTATACCTCAAAGACGAGCAGTAGGAGTTACCTCTACAGTAATGAAGGTAGCAGCAGGCGCTTTGGCAAATTTTCCTGTTGCCAGAGTAGTCAATTTAAATCAAGCTTTAGACAAATTAAAAGAAGCGGGGTTTTGGCTTTATGGCACTACCTCTGAAAGTAGTAAACTGTTACACACAATTAATTTTCGAGGAGCGATAGGATTAGTAGTAGGTTCAGAAGGGAAAGGATTAAGTCCTTTGATTCAACGTAATTGTGACGAATTGGTAGCTATTCCTTTATCAGGAGAAACTCCTAGTCTTAATGCTTCGGTTGCAGCAGCTATTGCTATTTACGAAATTTGTCGTCAGAGATTTTCTAATTAGACTTAATTATTCTTACTACCAATCAACAGTGATCAGAGTTACAATCGGGCTGTTATAAATAAACAAAAAATTTTGTAACTTAATATAAAGATTTAAGACACATCTGTAACAATCAACCAATTAAATTACGGTAATAAATAGAGAAAATTTAAAATGCTCAAAGAAATTTTAACTAAAGTTCTCGATAGCGTAGGTAAAGCTTATTGGGTTGAAATAACTACTGATACTCCTGCTTGCATTTATTATTTTGGTCCTTTTTTGACTGCTAGGGAAGCTCAAATTGCCCAAGGTGGTTATTTAGAAGATTTAAAAGGAGAAGGCGCACAAGGAATTTCTTTGACTATCAAACGCTGTCAACCAAGTGAATTGACAATTTTTGATGAGTTGGATGAACCCGTCGATTTTAAGGCTGTTCCTGCTTTCGGTAAGTCTTACTGATATCTTAAATATTAGTTAGTTTTTTTCCATAACTGTTTCAGGATAATCATTTAACCATTGCTCGATCTCTGCTTGGACTAAGTTAGGAATTTCCCAAGGAAATAAGTGAGCAGTGTCAGGAAAACATCGCCATTGACAACAACTTAGTGTATTAGCGGTTTCTTCGCTAGAAATAGCGGTAATATGCCGATCTTCTGCGCCAGCTAAAGCCAAACAAGGGAGATCGAGTAATTGAAGCTCTTGAAGACGATTGTATCCTTGACTAATCGCTTGCGATAATGATTGATGAGCAGCAGTGGAAGTTTTAAAATAAGCAGGAACACCTTCTTTGGCTAAATATTGATATGCTTGAGTAGTTTGTTGAGCTAGAAGATAGCGAAACAAAGACTGTTTACCAAAAGTATCTATATTCCATTGCCATCCAGGTTTTAAGTAATTCACGATCCCTGCAATTCCGGTATAGAGTAAATCTTGCCAAGTAATGGGAGGATGATTACTACGAGGGCAGGCAGCCGAAGCGATTAAAATTAACCCTGTAAATTTTTGTGGTAATCTGAGGGCTAATTCTAATGCTAGAATACCTCCTAAAGACCAGCCTAAAAGTAAACAACGTTCAATTTTCAAACGTTCCAAAAGCTCTTCAAGATTGTCAAGATGATCCTCCATTTTAAATTTATTGGTTGGTCTACTGTTACCGTATCCTCGTAAATCTGGCGCAACAGTTTGATATTTTTGTGAAAGAAAGTTTGTAAATACTGACATACTTTGTCCTGAACCAGGATGACCATGTAAACATAAAATTGGAAATCCTGTTCCTTGAATTTCAACGTGTAATTTCATCTTATTTTTACTTTAATTAAAAGCGGTCTCAGCAAAGCTGAGGCACTACGTAATCGCTCTAACCCAAAAATTGGGCATAAAAAAATAGCAATATTTTAATTGGTGTGATGGCTCTCAATTGGTTTGCTAAATATATTGCCTTTTAAAAAGTAGTATCAATGTTGTTTATTCTACCAAAAATGGTTTTAAACTTTGACCAGATGTATAATTTTGCTTTCTAAAATATCCCCTTGAAAGCCTATTTCTTCCTCTCTTTATTTTTTACTTGCTACTTACTTAAGAACTTGTTTGACAATTACTAGCACTAACTGAACCAGACACATCACCTGTATAATTGCCACTCCTAATAATTCCTAGTCCCAGAGAAATAGCAAGACATTTTTTAGTAGAATTATTTTGATTATGATAGACAACAATTGTACCAGCACTATTAGTATTACCTCGTGGCGAAAAAGTAATTACTGGTGTGGCGTAATTGGTTTTAATTTCTACTCCAGTTGGCAAAGAGCGATCGCTTAATAAACAGCCTTCATAACTACCATAAATATCAGGAGTTTTAACTTTAATTGTACGATTAGTTGTATCGATTTGAATTCGGCAACGTTTGCCTCTACGAATAGCTTGTCTTTGTGCTTCTTTAATTGCACCTTTGACTGTTTCAAAACCTTCAAAAACTCTTTGTTGCGCTAATAAACCAGCAAAATTAGGAATTGCGATCGCAGCTAAAATACCTATTATAATTACTACTATTAATACTTCAATCAAACTATAACCGCGATCGCTTAGTGCCTCAACTCTCCTACAATCGCTTCTGTTTGTATTGTATGATTTCATAAAAAATCAGCTAAACTTGCTTTAATTTTCGTGACAGTTTCAACAGTTTAGCGGTACAAAGAACTTATGACCAACTATTTTGAGATTAAATCTAATGTATAAAAATAAAAAGTAAGAAATAACAATATGATTAAGGCTTCAAAATTTAACAACGATGAAGTTATAACCTAGTTTTTTTAAACTCAGTTAAGTAAAATTACCAAGAAGTAAAAAAATAGTAAATGTTAAAGATTAAAGCCCTAAATTCTAAAACAAAAAGCCTAAATCAAAATGATTATTCAACAGTAACTACCAATACTTGATCTTGCCAATCAAAACCAGGATGAATTGGACTAGTTTGCCCGATTTCAAAAGCTATAATATAGTGGTCTTTAGGCAGGGTAATTTTGTTATTTTGAATATAGTTGTTAGTCCTTAGTATATTTCCAATATTTTGATAACGGTTGGGATTGGCAGTCGGATTCCAAGCATCCTTAGAAGGAGCATCACTACCATCTCCTAAGATTAATACTCTGGTAGAATCAGTTGAAAGCACAGGATTACTGTTATTTTGTTGTCCTGGTGAAAATTTGTCTGGTAAAGTTGTTGAAGGAGTTACTTCGATATAAAATTCCTCGCTAATGGTAAAAGCTTTGTCACCATTTGCATTTGTAGTTGTTGTTATTTCTGAGTTATTGCTTGTCTTTTTAAATTTTATTGTCATAGTACAAGGATCACCAGAAGGATTACAACCCATAGCACTTACCAAGTTTTTTACTGTGTATGTTCTAGAGGTACCGTTGGGATTGAGAGGATTAGTAGCAAGAGAACCAAAAGAGTTGTTAGAACTAGCACCAGTTAAATTTTCTGCCTCTGCTCTAGCATATACTTGAGTGTTGGCTTGATATTCTTCGTTACTGTCTCCAAATACACCGCTAATATAAACTTGAGCAGTTTTCTTATTATTATTAACGCAAGCAGCAAAACCTGTACCACTAATAGCTGTACCCGTACAAGGTGAAGGAGTAAGGGTTTGATCGTCTACTCGATCAACCAAGGGCTGATTTACCCAAGTACCATTAGTATAATTACCATTATTATCTAATGGCGGCCCGTACCGATAGATTACTCTCGGACCAAGCCATTTGTCATCTGGTTTCGATCTAACATAATAAATTACTCTATTATCTGTATTGGCTTGTCCCATATTAGGTAGATCTAATGCTAGTATGGCTTGACCACCAGTAGGTATAGTTAAACCAGCAGGGACATTTGCCGTTGGATCTGTTTCAATTGCTTCAGCTTTTTTGACTTCATCAGAAATAAATTCAAGAGCGCGGTTAACTTCGGTTCTACTTTCTGCCTGGACTGAAGAGGTTTTATTTCCCTGTAGCATATTTATTAAACCCCAGCCAGCAGCACCTATAACCACAAAAGAAATAGATGCGCCAAGAAGTATTTCTGGCAAAGTATAACCAGTAAATTTTTGCTGTTTATTTTTTAGTTTAATTGGTAAGTTAACGTGCATATTACTGATTAGATTTATTTATTTTATTTTTAGCCAAGTAAGTATTTTAATTAGCCAATAATTTGATAATGTTTTACTTTAGTTTTATGAATATTTTATTTGATTACTTAATAAAATTAGCCTTGCCAAGAACCTAATAATGAATATAAATATACTTCTTTTATAACAATTATTTTGCTTGACGTTAACTAGAGTAAATACGGATAATAATTATAAAAAAATAATTTTTTATATTGAAAATAGGGTAAATTCACCACGTATTCCTAATAATTACTTTTCACATTTTTGCCTGTCAAAAATAGAGCTTTACCGTCGTTAAATTTAATTAAACATACTAATTTTGATCTATTTAATTGTTAGCTCAGAATTTAGCAAAAAATCAATTACAAAAGATAGTTATTGATAATTAGTAGATTTATTGAGTATCTTTATTAGTTAATTAGTCAGACGTAGTGCATGAATTGGCAGTAAGTGTCGTAGCGACATCGCCTGTATAATCACCAGTTCTAAGCGAACCTAATCCATCACTAACCACTACACATTTTTTTTCATTACTTGAAGAATTATAAACTACTATTGTTTTACCAGGACTAACAATACCTTTGTGGGTAAAAGAAATAGTATTAGCATTACCATCATTAGCTGTGATAGAAACTTGAGTATCTAAAGTACGAGTACTGAGTAAACAGTTATTAGTAGAAGAAAGAGTTTTTGCACTCGTATCAATGGTTACTGTACAATTTCTTCCTCTTCTAATTGCTTGTCTTTGAGCTTCTTTTAATGCTGCTTCTACTTGTCGTTGCGCTTCTTTAACTCGATTTTGATTGAGTAAACCTAGAAAATTAGGAGTAATAATTGCAGCTAAAATACCAACAACAATCATTGCAACAAGCATTTCTGTTAGTGTAAAACCTTGTTTTTTATTTCGGGCATTGTACCGCTGCATTAGGAATTACCTCAATATAATCTGTTGCTATAGCATCTCCAACTAAATTAGTTCCATTCCACTCCTTGACTTCATAATTAATTCTCAAAACTTTATAAGGAGAAGAACTTTCAACAAATGTACGAGTTAATCGATAAGTTTTACCTTCATCCCCTAATAATTTTTTATCAGCAGGAACACTGGGTAAACCATCCTGCAAGGCTTTAGCATAACCAGTGTTATAAGTAGTTGCGCTACATTTACTATAATCAACTGCTAAATCTCTAGCTGCTAATTGAATTTGTTCAATATCTTCTTGTATTAGTTGATTTGCTCTCTGCTGTTCTTGTGCTTGAACTCGCAGCATAGTTGCTAATACTAAAGCTTGCATTGATCCAAGAACAAAAAATGTAGCAATCAACATCGCAACTAATACTTCTATTAAAGAAAAACCTGCCTCTGATTTTGATTTTTTCTTATAAATTGTCTTGCTCATTCTAAATGAAGCAGAAGAACAAGAAGAATTGATGGTTTCAAAGCTATTTTGAGGTAATTTTTTGAGTATTAACATAATTAATTTACCTGCTGAGTTTCCCAACGTGAAGGAATATCAATTATGGGATCGACTACTCTGGCATTAGCACTAACCAAATCGTCTTTAATGTAGGTATAGCTATAATATTGTTCTGATACTAGTGCTTGATCTGTAGGGTCATCTGGACTAATATTAACAGCAGTAGTAAGACCAGAATCTCCATCCCAATCTTTTACCCAAACAGCACCTTTAATAGTTACAGTTGGATTATTTGCTAGAGTTACTGTAGCGTTAGGAGCATGAATTAAAGCTGCAATGTTAATTGGATAATTACCTTCAAATCTAATATTCGTCGTAGCAGCCGTACCGTAAATTTCCAAATTATAAGATTTATTATTATTCCCTGCTCTAACATTGAGATCGACATTTCTTTCGTCAGGTCCTGTACCATCAGGATCTGCTTCTCCTTTTAGAGTTATATTGCCATTTACATATAGTAGGACTTTACTACCGGCAACAATATTTATATCTTCGCCATCAAGGTCTATATTGCCATTAATTAAATAATGATAATAAACATTTTCATCAGGATCGATGACACCATCTCCGTCAGTGTCATCGTGTTCTGATAGGTCACCTGAACGGGGTAAGGTAAGAGTACTATTAATATCACCAGCAATCACATTGACATCAACAGCTGCATCAGAATCAAGATTAGTTGCACCAGTAGCAGGAGGTGTTTTATATGACGGTTGTAAAGGAGTAAAACTTACTGATTTTTCTTTATTAGTTGCCCAATCTTGAAGATTTGCTGTAGTTGGGATGGTGTTTGTGCTAGCACAATTTGCATCAGTTAAAATAATATTTCCATTAACTGTGAGCTTGCTTGCATCAGTTACTGAAGCATCTACTGTACCACCAGGAGTTCCAGTTATCCACAAAGCGGGGTTGAAGCGATTAAAATTGCCTTCTAATTGAACTATTTCTCCATTAGGAGTGGGAATTCCTGGCTGAATCGGTAAATCCACTCTAATTTGAGTAACTGCTGCTAGTGTATCGTTGGTTAAATTAGTATTACTTTGATTAACTCTGCCTTCTACTATTAATGTCCCAAATGGTTGAGCAGTATATGCACCGCCAGAGTAATTACTAGTATAGGTATAACTAATTAATCTATATTGATATTCATTGAGATCGACGCTGTTATCTCCATCTGCATCGACATATTGCCATCCTCTAGTCGCCATTGCTGCTACAGTAGTAGCTCCATCGGTGGGGCAAGAACCAGCTATATTAGGAATATTAGCTGCTAGTTTCCAGCTTATACCGCCAGTATCACTGCAATTTTCATCTGTCCATGTGCCATTACAAGCGTTATATACAGCAATAACTTTGTATTTATCAATTAACTCCCTGTATCTAGCAACGCCCAATTCTGCTGCTGCTAAGGCTCTTGATGTTGCTCTTTGACTAACAGCAGTTATTTGTTCATCACTCGACTGGAAAATACTAATTGTCCCTACCAAAGTCATAATTAATCCCAAAGCAATGACGGCAGGAATAACAAAACCCTGATGTTTAGACTGACGTAATACAAGAGTTTTGAATAAAAGATTCATATATATATATTCAAAATAAGCACAGTCTTTGTTGATAACAATATGATGTAGTCTTGCTTAATTGACTTTAATTCAGTGTGATCTTGATCACTAACTATAATAATTTTTGTTATTAATTTTTAATTAAATAAATTTAAATTATCTTAGAGCTTGATTAATGAGTTAAAAAATAAACAATCTTAACATTCGCATTTTTCTTAGGATGCGGTCTTTTTTTTTAGTTCAAGGTAGAAATCTTAAAGCGATCGCTTATTATTCAAACTTCAAAAGCGATCGCAATAAATAATCTTTTCAATTTAAAATTTATTAAGATTAATACCTGCTTCTTTTGCCATTGCATCGATGCCTTTCTTCTCAAGGGTTTTGATTGCCTTGGTAGACATACGTAATTTCACCCAACGATTACCTTCTGGCCACCAAACTCTTTTAGTTTGTAAATTAGCGTGCTGTAATCTTTTAGTACGACGATGAGAGTGAGATACAGCAAAAGCATTGTTGGCTTTTTTGCCTGTTAATTGACATCTGCGAGACACAGTTTCCCTCCTATTTTATCACACAATCTCTTATTATATCTTATAAAAGACTAAATTTATCAGAAAAACTGTTTGTAATTACAAATAAATTGCATTGGTAAGCAACAGGAAAATTTTTATAAAAATCTACTTAAATCAAACTCTTCTTCAATCGATTCTTCTTGAAATCTTTCAGCACTTAAAATTAATAATAATCTTTCTGTGTAATCTACTGCTCCACGTAATTCATCTTTTAATTTTTCCAAACCGCCGTTAGCGTATTCTTCAAAAATTTGAATTCTTTCTGCTTCTATATCACGATCGCAATTAGCTAGAGTTTTTAGCTGTTGAGTTTCAGAAATAGCAATTAATTTAATTGCCCAATCATAACCACGAGAGATAAATACTTCTAAACTAATCGGTGCTGGTTCACTATTAGATATTTCTTGCAATGGTACTCGCTTATGATATTTGACTCCTAAACTAGCAGCAAAAGCGATAACATCTGCATAGGTTTGAAAAGGTCCAGTGCCGCTTTTATTATCTATAAGTTTTTGAATTAATTCTGCTTTGTCTTTAGCAATTTTAATTCTAGGAAGAGCCATAATGACAATTTTAATTTTTTGTTATTTTAAGACCAATTTAATTCCATGCCAAGGTACTCCTCTAACTGGGTATTATGACTTCTAAAAAACTCACTTAGATTTTTTTGAAACTGTACGTCTTGATAATTGTAAGAACCGACATTATGCTTTTTAAATTGTAGATTTGGATTATCAGCCAAGTTGAGAAAATGATAAATTTGTTGCATGGTTTGTTCTGGTTCTGCCAATAACTGTTCATTAGTTAAAATTAAAAGTTGTTTTTTAGAAAATACTTTCAACCATCTTTTAAGAGTATGAATATATAAACCGCCTAATAAATAAATTGATTTTTTTTCTCGGTAAAACTGTTCAATCTGCTCTGGAGAGTCAAGCTCGTTAAGCATTTTTAATTCAGAATTAATTGCTACTTCTAAAGAATTATTTTCCCAACCATGCTTGAGACGATGATAATAGTGAGAAATGGCTCTTTCAACAGGATTTCTCAAAATAGTAATTAATTTAATCTGAGGAAATAAAGCAAAAACTTGTTCTTGAATATCACTAATTAAATAAGAAGGGGTAGCTTCTCCTGTAATAAAATTCGTCCCTTCAGGAATTGCAGGAAAATGAGATAAATACCAATTAAGATCTGGTTGTAAATAATCACTGCGATTGAAATATCCTACTTCTTTCTTTACGGCTGGTAAGATTTGAGGATGTTGTGATAAATAATGATAAAGAGAGGTTGTGCCAGCTTTTGCTGCTCCAATAATTAGAAAATTAGGTCCTTGAGACTGTTTAAAATTCCAATGTTTTTCGACAAAATGTGGTCGATTTTGGCTGACGATAATATAACAAGCATGACGATAATGATTAGCTGCCTCGTCAAATTTTTCTTGTTTAGTTAGTAAATCTCCTATAGTAATGTAATATTCTGAAGGGAAACTAGTTTCTCTTTGTTGTGCTTGTTGGTAACAATTAAGAATTTGCTCGATTTGATTAGGATCAATTTTTTGAATATTTCTAATTTTAGTATAAATAGATTTGATGTTTGGTTGAATTTCAATTGCTTGCAAGTAAAATTCAATAGCTTGATTCCATTTTTTTTGTTTTTCAAAAATTGTACCTAAATGATTATAAAATTGACCAATTTTATAATTTCTATTTTGTTCATGTCCCAGCCAAGTCAATTCAGGATCAATTTCTAAAGCTTTTTGATAACTCTGCATAGCTAAAGACCAATTTTTTTGCTGAAAATAAATTTGCCCTAATTGCTCAAAAAAGAAAGCATTTTCTGTACTAACATCGATAGCTTTTTGATAAATAGCGATCGCTTGTTCCCATTCTCCTTGTTTAAGATAAATTTGTCCTAATTGATGATAAGATTCCAGATAACTAGGTTCGATTTCAATAGCTCGAAGATAAGAATAAATTGCTTTGTCTAGATAATTTTGTTTAGTATAAGCTAATCCTTGTTCATAATATAATTGGGCTGAGTCTGGATATAATTGTGTTAAAAGAAGAGGTTTGAGGATACCAATATTTCTCAGGGTTTTGACTATATTATGTTCGTTACCATCATAGGCTTGGAGGGTCACATTGTGGCATCCTTGAAGACGTGCTGCATGAACTGTGTCTAAATGATTTTCTCGACAAAAATAAATGTAAAATTGAGTTTTAATCTTGTTTTTATCTTGCCAGAGCTTTAGTAAATCAAAGTATTTATTGGAAGTTTCAGGATTAAAAGATTTATATAATTTATTTATCTGAGATTGCCAACGATTATCGCCAAAAATAGACCGATTTTTAGGGTCAATAAAAGTTTGAGGAGAAAAAGCGATCGCAGCATCTGCTTCTAATAAATAGCCGAATAAAATTGCTGCATATCCTCCAGCAGAGTTACCAGTAACTACTACTTTTTGAATTTGTTCTTTTTGAATAAAATCTTTTAAATAACTAACAATTTGTTCAATATTATCTCCTACTAATTTAATTCCGTTTTGATACCAACTTTGCAAACAATCTCTTAAAAAGATTTTTTTTATTTCAAAGTCTGAGGTAATTCGAGAAAATTCATAAGGAGGAATTCCCATTCCTTGAGAAATACCACCACAAGTAATCAATAAAATATTACTGTTATACTGACAATCTATCTGAATACCTTCTGCTTGTTGTAAACTTTTATGGGTTTGTTCTCTTAATTCGCTTTCGGCAAAACTTGCAGCAGTCATCTTTAAATTTCTCTTCTATATTTACCTGATGGATAAATTATCTAGAGGAAGGGAAAAAAGAGAATTCTTCCCCTATATAAATAGCAACAATTAGGATAAGTTAATTTTCCTAATCCCAGTCAAATTTCATTCCTAAAAATTCTTCTAATCTTTGATTGTGAGGTTGAAAACATTCCGCTAGAAGCTGATGCATTTCTGGGTCAATATTAGAATAAGAACCAGCATTGTAAGTTTTATAATCTTTAAGTTGATAATTTGGTAAACCAATAAAATCAAAAACTTGATTCAGCGTAGCTGGCGTATTTTGATAAAAGTCTTCGCTTTTTAAAATCAAAAACTTCTCTTTAGGAATAATTGACATCCATTGCTCTAAAAAATAAATATAAACACTTTCTAATAAACAACCAGAATTACCTTTTCTACTTAAATTTCCATCAAAAGAAGGTTGTGACATTTTTTTTATTAATTCAATTTCATCTGCGATCGCTTCTTTTAAAGAACGAAATTCTGCGCCAACTTTACGCCAGTGATAATATTGAGAAATAGAGCGGTCTATTGGATTTCTCAACATCACAATTAATTTCATGTCAGGAAATAATTCGAGAATTCTGGGAGCTACTTCTGGATAATAAAGATGATCAGGACTACCTTCACCAGTGACATAATTTTTTCCTTCAGCAATGGCAGGAAAATGAGCTAAATACCATTCTTTACCAGCATCAAAATTAAAATTAAAGAATTTAACTTCTTTTTTAAGTGCAGGAACAAATTGAGGATGAAAAGTTAAATATTCATAAAGAGAAGTTGTTCCGCAACGCATCGAACCAATAATGACAAATTTCGGTTCTTGTCCTCTTTTTCCTGCATCCCAAGCTTGTTCAATAAACTTCGGTTTTAGTTTTAAATTTTGTCGATAACTAGCATTTTGGTAACAACTTATTGCTTCATCTAAACGACCTAATTTAGTTAAAATATCTCCTAAATTAGAATAACCAAGTAAATAATCAGGACTTTTCCGAATTACTTCTTGATATGGTTTAATCATTCTTTCTAGTAATTCAGGTGAAAGTTTTTCTCGTTGAACTTTAATTAATAAACGATCATGAGGTTGCCAAAATTCAGGCGCGATCGCAATTGCTTTTAAATATGCGTCAATTGCTGCTAAAGTATCACCTTGGCGATTATATAAATCTCCAATATAAAGATAAAACCATTTACGATCTAAATCTAATTCAACTGCTTGTTCATAAATCGAGATCGCATCTTGAAAAAGATTTTTTTTAGCTAAAGTTTCGCCAATCTTTTGATATAAACTAATTGCTTTATCTTGGTGATTTAATTTAATTAAATACCTGCCCAATTCTTGGCAAGAATTAAAGAGTTTAGGTTCTAACTCCACAGTTTTATGATAATAATTAATTGCTTCTTGCCAATAACCTTTTTTAGTTAGGGCTTTGGCTAAACGATGATGAGCTTGAGCCGATTTTGGTTCAGTTTTAACAGCACGACGATAAGCAAAAACAGCTTCTTCTAAATTACCTTGTTGTTCTAAGGTAGCTCCTAATTGTAAATCTTTCATAAGTTAAATACCTTGGCTAAAATTGAATTAATTCTGAGAAAATACTTGAGAGCAAACTACTTATTTCTGCTTGTTTTTAATCAAAGCTAAAATTTCCTGTTCGTAGCGAGCAAAAATATTTTGCCAATCATAGGCTTGCTCGACTAATTTACGACCATTGACACTTAATCTTGTCTTTAATTCAAGATCTTTACTAACCTGTATCACCGCTTCAGCAAATTCTTTGGGAGTATCACGAATTAAAATGTTTACTCCATCAGTTACCTCTAATCCTTCGCAACCAAGACTGGTAGAAATCACTGGTAAACCCATTGCCATAGCATGAAGAATTTTGATCCTTGTCCCACTACCCAAACGGATGGGTACAATTGCAATTGAGCAATTCTGAGCTACATCGCTCATATTTTTGGGACTAGCGACGATTTCAATATCTGAATAACGAGTAGCTAAAGCTTGAATTTCAGCAGAAGGTTCGCGTCCGGCAATACAGAAAGGAAGCTGAGAATTTTGTTGACGAATTAGTGGTAAGATCTCTTCAGCAAAGTATAGTACAGCATCAATGTTGGGATAATAAGTCATTGTTCCCATGTACAACATTTTGTGTGCCTGACTATGGTTGACAGGAGCAATGTTGCGGGTGTCTATCCCATTCTTAACTACGATCACTTTACTGTTCGGACAACGACTGAGCAATTCTTGTCGATCATCTTCACTAACTACAGTAGTTAAAGTAAATTTAGACCAAGTTTTGTTTTCGTAGGCTTCAAGTAATTTAGATTCCCGTTCAGAATCCAAAAACACTCTAACTGCTTCTACATCTGTTGCAGCCGTTGCAATATCGGACTCGGTAATCGTAGCGCATTGTTTGAGAATTCTTGACTCAATATTATGTTCATTTAAGATTGTCAGATGATTTTTGAACAGTTCATGATAGGGAGTAGCAAAAATAAAATCAAATAAAACTGCATCGAACTTAACTTGACTAAATTGTTGGAGAACTTTCCACATATTCCAAGTTCCCCATTGGTAGATTTGTTTTTGTTGATCGACTCGACGTGGTGCTAAAGGTACACCTAGTTTGACCATAATGGCGCGATCGCAATACTCTTGTAAATCCTCTTCAATTTGATAATCAGCCTCATCAAAAATAAAAGAAACAACTGTGAGATGATGGCGACTCCCTAAATATTTGATTTCTTCAAACATCCGAATCGCTCCCCCTGTATTGGGAGGATAGGGAGGATAGGGAGTAATTAGCAAAATTCTCAGCTGATCATGGCATTCAGTTTGCTTTAACTGCTCACAATAATCTAGAACTTGCTGCCAACGGTGTAATAATTGCTGAGATTGTTCTCTATTTTCGTAAAATCCTGCAAAATCTGGATTAAGTTCAATTGCTCGACTATAAGCTGAAATTGCCTCCGCTAAATCCCATCTACCCTTCAGTGCATCACCGTAACCATTGTAATACCAACAGTTATTCGGTTCTAATTGTAAAGCTTGACGATAACATTCGATAGCGCGATCGAGATTAGCCTGTTTTGTCAAAGCATTACCTAATTGAAAATAAGCTTCTGGATAATTAGGATGAAATTCTAAAGCTGTATTTAAAGCAACAATTGCCAGATCGATCTGATTTTCTCCTAAATATGTTTTAGCCTTGGCGAGAAAAGCTTCAGCTTTTTCTGGTTGTTCTTTTGATGATGCTGGAAGACTACTAAGTAAAAGTTTTTGATTAAACTGTGCTTGTTCGGGTAATAACTTGGCTAATTGAGTCGATATTTCACGATTTTGAGGCTGGTATTGAAGAGCTATTTGATAATAAACGATCGCTTTTTCTAGCTGATTCTGTTTAACTAAGGCATTACCTAACTGTAAATACAGTTTGCCATTATCTGGTTGCAGCGCGATCGCTTTATAATAATTGTGAAGATTATCAGGATTTAATTGAATCTCGCGCTGATAATAACTCAAAGCTCGATCCGAATCAATTTTAGAGCGATGTCCTAAGGCATCAGCTAATTTAATTCCTACCGTCGGCAAATCTGGCTTAAGTTCAATGGCTCGACGATAAGCTACTACTGCTTCATCCCATTTACCCAAGTTACTAAAAATTTCGCCTAAATTATAATAAGCCCAAGGAAAATCGGGGTTTAATTCACTCGCTCTTCTAAAAGCTACCGCAGCCTCTTCCCATCGGCTTAATTGAACTAAGGCATCACCTAAATTATTATGTGTCCAACAAAAATCATCTTTGACTTGAATTGCTGCTTGATAAGCAGTAACCGCTTCTTCCCATCGGTATACTTTACTCAGTGCATCACCAAGATGATGACAAGCTTCCCAATAATCAGGTTGTAGTTTGATCGCTTGTTGATAACAGATAATAGCATCTTGCCATTGTTTTTGTTGAGTGAAAACAAATCCAAGACGATAATGATGTAGAGCAATTTGAGAATTATATTGAACCGCCTTGCGATAATATTGAATTGCTTCTTCTAATTTTCCTTTGCTATGTAAAATTTCTCCTAGATGTAAATAAGCTTCTGCTAAATTAGGAGCGAGTTCCAAAGCACGACGATAACAAGTTATCGCTTCATTTAGTTGATTGTGTTTGACAAAAGCATTGCCCAATTGCAAATGTTCTTCTGCTTTGACACTGCCCGGCTCCAAACTATAAGCTTGATACCAATATTTAATTGCCTCAGCAGATTGATCCGCTTTTTCTAACGCCCTAGCTAAATTACGATAAACACCTGCCAATTGAGGATTTAATGTAATTGCTCGCTGATAACAGTTAATCGCTTCTTGCCACTGTTGTTTTTGAGCGTATAAACTACCTAAATTTGAGTAAATAGCTGCCGAGTTAGGATTGATTTGAGCTTTTTGTTGATATTGAGCAATCTTTAAATCAATAGCTTCAGTAGGAACAGGACTTGTTTGTGTAGTTATTTCCTGTTTAACTGGGGAACGCAAGTCCGTGCCGTCTCCGTTCGGGAACGACTCGGAGTTCAACTCCGAGTCGCAAGCCCGAAGTGATTCCCACCCGTTGAACGGCGGAGTACCTGCGATTTGATTGGGAGACTGCAAAACATTCTCACTAGTTGATAGCAATTTTTGTTGAAGAGGATTATTTCCTTTTAATCTATTTTGATAGTGCCAAGCTTGCTCATAATAAGTAGCAGCTTCTTGCCATCGTCCTAATTGTTCCAAAACTTGAGCCAATTTTTGATATCCTTCTTGTAAGGAAGGCTCTAATTTAATTCCATAACGATAGTGAATTATTGCTTGTTCTAACTGATCTTCTTCTCTAAGCCAATCTGCTAACAGAATATGATCTTTGGCCTTCGCTCGCTCTGGCTCTAAGCTCAAAGCTTGATGATGATATTGCCAAAATTTACTCGTTTCTCCTAACTGTTGATAAACTTTCGCTAGATTTTCATAAGCACCTGCAAATTTGGGGTTAATAATAATCGCTTTTTGATAATATTCAATTGCCTGTTGCCATTGCTTTTGCCCAGCATATAAACTGCCTAAATTTGCATATACTTCAGCTAAATCTGGTTGTATAGCGATCGCTTTAGCATAATAACCCATTGCTTCGGCAGTTTTACCACTTCTTTGCAGTGCATTGCCCCAAATTTTATAAGCCTCCGCAGAATTAGGCTCAATTTCCAAGACTCGCTGACAGGCAACTATTGCTTGTTGCCATTCTTGGCGATCACAATAAGCTAAAGCCTGTTGTAAATATACTCGAGCAGCTTCTAATCCTAAGCTATTAGCAATTTCAGGTTTGTTAGAATGAGGCTCTTGATTAGTAGCCGATTTTTCAATTAATTTAAAAGAAAAAGACGATTTTTCTGAAGAATAAACTGCTGATAGCTGTCTATATTGAGGTGAATTAGGATCAAAGTCAGGAAGTTGTAATTTTGTTGAGAAGCTGCGATGGGAATGCTCTTCTGTTTCGCTGGTGTTGACAGTTAGGTGTGACAAAGAATTTTTTTCCAACTGTGACAGTGAAGTCTTCCCTTCAGCAGTCCAAGAATTGTTGAGCATAATCGCCTTGCGATAGTGAATCATTGCCTCGGGAATTTTACCGATTTTTTGCAAACCTACCGCCAATTTTTGACGAGCCAAACCTAAATCTGGTTCAATTTCTACTGCTTGACGATAAAGCTTAATCGCCTCAGTAAACTTACCTTGTTCCCAAAGTCGATCTGCTTGATAAATTTTAGTACTGGCTAAATCTGGTAATTTTAAGTAAGAGTTAACATCTGGAGACTTTGGATTAACATTGTCATTATTTTTGACAAAAGCAGCAGAATTCAACAAATTTTTCAGACGATCAAACATAATTAAGCTGAGATAGCGAAGAGAAATGAATAACGTTCAGCTTGAAACAACAATAATCTTATTGAAACTACAGTAGAAATTACTTGCGTGAAAACACTAGATTTTAGTTAATAATTCGGATTAATTTCAGCTAAATATTTTCATGATCTCTGTAAAAACTTTTAAGAAGCAAAATTCAGCCCAAAATTAACAACAGATTGCTAGTATCGTCGATAAAAATAAATATTTCTTGAAAGAATTAAACATTAATTAATACATACTCAATTATCACTACTCAAATGCGAGCAGCTTCGCGCTTCGCGTAGTGATTGCTATTCTAGAAATCAATTAAGCTATAGGATAAAATTAGACCGACTTAACACAATTGAGCGCAGGTTTCAGAAGGAGCAAACATCTTGAGTTGGCGACTAAAATTATCCAATTGGCTTTCGGATGGTATTTTAGATAAATATCAGCAACAAATAGAATCAGCAAAAGCTAAATTAAATCAAACAGAATCGGAACTAAATAATTTAAAAATTCAATTAAAACAATCTCAGGTAGAACTACAACAAACTCTGGCACAACTCCAAATTAATCAAGGTTTTCAGATAGAATTAGGCGAAAAACAAATTCAACTGCAACAAACCAAAGCTCAACTTCAGCAGTGTCAAGCGCAACTTCAACAGAAACAAGAACAGTTAGAAAAGTCCCAAACTCAACTCCAGCAAACTCAAACAAAATTAGTCAATTCTCAAGATTGGCTACAACAAATTCAGGCTCCTATTCAGGTGGTAGAAGTTAAACGTTTACCGCAAAAAGATTTTGAGGCTTTATGGGGTTTTGGAATCGGTTCTCCTCTTCCAGAAAGCCAAGCTATTGGGGGTTCTCTTTTATTTAAAGGATGGGTATTAGGCAAAAAATCTCTAGCTAAAAAAGTTAGAATTACTTATCAAGGACAAATGTTGATTGAAACTCCAGTTGAACAACCTCGCCCAACGATTACTCAGTATTATCCGGATATACCAGCAGCAGCTAACAGTGGTTTTGAAACTCCTTTTTCAGTGACAGCAATGGGTTCGGAAGCTGAATTAGAGTTACAAGCTGTTTTAGAAGATGAAAGTATTATTCCCCTTAGTGTTATTTACCTAAAACGCTAAAGTTGAATATTTATTTTTAGTTTGGCATATTATTTCACAGCAATTTTTATCAAGATACGAAAAAATTAGCAGGACAACAAATAGCCTTAAATTTAAATATTTTGAATTTTCGCTTCTTGACTTAAGAAGAGGGAAAGATTGCGTTTTAATACCAATTTTCTCAAGTAATGAGAGGCTAGATAAATCTTAATGAAACTCGCGAAGACAGAGAGCAGAAGGCAGTTTTAATTTAAGTAATAAATTAAATTATTTAAATAGGCAAAAAAAAGTAGGTAAAAATTAGAAATTACCCACTCTCAAAAATCTTATTTGCAATATTATCTATTAATTATTGAGCAGCACGATCATAACATTGTTCTGCTTCTTGTTCTCTACCTTGTTTCTTTAAAATATCTCCGATTAAACGGAAAATATAGATAGCATCTGGTTTAACTTCTATAGCTTTTTGATAACAGCGAATTGCCGTATCTAACTGATCTTTTTGCTGAAAAACATCTCCTAATTTCTTGTATGCCGAACCAGAATCGGGCTTAAGCTGAGTTGTTTTCTGATAATAACGAATTGCCTCATCAAGTTGTCCTTGTTTGAACAATGCGTCCCCTAAAGATAAATAAACTTTAGCCGAATCTGGTTTCAGTTGAATCACTTTTTGATAATAACTAATCGCTTCATCAAAACGTTCCTTTTTCATCAAAGTATCGGCATACTTAGTATAAAAACCAGCGTTCCAGTTTGAATTCAATTCTGCTGCTTTTTGATAATAATTAATTGCAGATTCGATCTGATCTTGTTCTTGTAGAAGCAAATCACCTAATTCTTTATAAACTTTAGCAGGAAGATCGGGTTTTAATTCAATCGCTTCTTGATATGCTGCGATCGCAGCATAAATTTTGTTTTGTTGTTGTAAAACTTTAGCTAATTTTAGATATGGAGTATAATTTTCTGGATTTAAACCAATCATGCGTTGATAGCATTTTACTGCTTCTGACCAATTTTGCTGAGATTCATAAATTTCAGCTAACTTGGGTAATGGTTGAGTATAGTTAGGTTTAATTTTAATTGCTTGCTGATAGCTTTGAATTGATTCTTCAAAATTTCCTTGTTCTTTTAATTCATTTCCTTTTTCAAAATTAGCTTTAGCTTTTTCTCCAGTTTTGTTAATAGAACTCATATCTTTTTACCTCATTGATTGTAAATATCGATCTTCAAATTTATAAACAAGATTTAGACCATATTTATTAGTTAAAAAACTAATTAATTTTTGCCCAAACCATATTAGTCCAAATTATTTCTATCTTTTTACATACTTGCTATAACTCCTTGATTGGCTTTGTTTTTATATTCAAAATTAATAGCTTATACTCCTATACCAGCGAATAAATAATACTCAAAATATAAAATAATCTGTTTATAATTGTTTACGAATACTTTATTTTGCCTCAGCCAATTTAACCATAACAAAAGCCATCGCTTCATTTAATAACGATGGAGATAAATCTGTAATTATTTTTTTGATATCCATATAATTTTTTGATTCTGTAGGTGATTTGAGAAAAAGTCTAAATTTATCTCGAGAAGCAAATCTATCTATTAATTCTAAATTAGACCCATAATAATAATCAAATACTTGTTTTTTCTGTTCCAGAGACATAAAATCAATTTTTTCTTGATTAAATCCTCTATGTTGAGCAAATTCTTGTATATATTTAGAGATTTTTTCTCTTGTCCTAATAGTTTCTTCTTGTAAAAATAACCATGATAGTTCTTCTGTTTCTTTCATAAAAGAAAATATTTTTTGACATAAAATAATTGTTTTGTAAGAAGGCGATATATTGTAGTTTTTAGATTCTTGCAATAAATCAGAAGGTATCCCTTGAATTCCAATAAAATCAAAAAAGTTACTTAATAGACCACTATTAGAATATACCAAGTCCTCAAAAGATAAAATATGTAAATAAGAAGGTTGGAAATATTCATCCCAAAAATCGCAAACCTCATTATATTTTAAGGCACGCAAAGATAAAGAAAAACGCTCAAACCAAGCATCAAAATTATCAAAAGTTATACCATTTTTTGCTAATTGCGCCCATTGTGAAGATAACCATTGATATTGATTTCTATAAATAAAAACCAAATGTAATTCTAAATTATTTGGAAAGCAATCACGTAACTGTTGCAGTTGTTGTTTTTCTGTTATTTGAATAAAATTTTCTGCACTAATTATAAAATGCTCTGCATCTGAGTTATTTATTTCTTGTTGAAGGTTATCAAATAAAATATTTTTTCCATTTTTAAAATTATTTGTTAATACTTCTAAAGCAAGTTCATGATGAACATAAGAATTGCCTAATTCACCTCTACCAGTTTTTAGGTATTTTATCCCCATTTTTTCTAAGTTTTTTTCCTGTTTTTTTAACCAGTGTTGAATAGTTGTAGAACCACATTTTTGATGACCAACATGGAGATAAAGTTTTTTAGTGGCAGTCATAATTCCTATTCTCACAAATTACAAAGTTAATAATAATTAGACAGAGTTTTTTGTTCAAAAAACTAGATAGAAGCTTGAAGCACTTCAAAAAGCTCGTAAATATATTTTGTTGGTAAAAATCTTGACATATCTTCTAATAGTTGAAACCATAAAATAGACCCTTGATGTTTATTAAGAGAATCCCAAGGTTTAGGACGATCTAGTAAATGGATAATTAAACTTTGATCAGAAAACATCAATTCATCAAATGTTCTTTGGTCATAAGGAGGATAAAAATCATTAAATCGAGGAGATAAATCGGCAATTTGACCATCAAATGCTATATTCAAAGCACACTGATCATGGTAAAGAAGTTTATGTCCCTCTTCTACAGCAACTCTAACTGCTTGATTTAATAAATTAGTTAATTTAGGATGAGTTGAATCAAAAGCAATGACTCCAGAATTATAGTATTTTTTACTTTCTAAGTTATTAATTTTAATTGCCTCTTCTATTTCAGACTTTGGTCTTTCTCTACGAGCTGCAATTGGATAACCATTAAAATCTAGATAATCTATTTCTTCAAGAGAATCAAGAATAATAGTATCTGAATCTATGTATAACCACCGAGAGTTAGAGCAAATATCATTCAATACTTGACCAAAAAATAATCTATAATAAGCTGTTCTTGAAAGAGAATCTCCTCCAGTAAAAACACCATAACCAGTAGTGAGTTTATAATCACTAAGCCCTTTGACTAAAGATTCAATATCTATAAATTCGATTATTAAATTTAAATTTCTAGCTAAAACTTGATAAGGTTCTTTAATCAATTTTAGAGTTCGGTTATCGGCTACAACATAAATTGGGTTGTTACCTAGTTTATGTTTATTATGTTTATGCAGTGAAAATATTGATACTAAAGTTGGTAGACTATAAGCTTTGTCTGTACAATAAAATATTTTTGTTTTAATTAATTCTAATTGAGAAAGTTGCTCATAAAAAATATTTTCTTTTAATCTTAATCTGTTTTCATAAATAATTAAATCTCTTGATAATGAGTTATCTTGTTTCATTAAAGAGATACATTGTCTGGCTTGACTTATTGGTTCTATTAATTGTTCAAGCAGAGCAGTTTTTATTAATAAAAAATTCGCCCTAGTTTCTTGATTATCTATATAGTTTTCTATAACATTTAAAGCTTCTTTAAATTTTTTGCTTTTACGAACAACTTTAATAAATAAATTATGATTGTGTACGTTTGTAGGTTCTTTAAAAATTGCTTCTGTTGCAAAATCAAAAGCTTTTTCCCATTCTCCCAATTCGCAAAATAATTTAGCTACAGCTTGATAATAAGAATTAGGCGGGACGGTGATTGTTTGCAACTTATTAAAATAATCTTGAGCTTTATCTAAATTTCCTGAATAGCAATATAACTCTAGTAATCTAACTTTAACTTCTTCGTTATTAGGACAAATCGCTAAAGCTTGTTCAAGCATTTGAGCGGATTTATCCCAATCTCGTTTTGCTAAATATGCGTGTGCTGCTGCAAAGATAATATCAAAATCTTCTCCAAAAAAGCTTAAAGCTTGATTAAAAATTATTTCTGCTTGTTCAATTTTTTTATCTTCAATGTAAGAATATCCTAAACTAATATAAGACCATTTATTCTCTGGTTGACGCTCAATAGCTTTGCACCAATTAACTTGTGCTACTGATTTATTTCCTTGTTTTTTTTGTAATTCAGCTAAACCAAGATAACCAAGAGCGTTATTAGGATCAATTTCAATGATTTTATTAAAACAAGCTTGAGCTTGTTGATATTCATTAATACTTTGGTAAGACTTTCCTAATAAATGCCAGCACCATAAATTGCGATCATCTATATTTATTGCTTTTTCAAAAGATAAAATTGCTTCTTTAATTTTTGATTGATGAAAGTAAACTTCTCCCAGACAAATTAAAAGCCAAAATTTATCACCGAATTGTTGATTTACTGTTAGTAGAGTTTGTTCCGCATCAGAATATCTTTTTAATCTGAATAAGCATTCTCCTTTACGTAGCATGGCATGATAATGTTCAGGATTAAGAGCTAATGACTGTTCATACATAGTCAAAGCTTTTTGAAAATTCTTATTTTCAAAAATATCGTCAGCTTTTTTGAGAATTATTTCAAATGATTCTGAGGTAAAATACTTTTTAACAAGTTGAAAATTAGGTTCTATTTCTATGACTTTGAGGAAAAAATTATTGGCTTCATCTAGTTTGGATAACCTTTCATAAAGTTGACCAAGGCGATAATAAGCCCAATGAAAATTTTCATTCAAATTAATGACTTTGAGAAAATGTTTTTCAGCTAAATCTAGCTGATTCTGTTCCAACAAAATTTCTCCAAGCTTTTGATGAATTAAAAAATCATCTGGGTTAAGAGTTAATGCTTGTTGGTAAGCATCAATTGCTTCAGCTATTTTACCTTGTTGGGCAAAGAAAAGTCCTAATCCATAATGACCCCAGTGAAAATCAGATTCAAGTACGACTGATTTATAAAAATTCTCGTAAGCTTCTGATGAATTTCCTTGTTCTAGAAAAGCTACTCCCAACTTAAAATAAATAGTAGCGGAATCAGGATGGTAGTATAAGCCTTGTTGATAAATTTCAATAGCTTGTTGTATATTTCCTTCTTTTAAGAATGATGCTCCTCGGTCTAAGCATTCTTGGACTGATAATTCTTGAGACTGTTGGCTAATATTTGTTACGGTCATAAATACAAGTTGAATTTGAATTAATTATTGACTTTGAAATAGTTATATATATTTAAATAATTAAAATTTATAATTAAATCATCAAAAACTTTTTTAAAGAAGCTTTTACTACTTCACAACTATAGGGAATAAGTGCTTCTTGAGATTTTGTTGCTAGCTGATTCCAAATATTTTCATCTTGATAAAGTCTTAAAATTTGATTAGCAAATTCCTCAGTATTATTTGCTTCTAAAATATTTTCTTCGTGGATTAGATTCATTCCTTCTATCCCAATAGAAGTAGAGACAATTGGCAAGCCGTATTCCAAACTTTGTCCAATTTTTCCTTTCATTCCTGCGCCATATCTTAAAGGAGAAACAAACACTTTATGGCTTAAAAAATAGGAACTTACATCAGAAATATATCCTGGTACAATAATGCGATCGCACTCTAAGTTTTTTACTTCTGGAGTCGGATTACTGCCAAGTAAAGTTACTTTTACTTTTGGTATTTTTTCCCATACCAATGGCATAATTTCTTCACACAACCATAACACAGCATCTACGTTGGGGGGATGAGTGTAACTACCAATAAATAAAATATTTTCTCTACTATGAAAATCTCTAGTTTCACCTAAATAAGGAGTATGAATATTGGGAATAACTGCTACATTAGAAACGCCTTGCTGTTTTAGTATTTCTTTTTCTACAGAAGTAACTGTAATAGTCAAATCTGCTTGGTGAGAAATGGTTAATTCCCTGGCTTGCATATTGATCCATTCAGTTGCTGCTTGCATATTTTTTTCTGGAGATAATTCCCAAGCACGTTTCATTCTCAAATAATGTAAATCGATAGTGTCGTAGATAATTTTGATATCTGGTTGTTGCCGAATAATTGGGATATATTTTTCGTTAAGTTCGGGGCGACAAATCCAGGCAAAATCTACTAGAGGTAATCTAGCTTTGATCTGTTCTTCAGGAGTCGTTCCATAACCATCTTGAGTGTAGAGGACTTCAATTTGAAGATTTTGTAAAATCGAGGTATAGGGTTCGTCTTTGACACCATTATCGGCTGTAAAGATAACGTGATAGTTAAGTTCTTTAAAGATAGTTAGAAGATGAAATAGGCGTTTTGAGCCTGATTCTTTGTCATAGCAAGGCATATAACTGTCTATGACTAAAATAGTTTTTTGTCCTGAGTATTTTCTTGCCGTTTGAGGCACATTTTCAGCACCTTGATTGGGTTGATAAAGTTCCGTTGCTAAGACTGATTGCCATTTTTGTTTAAATTTAGCTGCATTGATGACTTGATATTTTTTAGTACCGCTATGGGTAGAAGTTCCTGATGTGATGCCTTCATAATGTACTACTTCAGACTTTGGTTGATACATTACTTTTAAGCCTAAGCGATGACGAATTGCAAAGCATAAGTCAGTATCTTCGTAGTAAGCAGGAGCAAAATCGGTTTCAAAGCCTTTTAAAGCTTCAAAAGTCGCTTTTTTAACCATTAAACTTGCTCCCGAACAATAATCTACCTCCCGCAAGTAATTATATTGAGGGTCATGAGGATTATCGTTTCTGCCATAATTCCAACCAGAAGCATCCTGCCAAATAATACCGCCAGCTTCTTGAAGAGAGCCTTGAGGATAAACTAGTTTTGAGCCTACTGCGCCTACCTGTTCGTCTTGGAGGAAGACATCAATTAAACTTTCAATACAGTTGGGGCGAATTTCTGTATCATTATTGAGGAAGTAAAGGTATTCACCTTTAGCTACTGCTGCACCTTTATTGCAAGAATGAATAAAGCCTAAATTCTGATTATTATCAATCAAAATTAAGCCTTCAATCTCGCTTAACGTCTCTTGAGTCTTGTCTTGAGAACAGTCATTAATAACGATAACTTCAACTAAAGTAGTTGCTTGGATGTTTTTGACTAAGGCTTGTAAACATTGAAGAGTGTATTGAAGTTGGTTGTAGACGGGAATAATAATTGAAACCGTAGGGCAATCATTGTGAGGTAAAACTATAACTGATTGAATAGTGATAGCTTGATTCACTTCGGATGATGGTTGAGGATCACCAGTTACCAGGGATTCAAGAATTTTCTTGACATCGGTTTGGGGATTTTGTTTGAGTAAAGTATTGTCTAATCGAATCGAAGCTTCCAAGTTGCGCGGTTGAACTTGCATTGCCATTTGATAGGCGATAACTGCTTCATCTAATTTTTCTTGCTTGACTAGAGCATTACCTAAACCAATATAAAGTTCTGCATTATATTTATCGATTGCTAATGCTTGATGATAGTTATGAGGTTCATCAGGATTTTTAGCGATCGCTTGGCGATAACATTGAAGTGCTAATTCGCGATCTTTTTGAATTCTTTGATAAAGAGCATCGCCTAATTTATTTTGAATTTTTGGTAAATCTGAGTTGAGTGTAACTACCGACTGATAAGCGGTGATTGCTTCATTCCAAAGTTTGATTTTACTACAAGCTTCTCCTAGGTTGTAATGTGACCAAACAAATTCGGGATTCAGTTTAACTGACTGACGAAGAGCATCAACGGCTTCTTGCCATTGTTCGATTTGAATTAGAGCGTATCCTAAATTATTGTGTGACCAAGAAAAATCTGGATTAATTTTAATTGCCTGACGATAAGCTTCAATTGCTTCATGCCATTTTTTTTGTTTGGTTAAAGCTTCGCCCCAATAATGATAGGCTTCCCAGTAATTAGGCTCTAGTTGAATAGCTGCTCGATAATGATCGCTGGCTTTTTGCCATTGTTGTTGTTCAAAGCAAGCTTGAGCAATCTGATAATGTAGTGGGGCATAATTAGGACTGTTTTTCAGTCCTTGTTGATAACAATTGAGTGCTTGTTGTTTTTGTCCTGCTAAATTAAGTAACTCGCCAAGACGCAGATAAGCCTCTCCTAAAGATGGTTGCAATTGAATTGCCTGGCGATAAAGTGCGATCGCTTTGTCAGATTTTCTTTGTTTTAATAACTGATTGCCTAATTGTAAATATTCTTCTGCTTTAATTTTTTCAGGTTCTAACTGAATTGCTCGCAACCAATAAGAAATTGCTTTGTTTTCTTCTCCTGACTGGGTTAAAGCTCTAGCTAAATTACGATAAGCTCCAGCAAAATTAGGATTGAGTTGGATTGCTTTTTGATAATGAGCGACTGCTTTTTGCCATTGTTTTTGTTCTGCATAGATACTAGCTACATTAGCTTGCGCTTCAGCCGAGTGAGGATTTTGCTCTGCTTTTTGTAAATATTGTTGTAATTTTGAATCAGGGTTTTGGGCTGAGGAAATTTGTAATTGTTCTGGACTATGGTGAGAATTTAAAAATTTTTGTTGAATCGGATTAACTGTTAATTGATGAGGATTATTTTTAAGTTCTAAAACTCGCTGATAATATTTGCTAGCTTGTTGCCATTCGCCCAGTTGTTCTAAGGTGATAGCTAATTTTTGATGAGCTTCAATGGAAGTAGGAGCTAGTTCAATTGCATGGGAATACTGCTGAAGAGCCTCTTGAAATTTACCTATTTTAAGTAATTGTTCACCCAACTGAAAATGTTGTTGAAAAGCTAACTCGGGTTTGGCTTGTAATTGAATTGCTAATTGATTATATTCTCTAACTTTATCTTGGTTGCCTAAATGTTCCCAAACTTTGGCTAAATGCTTATAAACACCAGGAAAATCAGGTTTAAAAACCAAGGCTTTTTGATAATAATTAAGTGCTAGTTGCCATTGTTGCTTGCTTGCATAAAGAGTACCTAAATTAGCATAAATTTCTGCTAAATCAGGACGTAATTCTAAAGCTTTAGCATAACAACCAATTGCCTCAGTTGTATTACCAATTCTTTGATAAGCATTACCTAAAAGTTTATAAGCTTCTACTATAGTTGGATTGATTTTGAGAGCATTGTGACAAGCTTTAATTACTTCTTCCCATTGCTGATTTTCCCAGTAAATTGTTGCTTGTTCGAGATAAACTTGCGCTACTTCTAATTTAGGCATCAAAATTTGAGTATTAGCAGTTATAGCTACTTGAGCTAAGTGGCAGGTACTCCCGAGTTCAACTCGGGAGACGGCACGCATCGGTGTTCCTCGGTCAGTTTTAGAAGATTGATGTGTCGGCATTTGCTGATATTGAGGTGTAAAATTTTGCCAACTAAAACTAGGCGCAGGTAACTGAATAAATTCAGGTTGTCTATCTTCGTTTTCAGATTTGATTTGTCTAGGTTTCATTTGAGAAATTGTTGGTGTAAACTTAGCTCGATTTACTTTTAAATTGATAGCATTCAAATAATGAGCGATCGCCTCAGTGAAATTACCTTGTTGTCTTAAAATTATTGCTAATTTTTCATGAGTTTCAAGTGAATTGGGTTGAGATTTTAAGACTTGTCGATATCCATAAACTGCTTCGTTTAAATTACCAAATCCCCAAAAATCAGTAGTTTGTTCAAACTTGATTGAAGCTAACTCTGAATTAGAAAAACTTACGAAACTAGTTGTCGAATCTTCAGACATTAGAGTTAATCAAGAAAATAATAATAAATAAATTTAAAAATCTAAATTATTTAACAATACTAAAATATCAATTGTTTTAATAATATTCAAGCTTTATTTTTTCTGTTTTTTTAATTAATTAATTTTACGTAAATAGTGTTTATACTAATAATCTAAATTTGACCCAATACTTTTGAAAAAAAATATTGTTTTTGACATAGCTATTAAAGCTGAAAAATATTCATCTAATTACTTTTCAACTGCTTAGAACACAAATATAATTAATAAAATATAAAATAAGCTAGCTTGAAATTTAGCTAGCTGACCTGAGTAAAAATATTTAATTGTATTTGTTAACTAATTAACAACTTCCTCTAGTTATAAACTAGGAATAAACTTGTTGATAATAACTTTGATACTCTGGAGACAGTAAAGGTTGCCACCAAGAACGATTATTTAAGTACCATACCACTGTTTGACGTAAACCTTCTTGTACAGTGACTTGAGGGGTCCAACCTAATTCAGTTTTAATTTTAGTAGCATCGATCGCATACCTACGGTCGTGTCCTGGTCGATCTTTAACAAAGCTTATTAGTTTTTGCGCGGGAGTAACGGGTAATTCTGAGGCAAGTTCATCCATCAAATCGCAAATTTGCTGAACTAATTCTATATTTTTGACTTCGTTATTTCCACCAATATTGTATGTTTCTCCTGGTGTACCACGATTGATGACGACATCTAAAGCACGACAATGATCTTCAACATACAACCAATCTCGAATATTTTGACCATCTCCATACACTGGCAGAGGTTTACCAAGCAGTATATTAATACACATTAAAGGAATGAGCTTTTCAGGAAAATGATAAGGACCATAATTATTGGAGCAATTGGTAATTATCGTAGGCATTCCGTAGGTATGATAGTAAGCACGAGCAAGATGATCGCTACCTGCTTTTGATGCTGAATAGGGACTGTTAGGTGCATAGGGAGTAGTTTCAGAGAAGGCTGGGTCGTCTGGTGCTAAACTTCCATAAACTTCATCTGTAGAAACATTAAGAAAACGATAATTTAAAGGCTTTCCCTGCTCTTGCCATCTCTTACGAAAAGATTCGAGTAGAGTGAATGTGCCAACCACATTGGTTTCTATAAAAGCACCAGGACCTAAAATTGAACGATCCACATGAGATTCAGCAGCAAAATGGGCAATTGTATCAATTTGTTCTTCTTGAAGCAGTCGGTCAATTAAGTCGCGATCGCAAATATTACCATGAACAAAACGTAGGTTAGCCTTACCTTCTAAAGTAGCAAGATTTTGGCGATTTCCTGCATAGGTAAGAGCGTCTAAAACTACAACACGGTCGCTTTTATACGTTTTGCACCAATGATGGACAAAATTAGAGCCAATAAAACCAGCCCCACCAGTTATTAGTATGTTTCGAGATTGATTCATTTAGTTATCGGTCATTAGTTATTGGTTATTAGAATAGCTCTTAGCGAGCTAGCTAATGGCTAACAGCTTATAGCTTTTAAAAGACAAAGGACAAACAACCAAGGAACAATTTAAGCTAATTCAATTTGAGAATCATCTCCAATCATGAATCTCAGTGCTATAGGACGTTGGGGTGTAACTTTTAATTGCACTCTAGCACCAATCAGGCTGTCGACAATTCGTTGTTGAATTCCAATTACCTTAGCTTCAGTTAAAATTACACTATGTTCAATTTCGGTATCAATGATAGTAGCGCGATCGGCAATACTACTATAAGGTCCGATAAAACAGTTTTCAATTTGACAATTCTCACCAATAGTTACGGGACCGCGAATCGTACTATTAATGATCCGAGAACCTTTACCTATATGAACTCTACCACTGATTTTGCTGTTAGAATCAACTTCTCCAGCCATAGTTGAGTCAAGGCAGGTATCTAAAATAATTTGATTGGCTGCGAGTAGATCATCTTTTTTCCCAGTATCTAGCCACCAACCTTGTAACTGGAAAGATTCAACATTTTTCTGACTTTCGATCAAATACTGAATTGCATCAGTAATCTCTAATTCTCCTCTAGGGGAAGGTTTAATATTTGCGATCGCTTCATGAATGGCAGGAGAAAATAAATATACTCCTACTAATGCCAGATTAGAAGGAGGAACTTTCGGTTTTTCAATTAGTTCTAACACTTTCCCCTGTTCATCAACTCTAGCTACCCCAAAAGCAGTAGGGTTTTCAACTTCACAAAGTAAAGTTAAGGCATCTAGATGTTTAGATTTAAATTTATCTAAAAATAAATCTAACTGACTTTGAACTAGATTATCTCCCAGATACATGACAAAAGGAGAATCTTCGAGAAAAGGTCGGGCAATCTTGACGGCGTGAGCTAAACCCAAAGGTTGGTCTTGTAAGATATAGGTAATTTTAGCTCCAAAGCGATCGCCATTGCCTGTTTTTGCTTTAACTTCCGCACCTGTTTCTGGACTAATAATAATACCAATATCGGTGATGCCAGCAGCAATAATTGATTCAATACCGTACCAAAGAATCGGTTTATTAGCGACAGGGACAAGTTGTTTAGCACCAGTGTACGTCAAAGGACGTAAGCGAGTACCTTTACCACCAGAGAGAATGAGTGCTTTCATGATTTGTTCCTAAATAGTAATGAATGAGATCAAATTAGAGCAGCGATTGCCACTGAATCAGCATTTTATGTAAAGACTGTCGCCAATCAGGAGGATGTACACCCAAAGCTTTAGTGATTTTAGTTTTGTCAAGTACTGAATAAGCTGGACGTTCGGCAGGAGTAGGATATTGAGAAGTAGAAATTGGTATGATCTGCTTAACCTTGAGCGGAAATCCTAATTGTTTTGCCTCGGCAAAAATTGCTACAGCAAAGTCGTACCAACTAGCTACACCACTATTGGTAAAGTGATAAATTCCCGTTGGCAGAATTGAACTTCCAGCTATTTCTCTAGCAAGCATTTGAGTAATAGTTACCGCAAGATCATAAGACCAAGTTGGACTGCCGATTTGATCGGCAACTACCCGAATTTCTTCTCGTTCTGCTCCTAGTCTCAGCATTGTTTTGACAAAGTTACCATGTCCGCGAGAACCATATACCCAGGCGGTACGGAGAATTAGATAACGGGAACAGTTATTGATAATGCCTTCTTCTCCTAACAGTTTGGATTTTCCATATATTCCAATTGGATTAGTAGCATCTTCTTCGTGATAAGGAGTATGATTGCAACCATCAAAAACATAATCTGTGGAAATATGTACCAACGTTGCCCCAATTTTTTCCGTTATTTCTGCCATTGCAGTAGGAGCAACACCATTAATGGTATTAGCCAGTTTTGCTTCAGTTTCAGCTTGATCTACTGCGGTATAGGCTGCTGCATTGACAATAATACTGGGTTTGATTTGGCTGATTACTTCTTCAATCGACAGAGGATCGGTTAAATCTAACTGGTGACGTTTTAAGCCAATCACTTCTCCCAAAGAACTTAGAGTTTGTTGCAACTCCTGACCTACTTGTCCTGTAACTCCTGTAAGAACAATTTTACTCATAAAAATACCTCGGCTGTTTGTAAAGGTTGGGCTGCTTGGTCTTTTGCCGAAAGAATAGGAGTAGTTTGTAGAGGCCAATCAATGTTGAGAGTGGGGTCATTCCAAAGAATCGCTCTTTCGTATTCAGGGGCATAGTAGTCAGTAGTTTTATAGAGAAAATCTGCTGTTTCAGACAAAACCAAAAAACCATGAGCAAATCCTGGAGGAACCCAAAATAATCTTTTATTTTCTGCACTCAAGAGGCAACTTACCCACTCTCCAAAGGTAGGAGAATTTTTTCTGATATCAACTGCCACATCAAACACCTCTCCAATGACTACTCGGACTAATTTGCCTTGAGGCTGTTGAATTTGATAGTGTAATCCTCTGAGAACGTTTTTAGCAGAGCGAGAGTGATTATCTTGAACAAATTTCGCGTTAATACCTGTTTTTTGAGCAAAAGTTTTCTCGTTGTAACTTTCTAGGAAAAAACCGCGATCGTCACCAAACACTTGTGGTTCGATAATGATAACTTCAGGGATTTTAGTGCTAATTACCTTCATGATTTACTTGAGTACTATTTTAAAAATTAGAACTTACAGAAGTGAAGATTTAGATGGTTTAATGGTTAAAGTGAGGGTATGTCCCCACCACTGACTTTTTAAGTAACCCATGTTAGCAAAATATAATTAATCGAAAATTTAAATCAATTAATAGTTAACAAACAAGTCTAAACTTAAGTTTATAATTGCGAAGTAGTTGATAACTCAATAACTAGATCATGCGTGCTTTTGTCACAGGAGGGACTGGTTTTATTGGGTCTAATTTAGTGCGACTATTGCTACAACAAGGATATGAAGTAAAAGTTTTAGTACGTTCTAGCAGTCGCTTGGATAATTTAGACTCTTTAAACATCGAAACCGTTGCAGGAGATTTAAACGATTCTAATTTATCTCAACAGATGCAAGGATGCCAGGTGTTATTTCACGTGGCTGCCCATTATTCTTTGTGGCAAACCAGTAAAAAACAATTGTATCAAGATAATGTTTTAGGTACGCGTAATATTTTGCAAGCAGCCCGTCAAGCAGGTATTGAGCGTGTTGTTTATACAAGTTCGGTTGCAGCCATTGGTGTAAGAAAAAATGGTATACCAGTTACTGAAGCTTATCAAAGTCCTGTCAATCAATTGGTAGGTGATTATAAAAAATCAAAATATTATGCTGAACAAGAAGCTGTTAAAGCATTTAAATTAGGTCAAGATCTAGTAATTGTTAATCCTAGTACTCCGATTGGTGCATGGGATCTTAAACCTACTCCCACTGGAGAGATGATTGTGCGTTTTTTGCGCCGAAAAATGCCTTTTTATGTCGATACTGGTTTGAATATTATTGATGTTAAGGATGTAGCTTGGGGACATTTATTAGCTTTAGAAAAAGGTAGTTCAGGCGATCGCTATATTTTGGGTAATCAAAATATTACTCTCAAAGCATTATTAGAAAAACTTTCAGTTATTACAGGTTTACCAGCACCTCAAAGAACTATTCCCTATTGGATACCTTATACTGTTGCTTGGCTTGATGAACGAGTTTTAAGTTTGTTTGGCAAAAAACCATCGATTCCTTTAGATGGTGTACGAATGTCGAGGCAAAAAATGTATTACTATGCAACTAAAGCCATCACAGAGTTGGGTTTACCTCAATCTTCTATTGATGCAGCTTTAGAAGATGCTGTCAATTGGTTTTCTAGCAAGAGCGATCACTAGTATTTGATTTTATAGCAGTCGAAGCAAAGATTAAGACGATCTTTGTTCCCTATTCCCTATTCACTTCAAACTGATATCTAGTGTCCGCGCCCTATAGTTTGGTTGCTATAAATCATTAATCAGCGTGTTCTGATTGATTCGCTGGATTACTATGATTATCCTGGTTAAACAAATTTCTCAGTTTTTGGAAAAAATTATCAGAAGAATTGGTTGTGGATTTATTTTGAACCCAAGCTAAATACTGCTTCATTTCTGCAATAGTATCACTATCTATTTGTTGAGTAGGCAAATTACTTTCTAGTTGTTTGATAGGACTATCTGCTCTTAAACGAAAATCATAATTTTCTGAATCAACAAAATAGGGTTCTCTCCAGTGATAATTTATTTCCCTAGTATAATTTCCCCAATTACTAAGATTAGTCATATTAGTTCTTTGGAAATCTACGCCAAAAGTTTTTCTCAAAGGAGCCCAATAATAATTTCCTCTACCTATATATTCCTGTTTAAGAAATTGTTGATACAGTTGTGGATTTCCAGTTTTTTGAACGATTAAAGCTTGTTCTTTCTGATTGGCAACAATCAAATTATTCTGGAATCTAGTTAAACCCAAGTTAATTGGTATTTCTTGACCCTGATTCTGTCCTAAAATTTGACCCAGACTATCAGTATAGGTACGAGAACTTGCCGAAGTAAATTGAACAGAATCTCCTCCATTAACTGCACAAATAATTGAATTTGATAAGACAATGTTATGAGCATTTTCAACTAAAAAATTGACTTCTTGGTCGTCAGCTAATAGTGAATTACGAACTATAAAAGGACCTGGGGAAATTTCTAAAGCTAAACCGCGAATATTGTGAAGTGCAATGAGTCGATCAATCGTAATATTGCGATTACCAATATCAAACCATAATCCTACCGTCATATTTCCAATCGTACGATGATTGCGAAATACACCATTCCAAGTATTATGAATTTTTGCTCCTGCTAATGCCCATTGCAGCATTCCACCTTGATGCCCACGCCAGTTATTAAAGCTAGTTTCATTGTTATTCCAAACAGTGTTGAGAAGGGTATGAGCATCTACGCCCATAAAACCGTTATAGTTAAACTTATTATTCCGTAAAGTAACATTTTGCTGATGAAGTAAACTTAAACCTCTGCCATTATTCCAACTAAAATTGCAGTTTTCGATCAGAATATTTTTACCCCGAAACTCATTATTACCGTACCAAGGACCAAACATAACTGCTGCTCCTGAAATTTCAATTTCATTAGTACTGTGCTGAAAATTTAATCGACGCAATACCACATTTTCCATGTGGAAAAATCGCAACAGAAATCTTTTGGTGGAAACTTCTACTTCTGCTTGAGAAAAATTGGTTCCTTCTGGAGGACAAAGATAAATTTTATTGCCATTTTTATCTAATTCAGCTACCCCAAAAGTTCCTGGTTGAAGAGCATTGTAGGGTTGTTCATAACCAAGATAGCTATAAGAACCTTTACCCTGATAATCATTAGGTGTAGTGTAACTATATTTTTCTAGTAAAACTTGTTTTAAGGGTTGTCCGTTAACAAACACCATTTCACTACGATGAGCTATAACATCTGGAGGATTGTATTTCCCCCAGGCACCGCCATTATTACCAAAATCATAAAACCAGTCTTTTTCGTAATAAACAATTCCATTCCTTTGAATTGTTTTCCAACTAGAAGGATGCCATGTTTCAGCACCACTAATGACTACTTCTTTATTTACACCTTCAATAACCAAAACTGCATCTTTAGCTTGAGGAGTTAATTGTTCTCCATCAATGACTAATTCTCCTTCCTGATACACGCCAGGATAAAGAATAATTTTAGTTCCTTCTCCTCTATTTAAATATTGTTTGGCTTTTTCAAGGGCTGCACTTAGAGATTTTAAAGGCTGAGTTGAAGAGGCTGAATTATGATCTGAAGTGTTAGGAGCGTTGATATTAACATAAATAGTTTGAGTAATTGTATTCTCATCGATTTGAGCAGCAGTAATATTTTGAGCAGTGAGATTAGTAATTTTTAATAATTCTTCTCCTTGATAATTACTATTAACTGAATTTTTTTGAAAAGCTCCAATCCCAACCGCAGTTGCTAACCCCAAACTCAACTTAAAAGTTTGTCTTCTCGTCAGCAATCTCTTGTGAAACATATAGAAAGTTTAAATTTATTGGCAAATTAAATATTAATTATTTAAGAGCTAATTATCTCTAAATCTTATAAAAATATGGATAAATCTCAAATTAAAGGTTTAAAGCAGTCATTTCAGTTAAGTACCTATGCATAATTAATTGTGCATTTATTATTACTAGGGAATAGAGAACAGGCAATAGGGAATATCTAAGATAAATTGCTAGTAAGTATACAAATAATTTTGCCGACCTACTTACCAGTTACCAGTTACCAGTTACCAGTTACCATCAATCATCAATAGAAAAATACTACTAACCGATAACTCCATCTGCGTTTATCCGTGTTTATCTGTGGACGAATTTTTAGTTGCTGTTTTTTTAGGGAAAATACTAGGATATCTCTGTAACATTTTTTCTTACAAGAACTTCATGAAACAAAAAATCTCTAACTGGCAACCAAAACAACTTTTTTTTCATACAGGAAAGCAACATTTTAGTCGTATTCGCCTCTTAATTTGGTTGAATCTTTTAGCTATAACTATTCTTAGCAGTCTTAGTATTTATGCCAAACTAAGAAGTAAAGGACAAGGAGTTGAAAATTTATTTAGCGATCCTTTTACAATTGATACTTACTACTGGGGTTGGTTAACCAGTATTTCAGAAATTCTTTGGTGTAGTGCGATCGCAGTGTGTTTATTTACTAGTACTTTATCTGCTCAACTCAATCGTCGTTATCAAGTTTTTTTATTAGTTAGTTCTTTATTAATGACTTTATTATATGTTGACGATCGCTTTCGTCTTACTTTAATTTTGACTGTATTTTTTGGTAGTTATCTTAAAGTTAAAACTGTAGTTTATTCTTTATATGGTGCAATTTTAATTTTATATGGTCGTTTATTTTGGCAAAAAATTAAGCTTACACCTTATTTTCCTTTACTAATTGCTTTCTTTTTATTTGCTTTTTCAACAGCTATCGATCTTACACCAGTTTCTAGTCCTGGAGCTCATGCCATGCTTGAAGATGGCACGAAACTCCTTGGTTTGATTAATCTGACTTCGTATTTTTGGTACGTTTGTCGCTCAGAAATTACTCACTATTTAAAACCCTAACTTTTCTACAAAATTAGCTTAAACCAAAGTACAACTGCTGCGATAAAACCAGCGCAATAAAATACTACCGATGATTAGTTTGCTAATTTCTAGTACCCAATAAATTCCATGCATGAGTGTCATCGTAGACATATCTTGTGAGATAGGATTGGTTACACCTAAAGATAATCCCAAGCTACTCATTTCTGGAGTCAAAATATAGGTATAAACTAGGGGAATAGCTAGTAAAATTGTCCCTAAAACTAATGACCAAATTTCCTGGCGATGGGGAAAATTATGTTGATGACGAAATACTAAACAACCAGTTAAAGCTGTTGCAGCAGCTAATAATTCTAGGCGGTTAAAAGTCCCAAAAATCAGATAACCGGCACTAGCAAATCCTGGTTGAGTCATCATCCCTGCTGCCAACAAACCAGGAATAACTAGACAATCCAACAGCAAACTACTACTCAGCCAAAATCCTAAGACAAAAAGAATAATAGTAGACCAGTTAATTGGGTTACGAACGGAAATACTATTCATAATATATTTTATGATTGCTCTACTATTTTCAGCTTAACCGATAGTTTCTGAGCAAAACATGACAAAAGATAAAGTATTTTTAAGCTTCATATTGTTGACGTTGGGATATGTCGAGGTCACCTCGACATATAGAACCAACGTGTTGAATTTCTTTAATAGAAAATAGAGCTTTAAATTCAATACCTTGAGACTGATACAACTCTGCGCCTCCTTGCTCTCTGTCTACTAAGGCAATAATTTGAGTTACTCGATAACCGCACGCGGTTAGACGTTCTACTGCTTGTAGTGCAGATTTACCAGTAGTGACTACATCTTCTAAAACTACTACTCTTGCACCTGGAGTTAAATTAGGACCTTCAATATAAGCTTTAGTTCCGTGTCCTTTTGGTTCTTTACGAATAATTAAGGCAGGAATGGGTTGATTAGAATAGGCAGAAACTATACTAACAGCACTGACAATGGGATCTGCACCTAGAGTTAAACCTGCTACGGCATCGGTATCTTGTGGCAAAAGAGCAAAGAGTAAACGACCAATAACTAAAGCTCCTTCTGCTCTTAAAGTTACTTGTTTACCATTGATATAGTAACTACTTTTTGCTCCCGAAGATAGGACAAAATCACCTTCGACATAAGCATATTTAACTAATAACTCCAAGAGAATTTGACGAAGTTGGGCGGAATTTGCTGTAGTTAATTCAGACAAGATAGTTTGATTCATTATTGATCAAAAAAATTTATTGCAATACTGTTGGTTCGATAAATCTTCAGTTAGGATTGAGCAGAAGTTACCGAGGATAATGCACAATGTCCATTAAGTTTACAGTAGTTGGTCAAATTTTGTTAACAACTGCGGTTGCTAGTTTATTTAATGTTAAAGTAATGGCACAGTCTGAGTTTGCAGAAACTTTTGAAGAAGCTTATTTTACTAAATCTGGAGATGCTTTCGAGAGCGATGATTGGAGTAGACAATTAAATACTATTTTTGGTTTTAATCGTTTTCCAGAATTACAGATTGCTACTGAAGGAGAGTTAGTTAATACTATTTATCATGATGGTCTAAAACAGCAAGCTGGTAGTGCTGCTTTAATTAGAACGAGAGATTTAAACAATCCTTTTAATACTTCTTTAGGAGAAAATCCTAATTATAGTTTTGGCGAATAAATAATTACAGTTTTTGACTATGATTAAGTAATCAGCTTTGATTAATTATTGTTAATTTTAGCGATTTTGATCCAGGGTGCAGGAGTTGAACCTGCCTAGCACGAATTATGAGTTCGTTGCCTAAACCGCTCGGCCAACCCTGGTAGTTTACTTTTCCCTATAATTTATCATCAATTTAGCATTATATTAGTAAATTTAGGAAATTTAGTTATCTTAACTCAAAAGCGATCGCATGAAAACCAAATCCACAGTAATACTCATCTTGACTTTATTTGTCATGATGTTGGCTGCTGGTAGTACCAGTGCTTTTATTAGCTATCTGATGGGACAACAAGCACTGAGAGTGGTGACGCAACCAGAAGTAAAAACAGACAATAAATTAAGAAAAAAACCTTTAACAGGTCCTCATAAAGGATTACAGTTAGTTGATGAAAAGGCAGTTTTGGTTGAAGTTTATAACTTAATTCATACAGAAGACGATTCAGCCAGTCAGAATGAACAATCGCAATTACCAAAATCTAATCATTTAGTTACTCATACCATCCAAGAAGAATTAGAATCAAACTCTACTATCTTGCCGATTAAAAATAGTTCCCAAGGAGTTACTTTAGAATTAGTCACCGCTAAAACTGATGGTAGCTCTTTTTTACTAGATTTAAACTTAAAAAATGAAGGTTCTGAGACGATACGTTTTCTCTACAGTTTTATTGATGTCAGAGATGAACAAGGAAAAGTAATTAGTGCAATTCCTGAAGGTTTACCAGGAGAATTACCTGCTAACGGTCAAAATTTTCGTGGCAGCTTGAAAATTCCTTTAGCTTTACTAGACCAGAGCAACCATATTTCCCTTACTTTAACCGATTATCCCGATCAAAAACTAGAACTTAAATTAACGGAAATTCCAGTGGCAAGATAGCTACGATCAGTTTAAAAAAATAATGGTATGAGTTGACCCAAGGTAAGCAAATACCAAATTATAGTTTATCTTTTTTAGTTAATTAATGACTGGTCGACAGTTTTTTCCTCTTTTATCTATATTTGTGTTGATTGCTATTAATGCTTTTTTTGTTACGGCAGAATTTTCGATTGTCTCTGTTCGGCGTAGTCGCATCAGCCAGTTAGTTAAAGCAGGCGATCTGCAAGCACAAACTGTTCAATCTTTGCAAAGAAGTATTGATCGTCTTTTATCTACTACTCAGTTAGGAATTACTCTTTCTAGTCTAGCTTTGGGTTGGATTGGTGAAGAAGTGATGGCAGGTTTTGTCATTCAAACCATTGCTAAATTACCCTTACCAACAATGGTAACAGACGCGATCGCTCATTCTTTGGCAATTCCCATTTCTTTTTTTACTCTAGTTTATTTACAAATAGTTTTGGGAGAACTTTGTCCCAAATCAGTTGCACTAATTTATTCAGAACAATTAGCTAAGTTTTTTGGTCCTCCAAGTCTGGTAATCGCAAGAATTTTTCGTCCTTTTATTTGGATTTTAAATCAATCAACTCGTTTATTACTAAGGTTAGCAGGAATTGAATATACCGGTCAGGGATGGTACAACCAAGTAACTTCAGAAGAATTACAACTGATGATTGCCACCGAAAGAGAATCGATTGGTTTAGAAGCAGAGGAACGAGAGTTACTAAATAATGTTTTTGAATTTGGGGAAGTTACGGCAATAGAAGTGATGATTCCCCGCACTAGAATCGAATTTTTACCTATAAATGCTACTTTTGCCGAATTACTACTCAAAGTTGCCGATACGGAATTTTCTCGTTATCCGATTATTGGCGAATCTTTAGACGATATTCAAGGTATTATCGATTATAAGGATTTGGCTGCTCCTTTAGCAGAAGGAAAATTACTCAATGACTCTTCAATTCAACCTTGGGTAAAACCAGTGCGCTTCATTGCTGAATCTACTCCTTTAAATGAATTGTTACCCTTAATGCAGCGATCGCAACAAAAAATGGTGATTGTGGTTGATGATTTTGGTGGTACGTCAGGATTAGTAACTCTTCAAAACTTAATTGCAGAAATTATTGGTGATAGTAATGATTCCACGGAAATCGAAACAGAATCAATGCAAATGCTTGATGAGCAAACTTTTATAGTTCCTGCTCAAATGAATTTAGAAGAAGTTAATGAATTATTGGGATTAGACTTGCCTTTAGGAGAAGATTATTACACACTAGGAGGATTTTTACTCGATCAATGGCAAAAAATCCCTACCTTAGGAGAAACCTTACAATATCAAAATTTAGATTTTACTGTTACCAAAGTAGAAGAAAATCGGCTCTATTTGGTACAAATTTATCGTCATGAATCTTCTAACGAAGTAGACAACTATCACGAGCATAATGGCAACCAAAGCAACCCCATTGATGAAAATGGTTTATCTTCTAATTTTATTGATGATTAAAAATAATTAAAATAGAGCTTTTTAAGTTATCTAGCAAAAACTAAAGAGAAATAGCATCGTCTAATTTAAGCAAGTAATTAACAATAGTTAAAAAAAAATTATCTCGATTACTGTCAAACGAAAAAAGAGAGTTTATAATTAGATGGAACTATATTGAAAATAAATAAAAGCTAGTAATAATAGTTAAAAACTTGTTTTTAGTTATGTATGCAAAAATCTATTGCTATCTTTAATCATCCTCAAGACAAAAAAATTCTGATTGAACAAGTTCTTGATGCACTTAATTATGTTAGTAACTCTACTAAATTGTATGTAGGAGGTATCATAACCGCCAAATACTGGAATCAAACTCGTCCTGATAGTGATTGGTGTGGATTATTTGCCATTAATAGCTCGGCAGAAATAGCTTTTGCTGGCTCTTCTCAAGAAATTGTTAACGATTTTAAACTCCAATTAATAAAAGTTTGGATTATTAATTTTATTAAAGCTTGTTCTGTTATTGTTAGTGAATTATCATTGCTACTCGATCTAGAAAAACTTCTCTTTAATAAGGAAAAAGAAACAAAAAATAATCCCGAAAATCAAAAAAAGTTAGCGGTAGTACCAAGTTTAGAAAAAACAAATCTTTTGCTCACTGACGAAAAATCTTTGACCGCTACAAAATTAAATCAAGAACCAATTGATCTTGATAGAATTGTCAATCAATTGAAAAATCAATCTCAAAATTCTTATGTTAAATATTTTACCAAAGAAGAAATCAAGATTCGAGGTGGAATTAAACTTAATGATTGTCAAATGATTTTTCAAAATAAAACCTTTAGAAGAGGAATGGATTTTTCTAAAAATATTATTGAAAAAGTTATTAATTACTGCGAAGATTACAACCAACAAAATACAGAAATATTACTTATAGATCATCATTTTTATTTGACTTTTTGGATTGAGATATTACCTAAGAAAAAAGCATGAAAATTCCAAAAAAAGTTAAATTAGGGAGTCATTTGTTTTAATAATAGTCTAAAAATGTTAGATTTTTGGTTTAAGGGGCGTAATTTACTCTTAAGCTAGTTTATAACTTAGCAGTTTATTGAAAATTAATAAAAAAAATCTTTGACCAGGACTTAAATAGTAAATAATATAAATACAATTATAACTAAGGTACAAGTTATCGTTTGTATCTTATATTTTATTATTGTCGCTCAATGCCCGCTAAAATTATTTTTAATTTAATCTCGCACTACTTGTATTATCGGACGTGCTAACAATTGTAATCTTCGACTACCTGATGATGAATATCATGTCAGTATTTCTCGTTATCACTGTTTACTCGATATTAATCCTCATCAATATATGGTGGATTTGTTTCTACATTAGGGGATTATGGTTTAGCTAAAGCTTTTGATTCAGCAGGATTAAGCGGTCAAACTTTAACTGGTACTAAAGCTGGTACATCTCTATTTATGCCTAGGTAACAAGTGCTTAATTTTAAATATGTTCAGCCCGATGTAGATGTGTGGGCAACTACTTTTACTTTGTACTATATGGTTACAGGTAATTATACCAGAGATTTTGCTCATCAAGACCCTTTTTTATCTATTCTTCAGTCGCAACCTGTTCCCATTCGTCAGAGAAATGCTTTGATACCTCAACCTCTAGCAAATTTAATCGATTTAGCGTTGCAGGATTATCCTCAGCTTTATTTTAAAAATGCGTTAGCGTTTAAAAATGCCTTGTTAAGCGTTGTGCTAAAGTTAGAACAAAATGTTTCAGATGCGTTAATCAATGCCACATCAAACTCTTCAGCCTACATCCACCATCAGAGCTAAAATTATTTTGATAAATACTTGACAAATTTAGGGAATGAACTGCTAATATATTTAAGGCATTCTGAATTGGGGTGTAGCCAAGCGGTAAGGCAGCGGGTTTTGGTCCCGCCATTCCTAGGTTCGAATCCTAGCACCCCAGTAAAACCGCAAAAATTTAACTCACTTTAAGGGTTGGAGCTGCTCGGGAAATAGGTAAAAAAGAGAAAAATTTATTCAATTTTCCAACTCGATACTTATGGCAAGGTTTTAGGCACGATTGCTTATATGAGATATTTAAATGTTTGCCACAGTTTGGATCGTTTTTTAGCTTTTAGTTCTTAGCTTTTAGCTGAACTTTATTTAAAATCAAACTATTGGTAACATTCTTTTTTTATTTCATATTAAAAAACAGATTGGTTAATTAACTCTTGCCATTCTTTAGTATTAGTTAGTTGATAGACATCGATTGGATTGCCGTATTCTGAAGCATAGTTTTTAAAGGCTTTAATCCATTCAAATACGGTTTCGGTGTAATGTTTATTCGTATAAGACAAGGATTTAAGCAAGTATTTAGCCATTTCTACTAAATATCCTGTTTCATAAAGTCGCCAAGCACTCCAAACTAAGCTTTGATAACGAGATTGATTTTCTAAATCTTTAATGTCTGCCGATAAATTAGCTTGATGGAAAAATCGTTCGAGAATAAAATCTAATTCTTGTGCTTGTAAAAGAGTGTTTTTAGAGACGTTAAGTTCGTGTTGACGATAGCAAACCGTTTCGCCTTTGATCCAATCTGCTTGACAACCCATTTGAGCTAGACGTAAGACTAAATCTACATCAGGAGTTTGTTCTAGTTGAACATCAAAACCACCAGAATTTTTTAACCAAGAATCTCGAAACAGCATTGCACCAAGGAACACAGGTTTCCAGACAATTAAACCAACCAAATCTAGTTGAGGTAAGGTTTGCCAAGGTTGTACTGCTGCTAAAAACGCATCATCTTCATTAACAATTTGCCAACCGCTGTTAACTATACCAAGAGAAGGTTGTTGTTCTAATAAAGCTACTTGTAAAGCGAGTTTATTTGGTAAAAAAAAATCATCTTGGTCTAAAAAAGCAATATATTCTCCTTGAGCTACTTCTAACCCTCGATTACGGGCTGCTGCTACTCCTTGATTCTGCTGAGATCTATATTGAACTTTTGAGCCATAGCTTTGGACAATTTGACTCGTGCGATCGCTTGAACCATCATCAACCACGATGATTTCATAATCATGATAGCTTTGCTGCAAAACACTATCAATCGCTTTACCAATATAGCGATCGCCATTATAGGCAGGAATAATTACACTTACTTTCGTCATGGCTCGATCTTGCGAGTCGAAAAATAATTACCACTCTAACTCAAACGTGATCGAGATGAAGTGTTAAGTAACTGGGCAAAATTAAGCAATTGCTTATTCTAAACTTGCAAAGGAAGGTTGAAATGTTGAAGAGGCTTCAATCAAAAATAAATTCTGATGTTTAAAAGCCCCTTCTCATCGATAGATTGAATTTTCTCACTCGGTTCTATAATCAATCAAACTAATCTTAAATTAAACACTCATTTCCAACTGCTGAGATTCTAATTTAAGTAAATTAACTAAATAATGATCTTGATTAGCTTGAGCAGCTTGTAAACGACGTTCAAGATTTTGGCGAAGATTCTCTAAATGAAGTTGTCTGATTTCATCATGATCGGATCGAGCTTGCCAAAGACTAAAATCAGAATTCAATTCTTCACTTACTTTAAAAGAAGAAATTGCTAATTTACAGGTAGTTGGTAAAGAATGACGTTGATAAGCGATCGCTTCGCGCCTCGGCTGTGCCGAGATCGCACTTTGATGAGAACGAGTTGGAAACTGAGGAATATGTCTAGGGTAACGATATTTCCAAGCTTTTCCTTGAAGTTGATTATTAATCTCACCTTCAGTGATTTCTAGAGATAAAGGGCGATCGCTCTGTGTCTTGTCAAAATTTAAATCGCGACGAATAGAAGAATGATGTAACATTTGCCTAAGTGTGATTATTAAAATTGTTTTTATTGGAGATGGTCATTAATTACAGTTGTCAAGAATGAACTGAAGCTAATCAAAGCGCGGTATCGCTGACAACTGTAGGGAGAGTTATTAATTTGTTAGAAATAAGCAAAATTAAATTAATCGTGGTTTTTAGTATAATGAACACCCCGATAAACCATCTCGTTGATCTGACGACGGCAACGATGTTTTTCAAGTAAGCGATGAATTCGCCAGGGTGATCCACGATACGAACCGCCAACTTGGCCTTCTTTTATTTCCCATTCAGTATGGGGACTATCGTATGTTAAGCCACGAAAATGTAGTTTCATAATTATTACCTTCGATTGACTAAGTTTAGGAGAGAAACCTTCTTGTTACAGCGGAATATCCCTAACTGTCAGTTAAATACCCTAAATTCTTATCCGTTCGGATAATTGATTGCTTAATTTGATTGTGACCCCAGCAAAAAGCATTCACTAAATCTGGAGCCTACTTACAAATAATATCAAATTTATTCTGTATATTATTTTACCATTCCTTAGTTCAGCCCGAAATTTTTATAAAAGTTAATAGTTCTCCAGAGCGACATTGACTGACTTGCGCTCAAATCTTCTCAGAAACAATCGCTAAAATTAAAAGTATATTTAGAGACAGAGGCAAAAAATCTTTTATTCAACTACAATATCGCCTGTCATCCCTGCTTCGGCGTGTCCAGGAATAGAACAATGAAATTCATATTTTCCTGGTTTCATTGGAGTTAAAAACCATTCTGCTTCAGCTTCTGGTTTTAATTCAAGTTCGTGAATTGCTCCTTTGACTTCTACTTTGCCTGCCTGAACTTTTTTTGTCCAACTAGCATCAGCAAAGTCTTTACCCGTAAAGTAATGTTTTTCAGGGCTAGGATTATCAAAAACTAATTTGTAAGGTGTTCCTGCTTTAAATTGAAGATGATTAGGAAAAAATTTCAATTCTCCCGCGCTATTGCCTAAACTAATCTTAATTTCTGTTGGAGTTTGATTAGCTAGTGCAACTGGAGTCAAAATTAAACAAGAACCACAAAAAATTCCTACCAGTATTAATAACCTTTTCACAAAGACTTTTTGCTGTAACCAATTTAGAATTGAATACATGATTTTTTCTCTGAAATTATTTTTTTAAATTAATTTTAGTTGCCTTGGACTGTGGCGAAATTAGTTGTGATATTAATCTTAAAAAGTTTCAGCAGAAGTATTTAATATTTAATGCCCAAAGAAACCACCTAAATTAATTAAGTTCGGCAAACCTCCCAATTCTGGTAGTAAACTTTACTCTGCAAAATTTAAGGTAGACGCTAAGATTAAACTGTATTGACAGTTCACCCAAATAAGTGCCTCAGGAGGGCAGATGCAAACAGACTCTAATTTAGACAAACAAAAATTACTCTCTGCAATTTCTCATGCTTCGATTTTCATTAGTGCTTTATTTGTGTCGATTGGAATTCCCATCGGTATACTGTTAGTTTCCGAAGATGCAATTGTCAAAGAAAATGCTAAAGAAGCGATTAATTTTCACCTCAATGTTTGGCTATATGGTAGCATCATTGCCTTTTTATCTTTTATTACCTTCGGTTTGCTAGGTTTTATCTTAGGTCCAATTTGGTTTGTCTATCACTGGGGTTTCTCGATTTGGGCAATTCTTCACTGTATTAATAATTCAAATCAAGCTTTTCGTTATCCCTTTATCTTTCGGGTGATCTAAAGGTTAAATTAACTGAGTAAATTTAATTTAATCAAATATATTCTATAACAAAAATATCCGAGGTGGATGTAGATTAAGTTATACCGAACCAATCACACTAAATCATACTAAATCATCCTTGAGAAACAAAACAAACAAAAGAAAACTTGCATAATAAATAAATAGCAGTTTGTAAAATAAGCAAATTAAGAACTAATGGGGATTGAACTAAACGAATATTGTTTACGCAGAGAACAGTTGATGACAAAAATTGGTAATGGGACGGCTATTTTTCGCTCTGCACCAATGGCAACCATGCACAATGACGTTGAATATGTGTTTCGTCAAGATAGTGATTTTTATTATTTAACAGGATTTAATGAACCTGAAGCAGTAGCGGTATTAGCACCCCATCACGAAGAACATCGCTTTATTTTATTTGTTCAACCAAAAGACCCAGAAAAAGAGACTTGGACTGGTTATCGTTGCGGTGTGGAAGAAGCAAAAGAAATTTATGGTGCAGATGAAGCCTATTCAATTGCTGAATTAGATGAGAAATTACCTCAGTATCTGATTAATGCCGATCGCATTTACTATCATTTGGGAAGAGATCAGCACTTTAATAATGTCATACTTTCCCATTGGCAAAGATTAATGAGTCAATACCAAAGAAGGGGAAAAGTTCCGCTCGCGATCGAAGACACGCGCCCAATTACCTATCCCATGCGGTTAGTTAAAAGTCCTGCCGAAATTGTCCTGATGCGTAAAGCAGCCGAAATTTCTGCCAAGGCACACAACCGCGCTAGGGAATTTACTCAACCAGGGATTTATGAATATCAAGTTCAAGCAGAAATAGAACACACTTTTCGTTTAGAAGGTGCGATGGGAATTGCTTATCCTTCCATTGTGGCTTCTGGTGCTAATGCTTGCATTCTTCATTATATCGAAAATAACAGGCAGATGCAGGATAACGAATTGTTGTTAATTGATGCTGGTTGTGCTTATGGTTATTACAACGGCGATATTACCCGAACTTTTCCTGTAGGTGGCAAATTTACTCCAGAACAAAAAGCTCTTTACGAACTTGTTTTAGAAGCACAATTAAAAGCAATCGAAGAAGTTCAGCCAGGAAATCCTTACAACGAGTTTCATGATATCGCTGTTTGTGTTTTAGTTCAAGGATTAATTGATTTAGGATTACTGAAAGGAGACTTGGAAGAAATTATTCAAGAAGAAAAATATAAACCTTTTTATATGCATCGTACTGGACATTGGTTGGGTTTAGATGTGCATGATGTCGGTGTGTATAAACATAATGAAGAAACTTGGCAAATTTTACAACCAGGACATATTTTAACTGTTGAACCAGGAATCTATATTTCTCCAAATATTCAACCTGCTGAAGGACAACCAGAAGTACCAGAAAATTGGCGCGGTATCGGTATTCGCATTGAAGACGATCTTTTAGTTACCGAAACTGGACATGAAATTTTAACTGCTGCTGTACCAAAATCAGTAGCAGCAATGGAAGCTAAATAATTAATTTACTTGTGCTTCATTCTTCCTTGGTTATTTGGTATAAGTAATTACCAAGGATAATCAATCTTAGAGTTAAAAATATTATGACTATTTGGGTAAACGAACAACTCGATCCTGGTGGCATTGTCTACTCTTGTATTGCTTGTTGTGACGAAGCAGCAGCTAAAGACTGTCACGAAACTTGGCAAAAAAATTTAACCGAACAACAGAAACAACAAGGTTGGATTGCTCGTCTTAGAACAGTGAAATCCTGGGATGAAGTACCTGTAAATGCCTTGAAATTAAATTATTAACTAAATTGATGTTATTGATTTTAGGGAGATCGCTTTAAAAGCGTGACTAATAAAAATATTGGCTTATTATTGATTATTTCTGAAGCTTAATCAATTGACAATTAACAAAAATCAAGGTATTTACTGTATTTCATCCTACTTTGGTTTTTAACAAATAATCGATAATGAAAATCAAAAAAATTTTATTTATTTTCTTATTTAGTTTAGCTGTATTTATTGCTTGTAGCGATCGCTCTCTTAACTCACAAAGTTTTCAAGAAATAGCAGCAGACAATAGCAGTTTTCAATATATTGGTAGAATTGATCGGCACAATCCTCAAGCTCCAATTTTTAGTTTTCCTGCTACAGCTTGTCTATTTAATTTTGAAGGTACAAGTTTGAAACTTAAATTAGCTGATGATAATTGGGGAGAAAGTAATTATATTGGTGTCTATCTTGATAATAATCCTGAACCAATTGTTATTCAGCTTAAGAGCGGTTATGAACCCCAAATTTATGACATAGCTGAAGGATTAGAAGATCAAAATCACCAAGCTTTAATTATTAAAAGAAATGATTATATGACAGGTGAATTTTCTTTTCATGGCATTCTGATTGATAACAATAAAAATCTACTTTCACCACCACCGCAAACTAACCGAAAAATTGAAGTTTATGGAGATTCAATTTCAGCAGGTTCGGCAGTAGAATACGAGCAAACAGCTACTCAAGATCCCTCAGAAGATACAACTCATCTATCTAATAGTTATCTTACCTATGGGGCAATGTTAGCCAGAGATTATCAAGCTCAATTGAGTTTAGTTGCTCAAGCTGGAATAGCTTTAGTAGATGGTTATGGTTTTTGGAATAATGGTACAGGAATGGAAACCGTTTACGATAAAATCAAACCACTGAAAGATGCACCGAGTTGGGATTTTAATCAATATATTCCTAATTTGGTTATTATTGCTTTGGGACAAAATGATGGTTCAACTTCAACCATAGACCCTAACTCCCATTTAACTGGTACAGAATGGAAAGGGCGTTACAAAAATTTTGTGGCTAATCTTCGTAGTAACTATCCCAATGCTTATTTTATTTGTATGTTTCCTAATATGTATCATGATCGCATCTGGGATAATTATTTAAACGAAGCAGTAGCAGAATACAAAAACGAACAGCAAGACAATAAAATTTATTCTTTAATTACAGAACAAGTTACACCTGGTCATCCTAGAGTAAGCGAACAAAAATTAATGGCAGATGCTCTAAAAAATTTAATTGATACCACCTTAATTAAAGATGGTTTTAGTTGGTAAATTAATTCAGAACAACAAATAATATAGTGTTTTTCACATTAATGAAATATGGTCAAGCTGCTGGTTATTTTTTATGGGTGATGGTTATGAGTAAAGTAAAAAGCGCAAAGCGTCCTGAGTGAAACGAAGGATCAAAAGTAAAAAACTGATAACTGGTAACTGGTAACTGTTTATGGTTGACTGTTAACTGCTGACTGATTCATACTTTCTCCTTTCACAACTTCTGAAGCAGTAATTCCATCTCCTTGAAACCCAAAATACCAAAGAGAAGCAGCAGCTTCAGCGCGAGTGACTGGTTTTTTAGGCTGAAATAAGGTTGTATAACCAAACACCCGCTTCATATTTGAGTTATCACCATTTTGAAAATCGGCAAATAATGCTTGCAAAGCTTGAGGTGAGATATTTGCTGCATCTTGAAAACCCCAACTCTGTTTAATCGCATCAATCGAAGCAGTAGGTAAATTTTTTCGTAAATCTAGGGGGACTTTCCAGGTTAATAAATCTTCCCTGGTTAAAGGTGCATTAGGTTGAAATAATAATTTATTGCTATTATCGGTCAGCATCGAAGGAATTAATCCTGCTTCTGCCAATCCTTGAATAATTTCAAAATCAGGATCATTAACACTAATATCTTGAAAAGCTGGACGATCACTTTTGGTGGCTAAATGGATTTTTGCTCCAGCAGCGTTACCATGAAATTGATTATTAGCTTCGACTAGCCAACGAGCATAATCTCTACGAGTAATCGGTTCATTAGGTGCAAATTTATTGGCTTCAACTTTGCCTTCCTTAGAGTAAGCAGTTAATATTCCTAATTTTGCCAAATCTTCTACGTAGGGACGCAGTTGTTCTGAAGCTTCATTAAGATCGCTAAAATAAACGGCTGATGCTGTAGTTTCTATATCAGGTTCTACATCAGTAGGATTGTCAGAGTTATTGGTTGTTTCTGAAGTTGTTAATTGGGGTAAATCTTCAATTGGTTGATAAGCGATCTCAAATTGATTGGAAGTTAAACTATCTTTACTCTCAGTAGTTGGTTGACTAAGATAAACAGTTACTTTCAAGTTTTCTCGACTAGCAGTTAAAGCATTATTCCCTTGCTGAACATTTTCTGGAAAAGATTTGATAATTTTCCAGCCATTTGCTTTGAGTTGTTGTTGATAATAACTAGCTATTTGAGTCAAAGAGTCTGGTGACTCCCAATTGGTTTTACCTTTTTCGGTAGTTAACCCTGGTTGTACATTGGTTAATTGAGCTTTAGGATAAAGAGGAATCTCAATCGGAAAATCGTCTGGTAAACTGATAGTCTGTTCAGATGTGGGACTCGAAGAATTAAGTGCAGAGTCAGAAGAGGTAGAACTTCCTTCTAAACTAGTCACTGAAGTTGCTACTTGTTTAGGAACTTGACTGTTAGCTAAAGTTTTTTTGAGTTGAGGATCGGCAGCTAACCAATTTTCAATCGCCGTACTATTACTACAAGCAGAAACCAAAACGAGTAAACTGCTAGCGACTACGCAGTTCCTCGCCTTCGGTGAGATCGCCCAGCGATAAAAGTTGTGTCGTTGATTTGAAAACACAGTTACTTGCTTAATAATCGGATTCCCAAATTTTATCGAAAAATGACATTAATTCTCAGAACAGGCAAATTAAAGACTTTAGTTATTTGATTATTTTAACGCTTTTCAAAAGCGATCGCAATTCTACCCTGATTAAGATTGCATTGAGACAAACTCTAGTCATAATAAGAAAAATTTAGTCTGGCAGATATTTAACCATAGCTTGTTTGCAGCTACAGAACCGCAATAATTAAAATTTTCTGCATAATTACAAAACTTAAATTTTTGTAACGAAATGCATAATAATTGATCGACTCAAAAATTCTTAATCTGTTTAATTGCAACAATTAATCCTTTCTTATCAGTCTGAAAAATTAGAAACTTAATTGTCTTGTAAATTCTTCCGATTTTTTATAAATTTTGGTTTTGACCAACAGCACGTCCACAAACTTTTAGCTCTACTGGAAGAAAATCACAAAAAGCACGACTCTTTTCAATATTTATCTGTAAATTGCAAAATTTCAATTAAATTTGCGTCTAGCTAAAAAATTTTGGTTTGTAGCATCTCTAACTTCTGAAAGATGTTAAATAATCCAGGTCTATGTAAGCTTCATAAATAAACAAGATAGTCAAATAAAAATTAGGAAGAAAAGTAATGCCAGATGAAATTTTAAATAAAAACCTTCCAGAAATTGATCCTACAGAAGTTGAAGATTCCAGAGTTCTTATTGCTGATGAGCATCGCTCATTTCTAGAAAAAGTCATGGTTCAAGGCGGATTTGCAGATCCTTATGATGCCAGAGACTTTACCGAAGTTGTTTTTCGGGTTATGCGCGATTTAATGACTACAGAAGCTGCGGATCGGGTAGGAGACGAATTACATGAAGAAGCTATGCCAACTGAAGAAAAAGCACTTCAAATGGAAGTAACAGAGCTTTGGAAAGACACTAATCCCATTGTAGGTTTTTTAAGTCGGGTACGTCCACCGTGGCAAGGTCCTAGTATTTTTAAAATTGATTCTGACCGTTTCTTTTTCCGAGTTGCTAATGAAGGTGGATTGGAAAGAACTTCTCAAAACAAAGATGAGCAGAGAAAGCAAGCAGTTAAAGCCGTGTTTTCTGCTACCAAAGATAAATTATCCGAAAAACGAATTCAAGAGATTGCCAGTTGGCTTCCTGAAGGTGGAGTAAGAGAACTTTGGCAAGAAGCGTAATTAAAAATACTAGGTAAAGCAAATCAATAAATAAGCTAAAAATTTGAGCGTATCTTAAATAAGAGATACGCTTTTGGTTTTTAGAGTAAGTAGGCTTAATGAATTCAAAGAATTTTATTCCTTATTTTTTCTTGTTAATGCCCGATCAATTTGAGCAAAAAGATTTTCTAAAGTAGAGTTATTATCTAAAACTACATCAGCTTGAGCAATTTTTGCTGCTAAAGGTAATTGACTATCAATTCGATTAATTACTTGGGACGTTGTCAGACCATTACGTTGTTGTAATCTTTGAATTTGTCGAGAGCGATCGCAACTAACTACCCAAATTTCTGTCACTAAATGAGTTAAATTTGCCTCAAACAATAAAGGAATAACAAAAACAACTATATCTGCATCTAGTTGAGCTAATTCTTCACTAAAACGAGAACGAACATAAGGATGAATTTTGCTTTCTAACCAGCGTTTTTCTTCAGCATTGTTAAAAATAATTTCTCCTAAAGCCTGACGATTAAGCTCTTGATTAGGAAGTTTAACGCGATCGCCATATCGCTGAAAAATTTCTCTTACAATAGACGAACCTGGTTGGACTACCTCTCTAGCAAAGATATCTGCATCTAATACAGGTAGTTGATAATGACTAGCTAAATAATTGGATACAGTCGTTTTTCCCGTACCAATTCCACCTGTTAAACCAATAATTTTTCTGTAGTTATTCATTGATAATCTAGAAACAAGCAATCATAGATAGAAAAATTACAATGAGTTCGCTCAACTGTCCCAAGTGTAATGGAAGATTAAAATCAGTAGTATACGAAAAAATCGAAATTGATCGCTGTCAACAATGTGGAGGAATTTGGTTTGATTCTCAAGAAGCGGAAACTCTTAGAAAGACCAAAGGTTCAGATAAAGTAGATCTGGGTCAAACAGAAATAAGCGATCGATTTAATTTTACTGAAGAAGAAATTGATTGTCCTCGATGTCAACAACAAATGATCCGAATGTTAGACATAGATCGATACAATCTCTGGTACGAAAAATGCCTTAACTGTGGTGGTGTCTGGTTTGACGCGGGAGAATTTAAACAATTTAAACAAAATTTTAAAACCAAGACTTTTTTCAATGTCGCCAAGCGACTCTTCAAACGTTAATCTCTAACCCAAGAATGTCTCTAGGAAGTTCCGAACCTTGATAAACTAATTCGAGAACCGATTCAGATTAGGAGGAAAAATTATGTTAGACGAACAAGCAAAAAAAACGATGTTACGCAAAATTCCCCACGGTCTTTATATTTGTGGTGTCAAAGAAGGGGAAGAAATGAATGGTTTTACTGTCAGTTGGTTAATGCAATCATCTTTTAATCCACCTTTAGTTGTCAATTGTGTTAAGAAAGGTACTACTTCCCACGAAATGATCAAAAACACGGGAGTATTTGCTCTTAGTTTTCTAGAAGAAGGACAACAAGATTTAGCAGCCAACTTTTTTAAACCTAAAACCAGGGTTGGTAATAAATTTGAAGATGTAGAATTTTATGAAGGTGCAGAAACTGGCTGTCCTATTATTAAAGATTCTCTTGGTTACATCGAATGCAAAGTGGTGGATACAGTTGAACAAGGAGATCATACCGTTTATGTTGCAGAAGTAATTAGTTCTGGTATTCATCGTGAAGGTAAACAACTTCTGCTAGAAAGTACTGGTTGGCAGTACGGTGGTTAGTTGAATTTAAGTTACATTTTATTTTGCTATTGAAAATATACAATACTACTCAACAACTCGTTTTGAAGTAAAAAGCTGAAGTCTATTAATAGTTATGCCGTTAATTAAAGTTAAATCCTCTGTATCTGCACCAGATCGAACCACTATCGAAAGTTTACTTAAAAATTTATCGGCTAAATTAGCTAAACATTTGGGTAAACCAGAGTCTTATGTAATGACAGCTTTTGAGTCAGATATTCCCATGACTTTTGCTGGTACTTTCGATCCTGTCTGTTATGTAGAAATCAAAAGTATCGGTAAAATGACTTCTGCACAAACCAAGGCAATGAGTGAAGATTTTTGTCAGCAGATTAAAGATACTTTGGGCGTATCTGCTAATCGTATTTATATTGAATTTGCTGATGCACAAGGATATCTTTGGGGTTGGAACAATTCTACTTTCGGTTAAGATAATTTATTTCACTAACTAAAGCCGATTTACTGTTTCTTCATAATTGAAGTTTCGGCTTTATTATTTCCACACAAAAGACCAGTATAAAAATTAGTACTTATGACGAGGTAAAAATTTTAAAAATAGAAGATAATATTAAATAAGAAGATAATAAATCACTTTAAATACAACCTATAAATACAAAATTTAGCAACAGTTTAATCTTTGAAGTTTTGCTTACACCATTCGAGTCCAACAACCAAATGTTGGGCTTTTTTTTGCCTGTAACTAGCTAATTAACTAAAAACTTAACTTGTTGCTATTGTCCAAATCGATATTATAAAAGGACTGTTTTTTTGATTAAAATCTGAATAAAGATAATCTCCGTAAAGATTCAGTAAACGAAAACCTTGTGATTGAAATAGTTCTTGAAATTTTTCTGGTTGGTGCAGATAAAATTGAATGTCTATAAAGCTTTTTTGGTACATGATTCCTTTAGAGTCATAAACTTCCAAAAATTGGGTTCCTCTTACCAGGTAATCATCTTGATTTTTACTTTCGATACTCCAGAGGAACAAAGTTCCTTCTTGATTCGGTAGAGAGTGTTTTCCTCGGAGAGTTAATTGTCCGTTTACTGATTTAATTCTAAGGAAAGGATTGTGCAAAGTGCAGATAAAACGACCTGTTTTAGTCAAACAATTCCGAATACCCTGTAAGGCTTTGCATTGTTCTTCTAAACTCAAAATTTCTGCAAAAGAGTTAAACGGAATGATGATTAGATCAAACTGTTCTTGTAGAGAAAGATTGCACATATCCATCTCATAAACCTGTGCTGAGAGTCCTTTCTCTGTTATTTTTTGACGCAAAATGGCTAGCATTTCAGGAGAATTATCAACGCAAGTTAAGAAAACTCCTGCTTCAATTAATGGAATTGACAAGCGACCCGTTCCTGAAGTTAGTTCTAAAACTTTGGTACAATTTTTTGTTTCATTCAAGAAGAAAGATATATCAATGTCAGTTTTTACATAAGTATCATACCAATGAGCTACTTGAGCATAGTCCATTGCTGGCATAATATACACTCCTTACTGCGAGCGATCGCAAAATGTTTCACTACACCAGATTGAATTACCTTAAATTAATTTTATCAACCAACAATTAACTTATCTCAGTAGAGAAAATTTCGGAAAAATTATCAAAGCTTTAAATATATTTGTTATAAGTTAAAAAAAAGATAAATTAACTTATTTTGCTAGGTTCAACTACCTCTTCGGATGCGTCTAGCTTGCTATACTAAGCACTAAAACCACAGATAATAAAGGGTCTTTATCATAAATTAAGAATGCAGCCTACCGATTCTAGTAAATTTACCGAACAAGCTTGGGATGCGATCGTCAAATCACAAGAATTTGCCAAATTATTTCAAAATCAAAATTTAGAAGTAGAACACGTAATTTTAGCTTTAGTCGAACAAGAAGGATTAGCTCAAACTATTTTTAGTAAAGCTAATATTGATGTTGCTCGTCTCAAACAACAGCTAGAAGTTTTTACCCATCGCCAACCTAAAACTGGTGCAACTCAACTATATCTCGGTCGTGCTTTAGATGAAATGTTAGACCGTGCTGAGTCTTGTCGTGCCAGTTGGCAAGATAAGTTTATTTCTGTCGAACACTTGTTGATGGGTTTTGCTGAGGATAATCGGATTGGTAAGCGGACTCTACGGAATTTTAGCTTAGATCCTCAAGATTTAGAAAAAGTTATTAAATCGATTCGGGGGACTCAAAAAGTCACTCAACAAAATCAAGAAGAAAGATATCAGGCGTTAGAAAAATATGGTAGAGATTTAACTCAACAAGCTAAAAATGGGAAGCTAGATCCTGTTATTGGTAGAGATGAAGAGATACGTCGAGTAATTCAGGTGCTTTCGCGTCGTTCTAAGAATAATCCTGTTTTAATTGGTGAACCTGGAGTAGGGAAAACTGCGATCGCGGAAGGGTTGGCACAACGAATTGTTAATGGAGATGTACCTGAATCACTGAAAAATCGTCAGTTAATCTCTCTAGATATGGGCAGTTTGATTGCTGGGGCAAAATATCGTGGGGAATTTGAAGACAGGTTGCGTTCGGTATTAAAAGAGGTAACTCAATCAGAAGGACAAATTGTTTTATTTATCGATGAAGTCCATACCGTAGTTGGTGCAGGTTCTCGTGAAGGTTCGATGGATGCGGGAAATCTGCTGAAACCAATGTTAGCCAGAGGCGAATTACGTTGTATTGGGGCGACTACTTTAGATGAATATCGTAAGCATATTGAAAAGGATCCAGCTTTAGAAAGACGCTTTCAACAGGTTTATGTCAAGCAACCGACGGTAGAAGATACGGTTTCTATCCTACGGGGATTAAAAGAACGTTATGAAGTTCACCACGGAGTCAAAATTACCGACTCTGCCTTAGTTGCAGCAGCCACTCTTTCCCATCGTTATATTACCGATAGATTTTTACCAGATAAAGCGATCGATCTTGTAGACGAAGCAGCAGCAAAATTAAAAATGGAAATCACTTCTAAACCTGTAGAATTAGAAGCGATCGACCGTCGGTTGATGCAGTTACAGATGGAAAAACTTTCCTTAGAAGGAGAAAGTCAACGTTCTGGTATTTTAGTAGTTGACCGTGCTTCCAAAGAAAGATTAGAACGAATTCAAGAAGAAATTAAGGAACTCGAAAGCAAACAAAACGAACTTTCTTCTCAATGGCAATCGGAAAAACAACTTTTGGATGAAATTAACGCCCTTAAGGAAGAAGAAGAACAACTACGTTTACAAGTAGAACAGGCAGAAAGAGCTTACGATCTCAATAAGGCTGCTCAATTGAAATACGGTAAACTGGAAATCTTGCAACGAGATTTAGAAGTCAAAGAAACTAAACTGCTAGAAATTCAGTCCGAAGGCGCAGCTTTACTGAGAGAACAAGTAAGTGAATCAGATATTGCGGAAATTGTGGCGAATTGGACAGGAATACCTGTTAATCGTTTATTAGAGTCAGAAAAGCAAAAACTTTTACAACTAGAACAACATCTAGGACGAAGAGTAATCGGACAAAAAGAAGCTGTCGAAGCTGTAGCAGCAGCAATTCGGCGTGCTAGGGCAGGAATGAAAGACCCCAGTAGACCGATTGGTTCATTTTTGTTTATGGGTTCAACAGGGGTAGGTAAAACTGAATTAGCTAGGGCGTTAGCTGCCTTTCTGTTTGATAGCGAAGATGCCATGGTGCGGATTGATATGTCCGAGTACATGGAAAAACACGCTGTTTCTCGTTTGGTGGGTGCGCCTCCTGGATATGTTGGTTATGAAGAAGGAGGACAGTTATCAGAAGCGGTGCGCCGTCGTCCTTATTCGGTAGTTTTATTAGATGAAGTGGAAAAAGCCCACAAAGATGTTTTCAATATCCTGCTGCAAGTTCTGGATGATGGTAGGATTACTGACTCTCAGGGCAGAATAGTTGATTTCCGCAATACTATTATTGTCATGACTAGCAATATTGGTAGCGAATCTATTCTTAGTGGGATGGAACAAAAAACTGACTACTATACGATTGAAAAACAAGTAACTCAGGCTTTAAGAAAACATTTTCGTCCAGAATTTCTCAACCGTATCGATGATTTAATCTTTTTTCATACTCTTGGGCGAGAACAATTACGTCACATCGTTCGGATTCAAATTAAACGAATTCAAAACCTATTAGCTGAACAAAAAATTAGACTGGAATTATCAACTTCGGCTCAAGATTATATTGTCGATATTGGTTACGATCCCGCTTATGGCGCGCGTCCATTAAAACGAGCAATTCAACGAGAATTAGAAAATCCGATCGCAACTAAAATTTTAGATAATACCTTTACTGAAGGGGATACAATTTTTGTTGATTGCACCGAGCATCATCTGACTTTTGACAAATCGGAACAACTTGTACCAATAGTCCCAGAAGTACTTAGTTCTAATTAAGGTGATACCCTGATTAAAATTAGTTGGTCACTGGTCACTGAAAACGCGATCGCCTGTGACTAAATCGAACCAGTGTAGATGAGTAGTTGGTAAGTTTAAAAATACTGTATCTCCCTCCCACTTAAGATCAATTGGTAATAAAATTCTGAGGATTTGATTAGAATTGGCTACTTTGACACTAATCAGATTTTCTTTGCCCAATTGTTCGACTAGATAAATTTCTCCTGTAACAGTTGTGTCTGTTGCAAACTGGGCTAACTCAACATCTTCTGGACGAATTCCCAACATGATTTGAGGAGGAATAGTAGCTAGAGGTGGAAGTGGTAAATTAGTATCACCCAAAATAGCAGCATTGCCTTGACATTTGAGAGTTAGTAAATTCATTTGGGGACTGCCGACAAAACCAGCTACAAATTGATTAGCAGGATGGGTATAAATTTTACTTGGTGGATCGAGTTGTTGGACTAACCCATCGTATAAAACTGCTACTTTGGTGGAGAGGGTCATTGCTTCGGTTTGGTCGTGGGTAACATATACTACGGGTTTATTTTGTTCTTTAAATAATTGTTTTAATTGCGCCCTTACTTGTTCGCGCAGTAGTGCATCCAAATTACTCAAAGGTTCATCTAATAAAAACACTTCAGGGTTACGAACTAATGCCCTCGCTAAAGCTACTCTTTGGCGTTGTCCCCCAGACATTTGACCGGGTTTGCGATCGAGGAGATGAGTTAATTCTAACTTTTGGGCAGCTTCAGCAATTCTTAGTTGAATTTCTTCTGAAGGCATTTTTCGTAATTTGAGGGCGGTGCCAATATTTTCTGCTGCACTCATGTGAGGATAAAGAGCATAGCTTTGAAATACCATCGCCATATTGCGGTCGCCTGGAAGAATTTTGTTAAGGTTTTTCTCTCCCAGAAGGATGTTTCCTTGAGTTGGTTGTTCTAAACCTGCAATTAAGCGGAGTAAAGTAGATTTACCACAACCAGAAGGACCTAATAAGGTTAAAAATTCACCATTTTCTACTTCTAGAGAAATATCTTTAACGGGAATTACCTTGGAACTATATCTTTTTTGGAGATTTTGTAGTTCTAATTTAGCCATTATTGATTTGAATTAAACGTTTAACAACTTAAATCGGCAATTTAACTAAAAGTTTTAATTATTCTTATGGCAGATAGTATCAAGATATGGGCTTTTTTGGACAATTTTGTCGAACGCTTTTACTATTTGCCCGATGGAAGGATTTATGAGGATTTTGTGGTTTCAATTGCCCAAAAATAATTTTGAAGAAAAAATTAAAAAAAGCTAAACTATGAAAGAATCGAAAGCAAAAATTCAACTTAAACAGTTAAATTTTGAATTGCAATTCAATTGAAACGAGCCTGTCAGCAGGAGTTTGGAAGATGACTGCTTCACCAACGGTAATTAAAGAAAAGGAAAGTAAAGTTGTTAGCAAGCCTTATCCAAACTACAAGGTAATTGTGCTTAATGATGACTTTAATACATTTCAACACGTTGCTGAATGTTTAATGACTTATATTCCTGGTATGACTAGCGATCGCGCTTGGGATTTAACCAATCAAATTCATTTTGAAGGACAAGCGATCGTTTGGGTGGGTCCCCAAGAACAAGCTGAATTATATCATCAACAATTAAAACGGGCTGGTTTAACAATGGCACCTCTGGAGGAAGCTTAAATTTATGAATAGTTCTTCTGAGGGTAGGTTAGTCTGGAATCATTCTACTCATTTACAAGGATTAATTCCGATTTTAGAAAAATTGACTACTTGTGAAGGAATTAAAACGATTACCCCAGGAGAACTTAGTTCTGTTCGAGGTCATTGTCCTAAATTAAAGTTAAGAGTTTCTGTTCCAATTCGCGGTGGATATAAATTAATTGCCCGCTACGGAAAAACTGTCCAAGAAGTATTTATTATTACTAATATATCTAAAACTGAATTAGAAAATTTCATTAGTAAGTTTTTGTAGTCGATCTAAATTAAAGTGTTTCGTTAAGAATTAAAAAATGTGTCCACGGATGAACGCTGATAAACGCTGATGAATTTGTTCATGAGTGATGTTGCGTTTTGGGTTTTGATATAGCGATTTTTAATTTGGTGATGTGTATTTGTGCTGATACTTTTTGGTTTAATTATAATTTTGGTTGAGTAGCTGAGTTTTCAGTAGAAGATATTTGTTTGGATTTTTTGGATTTGAAAATAATACCGATAATTATGATACCTGCGATCGCAGTAAACAACCAGGGTAAAAAGTTCAGTGATGATTGAGTATTAGTATGATTGGTTGGAGGAATAACTGGATTTGGTTGACTCGTTTCTGTTTGGGGTTGAGTAATTCCAGGACTGACATTTACTGTATAACTAAGTTTAAAAGGTTCAAAATCTCCTTTTGCTTTGGGTTTCCCACTAATTTCTAACAGATAACTACCTGCTTCTGGAAAAATAATGGTTGCACCAGGAACGTCTTGATATTGGGCTTCAGGATCAAGAGATTGTAAAGTAGGATTCAAAAGAGGCTGAGTGGGAGAAGATTGCCTATAAACTGCTAAATTACAATCACATTGACTCAGAGGAATTGATGCACCACCTTGACGAGTCAAACCAAACCAAGCGATCGCATTTTCTCCTGCACGTGGACTATGGTTTGGTTCGATATGAAAAGTTACGCCCACATTACCATCTGCTTTAATATTATGAGCTATAAGAAAAGGTTTAATCAAAGAAGACATAATTTGTTTTAATTAGCTCTAACAACAAACTTTAAACCAAATTGAACCAACGAAACCCAATCGGATACAACTCAGTATTAAGATAAGGATCAGTATATATCCTTATTGTTTAACTTAAATTCCTCTTGAATCAATTCAAACAAGCCAGAACAAAAGAAACAGTGTTTGCACTAAGCTGTTTCACACTTAATTTTCATAATTCAAACAAGCTAGAAGCATAAATAAGGCTGAGTTTAATTCTTTTATTTTTAATTTTTTTTTGACTTTTGACTTTATAAGCTGTGTTAGATTTACTTTTGATTGCTAGCATTGGATTTCTAGGAAGTTTCGGTCATTGTGCGGGAATGTGTAGCCCTTTAGCGATTTCTTTTTCGCTGTCGCAGCAAAATCAAGCTAAATCTTCTTGGTTATCAAGTTTAGTTTTTCATCTTTTGCTTAATCTCGGTAGAATTACCAGCTATGCTTTAGTCGGTGCAGCCCTAGGTAGTATTAGTTCTTTAATTTTTACAGGGACAATCCGTCAATTAATGGCAATTGTGATGGGTTTAATGTTAATTTGGTTGGGTTTACTGCGGATTAAGCCAGATTTTTTACCCAATCTGCCCATCTTACACCCCTTTCAAGGAAAACTTCACGCCTGCTTGAGTCAAGCTATGAGTAGTCTTGCTTCCCAAACCTCTTGGTGGACTCCTGCAATTTTAGGCATTTTTTGGGGTCTAATTCCCTGCGGTTTTCTTTACGCAGCACAAATTAAAGCAGCAGAATCCCATAATCTTTGGTGGGGAATGGCAATTATGCTGGCTTTTGGCTTGGGAACAATGCCCACTATGGTAGCGGTAGGATTATCAGCTTCCCGTTTAAGTCACGACCGCAGAAGTCAATTAACTCGTTTGGGAGGATGGATTACTGTTGCGATCGGAGTGTTAACTTTGTGGCGTACCGATGCCATGATCGATTATACGGGACATGGAGCATTATTTTTATTAATGCTAGCTTTGATAGCTCGCCCGATTGCTAAATGGTGGTCAGTACCTCTACAATATCGTCGCGTGATTGGTGTGGGAGCATATTTTTTAGCGATCGCTCATACTGCCCATATGTTCGACCATACCCTCAATTGGAATTTAAATTCATTGTCATTTATGATACCTCAGCATCAGTTGGGTTTAATGATTGGAATGATTGCTTTATGCTTGATGACTCCCGCAGCCTTAACCAGTTTTGATCATTGGCAACATATACTAGGTAGACATTGGCGACAAATTCATCTGTTTTCTCTCCCTGCCCTATTACTAGCTGCTGGTCATACTATTTTAATTGGTTCTCATTATTTGGGAGAGTTGACTTGGAATTGGCAAACTCAAGTACGAGTGTTGGTTATTTTAGTCATGACTGGCGGAGTAATACTGTTACGAATCTTTAATCCTTGGCAAAAAGCAAAAAGCTAGTTCAACTCAGAAGAGGAATAATTAATAATGTTTAAACCAAAACCGATTCCACCCCAACCCGGTCAAGAATCCGTCTGGGATTATCCTCGTCCTCCTCGTCTAGAAAGTTCTACCCAACATATCCAAGTAATTTTCAATCAGATTACTATTGCTGATAGTCACCGTACTTATCGAGTTTTAGAAACTAGCCATCCTCCAGTTTATTACATTCCTCCCGAAGATATTCAAATGGAGTATCTTCATCAAACTACCAAACAGTCTTTTTGTGAATGGAAAGGAACAGCTAACTACTATACCATCCAAGCAGGCGATCGCCAAGAAGTCAATGTAGCTTGGTTTTATCCCAATCCTACTCATGAATTTGCTGCGATTAAAAATTATATAGCTTTTTATCCTAGTCGCATGGATGCTTGTTATGTCGATGGAGAACAAGTTCAACCTCAACCTGGTGATTTTTATGGCGGTTGGATTACCAAAAATATAGTTGGTCCTTTTAAAGGTAGTGTTGATAGTTGGGGATGGTAATCAGTTATCGGTACAGACGCGAAATTTTGCGTCTGTACATCAGTTATCTTATATTCACTGTTCCCTAATTTTATTGAGAAGAGAAGGATATCCTTGTATTTTTTATGCTGATTATTATGGAACGCATTACAAAGCTCAATGTTTCTATTTGGATACAAATATAATTCATTTCTCCTTGCCAATTTCCTCACAAATTCTTCAACATTGGCTCTTACAGTAAAAATGAAGACCAGGTATCTACTCAGGGAGGTAGATTATGATTAAAACAATTCCCTACTCCCTCGAAGAAATCAAATCTGAAGTTCGTCAATTAGTCGATCAAGGTCTTCTTGAACGGCAACAACCCTTGTATATGCTATGTCAATATATCGCACCAAGAGAATGGATTTGCGTGGAGTTAGAGTTAGAAAAAAATGATTATCTTTTGAGAGATAAAATAGGCGATCTTTTAGCCCATGAAGAGTGGGAAGAAGACTGACAAAATTTCTTGCTTAGTTAAAATTGTTTGCTAAAAAATTTAGTTATTGATATTTTCAAAATCTTGATTCATTTATGAATAGTAGACAATAAATCAAGTTTGATAAATTGACAATTTTAATGCTCCTGAGCTATTTATAAGTGTTTTTTCTTGATTAATAACAAGATTAAAAAGATTGTCAAGATATTTAATTCTCTTGAAATTCTAAGTTGATTAATTTTAATGCTTAGTAAATGATGATGAGATTAACTCAAAAAAAAGAAGATTTAGTAATAATAAATTTAGTTATTTAAGGGTTTTTACTTAAGTATTTTTGCTCAAAGTTATTATTTAAAAATGTCATGAAGTTTACAGACAAATGTAGCAAAAATATGTAACTATTACTTTAGCTTTAGGATTGTTTAAATATAATAAAATGTTTAGATACCAATGATAGTTTCTTAACATTTTTTAATATAAAACTTTTTCCTTAAAAATCTAAAATCTAGAAAAATATTTAAGCTTCTCCTAAGATCGAGGAGTTTTTGATTTAAAATCAACTAGATTTTTGTTGTAATTTTTTAAACAGATTAAATCAAATATTTGAGTGGTTGCTTTTTTGCCGTTTTAATTTTAAAAATTTTAATAAAAACTTTAGATTGTAGGTGTCAATATGAATGATTGTCCTTGTTGCTCATCGAAGCTTCTTTGTCATATTAATCAGCAAAAAATTTATTGGTTTTGTTCTAATTGTGGACAAGAAATGCCCAATTTAAATAATTTGAATAAAACAAAAACAAAAGCAGGGCGTACTAATTTTTCCGTAATATCCACCCAAAATCAACCCATTACTATGTAGGAAATAAAGTAAGCATGTTCGAGTCAACTTCATTTTTAACTAGCCAACAATCTTCTTCAAATATTAAAAAGACAAGAATTCCTTGGTGGGTAATCATTCAGACTACTATTCCTTACTGCACTTATTATTTTGGTCCTTTTAACAATGCTAAAGAAGCGCAATTATCTCAGTACGGCTACTTAGAAGACTTGATGGAAGAAAAAGCTCACGGAATTTCCGTACAAATTAAACAATCTCGACCGCCTCAATCACTAACTCTTTATGAAGAATGATTAAAAAATATCTCCACTAGCAAGATATTTTTTGCTCGCTTAAAGGCAGAGTTAAATAGAAAGTGCTGCCTTGACCAAAATTACTTTCGACCCAAATTTTGCCCCCATGATGCTCGATAATATGGCGACAAATTGTTAATCCCAAACCAGTTCCACCTTTTTTGCGAGAGTCAGAGGCATCAACTTGCTGAAAACGCTCAAAAATAGTTTGTAGCTTATCGGTAGGGATTCCTCTTCCTTGGTCTTGTACTTCAATTTGACAGAAATGATTAATTACTTTTGTTCTGAGCCAAATTTTGCCTTTGGCATCGGAAAATTTAATCGCGTTACTCAAAAGGTTAGTTAAAGTTTGAAGAATGCGGTCAGGATCGACAAATACTTCCACACTACAAGACTCTAATTCAAGTTGTACGTCTGCTCGGTCTGCCATAGCTTGCATGGTTTCTCTAGCTTGAATCAACAGTAGGTTTAAATCGCAATGAGTCGGTTGCATAGTAATTTTGCCTGATTTCATCCGCTCTAAGTCCAAAATATCGTTAACCAAGCGGATTAATCGTTCCGTGTTATTTGTCGCAATACTAAGGACTTGTTGACCTTGTTCGGTTAGTGTTCCTAATTTACCTGAACTAAGAATATCTAAAGCTCCCATCATTGAAGTCATAGGAGTACGAAGTTCGTGACTAACTAGAGAAATAAATTCATTTTCCAGGCGTTTGCGTTCGGTAATATCGTTCATAATGCTGAGAGTGCATTGTTTCCCAGCTAATTCAATAATTTCTACCGATAATAAGATTGTTTTGATTGTTCCCGACTTAGTTAAAAATTGAAACTCTTGATTCCGAACAAAACCGTTTTGAAGAGACTTTTGAACAACTTGATCATAAATTGCTGAGGCAGACTCTAAATTAATTTCTGTGATACTACGACCGACAATTTCTTCATGACTATAGCCACTCATTTGTAAAAAGCTCGTATTAACCTCAAGAAAACGTCCTTCTGCTACAGTTGCGATCGCAATTGGATTGGGACAAGAACGAAAAGCTTTAGCAAAAGTTTCTTCAGCAGCAGCGCGTTGAGCGATTTCTTGTTGTAGCTGTAAATTTTGTTTTTGAAGTTGTTGTTGTAATTTACCAATGGTTAGATGAGTATTGAGTCTAGCTAAAACTTCTTCAACTTGAAAAGGTTTGGTAATGTAATCTACCCCGCCGGCTTGGAAAGCTTTGATTTTATCAAAAACATCTCCTAAAGCACTAATAAAAATTACGGGAATGTCTTTTGTACGTAAATCTGCTTTAAGTTGATGGCACACTTCATAGCCATCCATTTGAGGCATCTTAACATCTAGCAAAATCAAATCAGGTGGTACTGCTTGCGCTCCTCTTATTCCACTAGAACCTTTAGTCACACTACGAACTTTATAGCCTTTTTCCGTCAACATTTGGGAAAGTAAAGCCAAATTTTCTGGAGTGTCATCGATCACTAAAATATCTGCTAGAGGACGAGCGGACTGTTTAAACATTGATTTTGATAGATCGATGGTTCTTAATCCTAGTTGTTCTTTTATCTTCACAGATCTAACGCTCAAGCTGGATAAATATTTTTCTTTTAACCACAGATATATTTAAGCGCGAGAGCGAGAAGAAATCGGGAAAATGACTAAGATACTACAATCAAAATTAATGTTAAATCGTTTACTCTGAAAGTGAATCTGAGAGGAGCTACTATTCGTTATTCGGAGATAATTGATTCTTTAAATTGGCTAGAGAAGCCCAACGATTATCAATACTAGAGCTAACTACCGCAGGGGTTATTTCTGTTCCCTGACAGGTTTTACCACATAGCTGACGGAGAGGCATCGCTAAAGATAGTTGTTCATAGAGCCAAGTTTCTGGTTCAAAATACCCGTCAGGAGATAAGGTTTCTGAGAGCTCTTCAACTGCCACTTCTCTTTCTTGCGGAAAATCTTCAGATCGTTCTGCTTCTAACCAAATTAATTCGGAAGTACCAATCGAAATACGATGATTGTAGTGGTTAAGACAGCGATCGCAAACCAAAGTTACAATAGTTTCTGCCTTAGCCACAACTTCTAAATAATTCCCACCATGCTTAATCACCATTAATCCTCGTATCGGAGTAAGAGTATTTAAACCTGCAATTGATTCTTGGATGGTAATCTCTTCTTTACGCTCCGGTAGTTTAAGTAAATGAGGTATATAAATAGCTTCCATTACTTTATCTTGAGACTACTTCTGGATTTTATTCACGCAGTCGTACAACTAAGCGTCGGTCTGGCTCTTGTCCACGGCTTTCAGTTTGGATATCTTCAGAATTCTGTAACAAACTGTGAATTTGTCGTCTTTCAGCAGAGGATAATTGAGTTAATTCTACTTCTTGTCCAGTGTTTCTAACTTGTTGTACCGCTTGTTCTGCCAAGGTTATCAGTTCTTGATATCGTTGAACTCGATAACCATCTATTTCTATGGTAACAGAACCCTGAAATTCCGATTCGGGATTAAGATTGAGTAAGGTATTAGCTAAATACTGAATTGCGTCAATATTTTCACCTTTATCACCAATCAATAACCGAGTTTGTTGCTCGGTCAAATTGGTAGTTTCAATCGCTAACCAACAAGAATCGGTTTCGGCTGGTATTCGCTCAGGTAATTCTGGACTGACGGAAGTAGGAAACCCCATCAATTCCAGAAGTGTTTCTAACCATTCTTGCCCTCGTTGGACTTGTTGTTCCATAATTAGTTTCTAGCCAGAGGTTTTCTCTTTTTTCTTAGAACGTTTGCGTTCAAAAGGAAGGGTTTCTCTTGATTGCTCTGCTTTTTCCTGTTGCTCAACGATTTTTTGTAAGTTTTCAGGTAAAGGTTCTCGCATTAAAAACCAAGTTTGACCGGTTTGGAACAGATTGGCAACCAAAATATACATTAACACCCCTGCTGGTAAAGGGAAAAACAAAAACATCCCACTAAAAATAATGGGCATCAGTTGGTTAACTGCTTGTTGTTGTTCGGCATTTGAGCCTTTATTTTGTTGTCCGCCAGTCAGTTGTTGGTTAACGTAAATACTGATACCAAAGAGTAAAACCATTGCTAAAATATCAAAATTGATTTTACCTTCTGAATCGGTTACACCAACTTGACCTAAAGCTTTAATAAATAAGAAACCTTTGTCGGCAGCGATTCCTGGAATAGTCCCTTGAATAGTTGCATCTCCTGGTTCTAAAGCTTCAATAGTACCATCGTCATTAATTTTTACTCTTTCCGAACCTTTGGTTACTTCCCAATGAGGTTGTAAGTTATATTCTGTATTTTGGGAAATTAGACTTTGGAAAGGTTTTCCTTCAACTGTTTGAAACTCTACTTTAGTGTTTTCTCCTACTACCAACTTATTACCGGCAGGTAACAAAGCTGCTACTTTGTAATGAACCCCATCTTCGATATAAATATTTTGAGGTTTAGTAACAAAAGCTTGTGGTTGAATTCGTTCGATTTGTTCTTGAGGAAAAATTTGTAAATCAACAGTGTAATTAATATTACTAAAAGGCGAACCTCTTAAAGTAGCAAACAAGGCAAACAAAATAGGCATCTGCAATAGTAAAGGCAAACAACCAGCTAGAGGGTTGCCAAACTCCTGCATGAGTTTTCCCATTTCTTCTTGTTGCTTGGCAGGATCGTTTTTATAACGTTTTTGAATTTCTTCTTGTCTTTCTTTCATCAAAGGCTGAACAATTTTCATTTTTCGCATATTGCGAATTTGTCCAGCACTAAGAGGAAACACAGCAAAACGAACTACTAAGGTTAGTGCAATAATTGCAAAACCGTAACTAGGCACAATCCCATAGAAAAAATCTAGGATTGGCAACATAATATTATTGGAAATAAAGCCGATACCAAAATCCATTATTCAACAAGTCCAGCCTGTGGACAGTAGTTTTTTCTCAGTCTAGTGTACTCGATCGCGTTCGTAATTATTCTTTACAGAGCGAATTTAATTAACCAGCAATTGATTCAACTGATTTACCAGTTTTTGCTGCTGCTTTTTCGGCAATGTAATTGGAGATTTCTCGAAAATTAGGCATTGCTCTCAATTCCAAGCGACTTTTGTCTTTTAGGGTAACGACTAAATCGCCCCATAAACCAATTCCTCTGGGAACTTTAACAACTTTAACTATTTCTGAATAAATAATATCAGTGCGATCGCGTCCCATCCAACCACCAGTCACAGAAATACGGCGGTCGGTAATTCGGTAGCGCAACCATAGCGCACGCACAATTGCTCCTACAGTTAAAGGAATACAAATAACAGTAAACGCTAGCAAAATATTGATAATTAAATCGCCAATATGGGGACCGCCTTCATAATAAACTTCTTCTTTAATACCCATTGATTATTTCTGCTTCTATTAATAACTGCTTTAATTCTCGCAAAAAATGTTCATATTTGCATTCGCTTGCTTTGGGTTTAACTACAATCACAATTTTCCATCCACCAGGAACGTAAGGAAGTAGCTCTCGAAAAACTGCACGAATTTGTCGCTTGATCCGATTACGGATCACTGCTTTTTTACTAACTTTTTGACTAATAGAAATACCTATACGAGTTGGATCATTAACTAAAGAGTCATTGATCGAAACTTCTAATAATGCCCTTAAAATTAGGTGGGGGCTATGACGGCGGATTCCCTGTTCGTAAACAGCAAGAAAATCACGCCGATGTTTTAGCCGATTGGTTTTTGGTAATCCCACATTTCACGTTACTAATTGCCACAAAGCTTGTTAGTTATACAGTTAAGCGATAACGTCCTCTTTTACGACGAGCTTGAACTACTTTTCGCCCATTACTAGTCCGCATCCGAGCGCGAAAACCTGAAGTTCTTTTTTGTTTGCGATTAGTTCCGCCTAGGGTACGCTGAGTCACTGATGATTACCTCCTTTTTGAATAGATTCATCAATAAAAAGTCACAATCTCTAATTGTACTATATTCAAATAGTCAACAGTAGAGATACTTGGTAGAATTGCTTTTACTAGCGTGTTAAAGTTTGATTGAGGCTTAAAACAATTGCTCTAAGGATTGATGCTCAAAATCCAAGTGCCTAAGTGTTGACGAATTGGTAAATCTGAGGCAGGTAAAATTTGACATTGAAAGTAAAAAGTACCGCCAAAACGAGGATTTTTAACATTAGAAAAGACAATTTCTACCTTATTACTTTCTTTAAGCGGTTGTTCAAGATCAATTTCAATTAGATAACTTTCTTTATCCCAAATCACTTCTCTAATGGGAAGAGGTTCTCCTTTAACTCTAACTTCAATTTCATCGGTATCAAATTTTCCTTTATAGTAATCAGGGTAAGAAATAAAAAATTTAGATACACCTTGCATCAGTTTCTTACCAGGAACACGTAGACGATAACGGTCAAAAGAACCAGCATTACCGCCAAAATCTAAATGATAATCCAGAATATTTTCTCTTTCTACTCCGCTAAAAATAGTTAAACCTGAATTACCTTGAGCATAGGTAATAATTGGCAAAAAACCGACAGAACAACTTAGCAGAGCTACAGTAGTTAATAAACTTCGATAAGATAATCTTTTAAAAATCATCGGATTGTCCAAAAATTTTAATTTAGTACTTCGTTAACTTTACTATTTTATTGACTGTAGCAAAGTTAGCAAATCTAAAGACGTAGAGTACCAAGAAAAGTGTCAACCAAAATAATTTATTGAGCAGTTTACCAGCCAAAAAAAATCGCCTAAATTAATATCAGACGACTAGTTCGGTACTAGTTAGGTAATTGAAATTAAATTAATTTATTTTGATAGTAGGCAATAGCTCGTTTATGGCGTAATAACATGAGTGGTCTTAATAAAACCTTGAACATAATTAATAAAGATTGAATTTCCCCTGGACTATTTTTTCTGCGCCATTGTCCTGGACGACAATAAAGTATTTCAATTAAACTTTTTTGTTGACCTAAACTGAGATTTTTAAATTTAATTCTGATTCTCGTTGTTTGAGCTTGAACATAACTATGAGTAATGCAACCATTAAGTTGTAATCCCTCTTCAATTAATTTTAAATTAATCTGGGTTGGTAATTCGGCATTTGTTTCTAAAGTTATTTCTGCACCTTCTTCGGATAATTTGTTAGTTATTCCATAGTAATTAATGTTTTGCTCAAGAACAATTTCAACTGGTTTATTTAAAGAGAACCATTCGTAAAAACTAGGTTTAGGAATATCAAGTAAAGTTAGTAAAGCAACACTAAGAGTTACTATATTATAAATACTCCACCATAAACCAAGATTGAAAGTCGGTTGAGATGAAAAATTTAAGAGAGCTAGAACAAAACTAATTCCAGTGATAATTAATAATCCTACTAAAGGTAAAGCTAAAGTCCAATTGAAATAAAAACGGTCTGAAGCTAATCCTTTAGGAGTCACTTTAAATCCTTTAGCAAAAGGACTCAAAATGATTTTAACTACAGTAATAGAAACAGGAAAACACTGAACCAATGAATATAAATCAGCCAGAATTGCCGAACGAGATCTGTTATTTAGCCAAGCAAAAACTGAAAGCTGAATAATATAGTAGGGCAGAAAAATATAAACTAATTCTCTTACACTAAACTCAATCGGATTGATACCAAAGAAAATATAGATAATTGGGACAAATAGAAAAAAGAAACGAGGGATAGGAGTAAACCAGTGCAATAAGCCTTCTAAATGACCTAGTCTTTGCCAAAAATTTAATCCTGGAATAGTCAGAGGATTGGACTCGATAAAAAATGCTTGTAAAGTACCTCTAGCCCAGCGTAATCTTTGATCAATATGAGCCGAAATATTTTCTGCTGCTAAACCCGCACTTAATTTTTCATCGAGATAAACCAATTCATAGCCTTTGGCAGCTAAACGAATACCTGTAAAGTAGTCTTCACTAACAGAGTCGGTGACAAAATAACCAATCTCTTCCAATGCGCTACGACGAGCAATAAAAGAAGTGCCGGCACAAACTACACTACCTACACCATCTTTGATTGGTTCTACTTGACGATAAAATACTTCTTCTTCAGGATTTAAAACAGCTTCTAAGCCTAAATTTCTGGCAATAGGATCGCAATTATAAAAACTTTGAGGAGTTTGAACTAAACCGATTTTTTGATTTTGAAAAAAGCCAACTGTGCGTTTTAAGAAATTAGTAGTGGGAATAAAATCAGCGTCAAAAACTACAACTAGTTCGCTATGAGTTTGGGCAAGGGCATGATTTAAATTTCCTGCTTTAGCATGAGAATTATCAGGTCTAGTAATATAGTGACAACCTAATTGCTGTGCTAATTGTTTGATTTCCGATCTTCTGGTATCGTCTAAGAGATAAATTTGTTTGTGAGGATAATCTAAAGCCTGACATCCAACGATAGTTCGTTTCAAGATAAAGTCGGGTTCATTATAGGTAGGGATTAAAATATCGACTGAGGGAACATAACTACCTTGTTCAACTGCTTCGCTGTATCGATTTGCTTCACGATGACGGTTTTTAACTGAGAACATCAAGAGTAATTGAATAATTGCTCCCGATATAGTTAGTAATTCCATTACCAACAACAGCAGACTAAAAGTTCCATTAACGGGATCTGCAAGATTAAGGGTAGATAATACTCGCCATATTAGATAGCGAACGAGTAAAATCAATAAAATTGAAACAACTATTCGGCGTGACCAAGTTTGAGGTGTAGGGGAAACTCTCATAATCCCTTGCGCCAAAAAAAACAGTACCAGGGTCGGTACTAAGAGATAGTATTTATTGCCTAACTGAGGTGGTATCAACCAACTGGGAGGATTTTCTTGAACTAGCTGCAAACTAGCAAACAATTCGGTGACATGATTATTACCGAATAACCAAGAAAGAGAAATTGCTGCAAAAAAACCAATCATAACAAGTATAACTAAGGTCGCTTGATGTAAACGGAAGCCTGAGTTACGAGTTACATAGAGAGGAAAATTCTCTCTTGATGATGATACTGGTTTAACTGTTTGCATAAAGTTCAATTATAGTTAGGCTCTTAAAAATAAACTTACAAAGTATCTGTAAATTTCTTGTAAAAAGGCAATTTTATTTTTAAAAAAAATCAATGTGCTTTGGTTGTGCTTTACATAATTTAACTAATATTTTTACTTTTGTAAGCACCTTATGTTTTTAGACTAGGCACTGATAATCTATGGCTATTGTGTAAAGATTTAGATTGGCAATAGCATATATCTATGTAAGAAAAAGTATTTTGATTGCTTAAAATCTCAATTTATAATTTTAAAAAAACACTTACAACAAAGTGATGACGAATAAAGTTTAATAAAAGTTCCCTACTCCTGATTAAGAGAGAAAAGGTAACTTAAATAACTTATCTAATATTTATCTTTTTTGAGATAAGGAGTCTTTACGTGAAGAAGATGATGGCTCACAAAATTCAAAACTGTTTTTTTTGCCTTTATTAATAATAAATTAATTTACTGTCTAAATTCTTGATAAATTCGAGATGTTGTGACTGCAACATTCAGAAAGATTGCATTAGGCTTAAGATTAATTGGTAATCTTTCTCTTTTATAAGTTATGGTTGAACAAATCAAGCCTAAATATTCTATTACCTGGCTCTCAAATCTTGCCGAAATTCCTCAAGCAGAGTGGGATGCTTTAGCTTTACCGCTTAACACACCTTTTTTGGAATGGGAATGGCTCAATAATTTAGAAACTTCTGGTAGTGCTATTCCTCGGACGGGATGGCAATCTTGTCACCTGACTGTGTGGCGAGATAGACAATTAATTGCTGCTGCACCTTTTTATCTTAAAAGCCATAGTTATGGTGAATTTGTTTTCGATCATCAATGGGCTGATTTGTCTTATCGTTTGAGAGTTGAATATTATCCTAAGTTGGTGGGAATGATTCCTTTTACTCCCGCGACTGGATACAGATTTTTAATTGCGCCTGGAGAAGATGAAGAAGAACTGACTGAATTAATGGTAGCAGCAATTGATCATTTTTGCGATCGCAATCGAATTTCTAGTTGTAATTTTCTGTTTGTCGATCCTGACTGGCGAGTATTAATGGAAAATTACGGTTTTAGTAGTTGGTTACATCATAGTTATATTTGGGGTAATCAGAATTTTAAGAGTTTTGATGATTATCTTCAAATGTTTAATGCTAATCAGCGTCGCAATATTAAACGGGAAAGAAAAGCGGTGGTAAACGCTGGCTTAGAGATAAAAGTATTAGCAGGAGAAGAGATTCCTCATTATTTCTATCCTTTAATTTATCGTTTTTATAGTAGTACGTGCGATAAATTTTATTGGGGAAGTAAATATCTCACTCGTAAATTTTTTGAACAACTTTATCCTAATTATAGCGATCGCGTTGTCTTAATTGCAGCTTATCAAGAAGACGATGATAAGAAACCTGTAGGAATGTCTTTTTGTCTAACTAAAGGCAACAATTTGTATGGACGTTATTGGGGTTGTTTTGAAGAATATAATTGTTTACATTTTGAGGCTTGTTATTACAAACCAATTGAATGGGCGATTAATAATGGTATTACCATGTTTGACCCTGGTGCGGGAGGAAGTCATAAGAAAAGAAGAGGTTTTCCTGCTACTCCTAATTATAGTTTGCACCGCTTTTATAATCGCAGGATGAATCAAATTTTGCGTAATTATATTGATGAGATTAATCAAATGGAACAGGAAGAAATAGATGCGATTAATCATGAGTTACCTTTTACTAAAAGAGAAATCAATTTTAATTTTGAGTAATAAGATGTCCTACTTGCTGCCATTTAAAAATATTTTTTTTATGTTTTTTATATAGTTATTAATTAAATAATAATGATCAGAAAAGTTGCTGAAAATATCTGGGTTCAAGAACAATCACAAAAATATTATGGCTTGGAAGTCGGCACTAGAATGACGATAATTTGTTTAGCCGATTCCCAATTATTGGTTATTTCTCCTATCAAAACCGATGCAAAAAATATTGAACAAATTAATCAGTTAGGAAAAGTTACTTGGATTGTAGCTCCTAATCTTTATCATCATCTCTATGTTGCAGATTTTCAGGATGCTTATCCTCAAGCTAAACTATTAGTTGCTCCTGGATTAGAATTAAAAAGAAAAGATTTAGTAGTCGATCAAGTTCTCGCTCAAGATTTAATCAAGTTTGATAATGAATTAGAATATTGCTTATTTGCAGGCTTTAAAATTTTAGATATACCTAAAATATCACCTCTTAATGAAGTAGTCTTTTTTCATATCAAGAGCAAAACTTTAATTCTGACAGATACTGCTTTTCATTTTGATAACAGTTTTCCTTTGACAACTCAGCTTGCAACTAGAATACTTGGAGGTTATCTTACTTTAAGTCCAACTATTTTAGAAAAATTAGCTATCGATAATAAAACTCAGTTAAAACAATCAATTAAAACAATTTTAAATTGGGATTTTGAAAGAGTAATTATGGCTCATGGCACTATTGTTGAACGGGAAGGTAAACAAAAATTAGTTCAAGGATATCAACAATTTTTAGGTGAAAAATTATCATTTACTTGATTAATTAAAAAAATGATTGTGAGAGAATATCGCAAATCAGACTTATCTGAAATTTCTCGTTTATTTTATAATACTATTCATCAAATTAATTCACGAGATTACACCAGGGAACAAATTGAAGCCTGGGCTGGAGAAATTAAAAACGAATTATTTTGGCAGGAACGTTTTAGTAGTTATTTAGTTTATGTTGTAGAAGCAAATCATATTATTGTTGGATTTACTAACTTTAAAACAACAGGATATATTGATTGTTTTTATGTTCATCATCAATGGCAAGGAAAAGGCATTGGTTCTTTGCTGATTAAAAAAATAGAATCAGAGGCTAAAAAATACCGAATTCCTTTGTTATTTTTAGATGCAAGTGTTACAGCTATGCCGTTTTTCAAAGTCAAAGGATTTGTTGTAATTAAAGAACAAGAAAGATTGTATAATGGTTGTAAATTCAAGCAATTTTATATGGAAAAACTTTTAGGAAATTAGTTGAGCTTAAATTTAAATATTAACTAATATTATCAGTAAATATATTAAAATATTATAGTAATTGATAAACTAATTAAACTATGGAGTGTGCAATTGTCAGTCGAGCAGGACAAGTTTTAGCTAGAGGAAAATTAATTTTAGATCGAGAAGAAAATGGTGAGATGCGCTTAAATTTAAAAACCCATGGCGGAAAATTAATTCGGGGAGGAATTGTTGACGCTGATGGAGATTTAACTACTGCCAGTGATGAATTATTTCAACAATGTTATGCAACTTGGCGAATGACAGGATTAACCTTAAATGTGACTATTCGTTAAAGAAATAAATCCAATGGCGTAAGTGTAAAAAATTATAGCAATTCTTAGACTCGTGAGGTACACCCATTAACTAAGTCTGAAGTTAGAAAGAAGAATTTATAAGCAACAATCAACCATTAACAATTCACAAAAACCAGAGTCTCAACGGTACCTTACAACTATGAGAAACGCTATAAATTAATAGTTGAATTGATTTTGAGCGATAAAAACTAAAAATTAAGGGTAAGCAGAGTGACAGCAGTAATTTTAAATTTAGACAAAGTTGGATTGACAGACGAACAGTTTTATATTCTTTGTCAAGTCAATCAAAACTGGAATTTAGAACGTACTGCTAAAGGAGAATTGGTAATTATGCCACCTGTAGGAGGAGAAAGTGGACAGCGAGAAGCAGATTTAATTACTGATCTCAATCTTTGGAATCGTCAAACACAATTAGGTATAGTTTTTAGTTCTTCAACTATTTTTAGTTTACCAAACGGTGGCGACCGCTCTCCCGATGCAGCTTGGATTAAAAATGATCGCTGGAATGCTTTAACAGACAAAGAAAAAAAGGGTTTTCCGCCAATTTGTCCTGATTTTGTGATTGAATTGCGTTCTCAAAGCGATGCTCTTCAACCTTTACAAGATAAAATGCGAGAATATTTAAATAGTGGTTTGTCCCTAGGCTGGTTAATTGATCCTCAAAATAACCAAGTGTTCATTTATCGTTTGAATCAAGCGGTGGAAATAGTTCAACTTCCTGCTAAGTTATTGGGAGAGAATATTTTACCTGGTTTTGTTTTAAATTTATCTAAGTTTTAGTAGCAATTACTCACCAAAAATAGCCTGTTTGCAATGTAGTTTGACGTTGTTCAGAATCGTACTTGAGTAAATATTCTACCGCGATCGCATTACTTTCTCTTAATTGTTGTACTTCTCGTTTGCCAATTTCTGTATCAGTTGAAAGTAAAATAACTTGATGGGAAGCTGTAGGAAAATATCTTTCTACTAAATTATGGCGATGAGAAGAATCTAATCTTCCTAAAGGAGTATCAATCACAATTGGTAAATTTTTACCTGATACTCTAGCTAAACCCCACAAAAAAGCAACCGCAAGTAATTGTTTTTCTCCTGCGGAAAGACGTTGTTTTGGTAAAGGTAAACCATTAGGATCGTAAAGAGACAAACGGAAACTGTCACTATCAATAGCTACTCGATGAACTAAATTCGATTTATGGAGTAAATAGCGAAAACATTCTGTTACTTCTACTTCTAATTTGTTGAGTTTTTTGAGAATTAATTTTTCTCGAAATAAGGTTAAAGTTTGTTGTACTTTAGCTGCTGCTTGAATAATATGTTCGTCGTTAGTTCGATCTATAACTGTTTCACTATAATTTTTTAATTCTTTTTTAATCAGTTCAATTTCCCTTTCCAGATTATTGTAATTATTTTGAACTAAATCTATTTCTGCTTGACATTCTAAAACTTTTTTATGAGTATTTTGGACTGCTCGATCTAATTTCTGATAATCTTCAGGGGATGCTGCGATCGCTAGTTGTTTATCTGTATTATCTATTTCTAATTGTAATTGTTTTATTTGTTCTAAACTTGCTTGAGCTTGTTTTTGTTGCTGGGGTAACCGTTCTTCAATTAAAGTAGTTAATAGTTTTAAATTATCTTCATCTATACCTAGTAAATTCGCTCCTTGCTCTTGAATATAAGTAGTTAAAACTTGATTTTCTTCGGCAATAAAATCTTTAATGCGATCAATATAGTTTGGTTGTAAAGAAAGTGAATTTAAATAATTCAATAACTTGCGATCACGTTCATCTAAAATATTCTTAGCTTGTTTAAATTGTTGAGTTTTTAACTCTTGTTCTCCTTGGGGTTTAATTTCAGATAGTAAAGGTGAAATTAATAATAAAGGTAAACTGCCAGCAGCTAACTCTCTTAATTGTTCCCTTTCTTTTTCCGCTCCATTATTTAAGTCTTTAATTTTATTTTCTAATTGACTTCTTTCAGAAGCAATTTTACCACCTTCTTTTCTAAACTTATTGTAAGCACGGTCTTTTTCTTTGTAAGCAGCTTTTAGTTGTTTTTCTAAATCTTTTAATTGTTGTTTAAATGCTTCTTTATGTTGTTCTTTATGTTTTAATTTTTCTTCAATCTCTTGTAAAGTTGCTAACTGTTCTTGATTGGCTAAAGCTTTTCTTTTTCTGCTAACTAAAACTTCTAGATCGACTGATAACTTTTCTGCCAATTCCAAACCTAACAAAGCAGAAATTGCGTCTACTACTGTTGGTGGTGGTATTTCTAATTCAGCTAATTCTTTGACTTGTTCTCCATCAAATAAAAATAAATTAGAAATACCTAAAGGCAATAAATTCTCTACATACTCATCCCAAATTTCAGCCAAACCATTATCATAATTACCTTCAACAATAATACTTAAGCTATCTTTACCATCTTGAGGATATTTATTCCAAGCACGAACAATTTTAAATTCCTGCCAACAATCTTCTACAATATGTTCAAAACTTAATTCAATTTGAGTAATTTTTCCTAAACTAGTTTGACTATTAACCGACTGAGTTAAAAAATCACCATAACCTAAATTACCTCTAGTAGAACATTGCGCTCTTTGTCCGTATAAAGCTAATCTAATCGCATCGATTAAAGTAGTTTTTCCACCACCATTCATACCACCAATTAAAATAATGGGACTGAGATTATCATTATTTTTGGGTCTTAAATCAATTAAATGACGACCTGCATAAACTCCAAAATTTTCTAAAACTAATTCGGTAAAAATCATTATGAATATTTATTAAAGTAAAAATAAATTTATTTTCTTTTAAAAGAACGAGCTAACTTTTTAAATATTGGTAAATATTGAGAATTATAGCGAGTATCAACTTGTCCTTGCATTAAATAATAGTAAGCATTTTGATCGGATAATATTACTTGATAAATTGCTACTGGATTTTTAGATTTAATATCTTTACCTATAGCAATAATTTCATAACCATCAAGGTTATTAATGACAATTTTATTTCCAGTTTCGATCTCAATTTCAGTTAAATTGTCAGTTTTTAATAACCGTTGGCGCGCAAAATCTTCTAACTCTTGATATTGAGGTGCAACCGAAGGCGCAACTACAAACAATGGATCATTAATTGATTTAGCTGGAAAAACTCCATTCTTAGTGTAAATTAAGCTATTACCTAATCTTTGAGCCAGTTTTAAATCTCCAGTTTCTTCTAGAGTAAATTCTAAACCATCAGTTGCAACAGCAGTTTGTGTTTGATTCCATTGAACTGTCAAAAGACTATTTTTTAAACTTTCTGAATATTCTGATGGTAACTCTTGAGGAAAAGTAGCTGTCACTAAAACAGATTCACTTTGATTGCCTAATAACAAAATCCATTTATTAAAATCTATACCATAAGCTGATTGTTGAACCTCCAGTAAAATTGCATCTTTTCGATCTACTGTAACTTGTTCTTGTTTCAATAATACCATTCCCTTTTTTGCTAATTCTTCAGCATTTGTTGAATCAGATGCTAACTCAGAAATAGGCGCAGGAATTTCTGTAACGACAATTGAACTATTAGTTTCCTCCTGCTGATAACCAGGAAAACGAGTTGCAGACACAAATCCTTGTGGTGGTATTAAACTTATTTTTGTACCTGCGATCATTGGTGATTTTTCTTGAGCTAAACTATCAGAAGGAATTAAACTGAGTGAAAAAAATCCACTGATTATTAAACTAAGTATTTTATTCATTGAACCAAATATTATCCGCAGATAAACACGGATAAACACAGATGGAGTTATGGTATGGTACAGAATTGCGATAAAATTCCAGATTGAAATTAATCCAGCAAGCTTTTAATTTTAGTCGCTTTTTTTGCTAGCAAACTTAATATCTCCCCAAGTTGTTTTTATTGGTTGAGATTTTTCTTTTGATATTTGCTTTTTATTGGTCGAAGGTACTCCACCCTGCAACGGTGGAGTCTGCTTCGACTTCGTCAATTCCTTAATTTTTTCTCTAACTTCTTCCACTTTTCCTTCAAGGGCAGCATTTTTTAGTTCTCGTTTGTGATGGGCATTTTCAATCGCGTCTTCTTTTCCTCTAGAACTAGTTTCAAAACATTTTTCTAACTTTTCATAAATACCAACGCGACGAGACTTAGTATAGAATTGTCTCTCTGTATCCAACAATTTTGACATCAATTCCAAATGCATTTCATCATCACAGATTTCTTCTAAAATTTCCCATTCATCACTACCCAATAATTTTTCATCGGCACCAACTCGAACATCCACAAAAGTTTCTCCTGTCACTTCTTGATAAATGCGAGGCAAACTATCATCAAACTCGTGTTTTTCTTCCAACCAGATGCGCCGAATTTCACTCAACTCTTCAGGAGTAATTAAAGTAAGATCTCGGTATGCTTCTGGTGCAGTTTGACGTACCTGCACTTGTGCTTCCAATACTCTTCTTAACCAATATTCTCGCCATTTTTTAGTATATGGTCCCGGTATCGGTTCAATTGAAGTTTTTCCGTCTTTGTTTCGTTCAAATAGTTCGACTCTTCCATAGATACGGCGAAAATCTCTTTTATCTCTATCATCTTGAATATCGAGTTCATTCCGAATATCTAATAGAGGCTGTAACCACTCCTTCTCTTCATCGTTTTGAATCATCGCCTCCATCGATTTATCTTTATTTACCATCGTACATACCCAACAACCAAAGCGAGAATCACCACAACTGGGAGTAGAGGTATCGACTACTAGGGGACATTCATTATCAGCAGTCGCACCGCGATACATGGCAAATAAGTCTTTGTTGTTATCACCCCAAGGATTTTCCCATTGCATTAGGTACATCCAGACTTCATCGGTACGCCAATCTTGAATCGGACTATAAATTACCGCATCCGGTAAAGTATCACTGTAGTGTAAAAAATTGAAAGATTTGGAATTAGAACCTAATAGCTCACTGACTTTGACTGTTTCATACTTAGCCATTGTTGCAGCACGTTTAGTACTTTCAGCTTTGCGAGTTCCTAAAACTAAAACTACCCTACCACTAACTCTAATGACATTACGGATAAAATCATTAGTAGGACGAATTTTTAATCTTTCTGTACACCAACGAAACCCGTGGCGTGGTGCTGGATAACCTCTGCCAATTAGATTGACCCAGAATCTATACTTTAACTCTGGTGTCAACAAATTAGGTTCTACTGGAATATTTTGTTTTTGAGCAGCAATTTTTATTTGTTCTAGAGACTGATTAACCCAAGCTGCCACAATTGGGTTTTCTACCAAAGTGTCTGTAGTGATGACATAAATTTTTTTAGTTCTTTTCTCTTGTGGTAAACTAGCGATCGCATTCCAAATTAGCTGTAATACCGTGCCGGAATCTTTACCACCTGAGTACCCAAGAATCCAGGGGACTTCATCGAGACAATACAATTCTTGAATTTCTTTGATTAACTTTTCAATATCCGTAATCAACTCAGAGACATTACGCGAGGCTGACAATGAAGTTTGTGCCTGGGTCATGTTATCAAACTAATTTTTTTATATAAATTATTGAACAACTAGATTTGACGATAACAGGAAAATGGTTGATTTGTTTGAACTAACTAGGCAAAATTAATAATTTTACGAATATCATCTTGAATTTGAAGGCTCACTTTACCTTCCCAACGTTGCTTAAGTGCTTTTAAGCCCACTTCAGCATATTGGCTTAGAATATCTAATATTTCTCTGCTATTTTCTGGTTGTGGTTGGCTGTTGCGTTTACAAATAGTATAGATTCCTGCTTCCAGTGCCAAACGAACATTATCATCAATTACATTAGACTTGTTGCGAATTAAGCTAAAAAAGTGGCTAAAACCTTTGTCAATCAAGCTATTCAGCGATTTCCAAACGCAAATATCCGTAAGCCATATCTGGTAAGTTTTTCAGCCGTTTCAAATTTTATTACGCAACAAGTCTAATATTATTGTGATCGCTTCGATAATGATCTTTAATATTTAGCTTTTGTAAACTCAAGTTATTTAAAAAGTAATTGATTATCTAATTTAATTTTTCCCCAATAATCAATCAATATACAACAAATAGTTAAAAAGCGCGATCGCTCTTAACTCCAAGCCAACAAGTCTGTCTGCGTCTTTGCACGAAATTGAGAAACGCGACTGCACCAATCCTATCCTTGTAAATACTTGATGCCTAAACTGATGTTATAATTGACATCATACTAATTATCAAACTAAGCATCAAAATGAAAGAACCAACGATTCGGACAACCATTAGTTTGCCTGCTGAACTAATAGAAGCCACAGATTTAGTTGTAAATCAAGGAAAAGCGAAAAGCAGAGCAGAGTTTATTGCCCAAGCTCTGCGACATGAATTAGCTACCTTAAAAAGAGCAGAAATTGATGCTGAATTAGCTGAAATGGCTCAAAATCCTGAATATCAAGCAGAAGTACTAAAAATGGAAGCAGAGTTTGCTCCAGCAAGTTGGGAAGCTTTGAAGTTAGAGGAACAAGAATGAAGCGAGGAGATGTTTATGATGCTCGTTTAGAACCTGTGGAGGGTTCAGAGCAAGGGGGGACTCGCCCAGTGATTATTGTCAGTCGTGATGTGATTAATGCTTATAGTCCTGTAGTTTTAGCCGTCCCCTGCACTACTTATCAATCTGGTAAACGAGTGTATCCTACTCAGGTATTAATTGAACCTCCCAATGGTGGATTGGTCAATGATTCTATCGCTATGGCAGATCAAATACGAGTATTGTCTAAAACAAGACTAATTCGTCTACGAGGTAGACTTAGCGATACTACCATAACTCAATTAGATCAAGCACTACTAATTGCTTTAGATCTACTCTAATCTTGTCAAAATATATACATTCAGAAGGAAAAACTTCGATTCCCAACCCAGTTTCTTGCGCTGCTTTCAAAACTGCTTTATTGTAACCAGACGAAATTGCTTCTTTTATATAAGATTTAAGACTAGGATTATCTGAGAGCAAATTTTCTACATCAAGTCGTTGAATTTTAATAGTTAACTCCCAACTACGCGAGCGTTTATTAGGCTGATATTGCCATTTTAATAAATGCATTACTAAAATAATTAAACGATTAATTAGCTCTCTTTTTTCCTGCCTCCCCAAACTTTCAATCTCCTCAATCAGATTATCCCAATCTAGGTTCGTTAAATCCCGTTCCCGTAGACCTTTAGCTGTGGCAATTGTCCAGGCATAAAAATCTTGTTCGTAAAGCATTTTCTCTCTGTGCCTCTGTGCCTCTGCGTGAAATCAAACTACACTCTCAACCTTCAAAAACTCGTTCACTACTTGCAAATAACTCTCCCGATCCTCCAACATAGGGAAATGCGCCGTATTAGCAATCTCCACATATTCAATCTTGTCATTCAATGCTGCTGCTTGTCTTCCCATTACCGCAGGAATAATAATATCCTTCTCACCAGAAACCATCAACGTCGGTACTGAAATCTTGGCAAACTCTTGAGGCATTATTTCTACAGCCTTTTTACTGACACAAGTAAAAATAGTATTCAACGCTGCTTGATAATCTGCCATTAAATAATCTTCTAAAAAAGCACGCCTTTCTTCAGGTGCGATCGCACGAGCTAAAAACCTTGCCATAAACATTCTGTCGGCAAAGGGAATCTTTAAAAACCACTTGTAGCGAAACTTAACTACATAACCACCAAACTTATAAAAAGCAGCAAATGCTTTTTCATCGTATTCAAAAATCCCGTTACAAGTCAAAATAGCTTGTTTAACTTTCTCACTGTAGCGATTGATAAATAAAGTTGCGACAGAAGCACCCATTGAATGAGCATGAATATATACTTCATTCAAACCCAAAGAAGCTAATAAAATAGCTAAATCTTCGCCATATTCTTCTAACTCATAACTCAAATCTATAGGAACAGAGGGTAAAGGAGAACGTCCAAAACCACGCAAATCGTAAAGCAAACAATCAAATCGATCCGATAAGGCGGTAGCAATATCCCGCCAATATCTTGCCGATCCTCCCCAACCATGAATAAACACCATGACTGGTTTGGCACCCAAGTTTCCTTGATGAATCCATTCGTAATAATGCTCTACACCACGAATATCAATAGTTTGTCCTTTGTGATTTGTCATTGGTTAATTGTTAGCTCTGTGTTATTACTTTTATTTTTACTAACCACTAACCAAAAACTTATTTACCTTGTTAATTTTTAATTTTTAAGCTGATTCTGGCTTTCTAAAAGAAGTAGGATGAAGCAATAACTCAGCAGTAGAGCGTTTTTCTACCATTTCTTTTGTCACGACGCAGCGACGTACATCCTTACGGGAAGGTAACTCGTACATAATATCCAACATCAATTCTTCTACAATACCACGTAAAGCTCTTGCACCTGTCTTTCTGCGATAAGCTTCTTGTGCGATCGCTCTAACTGCTTCATCTTCAAAATCTAATTGAATGCTGTCCATCCGCAATAGCTTTTGATATTGCTTGATTAAAGCGTTACGCGGTTGGGTGAGAATTTCTACCAATGCTTCTTCATCCAAAGGTTCTAAAGCTGCGTTGACGGGAATACGTCCGACAAATTCTGGAATCATCCCAAACTTAACCAGATCGTCTGGTTGAAGTTGCTGTAAGATATCAGTTGCTAGCTTTTCTTTAGAAGGAGTTTCGCCATTTTGGATAAAGCCCATCGATTTTTTACCCAGACGGCGTTCTACCACCTTATCTAAACCAACAAAAGCTCCACCACAAATAAATAAAATGTTGCTGGTATCGATTTGAATACAATCTTGGTAAGGATGTTTTCTTCCTCCTTGAGGCGGTACATTAGCTATTGTTCCTTCCAACATTTTCAATAAGGCTTGTTGTACGCCTTCACCTGAAACATCACGAGTAATGGAGGGATTTTCGCTCTTGCGGGCTATTTTATCAATCTCATCAATGTAAATAATCCCTCGTTGCGCCTCTTCTACATCCAAGTCAGCTACTTGCAGTAAACGTAATAAAATATTTTCAACATCTTCCCCGACATAACCAGCTTCAGTAAGAGTTGTAGCATCAGCTACCGCAAAAGGTACGTCCAGAATTTTAGCTAAAGTTTGAGCTAGTAAAGTTTTACCACAACCAGTTGGACCCATTAACAGGACATTCGATTTTTGTAGCTCGACTGAATCTTCACCACGTTCTTTATCAGTTCCTGCTAAACTCAAACGTTTGTAATGGTTGTAAACTGCTACAGAAAGAACTTTTTTAGCTTCTTCCTGTCCAATCACGTGTTCATCTAAATATCGCTTGATTTCTCTAGGTTTAGGAATATCTCTAAAAGAAATTCCTCCTACGCGAGCGCGTTTTTTCGGGGTTTTGTTATCTAGACGAGGCGCAGCCGGAGACATCGGCATTCCTTCTTCAATTAACTCCTCATCCAAAATTTCGTTACATAATTCAACACATTCATCACAAATGTAAACCCCAGGACCCGCAATTAGTTTACGGACTTGCTCCTGAGATTTGCCACAAAACGAACATTTAAGATGAGAGTCGTATTTAGACATATGCGCCTCTTGCTAAGTTAGAGAGATGTTACTGGAACTTTAGGATCTGCTAGTTGTTGTCTAATGATTACTTGATCGATTAAGCCATATTCTTGGGCTTCTTGGGCTGACATATAAAAGTCTCGCTCTGTATCAGCAGCTATTTTGTCATAAGGTTGACCTGTATGTTCGGCAATCAAGTCATTAAGTCTCTTTTTAATGTAGAGAATTTCTCTTGCCTGAATTTCTATATCTACTGCTTGACCTTGTGCGCCCCCTAAAGGCTGATGGATCATAATCCTTGAGCTTGGCAATGCCATTCTTTTGCCTTTTGTCCCACCAGAGAGGAGAAACGCCCCCATAGAAGCAGCTATACCATAGCAAATAGTGACAACGTCTGGTTGAATTTGCTGCATGGTATCATAAATCGCCATACCAGAATATACCGATCCCCCTGGAGAATTGATATACAATTGAATATCTTTTTCTGGGTCTTCTGCTTCTAAATACAATAACTGGGCTACTATCGAATCGGCAACTTTATCGTCAATTGGTGTCCCAAGGAAAACAATTCGCTCTCGTAATAATCGGGAGTAGATATCAAACGCTCTTTCTCCGATGCCGGATTGCTCAATTACCATTGGGACAACGTTACTTAAAGAATAAACTTCTTGGTTACGTTGGCTAGTTAAGTAGTTATAAGGCGATCGCGATTCCCACATATATTTTTGTTAACTATTTTGGTCTAATATAATTATTGGGTAATTTTTGCGTAATTTTTCTGAGTTTAAGTCTATCCCTCTGTTGAATATTATGCCTTATCTACTTTAATTGTTGCAGACAGTAGGGTGGGGATATCCCCTCTAAGCAAATTAATTATTAGCCCAGTTTGTTAGATAAAAAAGAAGAAGTTTAATCACTTCTCCTTTAATTAACTTAACTGTTTTCTACTTCAGTTTCTATTTCTGCTTCTGTTTCTACTTGTTCTTCTACTTCTGATAAAGAACCACTAGGAACTAATTCAACTTGAGCTTTTTCTCTTAACCAATCAAGGGTTTTATCCCTAGTCAAATCTTCTTCAACCATTTTTCTCAAGCGATCGCGATCAACATCTTGACCAGAAAGTTCTTGCTCAATTTCTGCCATTTTTTTGACAATCTCTGCTTCACTAGGCAGTAAGGATTCTCTTTTGGCAATTTCTAAAATTATTAAGTTTTTTTGCAGATTTTCAATCGCTTCTGGACGAGCATTAGCTCTCATTTTAGGAATGCTATCGGCATTCACTAACCTTTTAACATCTAAACCCATTTGTTGCATTTGTACCAACGTTTGAGTCAGTACTTGGGTTACTTCTTCTTGAACTAAAGTTTCTGGTAAATCTACTTTGCTTTTTTCAACTAAGGCATTGATAATAGCCTCATTAATATTATTTTTTGTTTCGTTGGCTGCCTTTTCTTGGAATTGTTTCTCTAAAGATTCTTTTAACTCAGCAAAGGTTTCAAACTCACTTACTTCTTGAGCAAAGTCGTCATCAAGCTCTGGTAATTCTTTAGCTTTGAGTTCTTTAAGAGTAATAGAAAAAACGGCAGGTTTTCCAGCTAAATCTTCTTTGGGATAATCTTCGGGAAAAGTTACCGAGACTTCTTTAGTCTCTTCTGGTTTCATCCCGACAACCCCTTCCACCATGCCTGGAATGAGTTTACCTTCAGCAATCTCAACTTGGAAGTTAGTAGCACTACCGCCTTCGATCTCAGTTCCTTCTTCTCCTTCGGACATTAGTTTGCCACTAAAATCAATAATGGCAATATCTCCCATTTGAGCAGGACGATCTTCAATTGGAACTAAATCAGCTTGTTGCGCACGACGTTGTTCAATAAAATCATCTACCTGTTCCGGAGCGTAAACTGATTCTTCTGCTTTAACATTAATAGTTTGATAATCGCCTAATTCTATCGTAGGCGGAATATCTACCGCAGCAGAAAAAACAATTGGTTCACCAGGATGATAATTTTGAATCAATTCATCAAAATTGGAACGAAGCTGATAGTTGCCTAACGCTTCAATTGATTCTTGTTTGATTGCTTCTGCCAAACTAGTTTGAATTAATTCTTCTAAAGCTGCTGCTTTAATTCTTTGAGTACCAATTCTTTGCAGCAAAACTTGCCGTGGGACTTTACCTTGGCGAAACCCAGGAATATTGCTGGAACGGGCGAGGTTTTGTACTACTTTTTCGTAGGTACTGCGAGAAGTTTCTCCTGAAATTTCTATTTCTAATTTTATTTGGCTGTCAGGAAGCTTTTCCTGGGTTACTTTCATTGATGGTTCTACTTAGTAACTACTTTAGTTTAATTATGTCTTGAAGCGAGGAGTAATTAACTTAAAAATTAGCTTAAGACTCCTCGTAGCTATGCTATCTTATCAATAAGAAGTAGGTTGATTCCACTAGGCTGGCAAAATTTTGATTTTTTGGCTACCTAAACGGACTAAGTTAGCTCTAATTTTTCAAAGTGGTGGCTTAACGACCAATAGTTGATAATATTACATCCTATGGTCGAGAAAGAAAAAAATAATTTGAGCTATTGGCGTTAAATTAACCTAAACTGTGTATCAATCAAGCCAATAAGCAAATTGAAGAATTGTTTCAGACTGTAAAAGTGAACTAGAGAAGCTCACTCATCTGGTAAGATTAACAAATATTAAATTAGCTTTAATCAATATAGCTTAAGAGTAGTTTAATCATCATTTCTAATTCATAATTCATAAAATAAAACTTAAATAGTAATCACGCTCTCGCTCAAGCGCGAGGCATATTTGGGAACGTAATCTCAAGGGGAGGTTTAAATCATTGTCTGGTGGAATTAATGTCGCTATTTTGGGAGCAACAGGAGCAGTAGGACAAGAACTACTGGAATTATTAGCAACTCGTCAGTTTCCTCTAAAAAATCTTAAGCTGTTGGCTTCTCCTCGTTCAGCAGGAACAAAAATTAACTACGGTGGGGAAGAACTTGAAGTAGAAGCAGTTACCGAAGATTCGTTTCAGGATGTAGATTTAGTTTTAGCTTCGGCAGGTGGTTCTACCTCAAAAACTTGGGCAGCCAAAGCAGTAGCAGCAGGGGCAGTTGTGATTGATAACTCTAGCACCTTTCGGATGAACCCAGAAGTGCCTTTAGTTGTTCCTGAAATTAATCCCGAAGCAGCAGCAAAACATCAAGGTATTATTGCGAATCCTAATTGCACCACAATTTTGATGGGAGTAGCTATTTATCCTCTCCACCAAGTTCAACCGATTAAACGGGTGGTAGTCTCTACTTATCAATCTGCCTCTGGTGCTGGTGCTAGAGCAATGGAAGAAGTAAAAACTCAATCCCAAGCTATTTTGGCTGGTGAAACTCCTCAACCTGAAATTTTGCCTTATCCTTTAGCGTTCAATCTTTTTCCTCACAATTCTCCTCTCAACGAGCAAGGATATTGTGAAGAAGAAATGAAAATGATCAATGAAACTAGAAAAATTTTTAATGCCCCCCAGTTACGCTTGAGTGCTACTTGTGTCCGCGTGCCAGTTTTAAGAGCGCATTCTGAAGCTATCAATTTAGAATTTGAGCAACCTTTTGCTGTTGAACAGGCTAAAGAAATTATTGCCAAAGCCAAAGGAGTAAAATTAGTCGAAGATTGGCAAGCTAATTATTTCCCAATGCCTATTGATGCTACAGGTAAAGATGAGGTATTAGTAGGACGGATTCGTCAAGATTTATCCCATCCTTGTGGTTTAGAATTGTGGCTTTGTGGTGACCAAATTCGTAAAGGAGCAGCTTTAAATGCAATTCAAATTGCTGAATTACTACTTCAAGAAAATTGGTTGAAAATAGCTAATCATAAAAAAGTTGTAGTCTAAAAAAATAACTTTTTATTTTGATGGTTGACAGAAAAAGTAACCAGATTTTTCTGTACTTTAGCTTCTCTTTTTATATAAAACCCTAGTTGCTGATTTGAAATTGTGCGTATTGATTCCTTATGAGTTATGAACCTTTTGGCAGAGTATTAGTGGCAATGGTGACCCCGTTTGCAGATGACGGAAGTGTAGACTATGAAGTAGCAGAAAAATTAGCTGTTCACTTGGTAGACAATGGCAATGACGGTTTAGTAATCTGTGGAACTACAGGAGAATCTCCCACTTTAAGTTGGGATGAAGAGTATGAATTATTCCAAGTGGTTAAAAAAGCTGTAGGACATCGCGCTAAAATTATTGCGGGGACTGGCTCAAACTCAACCCAAGAAGCGATCGCAGCAACTCAGAAAGCAGCTAAATTAGGCTTAGATGGTTCTTTGCAAGTCGTTCCTTATTACAATAAACCTCCCCAAGAAGGACTATATCAACATTTTAGAGCGATCGCGCTTGCTTGCCCCGATCTACCTTTGATGTTATACAATGTACCAAGCCGTACAAGTCGTAATCTTGAAGCCGAAACAGTGGCAAGATTAGCTGAAATTGAGAATGTTATTGCTATTAAAGAAGCGAGTGGAAATTTGGAACAAGCTTGTCAAATTCGCCGTTTAACACCTGATTCTTTTGCTATTTATTCTGGAGAAGATGCCCTGACTTTACCTTTATTAACCGTAGGAGGTGTAGGCGTAGTAAGTGTTGCCAGTCATCTTGTCGGTAAACAAATGCAAGAGATGATTGAAGCGTTTGCTCAAGGCAACAACCAACTAGCTCAAGAAATTCAGTTAAAACTTTTTCCTCTATTTAAAATTTTATTTGCTACTACCAACCCGATTGCCGTTAAAGCAGCTTTAAACTTACAAGGTTGGCAGGTTGGTAGTTTGCGTCCGCCTCTTTGTGAGTTACAATTAGATTTAAAAGAAAAATTAAAAGCAATTCTTAAGGAATTAAATTTACTTTGAGTTTATTATTAGTGCATAGATATAGAATTACACTCATAACCTATAAAAGCTATTATATATAATAATCAAGATAGAATCTTCAATTTAAAATCAAACAAATTTTTAAACCAATTAAATACTAATTAGCAATTAGTCAGCACAAGCTTGTTGCTTTCTGATTACTTGTTTATTTCTATTTATTTAAAATTAAATATTTAAATTCAACTGACCAAAAGTTTAATAAAAATCTTTTTATATTAACTAACTCATTAGTTGACAAAAAGCCTAATTCACTAACTTAATCAGGAAAAACATGAACAAAAATGACAAACCAACTCTTAAAATTATTCCCCTTGGTGGGCTACATGAAATTGGCAAAAATACCTGTGTCTTTGAATATGAAGACGAAATTATTTTATTAGATGCAGGTTTGGCTTTTCCTACCGATGAAATGCACGGGATCAACATAGTATTGCCCGACATGACCTATTTACGGGAAAATCGCCACAAAATCAAAGGAATGATTGTAACCCATGGTCATGAAGATCATATTGGTGGGATTCCCTATCATCTTAAACAATTTGACATTCCAGTTATTTATGGACCTCGTTTAGCGATGGCGTTGCTAGAAGATAAATTGGAAGAAGCAGGATTACGCGATCGCACAATTCTCAAAACCGTTGCCCCAAGAGAAATAGTTCGTTTAGGACAATCTTTCTTGGTTGAATTTATTCGTAACACTCACTCGATTGCCGATAGCTTCAGCGTTGCCATTAATACACCTTTAGGGTTAGTTATCCATACGGGAGATTTCAAAATCGACCATACCCCGATTGATGGCGAAACTTATGATTTGCAAAAATTGGCAGAACATGGAGAAAAAGGAGTTCTGTGTCTGCTGAGTGATTCTACCAATGCCGAAGTTCCTGGACATACACCGCCAGAAAGTGCTGTTTATCCCAATTTAGACCGTATCTTTGCTCAAGCTGAAGGAAGGTTAATGGTTACAACTTTTGCCTCCTCAGTTCATCGAGTCAATATTATTCTGCAACTTGCACAAAAACATCGACGCAAAGTAGTTGTGGTAGGGCGGTCAATGCTTAATGTGATTGCTCATGCTCGTAATTTGGGTTATATCAAATGTCCAGACGATTTATTTGAACCGCTTAAAGCTCTCAATCGCCTCCCTGACGAACAAGTAGTTATTTTAACAACAGGTTCTCAAGGTGAACCCTTAGCTGCAATGACTCGTATTTCTCGCAAAGATCACCGCCATATTCGAGTTAAACCAGGAGATACGATTGTTTTTTCTGCTAATCCAATTCCAGGTAATACGATCGCCGTTGTTAATACTATTGATCGCTTGATGATGCAGGGAGCTAAAGTCATTTATGGTAAAGACAAAGGTATCCATGTGTCTGGACATGGAGCGCAAGAAGACCACAAATTGATGCTAGCTTTAACCAAACCCAAATTTTTTGTTCCCGTTCATGGCGAACATCGGATGCTAGTCAAACACGCTGAAATGGCTCAGGCAATGGGTATTCCAGCCGAAAATACAGTGGTAATTAATAACGGTGATATTGTCGAATTAACTGAAGAAAGTATTAGTATTGCAGGACAAGTCCCTTCAGGAATTGAATTAGTTGATAGTGCAGGAATTGTCCACGATACAGTGATGAAAGAAAGACAACAACTAGCAGAAGATGGTGTCGTTACCGTTGCTACCGCTGTGGATTGGTCAGGCAAATTAATTACTCCTCCTGCCATCCATTTAAGAGGCGTGGTAACCACAGTCGAAAAATCTTTGTTACAACAATTAATTGTTAGAAGTATCGAAAAATTCTTGAGCGATCGCTGGTCAGAATTTAGTCAGGCAATCGATGGTGAAATCGAAGTAGACTGGATAGGAATTAGGATCGAAATTGAAGGTAATTTACAAAGATTAATTAGCAGAGAATTGAGAAGTCGACCTTTGGTAGTCTTTTTATTGCAAACACCAGAAAAATCGGCTGTTAAATCTACTGCTCGCAGAAGACGCAGATCCACTGCTTCAGTTGCTCTAGAGCAAATTATTTAGCTTAAAAACTGTTGTTGTCTTGATAATATTGCATGGAGAGAGTGGGCATTGCCCACTTTTTTTTAGATAAATTTTCTCCAATTTTATCGTTATTTTAGTTGATGCTTCGGGAAGTCTATACGTATAACTGTAAAGGCAAGAACTATGCGTTCTTAAGAAAAAAGACTTCTAGCAAATCTTAGTTATAACTATGGAATCTTTAAACTTAGACTTTTCTCGACAATCAGCTACAACTATCAAATTTATTGAAGAAATTGGCATTATTCTTGCTGCCAAAAACTTGACTCCTACTATGATTAGTCAAGACTTTCTCAAATTTAGTGGCATTGTTCCACAAAATTGGGAATTATCGCAAGAACCAATCTTAAATCCAACGTTTGCTCAATTAAACTTCCAAAACGGAATTAATATTATTGCTCAACCTCGTACTATTACTATTAGTGAAGCTGTTACAGGTAAAAGTATTAGTGACATACAATCACCACTAGTAACCAGCAAATATGTAGAAAAATTACCTCATGCCGAATATCAAGCCCTAAGCTTTAGTTGTAAAATTATTGTTCCATTTCCTAGTAATGGAGAAATTCCTTATAAATATTTAACTAAAACTCTTTTAGCTCCAGGTTCTTGGCACGAAATAGGCAAGGGATTAGTACAGGCAGGCATTAATTTAGTCTATCAATTAGACCGATGCCAATTAACCCTCAGTATTAGTGAAGCACGATTACAACAACCACAGCAAGAGCCAGTTTTTGCCCTTTTATTTGCCGGAAGTTTTAATTATGCGATCGCCAGTGATAACCCACAACAACGTTTAGAAAGACTCGCTCAAGGATTAAATTTTTGGCAAACCGATTTGCAAACTTTTCGTGAAATAGTCAATCAAAAGTTTTTGGCAGAAGGAAATATCGGTCAATTTACTCAAGAAGAAAGTATCTTTCCTGTCGGTGCTATGTAATTTTTGAACTAAGGAATTACAATAGAAAGGCTGTGCATTAATATTAAATTTAACCCTATGGCTGTTCCTAAGAAGAAAACTTCTAATTCAAAACGCAATCATCGCAAAGCTCACTGGAAAAGAAAAGCTGCCCTAGAAGCACAAAAAGCTCTTTCTTTAGGCAAATCAGTTTTAACTGGACGTTCTAATAGCTTTGTTTACCCCACTGACGAAGAAGAGGAAGAAGACAACGAATAAACCACTTGTTTCAGTCTCTAGCTAGCAATCCAAGTTAAATACTTTTGGTGCAAAGCTAGCTAGACTATTAAAAAAGTAGTATTGTGACTGAAAGTAAATATGTTAGGCAAGTTTTTTCAAAAACCAACACCAGACGCAGATCCTCGTGTTCCTCCTGGTCAATATTTAGCTAAGGGTTTTCCTGTCCTTACCTATGGAGAAACTCCGCAAATTAGTACCGATGAATGGAAATTCCGAGTTTGGGGGTTGGCGACAGAAAAAACCTTCAGTTGGTCGGATTTTATGAATCTTCCGCAACATGATTTTACGGCTGACTTTCATTGTGTGACTCGGTGGTCAAAATTAGATGTCAAGTGGACTGGTGTTAAAGTTACGGATTTCATGGAATTAATCGAGTTAAACTCCACAGCAACCCATCTCATGCAGCATTGCTACGGAGGTTACACCACCAATATTTCTTTAGCAGACTTTTTAAGAGAAGAAAACTTTTTTGCCCACACTTTATTCGGCGAACCTTTACCCGCAGACCATGGTGGTCCCATGCGTTTAGTTGTACCTCATCTCTATGCTTGGAAAAGTGCCAAGTGGATTAATGGTTTAGAATTTCTTGACCACGATGAATTAGGTTTTTGGGAACGAAATGGTTATCATCGTCGAGGAGAACCCTGGGCAGAAGAGCGTTATGCTGGTCTTTAGTTCAATTTAGAGTTAATCCTACATGATTGACTTTAATCTAACCTAAACTTATTCAACTTCTTCCTGATAATAGCTTTGTAACAAATTTTCCAACTGCTCTTGAGGACAACATTTGATTAAAGCTTCAAAAACCTCTAACAATTTGGCTGCACTATCTCCCAAAATAGGACTTAACCCCCAAACATCCTGTACCCATTCTTGAGGTTTTTGCTCGTCAAAGATTAAACGTTCTAAAAGTTGTTTAGCTTCTGTTTGAGATAAAGACATAAGCTTGACTATCCTTATTTTCGACTTTTAAAAAACAAACTATTTAGTACTATGGTGTAGAAAACCGTACTTACGCCAGCTTGACGCATTTTAATAAAAATCGTTACATTTATTTACAGATAGACACAAAACTTATAAGAAAGAGGTAAAAATAAATTATGACTATTTTAATTGGATTATTTATTATTGGTTGGACTGCTGCTGCTGTATTAGGTACACAAGCTTATTTTCTAGGTGAACAAACCAAACCAATTCACGAACGCAATCTCAAATCTCAATCCTTTGAAAAACTAGCCAAAGTTTTTACAGGTAAAGATATTGACTATGCTCAAAGAACTCCAGCTTATGGTTTAGACACCTATACTAGTAGTAATCTTCCCAGAGCTTAGAAAGCAAACAACCCCAAAAGCTTGATAACGATTTTGCTTAAAACCGCAACCCAGCTTCTCGGGTTGTTTTTTTTGGGTAATGGCGTTGATTACTGAGGAGGAATAAACAAAATTATTAATTTACTCAGCAGTAGCCAGTTCAGTGCTACCTGGAGTACGACGACGAGTAAGAGTGTTGAACAACATCTTACCAATAGCTTTAATTAAGTTGCCTTCTAACTCTTGGAACATTTTCATGTTCATTCCAAAAGCATCATTAGCCTCTTGAACAATTTCTTCTGCTGTTTTTTGATCGACAGGTAACTCATCCATCGTTTGACGATATTCATTTTTAAATGCTTTTTCGTCTGGGATATCTTTAAATTCGTAGAAAGCAGTACCTTCGCCATCAGAAAGATTCATTGCTCTTTGAGAAATCTTTTTAAGAATTTGTCCTCCAGACAAATCTCCTAAATAACGCGTGTAAGAATGAGCAACTAACAGTTCTGGTTTGGTATGAGCTACTTCTCTAATCCTGGCAACATAAGCCTTGCCTGCTTCAGATAGAGTAGCTTCTTCACGCCAATTAGGGCCGTAATAAAAATATAGATCTTGCTCAAGACTATGTTGGCGATTTAATTGAGGAAAGTAAATTTTTGAGACTACAGGATGGTCTTTTAATCTTTCCATTTCTTCTTCCATCGCTGAATAAACGAAATAGAGATTAGCAACTAATTTGCGGTAGGATTTTTTTTCAACTACTCCTTTAAGAAAACATTTAACAAAACCAACATTTTCTGCCATTGTGTGGGATTTTTTAGTCCCTTCTCGTAACATAGTAGCTAAATTAACGCTCATGCTAAAATTCCTGCTCTTATGATGAACAACAGATCTACGATTTTTTACAAAAGATCAAAATTCTATGCCTAATTGGCTAGAGTAAACTGATTTAATGAGACTTTTTATTAAGAATTTTTACATGAGAGTGATGAAATAGCTTGAAAAATACGATTTTCAATACTTTAAGGCAACTTAAAAAGTTTTTCTCATGTTAAGTTTATTAAATTAATTGGATAATTTATTCAGTAACCAATAAGCGGTTGCTTCAGTAAAACAGTCTATATTAATAATTAATAAGATAATTTAATGAATTTAAATTTAAACTATCAAGATTTTTGACAAAAAATTTAATTTAATTGTAATGTTACGGAAAGTTATCTACAAACTCCTCCAATTTCAGGATTCGTGCTTATAATCAGTACAGGAATTTTTATTTATCCTAAACTTTCTTAGTCTACTTTTACAAAGCGAGATAACTATTAAATTATATACTCATGCCACGAATACTTGTAATTGACGACGACCCCGCAATCTCAGAATTGGTATCTATCAATCTGGAAATGGCTGGCTATGACGTCAATCAGGCGGAAGATGGGATCAAAGGTCAAGCATTAGCAGTCCAACTACAACCAGACTTGATTATGCTAGATTTGATGCTACCCAAGGTTGATGGTTTTACAGTTTGTCAGCGATTGCGTCGAGATGATCGTACTTCTGATATACCTGTTTTGATGTTGACTGCTTTAGGTCAAACTCAGGATAAAGTAGAAGGTTTTAATGCAGGTGCAGATGATTATCTTACTAAGCCTTTTGAAGTGGAAGAAATGCTGGCAAGGGTGAGAGCTTTATTGCGAAGGACTGACCGTATTCCTCAAGCTGCCAAGCATTCAGAGATTCTTAATTATGGACCTTTAACTTTAATTCCTGAAAGATTTGAAGCAATTTGGTTTGAAGAAACTGTCAAGTTGACTCATTTAGAATTTGAGTTATTACACTGTTTATTACAGCGTCATGGGCAGACAGTTGCGCCTAGCGAAATCCTCAAAGAAGTTTGGGGATATGATCCTGATGATGATATTGAAACTATTCGTGTTCATATTCGTCATCTACGCACGAAGCTAGAACCAGATCCTCGTCATCCTCGTTATATTAAAACTGTTTATGGTGCAGGTTATTGTTTAGAATTACCCAGTAGCGAGCAGCTTGGTTTAGATAACGAGCAAGCAGCAGTTTAATAGTTGAGAAAGTAATAAAAATCTTGACAGAGATAGCAGCGTCTTGGGCAAAGTTTCTAGATTTGCCCCATCATTTTGGACTGCCGATTTAAACTTAAAATAAACTTCTCGGTAAGAATATGTAGATACGATATAGTTTATGCAAAGATTGGGTAAAGCTAACCAAATTATTTATCAAGTATGGAAAAATAAAGTTGGTGACTGTAAATCATGATTGCATCACTATCAACTCGGTAATATAGTCAAACAGAAGTGCATCTGGTTGGTGTACTTCTTTTTTTCATTATACTTCTGACTAATTTAATAGTTTAGCAATTAAGCTTTTTGAAAAATCTTAAGTTTAATCAAAGAAATTATCGGAATACTATCCCTAATCTTTAAATAGGATTGATTTGGTCAGCTATGTTTAGCTTGATGATTGATAGGCTGAGGTAAAAAAAAATTGCTGGAAAGCAGGCATAATAATTGTGCTGCAAAAATTTAGATTGGATTTTACGGGAGAGATTACCTATGGGGCGTTTAGCATTACTAAGCGTATCTGATAAAACTGGAATCGTGGAATTAGCACGACAACTAGTAGAAGAATTTGAGTTTGAAATAATTAGTAGCGGTGGTACGGCTAAAACTTTACAGAAAGCTGGTTTATCTGTTACTAAGGTTAGCGATTATACTGGTTCACCAGAAATTTTAGGTGGTCGAGTTAAAACTTTGCATCCTCGGATTCATGGAGGTATTTTAGCTAGACCTGATTTACCTGAAGACCGTAGTGATCTGGAAGCTAATCAAATTCGTCCCCTAGATTTAGTAGTAGTTAATCTTTATCCCTTTGAACAAACTATTGCTCAACCGAATGTTACTGTAGCAGAAGCTATTGAACAGATTGATATTGGTGGTCCAGCAATGCTACGTGCAGCAGCTAAAAACTTTGCTTATTTAACGGTTCTATGCGATCCAGGACAATATCAAGAGTATTTGACTCAATTACGTAATTCTCAAGGAAAGGTATCACAAGAATTTCGGCAAAAAATGGCAGGTAAAGCTTTTGCTCATACCCAGGCTTATGATTCGGCTATTTCTGCTTATTTTGGGAGTTTAGAAGGTGAAGATTTATCCGAAAATTATGCCATTGCGGGGAAAAAAATACAAACCCTGCGTTACGGAGAAAATCCTCATCAACCTGCTGCATGGTATCAGACAGGTAGTGTAGCTACAGGATGGACTTCGGCAGCAAAATTGCAGGGAAAAGAACTTAGTTATAACAATTTGGTTGATTTAGAAGCAGCCAGACGAATTATTGCTGAATTTGATGCTCAACAGCCCGCAGCAGCCGTGTTAAAACATACTAATCCTTGTGGGGTAGCAATTGGTAATACTTTAGTAGAAGCTTATGAAAAGGCATTTAATGCTGATTCAGTTTCGGCTTTTGGGGGAATTGTTGCTCTTAATCAGTCAATTGATGCTGCTACAGGGACAGCATTAACTAAAACCTTTTTAGAATGTGTAGTTGCGCCTGGATGCGATCCTGAAGCAGAAGCAATTCTTAAAAGCAAAGGAAAGGTGAGAGTTTTGCTGTTACCAGATTTAGCTGCGGGTCCGAAACAAACTGTAAAAGCGCTCGCAGGTGGTTTGTTAGTTCAAGCGAGTGACGATCAGGTTGAAAATCCTGCTAATTGGGAAGTAGTTACGGAAAAACAACCTACCTCAGAACAAATAGCAGAGATGTTATTTGCCTGGAAAGTGGTTAAACACGTCAAATCTAACGCGATTGTGGTGACTAAAGAAGGGGTTAGTTTGGGTATTGGTGCAGGACAAATGAATCGAGTTGGTTCGGTAAAAATTGCTCTCGAACAAGCAGGAGACGCAGCTAGAGGCGGTGTACTCGCTAGCGATGGTTTTTTCCCTTTTGATGATTCGGTTCGTACTGCTGCTGAAGCAGGAATTACAGCGATTATTCAACCAGGTGGTTCAATTCGAGACAAAGATTCAATTGCTGCTGCTAATGAATTAGGTTTAGTGATGGTGTTGACTGGAATTCGACACTTTTTACACTAAATATGGTTTAAAGATGGTACGATTGAAAGGTTGTAGTGTAAGATGGGGGAAATCTACGCTATAACAGGTTTTAATCAGAAAATCTCTATCCCTCTTAATTGTTAGTCTGATCGATCAGGCTCATGGGAAAAATTAATTGCTCTCAAATTAATTGGGGGGACTTGAACCACATCAACTAAACTATTGCATTAAAACATTAGGAGGATGATATTTAATGACCCAAGTGGTTGTTGGACAAAATGAAAATATAGAATCAGCATTACGTCGATTCAAACGTCAGGTATCAAAAGCAGGAATTTTTGCCGATATTAAACGTCGTCGCCATTTTGAAACTCCGATAGAAAAGCGCAAACGTAAAGCAGTTGCTAGAAGGAAAAAGCGCTATCGTTAACTATAAATTAAATTTTTATGATCTAAAGTCAAACGAATCCAGATAACATTTTGATGTTCTGCTTGGGGCAAAAAGCAAGTAATTTTGCTTAATAAAAAATTTAGCGATCGCCATTAAACTAGAAAGAAAAAGGCGGTCGTTCTTTTTATCTAATGTTTCGTTTTTAATTTAGAGATTAAACTAGAATCGATTATTTAGTTAGTTATGGTGTGATGGAATGCTGCGTCAAGTCTCGTTGTCTATGATTGGCAGTTTATTATTAGCTGGATTAACAATCATTTCTCCTGTATCTGCTCAAACTAATTCTGCGATAATTAGTCAAGAAAATAACCAACAACTTGAAGATTTGTTACGCGAAGGTAAAAAATATCTGGATGCAGGCGATTATGCTAATGCCTTAGTTCATTATCAACAAGCAGCTAATTTAGATAAAAGTAATGCCAGAATTTTCTCAGGAATTGGTTATCTTCAGGCTCTTCAAAATAATTATGCAGCAGCAGCAGCAGCTTACCAACAAGCGGTGACGATTGAACCGAGTAATGCAGAATTTTATTATGCTTTAGGTTACAGTTGGGCTAATGCTGGAGATAACGTCAAGGCAGCAGCAGCTTATCAACAAGCGATCACTCTCGATCCTGGTAATATTAATAATTATCTTGGGCTAGGTGTAGTATTGCTGCGTCAGGGAGATTATGAAAGAGTTATTGATACTTACTATCGAATTCTGGCTCTGAAACCTGATAATCAAGAAGCTTATCAAATTATGTCAACTGCATTGATTAAGCAAGAAAGATACGAAGAAGCACTTGATTTTTTACAAACAGCTACACAAAAGTTTCCTCGCAGTAGTGATTTACAATTACAATTAGCTACAGTTTTATTTTCTCAGGGAGAACTAAAAACAGGTTTACAAGCTTTACAAACAGCAGAGCAATTAGAACCGAACAATCCCTTAATTCATCTCAAAATTGGTAAAGTTTTGCAGTTACAAGGAGATGGAGAAGGGGCTTTAAAAGCTTATTATCAAGCTTTAATTTTGAAGCCAGATTTGATCGAAGCACAGCAAGAAATTGGCAAAATTCATTTTAACGAACAAGATTATTTACAAGCAATTATTGCCTATCGTCGTTTAGCAGAAATCGATCCGAAAAATCCTGAGGCTTATTATTATTTAGGAATGTCACTTCAAGCAAGAGAAAGAAACGATGAAGCAATTGCTGCTTTTAATCAAGCATTAAGATTGTATCAACTTCAAGGAAATATTAAAGAGGCAGAAAAAATCAATAATTTACTTCAAGAGTTAAAAGCTACTAAAGAATCTTAACTTATCAAGTTTATTTAATAATATTGTGCTAAAACTTGTCGAGTTACCTCGGCTGTTTTTTGCCAACTAAATTTACTAGCTTGTAATAAACTCAAATGACTTAAATGAGATCGCAATTGAGCATTAGTGGCAATTTCTGACATAGCGGATGTTATTTCTTGGACTTGATAAGGATTAATTAAAATTGCTGCATCTCCAGTTATTTCTGGTAAAGAAGCTAAGTTTGAAGTAATTACAGGTGTTCCACAAGCCATTGCTTCTAAGGCAGGTAAACCAAAACCTTCCCATAAAGTGGGAAAAACTAAAGCGATCGCGCCCTTAATTATAGTTGGTAATTCTTGATAAGAAACATAGTTAAGAAATTTAATTTGTTCGCTAATTTTTAATTCTTCTGCCTGTTGTTTCAATTTAGGTGTATAACGTGGATCGGTAGAACCTGCTAACCATAATTGATAATCTTGACACTGTGGTAGTTTTGCAAAAGCTTCAATGAGACGATGTAAATTTTTATAAGGATCGTGACGACCAAGATAGAGAAAATAAGGAGATGTTGGAGGTATTTTAGATAATTTTTCTGGTGAAGTTTGGCAAAAATTATTAACATCATAACCAAGGAGAATTGGAGTTATTTTTTGAGGAGAAATTCCATAAAAATCAGTCACATCTTTAGCTGTAGCTTGAGAATTACAAATAATATGTTCTGCTTGTTTTAAAACTTGAGGAACAATCAAACGAAAATAATTTGTTAAGGGAGAAGTAGCTTTAGGAAAACGTAAAGGAATTAGATCGTGACACATTACTACATAGCGACATTGTGAATAAATTGGTGCTTCTGTGACAGGAGAAAACAGTAAATTTGCCTGAAGTTTTTGATAAATTTTTGGGAGGAAAAATTGAGTCCAAACTAAGCGAAGAAAATGACTAATGCTACCGCCCGCAGGAGTTAAATTATTAGGAATTGAATAACAATTAAATCCTTCAATTGGCTTAGCAGTTAATAAAACAGGATCGAGCGGGCGCAAATAAGGAATTAAATTAGCTGCATAAGTACTTATTCCTGTTGGTTGTGCCAAAAGAAATGAAAGATTGATAATAACTGAATTAGACAATTGTATTACTAAAAATTATGGTGATTAATTATTTGTAATTTAAATGGTAAAAGAGAGCCATAAAAAGTCAACTATTCGTGACTTTTACGTTAAATTTTAATTGAGGGAAAAAGTTATAATCAAAGGTTGCTAAAAAGGCACTAACCAGAACCAGTACAGGAGTCTGCTGTGGTTGTTCAAACTAATACCGACCAACGTTACGAAGCGAAAACCCAGGAAATTGCTAGGGAATTAATCAGAGTTACTAGAGAAAAGGGTAACATTTTTGCCCAAATGCGGGAAGGAATGCGTTGGGATGATAAACTCCTTGACTGGGCAATGAGTAATCCTGGTTTGCGAGTACAACTGTTCCGCTTTATCGATACGATTCCTGCCTTACAAAGTAAAGCAGAAGTAGCCCGTCATTTACAACAGTATTTAGGGGATGAGTCGGTTGAGTTACCCTCCGCGTTAAAAGGTATTCTCAATTTTACCGATCCTAATTCTTTTCCAGCCCAGACTGCTGCTGCTACGATTACTAAAGCTGTTGAAACTCTGGCTTATAAATATATTGCTGGGGAAAATATTGCTGAGGTAATTAAAACTATTGAACGTCTGCGTAAAGAAGGTATGGCGTTTACGATTGATTTGTTAGGAGAAGCAGTAATTACAGAGGCTGAGGCACAATCTTATTTAGATAGATATATTGAATTAATTCAACAGTTATCTCAACAGGCAAAAACTTGGAAGCGACAAGCAGGAATTGATTTAGCTGAGGGAGAACAAATTCCGCAAGTACAAGTATCGGTTAAATTAACAGCTTTTTATTCGCAATTCGATCCTCTCGATCCTGAAGGCAGTAAGGCTAGAGTTTGCGATCGCATTAGAATTTTACTACGAAAAGCTCAAGAGTTGGGTGCTGCGATCCATTTTGATATGGAACAGTATGTTTATAAGGATTTAACTTTAGCAATTTTAAAAGAATTATTACTAGAAGAAGAATTTCGCAACAGTACTGATTTAGGTGTAACTTTACAGGCATATTTGCGTGATTCTTATCAAGATTTAGAGGATTTAATTGCTTGGGCAAAACAACGAGGTAATCCTGTAACAGTAAGATTGGTTAAAGGGGCTTATTGGGATCAGGAAACGATTAAATCTTTACAAAATCATTGGCAACAACCAGTTTATAAAGATAAAGCAGAAACAGATCTTAATTTTGAACGAATGACCCGTTTATTGCTTGAAAATCACGAATATTTATATGCAGCTATTGGTAGTCATAACGTTCGTTCTCAAGCCTTAGCTTGTGCGATCGCTGAAATTCTCCAAATTCCTGCCCGTCACTTTGAAATGCAGGTTTTATATGGGATGGGAGATAAATTAGCTAAAGCATTAGTTAAAAGGGGACATCGGGTGAGAGTTTATTGTCCCTACGGTAATCTTTTGCCAGGGATGGCGTATCTGATTCGGAGGTTGTTGGAAAATACGGCAAATAGTTCTTTTTTAAGACAAAATTTAGAAGAAAAACCCATTGAAGAATTAATTGCACCACCAAAGGTAGGGGAGCAGAGGAGCAGAGGAGCAGAGGAGCGAGGGGGTAAGAAAAAATTTGTCAATGCTGCTGATACAGATTATGCCCAGGCAGAATTAAGACAAAAAGGACAACAAGCCTTAGAAAAAGTGCGTAATTCCCTTGGTAAAACCTATTTACCTTTGATTAACGGGGAATACGTCGAAACAGTCGAATATATTGAGTCAGTTAATCCTTCCAGATCTACAGAGATAGTAGGAAAAATTGGCTTGATTTCCGTCGAACAAGCAGAAACAGCCATGCAAGCAGCTAAAAAAGCCTTTCCCGCTTGGCAAAAAACTCCTGCTACAGAAAGGGCAGCAATTTTAAGAAAAGCAGCCCAAATTATGGAGGAAAAAAGGCACGAACTCAACGCTTGGATTTGTTTAGAAGTAGGTAAAATTTTACCTCAAGCTGATGCCGAAGTATCCGAAGCGATTGATTTCTGTAGATACTATGCCGATGAAATGGAAAGACTAGATAGCGGTTACAACTACGACATTGCAGGAGAAACCAACCGCTACTTCTATCAACCAAGAGGAATTGCCGTAGTCATTTCCCCGTGGAACTTTCCATTTGCGATCGCAACTGGGATGACAGTAGCAGCTTTAGTTACAGGCAACTGTACTCTCCTTAAACCTGCGGAAACTTCTTCTGTAATAGCAGCCAAAATTATTGAAATTTTGGCTCAAGCTGGCATTCCTCAAGGTGTGATTCAATTTGTACCAGGGAAAGGTTCACAAGTAGGCGCATACATGGTTGAACACCCCGATACCCATGTGATTGCTTTTACGGGTTCGCGAGAAGTTGGTTGTCGCATCTATGCCGAGGCAGCTAAATTACAACCAGGACAAAAACACCTCAAACGAGTCATTGCCGAAATGGGTGGTAAAAATGCCATTGTTGTAGATGAAAGTGCTGATCTAGACCAAGCTGTGGCAGGAGTAGTTTCATCAGCCTTTGGTTATACTGGTCAAAAATGTTCTGCTTGTTCCAGAGTAATCGTCCTCGAACCTATTTACAACACTTTCATTGAAAGACTGATAGAAGCAACTAAATCCCTCAATGTCGGGGTAGCAGATGCCCCCAGTACCCAAGTAGGACCTGTGATTGATGCTACTGCACGCGATCGCATTTTAGAATATATTGCCAAGGGTAAGGAAGAATGCCAACTTGCTTTATCAATGTCTGCCCCTGATGGCGGTTATTTTATTCCCCCAACTATTTTTAGTGATGTTTCTCCAGATGCAACTATCGCCCAAGAAGAAATCTTTGGTCCTGTGTTAGCTGTAATCAAAGCCAATAACTTTGACGAAGCCCTAACCATTGCCAACAGTACCGATTATGCCCTGACGGGAGGCTTATATTCCCGTACTCCCAATCATATCGAACGAGCTTATCAAGAATTTGAAGTAGGAAACTTATATATTAACCGTACCATTACAGGCGCGATCGTAGCTCGACAACCTTTTGGTGGGTTTAAACTTTCTGGAGTTGGTTCAAAAGCAGGAGGTCCCGATTATTTACTACAATTTTTAGAACCTCGTGTAGTAACAGAAAATATTCAACGTCAGGGTTTTGCACCGATTGAAGGAGTAGATTAGAACAGTTATCAGTTACCAGTGATCAGTTATCGGTAGGGATATAGCCTACTATATCCCTATTTTTATGAATTAGACTAACTGAAGTTCAAACTCTCAGCAAAGACGATCTCTGCTCAATTGGTAGTTATACTAAATCCTGTTGGTATACATCACTTAAAAGTAAAAAGTAAAAAGCAAGAGGCAGAAGGCAGGAGGCAGGAGGGTTTTAAGCTAATTTAAACTCCCAATCGATAAGTGTACTTTGAGAATGGGATTTCGTATTATAACCAATCACTTAATTCTTTAGACAACAAATTTGATTCAGCTTCATTTAAGCCTTTGATTTCATATTTTTTTAGTTCATTTTTATTTCTGCCAGCCCAAATAATAATCTTATTCAAGACAATATTTTCAAATCTATCTGTTTCTAGTTTATCTAGTTTATATATAAATGAATTAGAGGTAGGTGGAATAATATCGTATGATTTGGATTGAGATAAATTAATTAAATTATCTCAAGCAACTTGAGCAGAACTAAAACGTTTATCTAAACTTGGTTGAATCATTCTTTTTAACCAAGCTTTTAATTGAATACTGAGATTAGTAAGGTTTTCAAATTGAATTCTTCCCTCTTGTTGAGGTAAATCGGCTGGTTCAATTCTGGTAACTAAATTAATTAAAGTTGCTCCTAAACTATAAAGATCGGAAGCAGTCACACAGCGATCGCCAAATTGTTCGGGAGGCATATAACCATAAGTTCCCACAATTGTAATTGTTCCTTCTTGTTTAGCTGCTACATTTTGTACCGAACCAAAATCAATTAAATAAACATCTCCAACATGATTACCAGAGCGATTTGTTAATAAGATATTACTGGGTTTAATATCTCGATGAGTTATGGGAGGGTTTTGTGAGTGTAAATAAATAAGAATTTTGAGAATTTGTTCAGCTAATTGTTTAATTTCTGCTTCAGTAAAAGTTCTACCTTTATTAAGTTGTTCTGCTAAAGATTGAGCTTGAATATAAGTTTGAACTAAAGCAAATCCTTGATATTCTGGTAAATTTATTTCAAAGTAATCTAGATATTTAGGTATGGCAGAATGATTAATATTTTGGAGAGTTTGAGCTTCTCTTTCAAATAATTTAAGTTGTTCCCATTGGAAGTCTAAACCGAATTGAAGAAGTTTAATTATTAAGTAGCTCCACTTAATTAAACATCAAACGTTCAACAGTATAATTTCCCTG
>CAZLUP010000004.1:0-45021 GCA_964562685.1 uncultured bacterium
TTGTGTAGATGCTGCTTTCAAAAATTGTCCTAATGTATTTGCGTAGTGCTATATTTGTATCTTAACAAACTAAGAATTTTCTGCTACTAAAATATCTAATTCACTTTGCATTTTTTTAACTACCAAATTGTAACAATCATCAATATAATCTCGGTCTTTTGCTGCTTCTTTGCCATATTTATCAAATATAATTGGCTCACAAACACGAGTGTGAATTTTTACTGGTAAAGGAATATTTGGAATCGGTCCAATTCCTATTCCCCAAGGTAATCCTAAATAAATAGGAAAAATTTCTGGATCTACATTATTAATCCAAGGCATTCCCCATTCATGTAGTTGTTTAACTATCGGATAAAAATCTCCTAAGACAAATAAAGTGTCATGCGCGCCGATAGAAATAATAGGAACAATTGGAACTTTGCTTCTTAATGCCAATTTGATAAAGCCTTTTCTACCTGCAAAATTAATTTGATGACGTTGAGAATAAGGACGAAAAAGATCTTGCGCTCCACCTGGATAAACAAGTAAACTAGCTTTGTTTTCTAGGGCAGCAAAAGCCATTTTAGGATGAGCGACAATTGCACCTGTTTTAGCTGCTAATTGACCTAATTCAGGATTAAATTGCCAAACACTTGGATGCATCAAACCATACACAGGACGTTTTGTGCCAAAATGACGAAACCAATCATACATCGTCATAATCATATCTGGTGTAGCTAGACCACCATTATGAGAACCAACTAATAATACTTGTTCGTGAGCAGATATTTGATGCCAACCATCAGTTTTAACGCGGAAATAATAACGATAAAACCATTCCCAAATTGGCATGAATAATTCAATTATTTGAGGATCGCGTTGGTTTAAAGACCAACCAGTATTATTTAGTTTTTGAGTCTGATTCACTGAACGTTTTTTGTAAGGAGCAACTAATTTTTTATCATATCCCATTCAGCATAATTAGCTGCTTGTCCACAATAGTTTCCTGCCCGATCGCGTAAATTCCAGATAATAGTATTCTTGATTAAAAATCGTTTTCCTGTGCTAGAAATTCTAACTCCAGAATAATTGTCAACATAGCCTTTTTGTGCTACTTGTTCTAACATTTGTTGTCTTTCTAATTGATTAATTGGTTCGGCAGTTGAACGAGAAGGAGTCTGAATAAAATCTTGCCAATTTATTTCCCACAACTTTAAAGCAAGTTGATTGCCATAATTAAAAATTGGCTCTGCTTGAGTTCCGTGAGAAACTACTACAAAAGGAGCAAAAAATAGAGCTTCTGCTTGTTCTTCTGGAGTTCCTTTTCTGTCAATTAATTGATGTCCAACTACGTCAGCAAAACTATTAAGTATAATTTGACTCCAACTAATAATTTCTGGCTGTTGCCACACTTGTGATGACATAACTATTTTGCTTATCCTTGGCTGATTTCAAGAATATTTTGGTCTGGATCTTGAATAAAATAGGCTGCCCGTCCCGATGCACTCATTTGCATAGGATAACCTTTACTTTGTAATCGTGCGATCGCTTCTGCTAAATTATCTACTGCGATCGCAAAATGAGGATTTCTACCCCATTTAGTTTGATTAAAGATTTGGTTACGAAACTCAGGATGAACAATCAGATGAAGTTGACAATCGCCAATTTGATACCAAGTACCTGCAAAGTTTGAGGTTCTCCCTTCTGCTTTAACTAAACCCAAAACCTCGCCATAAAAATGTTCTGCTTTGGCTAAATCGGAGACTAAAATGGCTGTATGAAGCAAGCGAGTAATGTGCATAGACCAAAATGAGGAACTGAAGTTATTTTACAGAGTATCAACAAATCGATTTTGCTTGAGCAGATTGTTTACAATTTCATGCTTAATTTTTTTTGGTTTGACTCAATAAAACTTGTTCTAAATACTGCACAATCAAAATTCCGACGCTCACGCTAGCAGCAGCAACCAACCAGAAATTATGAGCAAAACTAACCGAACGATCTAATGCCCAACCACCAAGAGGAGGTCCAATTAAATAGCCAATTGCCCAACATTGAGAACTAATAGAAAGATAAACTGCCCGTAAAGATTGAGGAGCTAAATCAGCCACCAAAGCAGAAGCAGCAGGGGTATAAACTACCATTGCCACTGACATCACTCCCAAAGACAAAATGCCCCAAAGTAAAGCATAACTAGAAGTAATTCCTGTCACCCAAACTAAAACAAAGCCCAATCCCCACAATAGTAAAGAAATTACCAAAGCTTGGGTACGAGTAATCCGATTTAATGCACGAGCTACAGGTAACTGACATAAAGCAGCAAAAGCAATATGCCAACTAAACAAAGCACTAATAATTTTTTCGGAAAACCCTGCCTCTGTGTCTCCTGCCGTGACAAAATTTTTAAAATAGAGAGGCATGGTACTTTGTACCTGAGCTAAATAAGTAGTAAACAAAATATTGACCACCACATAAACCATCAAAGCGCGGTCTTGAAAAGCGATTGACCATTTGCGAGTTTGACTTTTTTGATGGGGTAAAAATTGATAAGTTTCTGCGATCGCAATATAAATAATGCCAAAAAAAACAACAAAGGAAATTCCATCAATAATAAATAAAGAGCGATAATTACCCGAACCCGCAATCAACGCCCCACCTAAAACAACTCCCAAACCCAAACCAAGACTATCCGCTAATCTAGTAATGGCAAAAGCTTCATTCCTCTGTTTGACAGTAGTTAAATCTACAATTGCTGCTTCCGTTGCGGGCCAATATAAACCTATCCCCAAACCCATTAATAAATTACCAATAATTAGGGTAGAGAAATTATTAGTCATAGCTAAAAAAACATCAGCGATCGCAGAAACTACGGCTGAAATTAATAAAGTGCGTCTGCGTCCCCAATCAGGAGAATCAGCCCATTGCCCGCCTAAAAATCTACCAATGACTCCTGATAAAGAACCACTACCTAAAGCAATTCCAACTAAAGTAGAAGATATTCCCACTTGGTTAACAAAAAAAATTGGGGCGTAAAACAAGGTAAAGCCCGAACCAACCTGAGATAATAATCTACCTGCTGCTAAAATCCAAACTTGACCACTAAAGTTTGGTATGTATTTAAACATAATTACCTAAACATAATTATTGACACTAAAACATTGTTAATAGTTAATGGTTGATTGTTGATTGTTGATTGTTGATTTATAAAAGGCAGAAGGTAACTGGTAACTGTAAGGGCAGTTCGCGAACTGCCCCTACGGGTCACTGATAACTGCTCACTGAAATGACTGTTGCCAAATTTTAGATAACCACAACCAACCAATCAAACAACCAAGGGCGTAATGAGGAAAATCCCACCACACAAAAGTCGAACCTAGTAATAACTTCCAAATAATTGAAGAGCGAATTGTAGCAGGGACAAAACCAAACCACAACTGACAAATTTCAATGATACAGGTAACTACAAATACCCAAACAGGAATTAATACAGTAGCTTTTTGACTAGGAAAAAACCAGAAAAAAAACAAACACCAAGCAATTTCATATAAAATATCTCCCGCATAATCATTAACCCAAACTTGTCCAAATCCTGTATAAACTTTAGAACCTAAACCAAGCGGAATAATAACTAACAGGGAGATAAAAATACAAACTCTAGAATTTTTAATCACCAATAACCAGTGATAAATGACTAATAATTATTAAAACTGATTGCGATAGGGTTTAGTGGGTTTTTTCTTTTTCTTCTTACTTTTATTCTTTTCGTAGTCAATTTCTTTAAGTTTTTTCATAATTCGACTAAAGTATTCTTGTAAATAACTTTCCAAAGTCGTAGTTTCTTTCGAGTCAATGCCAAAAATTTGATATACTTCTTCCATAGGTGCATCTAAAGGTTGACCGCTAGCTAAAACCTCAGCAAAGGCAAGACGGTCTGCTGTATTTTGACCCCATTTGAAGAAACGAGTTAGATTACGCATCAAACGCAAAACAGTTAAAGAAACCCGAGAAATTCTCGCATCTTGTCCCGATAGTTTTTCACAAATATTAATTATTTCATAAGCTCCCCAAGCCCTTGTGCCTACCACGGGAAAAGTTTGTTTCTCTGTAGCAGGGACTTCTAGCGCACGAACAGCAAATTTAGCAATATCTTGAGTATTCATATAAGCAACAGGAGTACTTTCCCCCGTTACCCAGACTACCTGATTATCTAAAATTGGAATAGCGTATTGACCAATTAATCCTTGCATAAAACCGCAAAGACGCAAAATAGTATAATTTAAACCCGATTCTCGTAAAAATAGCTCCGTACAACGTTTGACCTCCATCAAAGGAACATTGGGATACTGTTCGGCATTGAGGATCGAAAAGAATATATAGCGGTCAATCCCAGTATCTTTAACTGCTTTAATTAGATTAACTTTACCTTCCCAATCTACTTGTTTAATACTAAGGTGATCAGTTGGTCTGGCTGTAGCTGCATCAATTACAGCATCTATGTTTTCTAAGGCGGGAGGCAAAGTCTCTGGATCACAAAGATCTCCTGGAACTAATTCTGCACCCCATTCTTTTAAAAATGTTGCTTTGCTAAAACTTCTTACTAAACAGCGTACTTCATGTCCTTGATCGAGAGCGTGACGTGCTACTTGTCTGCCTAAAGTACCTGTAGCACCAACTATTAATAATTTCATCTATTAATTTTGTAATATTTTTTAATGTTTCTCTAAGATTTTATCAAAAACTTTTTTGGTTATAACTTTGAATTTGAATGTTTAATAAGCTAAGGTGGAGCCAGCCTGTCTACGAAGATCGTTAACCCCTGTGATTAATCCTGTTTGGGGATCGACCAGAATTGATTCAGCAGCACCCCAATTTTGTAAAGGCATTAATAGTATAGGTAACCCCTCTACGGTATTGCCTTCTCGATCTAATACTGAATAATGAGTGGTGTTGCTGCCTTCAGCTTGGCTATCTAAGAAATTAATTGACAAAATCTAGATCGCCTAACTCTTTATTGCGATCTTGGCGCAGCCAAGGCGCGAAGCGATCAGCACATAACATCGCTGAAACAAAATAATGAAGGCTTTGCTGATTTGCTTTTTTCGGCGTAGTCATTAAATACTCAACCTAATCCATGTCATGAAATAACCTAATAGATTACCCATTTTGCCTAATTATTCGGAAATTAAATCATTTTTGATAGTTGCTTGAGCTTATTTTATTGATAAGCATTTTTGCTGTAATAGGCGTGTCGACTCATCCGATAAGAATATTCACTAACAGAAAAATGAATACAATCGGGATTAAAAGTTTTATGGGTTTTTTGCCAATCTTCTCTTTGTGCTAATTGACTAGCAAGTTCTCCAGATTCTTGTCTCGAGAGCTTGAGCCACATAGTGCCATGTTCACCACAAAAAAACTCTTCTAACCAAACATTTTGATCTACACACGTTGATTGTTGAGCAGCTAAAAAAGCAGCCTTTTTTGCTGAAATTCTGAGATTTTCTCTCATTTCAGAGCAATGAATATTTTTATAGAGTTTTTAAAACTTCGATATTTTTAATCAACCATTTTTCTCCCTGACGAATCAGGTCGTAACGAACTAGAAGATTATCATTATAGGATTGAGAGGGGTCAATTTGTTTATTTTGATAATGTTGAGCAATTTCTCGAACTTCAGCTTCGATACTTCCTTGAGTAGGATTTTTCGGGTCAAATTTAACTGCTTTAATTTTAACTGTATGTTGATAAGTCCGATAAAAATTACCTCGTTGATAGGTTGTAACGCGATCGCGCCATTGCGATAAGAGAGGTGCAGTTAGAATATTATTTAATTGGTCAATTTTATATTCATTGCCAAAAGCAGCCGATTTACTATTTAACCATTGTTGCACTACTTGTTGAGCAACTTGGTCAGTTAATCCTTTTTCTGTTTCTGGTTTCGGTTGTGGTGGTTGTTTGGCAACAGAAGGTAACTCCAGTAGAGATTTATTTAAACTAATAGCTAAGTATTCTGTTTCTACCGTGCTCGCCTGTTTAACAGAAGGCGCAAGTAAAATCCTGGTTAGGACGAAACCTAAACTACCAACACCGAAAACCAAACCAATTAATAAAATTGCGTCTTTTAAAATTGGTAAAAAAGATTTATTGTTTGACTTCTTGACAGAACGAGATGAAGATTTTGGCAAACGACGACCAGGATGACCTGCAATGTGCGAATTTTTTCTTTTATAATCAGGTTTCTGGGGAGATTTTGGTGAATTAGTAACTTTGGGTTTTAAAGGAGAAGCTACTCCACCCTTTCCATGAGGTTCTAAAGTAGCAACTGAAGTGTTAGTATTGCCAATTCTGGTATTAATTGGGACTAAATTGTCATTAACCCCTGGCTCTTGATAATTAACAGTTGTTGATTTTGATGTGGTAGATTTTTTGCCCAAGCCTAAAAAACCTTCACGCTTTGTTTGAGCAGAAGCCATATTTGCTTCTGGAATAGAACTAATTGTCTCAGCAGTCATCGTCGGAAGTTGTTCGAGATAAGTTTGGACTTGAGGATCGGCAAAATATTCCCTCAGAGTGACACCGCGTGAAGCTAACTCCGAAAACTGAGATAAAACTTCTTTTTGTAACCATTGCTCCCCGTAACAACACAATCCTGGTAGTAAATCGGTAGAATTATGAGCGTGTTGTTTAACTAAGTCAATTTTTTCTTTTTCTTTACTTTTTAGTAAAGCTTCGTTAGCAATTTGAACTTGACCTAAGAGCAAAGCGCAAACAGCTTGTTCCCAGTAAACATCATGACTATTAATTAAGGATTGGATGAACTGTTGAGCGCGATAAATTAAAGCTGGTTGTTTGTCTGCAAATCCTCTTGCAATTAAGGCATAAATAGTAATATAAGCTGCTACAGCAGAAGGACGTTTTGCTTCTTCTTCAAATAATTCTTGTTGTTCTGCTGCGGTCAGATAATTTCTTATTTGTTGAATAAAACAAAGAAATTGATCACATTTCAAGCCAGAACGATCTTTGCCATTTCCCTCAATACCTCCCCGTTCTCTCAGCATTGCTTGGAGTAATTGAAATCCTGTGGCTCTTTCGACTGAATGGGCTGGATTTTGAGCTAGTAGCTCTAAAATACGGTATGGTCTAAGTTTACATAAATCTGTTTCGATTTCTTCTCTAACACCAGGAAAAATATTTTCTTCTGCTAAAAGATCGAGTCCCATTTTTCCCGATAAAGCAGCGTTTTCATATTCTCCTTTTTGCCATTGTTCTCGACTCAGTTCTACATAGGCTAAAGCCAAAGTCAATAGTAAATCTTCTTTTAACGGCAAATTCTCCTGCTCATCAGTATTTTTTTTAGTATTAATGCCACTGATATCGTTGAGATAAACTTCTCCTAATTGCAGTACTTGTTCATACTCACCTAAATCTTGCAAAATCAAAAGTGCGCCCATGATTTGTTCGGGAGCAACTTCAATGGTAGGAATCAAAGCAACTTCTTCATAGACATGACGAGTTTCGCTTCCAAGCGTGTCTTGCTCGTCTGCTTCAGTAGAGGGATAACTAGACTCCAAAAATTTGAGGTCGTATTCCGCCCGTTGTTGGTCAACAGACAGAATCTGGTAAGCTCGTTCAATTAAAGCTTGACGAGACGCAATTGCGCGATCGCTATACTGACGCAAGGGCATTTGCATCAAACGATCGTGGTACGCTTGATTAATTTGCTCTGCTGTTGCCTTGATTGGCACTCCCAAAATTCTGTAATAGTCGAGCGGAATACGCACGGTCTGGTTCCTCAGAGGAGATAAATTCAATAGCAGGAATTAAATAATTCCCAGATCGAGAGATGGCTTGAACATTTTGCCTGAATTTTAGCTTAAAGTTTTCATTCGGCGGAAAATGTTTATGATTAATTACGAAAATTGATATTCTGCTTTACTTTGATTCATTAAAGACAATTGTCCTCAGAAAAAATCCAGCAAAAAATTTTCTGTCACCTTCTATTTGATAATAATTATTTGTTGCCATTCGTGCATAGTTGATAATACTGAAATTACTTAGTTAATCTCACTTAACTAGCAAAACTTTGGTTAAAACTACTATTTCTCTAAGCAATAATTCCTAATTTAAGATGACTACTACCAAACCCAAAATTATTGTTCTCGATGATGACCCCACAGGTTCTCAAACTGTCCATAGTTGTTTACTATTAATGCGTTGGGATGTTGAAACTCTCTGTCAAGGATTAGCTGATGAAGCTCCGATTTGCTTTATTTTGACTAATACTAGAGCCATGAGTTCAGAACAAGCTAGAGCGGTTACTCAAGAAGTTTGTCAGAATTTAAAAATTGCGATCGCCCAGGCTGGCATTAAAGATTTTTTGATAGTTAGTCGTTCTGATTCTACTCTCAGAGGACATTATCCAATTGAAACTGATGTGATTGCCGAAGAATTAGGCAATTTTGATGCCCATTTTCTTACGCCTGCCTTTTTTGAAGGTGGACGAATTACGATTAATAGTATTCACTATCTGCTGATTGATGGTGTCAAGACTCCTGTAGCTCAAACCGAATTTGCTCGTGATTCTGTGTTTGGTTATCATCACAGTTATTTACCAGACTATGTAGCAGAAAAAACGGGAGGCAAAATTCCTGCTACAGATGTAACTAGATTACTTTTGTCAGACATCCGTGAGGCTAATCTTCAAGCTCAATTACAACAACTAAGTGGTAATCAGTGTGTGGTTGTTGATGGAGAAACCCAAGCAGATTTTGATTTGTTTGCCACCGCCATTTTAGATACCGCAGCCACAGGTAAACGCTATTTATTTCGTTCGGCTGCCAGTTTATTAACTTCCCTAGCTCAATTGGGTCAACAACCTATTTCCGCCGAAGAGATGGCTCAATACAAACCAACTAACCAGCCTGGAGTGGTCTTGGTTGGCTCTCATGTAAGTAAAACTACTCGACAGTTAGAAAAATTACTTGCCCAGCCAAACATTGAAGGCATAGAAATCGATGTAACTCGCTTACGAGACGAGCCAAACCAACGTAACGTTTTGTTAAGAGAAACTCTACATTTAATCGAACAAGCTTTTAAACTGGGTCAGACTCCTGTAGTTTACACTAGCCGACAAGAACTCAGCTTTGATAATATTCAGGCTCGCCTGGATTTTGGGGTTTTAGTCTCATCCTTTTTAATGAATGTAGTTCAAAGACTGCCAAAAGATCTTAGTTTTTTAATTAGTAAAGGAGGAATTACGTCTAACGATGTACTAAGTACGGGTTTAAACTTACAAGCAGCCAGATTGTTGGGGCAAATTCTCCCCGGATGTTCTCTAGTCCGAACTCCTGCAACTCATCCTCGGTTTCCTAATTTACCTGTAGTTTTATTTCCAGGTAATGTTGGTGATGATGAAGGGCTAGTTACAGTGTGGCATCGCTTAAGAAATTCCTAATCATTAAAACTATTTAATATACGCTAGGATTAGCTTGAGTAATTAGACCTGCTGGGTCATGTTAGATTTTTACATGACATCTGATCCAATTTCCTTAGAATTTTCCGATCCAATTTCCTCACATCCTTTGGTAAATCAGTATGCTCAGGTTTCCCTAAAAAGTGAGGACAACCAACTCTTGCTAGTTTTGCTCCCAGAGGCAGAACTTACCTCAGAGCTACCTTGGTCTGAAGTTTGGCAAGAATTGAAGCACAGCTTACAAGCTAGAGAACAGTCTTGGCAACCAGGAACTAAGGTGACGTTAGTCGCTAATGACCGCTTGCTGGACGCTAGACAATTACAAACTATTGTAGAAATTTTAAACGAGGCCGAACTCAGCATAGAAAGAGTTTGTACCAGTCGTCGTCAAACTGCTATAGCTGCTGCTACCGCAGGATATTCTGTAGAACAAACTACGGTAGAAAAATCTTTGAGTCCAAATTCTGACAAAGAAACTCAACTCTTAGCCGAACCTCTGTATCTCCAAAATACTGTTCGTTCTGGTGTCGAAATTCGCCATCCTGGCACTGTAGTGGTGTTAGGGGATTTAAACCCAGGAGGAAAAATAATTGCAGCAGGAGATATTTTTATCTGGGGTAGGCTGAGAGGTGTTGCTCATGCAGGAGCTTTTGGGAATCGACAATGCCGAATTTTGGCATTAAAAATGGAACCTACCCAACTACGAATTGCTGATGCAGTTGCCAGATCTCCTAAATTATCTCCTAAGCAGTTGGAGCCTGAAGTGGCTTACGTAACTGCAACGGGAATTCGTTTAGCTAAAGCAATAGATTTTGTCAAGAATTATTCATTGTCTACTCTATCAAGTTAGAGTATTGGCTGAGTCTCATTACCATTAATCCGAATTACATTAAGAAAAAATCTATGAGTCGCACAATTGTAGTTACCTCTGGCAAAGGGGGAGTGGGTAAAACCACTGTTACTTCCAATTTAGGAGCAGCACTAGCTCAATTAGGGCGTAAGGTAGCTTTAGTCGATGCTGATTTTGGTCTAAGAAACTTAGACCTTTTGCTTGGGTTAGAGGAAAGAGTTGTTTATACTGCCTTAGATGTGTTGGCAGGAGATTGTCGTCTAGCTCAAGCGTTGGTTAAAGATAAACGTCTCAAAGATTTAGTTTTATTACCGGCTGCACAAAACCGCAATAAAGAGTCAGTGCAACCAGAACAAATGCAAAAGATCGCAAGCTCCTTGGCTAAAGGTTACGATTATATTATCGTTGATTGCCCAGCCGGAATAGAACTGGGCTTTCGCAATGCGATCGCTGCTGCTGAGGAGGCTTTAATTGTAACAACTCCAGAAGTGGCTGCTGTTCGTGACGCTGACCGTGTCATTGGTTTATTGGAGGCTGAAGGAATTCACAATATCAATCTCATTGTCAATCGAGTTAGACCAGCAATGGTTCAAACTAACAAGATGATGAGTGTTGAAGATGTGCTTGAACTTCTTGGCATTCCTTTAATTGGGGTAGTTCCCGATGATGAACGCGTGATTGTAGCTACCAATAAAGGAGAACCTCTAGTGTTAGGCGATGTTTCTGCTTTACCTGCTCAGGCTTTTAATAATATTGCCCGTCGTTTAGAAGGAGAAAAAGTACCTTTTCTCGATCTCATGGCAGTTAATGACAACCTAATCAATCGTCTACGTAAGATGTTTGGTGGCTAACAGTTTTCTCCTATTTTGTAGCGGTAGTGTAAGCGAAAGAAGAGCAACAGGAGTCTAAAAATTGTCTCTTTCAATCAACCTAACCTGGATTTTACTATGAGCGAACTATTAGAAATGTTGTTTTCTTGGAATAATAATGGCAATAGTAGCGCGCAAGCTAAACGTCGTTTACAATTGGTGATTGCCCACGATAGGGCAACTCTTAGCCCAGAAATGATGGAGCAGATGCGCAAGGAAATTTTGGAAGTAGTAGCTCGCTATGTTGAAGTAGACCAAGGAGAAATGCGATTTTCTCTAGAAAATAATCAACGTATTACCGCTTTGATTGCTAATTTACCAATTCGTAAAATTAGAAGAGGAAGAAAAACGGCAACAACTTCTGTCCTTGAAGAAAATGAAATAGCATTAGAGGAAGAAAATTAAATTAGAATTGAGATCTAAATTAAATTTTTAAGCGAAAAAATTTCTCAACCATGAAAACAACTCATCTTTTCCCTTTTACTGTTAATCTTGGCTTGAGTTTAGCTACTTGTCCCTTTGTCTTGGGTTGCCTAGTTTTACAGTCTTTGACCCAGAATGCGGTCGAATTTGGTCAAATTAGTGAAGAAATTTTACGAGGAATTCGCTTACCTGTATTAAAATTTACCGAAAACCCTACTGAAGTAGATTGATGAGCCTAGTTAGTCAACTTCCAGTCTAACAATTATGGCGAGCAATTAATTAATAAGATTTTAAACTATTAGTTTAATAATTTCCAAAATTGTTAGTAACTATCATCATCTCTAATATTATTAACATTATACTCTCCAATATATAATTTAAGCCTAGAAAGCTTTTCATGGGTCTGTGATCGACAAGACATTTTTTCGTTGTCTGGTTGATTTAGAGTCATAAGTTTAAAACGTTAATAATTGCCAGAGGTTAATATGAGCTCGCTTCTCCAATCTTCTTCATCAGAAGTTACTAACATTTCAGCCGCTCATCTACTACTCCATGGTCGACTGAAGCTAGTAGAAGATTTGTGGGAGTCAGTCTTGCGCTCCGAATGTGGACAGGAGATGGTCGAACTACTCAAAAAAATGCGCGGTCTGTCTTCTCCCGAAGGACAAGCGACTGAATTACCTGAATCCTCCGTACTTGAGCTAGTTGAAAGACTGAATCTTAATGATGCGATTCAAGCTTCTCGTGCTTTAGCTCTCTATTTTCAATTAATTAATATTGTCGAACAGCACTACGAACAAAAAGGACAAAAAGTTGCCAGAAGAGTCACGATTGAACAGTTAAAGCGGAATCAGAATGGTAGTGGTGAGAATAAAACTAATGGCAATGGCACTCTTCCTGAAGTGGCTGCTTCTCCCATTCCTGGCGTAAATCTTCTTGAAGATAGTTGGTCACAACCAGAGCATCATCCAAATAAAGCAGGGACATTTCACTGGTTATTTCCCTATCTCCAAAAACTAAACATGCCTCCTCAGATTGTGCAAAGATTATTAGATCAATTAGATATTCGTTTAGTTTTTACTGCTCATCCTACTGAAATAGTTCGCCATACCATTCGGAAAAAACAGAGACGCATCTCTCGAATTCTAGAAAAATTGGATTTAGCTGAAGAAGCTTTGCGTGAAATTAGTTTGACTAACTCTTGGGAAGCCGAAGAAGCAACTAATCAGTTGATGGAGGAAATTCGGTTGTGGTGGCGTACCGATGAATTGCATCAATTTAAACCGAAAGTAATTGATGAAGTAGATTATGCTCTTCATTATTTCCAAGAAGTCTTATTTGATGTTATCCCACAGCTTTCTGTTCGTCTTAAACAAGCTTTGCTTAATACTTTTCCTTGGCTGACTCCACCACGCAATAATTTTTGTTATTTTGGTTCTTGGGTAGGAGCTGATCGCGATGGTAATCCTTTTGTAACTCCTCAAGTTACTTGGGAAACTGCTTGTTATCAAAGAAGTTTAGTTTTAGATCGTTATATTCATTCGGTCGAACAACTGAGAGAATTATTAAGTTTGTCCCTGCACTGGAGTAACGTTTTACCAGATTTACTAGATTCTTTAGAAAGAGATAGACTGCAAATTCCTGAAGTTTACGAACAATTAGCCATTCGTTATCGTCAAGAACCTTATCGTCTCAAATTAACTTATATTGAACAGCGATTAAAAAATACTCGCGATCGCAATTTGGCATTATCTCGTTCTGATGGCACTCAAACTAGTGCGGAATTAGCTAGCAATATTTATAAATCGGGAGAAGAATTTCTCGCTGAATTACAACTAATTCAAAAAAGTTTGGCAGAAACAAAATTACACTGTCGCGAACTAGATAATTTAATTTGTCAGGTAGAGGTTTATGGATTTTATTTAGCGCAGTTAGATTTTCGCCAAGAATCTTCTCGTCACGCCGAAGCGATCGAAGAAATTGCAGAATATCTCAATATTTTACCCAAACCTTACAGTCAACTCTCAGAAACAGAAAAAACAGCTTGGTTAATTGAAGAATTAAAAACTCGTCGTCCTCTCATTCCAGCAGAAATGCCTTTTTCGGAAACAACCTGTGAAACGATCAAAACTCTGCGGATGTTAAGACAATTACAGCAAGAGTTTGGTTTAGGCATTTGTCAAACTTATATCATCAGCATGACTAATCATGTCAGTGATGTGTTGGAAGTAATGTTGTTGGCACAAGAGGCAGGATTGTATGACCCTGCTACTAGTCAGATTACCTTAAGGATTGTTCCTTTATTTGAAACCGTTGATGACCTCAAACGTGCGCCAGAGGTGATGAGGGCTTTATTTGAATTGCCTTTATATCGGGCTGCTTTAGCAGGAGGATACGACTGCTTAACCAACTCCGAAGGCAAACCCGTCGAAGGAAAATTATGCCTGCCTATTTTAGAACCAGCTAATTTACAAGAGATCATGCTAGGTTATTCCGATAGTAATAAAGATTCGGGATTTCTGAGTAGTAATTGGGAAATTCATAAAGCACAAAAAACTTTACAAAAAGTCGCCTCTGAATATGGCGTTGCCTTAAGACTTTTTCATGGTCGTGGTGGTTCTGTGGGTCGTGGTGGTGGTCCTGCTTATGCTGCAATCTTGGCACAACCAACCGATACGATTAAAGGCAGAATTAAAATCACTGAACAAGGAGAGGTATTAGCTTCTAAGTATTCTTTACCAGAATTGGCTTTATACAATCTAGAAACTATTACTACCGCCGTAATTCAATCTAGCTTACTCGGAAGTGGATTTGATCGCGTTCAACCTTGGAATGACATCATGGAAGAGTTGGCAACTCGTTCTCGAAGTGCTTATCGTTCGTTAGTTTACGAACAACCAGATTTTGTCGATTTCTTTATGTCTGTCACGCCAATTGAGGTAATTAGTCAATTACAGATTGGTTCACGTCCTTCTAAACGACCTCCTGGTAATGTCAAGACAGATAATCAGGATCAAGCTAAAAAAAGAGATATTAGTAGTTTGAGAGCAATTCCTTGGGTATTTAGTTGGACGCAAAGTCGTTTTCTCCTGCCTGCTTGGTATGGAGTTGGCACTGCACTACAAGAATTTCTCGAACAAGAACCTGAAAAAAATTTGAATCTGTTGCGATATTTTTACTTTAAATGGCCTTTCTTTAAAATGGTGATTTCTAAAGTAGAAATGACTTTAGCGAAAGTTGACTTACAAATCGCTGAACATTATGTGAGGGAACTTTCTAAACCAGAAGATTTAGATCGTTTTGAGCGGTTGTTTGAGCAAATTGCCCAAGAATATTATTTGACTAAACAATTGGTTTTGACTATTAATGGTCAAACTAAACTGTTGGATAATGACCCAGAATTACAGCGTTCAGTTCAATTACGGAATGGAACAATTGTTCCTCTTGGGTTCTTACAAGTTTCTTTGATTAAAAGACTACGTCAATATGAAGAGTCAAATGTAGTTCATTTCCGTTTTAGTAAGGAAGAGTTACTCAGAGGTGCAATGTTGACTATCAATGGGATTGCTGCGGGAATGCGTAATACTGGTTGATGATTGTCTGATGGTTGGGCAACAGAGACAGTTTTGGTTGATTAGCGTCATTTTTCATCCAACCCAGATGATCTTAATAGGGGCGAATTGCTGTTCGTTCCTATTAAAATTGTTAAAATTGTTCGTTCTGACAATATTCTTGCCTATGATTTTGGCGAATCAGATTGAGTGGTGACGCTATGACCTCGATATTTAAGTTCGCTTTTAGGTTTAACGGGAGAACTAGCTGCTACACTTTTGCTCCAAGTAATTCCACGATACTTTCTGACTACTGTATTATCTACGCTTTGCTCTTCTGAAGTTGTTTTTTGATAACTAACTCCACGATATTTGCGCTGGTTATTATTTTCTAGAGGAGACTGTTGTGTTTGCTCTGGTTCTGATATTTCTAAATTAAATTTATTTTCGTTTCTTTGCCAGAGTTGTTTGGCACCTAACATGACAATTAGCAAAATTAATAGTTGAATTTGCCAAGGAGCTATGATGATACTGGCAAATAGGCTAACAATGCTGATTGTGGTTGTCAGGTAAGCTATCTCTGTATCGGCATTTTGAGAAATATAACCAGCTACCAAACCTAAAAGCAAAGGAATGAGAAATAGCAAATGTATCATAGTTACCTCATTTAACTATTAATTTTTAATTTATGTCTAATTGAGAGGAAAATATACTATTGAAAGCAATAATTTACTTAAGAGCGATCGCAACTTGGCTGAGGCAGGAAGCGATCGCAATTGTGTTTAGTTGAGCCGATTACTTAAGTAAGAGCAGCTAGATAGATCGACGGTTCATTTTTGAAAATTAATTATGAGCCAGCAAAGTCGATTGGCACACGACCAGCATAGGGTGATGAGCAAAATTGAAATGTAGCAAGTTTTACTAGTTCGTTTTTCTGGTTACCAAGCTTAATCCGATCTCAACAATTAATCTAAGGTAGGGGTAATTGAGCAATTATCTTTACTACTGTCACGTTACACGACAGTCTAAAATTCAAATCAAGGGAATTGGTTAATTTTTCTCCTAATATTTGTTTTAGGAGCTTAATTTTGGAGTTATGAAACTAAATTTTAAATTGCCACCGTGGTTTGTAACTGGATTAATTATACCATTGATTATTTTGAATGGTTGGCTGTTGTTGATAGTCTTCCAATATTTTCAAGCAATCATCAGTAAATTAATTGTTGCTACTTTACTTTCTTTTATTTTGGATTATCCTGTTAGACAACTAGAAAAATGGCACGTTAAACGTAGTGTAGCTGTTTTAATTGTTTTATTATGGGTAGTTTTATTATTAGTAATTTTAGGTGTAACTTTAATTCCTTTAGTAATTGACCAATTAAATGCTTTATTAGAACGTTTACCTAGTTGGTTAGAATCGGGTAGACAGCAATTAAATTCTTTAGAAACCTGGGGAACTGAGCGTAATTTACCTGTAAATGTTACCGATTTGTCATCAGAATTATTAGGAAGAATTTCTCGGCAATTACAACAAACAAGTGGACAAATTGTTGGGGGTTTACTCTCGGCTTTAAGTAGTATTTTAGATCTGATTTTAACTATAGTTTTAACTTTTTATCTCTTACTTCATGGCGAAGAACTTTGGCAAGGATTTTTCCAATTTTTTCCTCAAAATTTAGCCCTCAAAATTCCTCAAATTCTACAACAAACTTTCCAAAATTATTTTATCGGTCAGGCTGTCGTGGCTGCTACGATGGGAATCACTATGACAATTGCCTTTTTAATTATTCAAGTTCCTTTTGCCCTATTATTTGGGGTAGGGGTAGGAGTAATGGCATTATTTCCGTTCGGTGGTGCTTTAAGTATTGGAATAATTAGTTTTTTAGTTGCTCTGAATAGTATTTGGTTGGGACTGAAAGTTTTAGTAGTTGCGGTAATTATTGAACAAGTAATTGAAAATGCGATCGCGCCTCGTTTATTGGGTGGTTTTACGGGACTAAATCCTGTTTTAATTTTATTGTCTTTATTAATCGGGGCAAAAATCGCTGGTTTACTTGGCTTGGTTTTAGCTGTACCTTTAGCTAGTTTTATTAAGAGTATTGTCATCAGTTGGAAACTACCAGTAATTACTTCAGAAGGATTAGAAAAGGTTAATTTACTAACCACCGACTAGCAATGGGCATTCGCCAACCTGTACCAAAAGCACGATCTGTAATTTTTAAACCAGGAGGTGCTTGTCGGCGTTTGAATTCGGCACGGGCAACTAATTTGATCACTTGATGAACAATTTCCGCCTGATGTCCAGATTGAATGATTTTTGATTCAGATTGATGCTGGCAAATGAGACGGTCAAGAATATCATCTAAAATTTCATAAGGTGGTAAAGAATCTTGGTCTAATTGCCCTGGTTTTAATTCGGCACTGGGTGGTTTATTAATGACATGGTTGGGAATAATTTCTTGATGGCGATTTAACCAGCGACAGAGGGAATAAACACAAGTTTTGGGAACGTCGGCAATTACCGCTAATCCACCATTCATATCTCCATAAAGAGTACAATAACCTACTGCCATCTCTGATTTATTGCCTGTGGAAAGAAGTAAATAACCAAATTTATTTGCGATCGCCATTAATAAGTTACCCCTGATCCGTGATTGAATATTTTCTTCGGCAATACCAAATTCTGTGCCTGTAAACAAAGGTGCTAAGATTTGGTCATAAGCTGACATTGCTTCTTGAATCGGGAATTGCTCGTATCTAATTCCTAAATTTTTAGCTAAAGCTACGGCATCAGTAATTGAATGATCCGAACTATAGGGAGAAGGCATTAATACCCCCAACACCCGATCCGCACCCATCGCTTTAGTCGCGATCACAGCTACTAAAGAAGAGTCAATTCCACCGCTTAAACCTAAAATTACTTGAGAAAAACCACATTTGTGAGCGTAATCTCTTACTCCTAGGACTAAGGCAGCAAATATTTCTTCATTTTCATCTAAATTACCTGCTTTTTTGTTTGCAGGAGTTAAAGCAGAAAGGTTTTGTTGAATCGGATCAAATTCCACTACTACTAAATCTGATTCAAATCCCTTGGCGTGAGAAACAATTTCCCCTTTTCGATTGAAAACAACACTATTCCCATCAAAGATCAGATCGTCATTGGCACCAACTTGATTGACATATATAATTGGTAACTTATATCGTGTTGCAGCGTGATGAAGAATTGCTTCTCGAAGTTTTTGTTTACCCACACTATAAGGAGAAGCAGATAAATTAACCACGACATCTACACCCAAATAGGCGAGATCTTCAATTGGATTTACTTCGTAGTTACGCTTGCCCCAAAACTGTTCGTCATTCCATAAGTCTTCACAAATAGTTACTCCTATTTTCAAAGAAGATTCTTCCGAAAAGGAATCGTCAAAATCTGAAGCAACTGTATTTTGATTGGAGAGAATAAAATAGTTAGTTTCGTATCCTGATTGAAAATAACGATCTTCATCAAAGACATCGTAACTAGGCAAAAGACGTTTGTGAAAAATGTGCTGGACTTTGCCTTCATCTAATAATGCCATACTATTAAATAAAGGTTTTTGTCCCTTAGAAGTAGCAGAAGGATTAGCTTCAACTGTACCTACTAAAGCTGCCATTCCTTTCGGTAACTGTTGTGCGATCGCTTCTAATTGTTTCTGCATTGATTCAACAAAACCAGAATAAAGTAACAAATCTCTGGGAGGATAACCACAAAGGGATAATTCAGGAGTCAAAAGAAGTCGTACTCCTTTTTTAGCTGCATTATTAGCTACGGCAAGAATTTTTTTAGCGTTATTGGCAAGATCGCCAATGGTAGGATTAATTTGAGCTACGGCTATTTTCATAATATTTATATCAAAATACAAAAATTTTTAGGCTTTTAAATAAGTTTTGTCTTAATTATTAATTATTTATAGTTAATTGACTTACTTTTTTATAGTTTTAAACCAATATTTTTTCTTGCAAAATTTCTAAAACTTTATGATGATTTTCAGGAGTAATTGCAGGTTTGATCCATTCTCCATCATCAAGGATAATAAATTTACTTTTGCTGGGACGAAGTAAATCTAAATGAAACCAATAGGGAGTTAAATCCATACCCCACAGCCTTAACTTACCTTGGAGTAAATTTAATTCTTCTTCTTTTACACCTTTAATTTGACTATAAGTAAGTTTTTTGCTAATACCTAAAGGAAAATAATACCAATGGATAGTAATTGATTCATCATCACAAATGATATGTCGATCTGCATAAAGAATAGTCATGATTTTAAAATTCTTATTGGCTAACTAAATTAAGAAAAAATTTTTTACTTATCAAAAAATTTAGGTTTTATTTTTTGTTTAAATAAAGACCAATGGCTTATCTTTCAAAGGAGCAAAAGCTTCTGCATCAAATCGATATAAACTTGCAGGACGACCAGCACCACGACAAACTTTTATCCCTGTATCTAATAAAAATCCTAACTTTAATAGACGAGAACGAAAATTGGAATAATCTGAAAAGTTTTCTCCCAAAATTGTACAGTAAAGTTGATAAACTTCATTCAAAGTAAACTCTTCTGGCAAGACATCAAAAGCGACGGGACTGTATTCTAATTTGTTACGTAGACGACGATAACCATACTCTAAAATTTGATTGTGATCGAAAGCAAGCTGAGGTACTTCTTTGACTTGATACCAAGATAAATTAAGAGCAGGTTTAGCAATAATTTTTGCTTCTTCGTATCTTAATAAAGCAAAATAACTAACAGATAAATAACGTACTCCAAAACTTTCTGGTGCTTCTCTAGGATCTCTACCTGGATCTCCAAAAGTATAAAGTTGTTCTAAATATAAATTATTGGCTTGGATTTTTTCAGCTAAAGTTCGATAAGCAGCAGCTTGTAAAGATTCCCCTTGACGAACTAAAGTACCTGGTAAACTCCAATAATTACTAAAAGGTTCTTCTTTTCTTTTGCGTAACAAAACTAATAGACGATTATGTTGAGTATCGACTGAAAAAATAACATTATCTACCCCAACTTTAAAATCTGCTAATGCGTTATTAACTTCTGAAACTTGATGGTGAGATTGTAAGACTACTTCAGAATTAAATTTCATCTTTGGTTGATTGTTAATAGTTCATTGTTGATGTTTAATTGTTTGTTCACAGATGAAGTTATCGATTGGTAATGTTGATAATTGATAGTTGATTGTTAATTGTTAGTTTACAGCCCATAGCATCTAAACTTTTTACTTTTTACTTTTGATCCTTCGTTTCACTCAGAACGCTTCGCGCTTTTTACTTTTTACTTCCTGCTCACTGTTAACTGGTAACTGTACTATATAAATGCTTTTGGATAATATAATTTTGTACCGCAGGAGTGATTACTTGTTGATCGCCTTCTCGACGATAATCGGTAGAAGAAACTTGAGGTGCATTCAATGTTGCGATCGCGTATATTCCTCCTTTGTTACTAATCGCTTCTAAATCTGTTTTTGTAATACTATATCCAGGACGCGGTACGATCAAAAGTTGTACTTGGGTAAATAATTCTTCAATGCGATACCAAGTTACAATTTGTTTGACTAAATCTGAACCAATGACTAAGGTAAATTCTGCCTCTTCACCCCATATTTCTCTAGCTTTCTTAACTGTAATTAAAGTTCTGCGATCGCTTAATTCTTCTTGAAGTAAAATTTTATTAGGCTGATCAATTTCTGTAATTGCTAATCGTAACATCTCGGTACGATGTTTCAAGCTAGTTTGATGTTCCTTAAAAGGATTATCTGATGCCCAAACTAATACTAGATCGTAATGCTGTGCTAACCAACTTAAGATATTTTGATGTCCAGAAGTAGGCGGATCTGCACTAGTGCCAAATAAAGCTATTTTTGTCATTGATGATTAATTTAATTGTGAATAATTAGTGGTTGATTGGTTTGTAAGCAAGCATTCTGTAGAGATTTTAAAGCATCTGAGATGGTTACTGTGATTGATTCAGGATTGCTAATCTGACGGGTTGGTTTTGCTAGACTTGCTACAGTATTAGTAGTGCGTTGACGAATGGTAGTTAAGCTTTCTGGTGGTTGTAATCTAACACCATCTTTCATAACCAGTTGTAATAATGGTTTTTCCCCTGATTTTGGTGCTTCTGTAGCTAATCCCAATCGATCTTGAGTAATTTCACCATCGATAATCTGACGAAAAATTTGTTTGCAACCTGGATAAGTAGCTTTATTGCTAGACTGTTTCATCGTAGGAATATTATCTATTTCTACTAATTTATAAACTCCGTTGACTGGTGTACCTGTTACCAATTTTGTGCCGATGCCATAACCATCGATGGTTGCACCTTCTCTTTGCAAGCGATTGATTTCCCACTCATCTAAATCTCCACTAGCAAAAATTTCGATTTCAGGTAATAAAGAACGTATTTGTTGAGATAAGTCTACTAAATCACCAGAATCAATTCTGACACCACTAACCTTAATCTTTTTCTGAGCTAATCTTTGGGCAGCAGCAACAGTATTGTAAGTATCGATTAACAAAGGTGCTTGGGGAAAATAACGATGAAAAGCTTCAAATGCTTCGTCTTCTTCTCCCGCTAAAGCTGTAATTGCCATAATTAAGGCATGAGCCATTGTACCACTTGGTTGCTCTCTTAATTTTAAAGCTGCTAAAACGTTGGAAGTGCTATCAAATCCTGCTGCTAAGGCTGCTCTAGCTGCCCAGATCGCTCCTTGAGGGCTAAAAGCTCTTCTCGTCCCAAATTCTAGTAATTTTGCCTCTTTTCCTGCAATATCTCGCATTCTAGCTGCTTTAGTGGCGATCATTGTTTGATAATTAATCGTATTGAGTAAGTAAGTTTCAACCAACTGCGCCTGCCATAAAGGTGCTTCTATCCTCAAAATTGGTTCGTTGGCAAAAACTGCTTCTCCTTCCAAAACAGCCCAAACATCTCCATCAAATCTTCCTGACTTCAATAAAGACCAAAATTGTGCTGGTGCATGGGCAAATATTCCTGTAGCTTGAAGAGCTTCGATCTGAGTTTGATTAAACTGCAACTTTTCCAAATACTCCAATGCCTGAGCTAATCCCATCGCAATTAAATAACCGAAGTTAGTGGGCAGCTTACGAACAAATAATTCAAAACTAGCCTTGCGATCGGCAATTTGTTCTCCTGTGTAACAGGCTGCCATTGTCAATTGATAAAGATCGGTTAATAAACAATAGTCTTGGGAAGAAATTGTTAGTTCTTCTTCTGGTATCATAGTTTTATTAGTCGAATTATAATCTTATTATGGTAAATACTACCATAAATATTTGAGTAAAAACAAATCTTTACTAAAACAACAGATTTCAAGGTCGACAGTTAAAAATCAAAAAGCTAAAGTCAAACTTCATAAAACTCTTAATAAGTATAAATTACTCACTTAAGAAAACTTTAGAAATTTAACTAATAAAAATAACTATTATCAACAAGTTTCAATAATTGTTGCAATCTCAACTAAATTCTCAGGATCACTCTCATAATTAAATCATGAACCTTATGTGATTTTCGTACATTACCTAAAGGGAGCAAGTATAACCGCAATAGATTTTATTATTTTTCTATTATCTATTCTTTCGCTCTTTAGGAAAAATTGTCAAAACATAAACGTTGATAAGCTTAGTTACAACCTTTCCGTATTGTAATTTTGCCGTCAAACATTAGCAAAATTAGAGGTGAGAAATTATGATGGTTGAGCGTAACTTAAAAAATTTCATTCAATACCTGACTGAAGCTTTTGTAAGAATTTTTGGTCCTAATGACGACGAATATCCTGCGATTGGAGTACAACCTTTTGAAGGAGAAATTTATCAATCAAACTCTAGAATAGATTGGTAAAACTTGAGCAAAACTAAATTTAAGCTATCCTAAATTATTTGAGAGAAAATTGCCAAAAAATAAGTGTTGATATTTTATTGCTGATTGTTAATAAGTTATGATTAACGCCCCCTCAATTAATTATTAACAACAATCATTGATCATTGATTCTCACAAATTAAATAGGAATGCTACAACAAAATCAATCCTATTTTTAGAGACGTTCTTAGAGAATGCCTCTAAATTTTTTGTTTAGGCACAGTTTTGTTGGAGAATAACTTATATTAAGATTTATCAACTATATTTTGAATCCTCTCCTAGACTAGAAAACAATGCAAATATACTAAATATCTCTTGAGGATACTTCAGTAAAGCATGATTCCTTTACAATTAACGCTGAAAAACTTTCTAAGTTATCGCGAAGCAACTTTAGATTTTCGAGGATTACATACTGCTTGTATTTGTGGGGCGAATGGGGCAGGAAAATCTTCTTTACTTGAAGCAATTACTTGGGTAGTTTGGGGAAAAACTCGTACAGCAACAGAAGATGATGTGATTCACGCAGGAGTAAATCATGTGCGAGTTGATTTTGACTTTATTTGTCATCAACAAACCTATCGCATTATCCGCAGTAGATCTCGGGGGAAAAGTAGTGCGCTGGAATTTCAGATAGCAACTGAGTCGGGAAGGTTTCGTTCGATTACTGCTAAGGGAATGAAAGCAACCCAGGAGGAAATTACTACTGCTTTAAAATTAGATTACGATACGTTTATTAATTCTGCCTATTTAAGACAGGGAAGGGCAGATGAATTTATGTTACGTCGTCCAAGCGATCGCAAACAAATTTTAGCAGATTTATTAAAATTAGATCGTTACGAACAGTTAGCTGTTCAGTCAAAAGATTTAGCTAAAGAATATAAAGGACAAGCAGAACAACTGAGACAAAGTATAGTTTTATTAGAGGAACAATTAGCCCAAGAAAAGTTTACGCAACAGGAATTAGTTGGGTTAGAAAATCAAATCAATCAACTGCAAGAATTACAAGAACAAAATCGTACTCGTCTACAAGATTTACAAGTAGTTGAACATCAACGTCAAGCTTGGGAACAACAAATTAGCGTTCAACAAACTCAATATCAAAATCTGATTCAAGATTGCGATCGCTTGTCAAAAGATGTAAATTTATTACAAATTCAGGTACAGAAACTAGAACAATTAATTGCCCAAGAACCAGAAATTGTTAGCCAGTATAATCAATTATTAAGTTGGCAAGAACAAGAAAAAGATTTTTCAGCTAAATTTGCCACTTATCAACAAACACAAAAGCAATTAACTCAATTAGAACAACAGTTAAGTCAACAAAATAATGAATTAAATTTAAAAATACGACAGGTACAAACCCGTTTAGAAGCAGTTGAACAACAAGAACAAGAAATTGAGCAAATTTTAGCTCGTTCTTCGGAAGTAGAAGCAGGTTTAGAACAACTTAATTTTCATCGTCAAAGATTAGTAGAATTAGACCGAATTCAACAATATGTTGCTCCTTTATTACAACAAAAAAACAACCTGCAACTCGAAATTGAAAAAATAGAAACTAAACTTACCGTTAAATTAGAACAAATTCAACAAGCTTCTGAACAATTAGCCGAACAAATTGCCAAAGTACCACAAATGCGTCAGGCAGTATTAACTATTGATGCTCAAATTGATGAATTAGATAAAAAGAAAGTTTATCAAAAAAGAGTCCGAGAAAAAGGAGAAGAAAGAAGAGATTTTCAAACAACTTTACAAGCAAATCAAAGAGTTTATGAAAGACAGTTTCAAGAATTACAACAAAAACTGGATTTACTCGGAATTCCCGAAGCAGTTTGTCCTCTATGTGAAAGAGAATTAGACGAACATCATCGCAATCATGTAATTGATAAAACCCAAAAACAACAAAAGGAAATTCAAGAACAAATTTGGGTAATTAGAGAGCAGTTAGCTGCTTGTGAAAGAGAACTACAACTATTAAGAAAAGAATATAAAAAATTAGATCAAGAATTAACGACTTATGACTCTCTTCAATTACAATTAGGACAACTAGAAGCTCAACTAGAAGCAACAGGAGAAGTTCATAAACAACTTAAAAATATTAAAGCAGAACAAGAAGAATTAGAAAACTTATTAGGAACTGGTAACTATGCTCAAGAATTACAATTAGATTTAACTCAACTAAATAATGAAATCAAAAATTTTAATTATGATGAACAAACTCATGCTTTAGTCCGAGGAGAAGTAGAACGTTGGCGATGGGCAGAAATTAAACAAGCAAAAATCGAAGATGCAAAAAAAAGACAAGCTAATATAGATAGCCAAAAACCTCAATTATTAGAACAAATTGAATCACTACAACAAGAGATTGAACAATTACATACCACTTCAGAAATTCAACAGCAAATTGAAAAAGTTCAACAAACAATCGCTCAATTAGGTTACGATCAAACTGAACATCAAAACCTTATTACTCAACTTCGTCAGGCTCAAAGTTGGTACGTACGTTATCAAGAATTAACTCAAGCCAAACAACAGTATCCCCAACTTCAAATTCGCCTGCAAGAATTACAACAATTATTAGAATTAAGAATCCAAGATAAAACTGTTAGTCAAACACAAATCGATAATTATATTACCCAACGAGAACAAATTAATGACTATCGCCAGGAAATTCAAACTTTAGAACAACAAATTCATCAACGTCGTCAACAATTAGATGAATTAATTATTCAAACAGGAAGATTACAACAAACTTTAGTTCAAATTGAAGAACTTAAAAATCAGTACCAAAATAGTTGCCAACAACTCAAAGAAATCGACAAAAATTATCGTATTTATCAAGAATTAGGACAAGCTTTTGGTAAAAATGGTATTCAAGCTTTAATGATTGAAAACATCTTACCTCAGCTAGAAGCAGAAACTAATCATATTTTAGCTCGATTGACTGGAAACCAATTTCACGTCCAATTTTTAACTCAAAAAGCAGGTAAAAGTAGTAGTAAAAAAACTACCAAACTAATCGATACTTTAGATATTTTAATCGCAGACGCTAGAGGTACTCGCCCCTACGAAACCTATTCTGGTGGTGAAGCTTTTCGGATTAACTTTTCAATTCGTTTAGCCTTAGCAAAACTACTTGCTCAAAGAGCAGGAACTTCTCTACAATTACTCATAGTAGATGAAGGCTTTGGTACTCAAGATAGTGAAGGTTGTGAAAGATTAGTTGCAGCCATTAATGCGATCGCGTCTGATTTTGCTTGCATCCTTACCGTTACCCATATGCCTCAATTCAAAGAAGCCTTTCAAACCAGAATTGAAGTTTACAAAAGCGATCGCGGTTCTTCCTTACGTTTATCTAATTAATAAATATAAAGATGCAAAAGACAAATGTGCAGAGATGCATGGGAGTAATCAAAAATTACCGTGCTTTTCAGTTGAATAGAACACAACTAATTATAGCAGTCGAAGCAAGTTGCTATAATTCATCTATTCTTGTTTCCTCTCGCTTCTAGCTTCGGGCTTTTGACTTTTGACTTTTGACTTTATTAATGACCAATGACTAATAAAAAAATTGCTTTTTTAGGATTAGGATTAATGGGTGGTTCTATGGCTGCTAATCTTGCTCATCGAGGTTATCAAGTCAAAGCTTGGAATCGGACTAAAAACCGCCCTGGAATAGCTAGGGCTGCTAAAGCTGGTGCAACTATAGTTGATTCGATTCGATCTGCTGTAGCAAATGCAGAGATTATTTTTTCCTGTGTGGGCGATGTTCCCGATGTGGAAGAAGTGTTATTGGGCGAGGCAGGGGTAATACAATATGCTCAACCTGGTGCTTTGGTGGTCGACATGAGTACCATTGGTAGCAAGGCAGCTAAAGAAATTGCTACTCAATTAAATCAACATCAACTTCGTTTTCTCGATGCACCTGTTTCTGGAGGAGATATTGGGGCAATGAAGGGAACTCTTACGATTATGGTAGGAGGTGAACCTAAAGACTTTGAAGAATGCCAACCCTTATTTGAAGCAATGGGTCAAAATATTCGCCTTTGTGGTTCTGTTGGAAGTGGACAAGGGGTGAAAATGTGCAATCAAATTCTGGCTTCTCTCTACATGATAGGTTTATGCGAAGCGATGACTATGGCGCAACAACAGGACATTGACCCGAATTTAATTGTAGAAGTTTGCGGTACTGGTGCTGCTGGTTCTTGGGCATTAACTAATTTGGGTCCCAAAATTATTGAATCTGATTACAATCCAGGATTTGCAATCAAACATATTCTCAAAGATTTGCGTTTGGTACAAGAAATTATCCAAGCTTCAGGCAAAAGTTTACCAGGAGTTCAATTAGCAGATCGTTTATTTAAACTGGTTCAATCCCTTGATCATGGTCAAGGAGGGGAACAAGGAACACAGGCAATGATTAGAGCTTATTACAGTGACCAATGACCCCGTACGGGCAAGGCAGTGCGAAAGCCCGTACACCAGTTACCGATTAATCAATCACAAAGGACAAATGATAAATGACAACGGACGAACAATATAAACAAAAAATGCAGAGGCGTAAGGAAGTACAAGAACAACGTCTGGCGGAAAAAAATCGAGAAAAAGGATTAATTATTGTCAATACTGGCAATGGTAAGGGAAAAACTACGGCTGCATTAGGAATGGTGCTGCGTTCTCTTGGTCACGGCTACCAGGTGGCAATTATCCAGTTTATTAAAGGTGCTTGGGAACCAGCCGAAAAAGCTGTTTTAGAAAAATGGCAAAGACAACTTCAGTTTCATGCGATGGGGGAAGGTTTTACCTGGGAAACTCAAGACCGAGAAAGAGATACAGAAAAAGCGATCGCAGCATGGCAGAAAGGTTTAGAATATATTCTCAATCCTAAATACAAGTTAGTTTTACTTGATGAAATTAATGTTGCACTCAAACTTGGTTATTTAGATGTGTCTGAAGTTTTGGCAGGGTTAGCACAAAAGCCTGCTAACTCTCACGTAATCCTGACTGGTAGAGGCGCGCCTCCAGAGTTGATTGAGAAAGCAGACTTAGTAACTGAAATGACCTTAGTTAAACATCCTTTCCGCGAACAAGGAGTTAAGGCACAACCAGGAATTGAGTTTTAAACCAATTTAATTTAACGTTTATTACCTAACCATTTGGCTGCCACTGCACCTAACACTGCACCAATAACAGGGTTACTGAGGAACTTAACCAAAGCAGGTTGATCAGCCATAACATCTTGGAAAATATCGGGATGACTATGATAAGCAAAACTAGCTAACTTACTAACATCATCAGCATTCATGCGACTAGCATGATGAGTAGACAAACCTAGTTGTCTTTCCAAATCGCGATCGCTTAAACCTCTTTCTTTCAAATGTTTGAAAAATTCTCTAGCAACATCATCGCGTTCATTGGGTTTGATCTGCGCGATCGCTTGCTGAAGTTCTGGTTCCATTTGAGCGGGAGAAATACGCTCGGGATGAAAGGCACGACTAAACAAACCATGTCTTTCTTGTCTAGTCGAACGTTGGGCAAAATCATCAAAGTTCTGATAATCTTTTTGAGGAGCGACTGGTGCATCATCAAGAGATTCCACATCCTCTTGCGCCAAGTCGTTCATTATTTCTCTTCTATAATCTTTACTACTACTCACTTTGTTTCTCCATTCTTTAGGTTTGACAGATTCTTAATTTGCTCTTGCTAAAAGATGACGACTATTGATATTGCACTTGACGGGATTGTTCGTCATATTGAGCAGTTAGAATCAACTTTTTATCTGGGGCATACATCAATACGGTTAAATCTTGATTGGGAAAGTTACGATGAAAACCTTGTAATAAAGATTTTGCTAACGGACGTACTTCGTTTGGTTGTACTTGTCGGTTAATTACAACGCCCAATTTATTGTTATCGCGTACGTAGGCATCGCTAATTAAACCATTACCAGTTTGAACTACCCAATCACCAAATTTTTGTCCAGTAGCACTATTACCTCGTTCCAATTGAGAGTAAACTTGACCACTGGCTGCTGGTAATTGATTAACATCTTGAGCTACAGGCGCACTAGAACAAGCTGTAATAATTGTTAAAGTTAAACACAAAACAATTGCAGCAATTATTTTGCGACTTTTGTGCCAAAAATTCACTTATTGTCCCTCCATTTATAACTAATAATTTTGCTTGATTTGAAAAGAGAGATTGATCCAAATTTGGATTACTTCTCTCTTCAATTGATTTAGTTTAAATAGTCTTTATTCAAGACTATTTAAGAGCATCTTTAGCATCTTCAACTGTGTGTTCAACTTCAGCTTCAGTTTGTTTTTCTTTGCCTTTTGCTTTTGTTTCGGGATCGCCAGTTACTTTACCAACAGCCTCTTGTGCTTTTCCTGCAATATTTTTACCAGTAGCTTTAGCTTTATCTTCGGTACTCATAATTTAATTTCTCCTGAATCTAATCAAATATTTGATTTTCAACTTCAAAAAAGTTATTTTCAAACTTGAAACTAATAATCACTGTAAAGAACATTTTTTTTTTAATCGTCTATCGCAAGCAATATAGTTTTTTAGTGACAATTAGATAGATTTTGGTAACCAAACAAAGATGTGATTAATCTAATGATTTAGATTTTGTTATCTAAGAAATTCTATCTTTTGGTAGAGAACAAGAAATAAATTAATTTGAGATGATACCGAATAAATAAATAAATAAATAAATAAAAAACTATAAATAAATTGTCAGAAAGCTCAAATACCAATGCCAAAAATATTTATTGTTCCTACTCAAACTCCCAATGCTTTTGCCACAGGAAGAGAGCTTAATTATGCTGCGATCACAGTAACCGAAGGCATTTTATACCAAATCCTGTTGTCATACCCTACTTATATCTAAAACTGAAAAGGCTCTCCCCGTCTCCATGTCCCCGTGTCCCCACATCAGTCTTAAAAGTTGGTTTTGAGAATCAGATTTAGTATTAGCTCTGTATCAAGATCAATTGTAATTTTTCAGTTGTCATGATTAATATTTTGTTTATCTACAGAGACAATCTTATTTACTAATAACAGTATTAACTGACAAATCTTCTAAAAATTGCTGCTTATTAAAACTATATTCTTTACCCAAAAAACTAATTAATCTTATCGTATCATCGTAAGCATTTTGTAAACAAGTAGAAGCTCCAGGAGAAGGAGTAATATTAAAAATAGCGCGATCGCCTGTTAGTTTTGCCTCGCCCATTTCTAAACTTTGGGTTTTCAAATTGACAATTTGTGGTCGAATTCCACCGTATCCTTTGGCAAATTCTAAATCTTTTAATTGAATTGTGGGGATAATTTTTCTAACTTCTTTAATAAATAATCTCTTACCAATGAAGGGAAGATCGTAGATAAAATTTAAAACAATATATCTAAAAATAATCGGATCAGCCAGAATTTTTAAAAAGCTAGTAATTGCCTTAATACTTAATCCTGCGGTTTGAAAATATTCCCAGACAGTCGTATAATTATGACGCTCTAACATGGGCAGAACTTTTGCCGTCGGACCAAATCTAGTTCTAGTGCGATCATCCACTTCGGGATCACCATGAATAGCTGCGAAAGGCAATTTTTGTAACTGAACAGTATAAACTTTACCGTTGAGAACTTCAGGAGCAAAATAAAAACTACCAGCTACACTTAAAAGTGCATAATCTAAACCATAACCCAAAGATTTAGCAAATAAAAGACTATGCGCCCCTGCCATTACTGCGATCGCTTTAGTAATAATAGTTTTTCCTTCTATATTTAAATAATAATAATCTCCCTGTTTAATAATTTGAGTCACTTTTTTTCCCATCATCAAATCGATGGTTTTGGTTTGATTACTTAAAGCATTATTTAAAAAAGATTGAGCTAATTTTTGAAAATCAATTGTATAACCTTCAGGCGTATATAAAGCTAAAATTTGTTCTTGAGTATCTCTTCCTTGTAAAACCTGGGGTTCAATTTGAGCAATTTCTTTTCTTTCAATTAATCTTAAATCAGGAAATAATTGTTTAAACTCTTGATATCTTGCTTGAAGTTTAGCTACTTGTTCTTGACCAACAGCTAAAACCATTTTGTGATATTTAGTATAGATTTTTTGTTGAGGATCATTAGCTAAAAGATAATATTTAACTAAACTTGCTGCCTGATTAACTTTTTCTGCTTTAGTTAAAGTGTAATTAGTTTCGATATCACCGAAATGAAGTGTTTGACTATTACTATTTTTATGAGAATTGACTAAAGCTACCCCTGCGTTTTTTTCAATTAAAGCAATTTTATTAATATTAGTATATTTGCTCAATGTGTAGAGTAGAGCAGTTCCACAAACACCCGCACCAATAATTGCTACTTCATAACTATTCTGTTGATTATTCATTATTTTCATTATTAAGCAATATCAGATTTATCAATCTTATTCTTTAATTTTAGCGAGATTGAGTCAATTCTCATCTATCATTAGTTATTAAAAGAAGATAATTGAGGATATCAGTGATCAGTTATCAATTACCAGTTACCAGCGACCAATTAGTAATTACTAATTATGAGGGATGAATAATCAACCCCGCCGAAGACGCGCGGAGCGACTAACAATTAACAATCAACAAAAACCAGGGTATTGACTGTATCTCAATTAATTAAGAAACGCTATTGATGATTGCTATAGTAATCTCTCGTTCCTTTGGCATCCAAAGCTTCTCCCAGACGATTTAAACCATGAACGTAAGCAGCAGTACGCAGATCTAACTTTAATTCTTCGGCAATAGACCAAGTTTTTTCGGTTTCTGCTTCCATTTTTGCTTGTAATCTTTGATTGACTTCTTCTAAAGTCCAATACCAACCATTACGATTTTGTACCCACTCAAAATAGCTAACGGTTACACCACCTGCATTAACCAAAATATCAGGCAATACATAAATCCCTTTTTCGGTCAGAATTTCGTCTGCTGCCGAGGAAATAGGACCATTAGCAACTTCAAAGATAAATTTAGCTTTTACTGCTGCTGCATTATCAATCGTAATTTGATTTTCTAAAGCTGCTGGAATTAAAACATCGACATCTAAAGCCAGCAACTCTTGATTAGTAATTATTTTGTGTTCGATAATATTACAAACACTGTCTTGACAATATACTGCCTTAATTCCCCGACGACTGCTTTTATACTCACGAACACTAGGAATATCTAATCCTTGGGGTGCATAAATTCCCCCTTGAGAATCACTGACTGCTACCACTCGATAACCTGCTTGATGGAGTAAATCGGCTAAAATCGAGCCTGCATTGCCAAAACCTTGGACTGCCACGGTAGTTTGTTGGGGAATTTTCTTGAATTTGGGTAAAACCGTTTGAATAACATAATAAGCGCCCGTTGCCGTTGCTGCATCTCTGCCTTGACTACCACCCAAAGTCAAAGGTTTACCCGTGACTACTCCGCGACTGAGTTGACGCTTGATAATGCTATACTGATCCATCATCCATCCCATAATAGTGGCATTAGTATAGACATCAGGTGCGAGAATATCTACATCAGGTCCAATAAAATCTGCGATCGCATCAATATAACCACGACTCAATCTTTCTAATTCCGATTTGGATAATTCTTTGGGATTAACTGTAATTCCTCCCTTCGCCCCCCCAAAAGGCAAATCTAGCAAGGCGCATTTAAAAGTCATCCAAAAAGCTAGAGATTGCACTTCATCTAAGGTAACATTGGGATGATAGCGCACTCCTCCTTTGCCCGGTCCTCTAGTATCATCGTAACGAACACGATAACCTGAGAAAATCCGCAGAGAACCATCATCCATTCGGATCGGAATTGAAACACTCAAGCTAGTTTTAGGATATCTCAAGCGTTTAATTGCATCTTCAGAAATAGATACATACTTTAAAGCTTTTTCTAATCTTTGACTGGCATCAGCCAATAAAGATGGATTAGTTTGAGGAGTAGTAACTTGTTTTATTTGATCGGGCAGAGGATAGGCAAGATCTTGATCGGAAACAATAATTTTAGCCATAGCGTCACCACAAATTATGATGGTGGGAGAGGACAAGGAAACCCCGTCTTCTCTAATCACCGTGTTGACCAGCCAACTTGCTTGACTCTCAAACTGTTGCTGAGGAGAGAAAAACAATTATGGTAGGGTGTATTTCTATTGAATCAGATCAAAACAGTATAAATTGCTACTTTTTAATAATTATTTACTAACTGTGACGATTGACTTCGGTTTGTAGCCAAGGGTCTACAGGTTGTCCATCCTTGCGACGCAATTCAATTTCCACCATTTGAATTAAGCCTGATTCTGGTGGTGCAGGTTTATGATGAAAAATAATGTCGTATTCATTAGGGTCGTAATTGCGTTCTTTGAGCCAATCTTGTACTTTAATCGCACAGAATAAAGATTGTCCTTGCTCAAACATTCGACTTATTTGCATTGATAAACTATGAAGATTTAAACGTGGCATAGTTTTATAGTTAAGACTTTTAATTTTTATCTTAGCTGGTGAGCTTAAAAAATATAGAATTTGGTTTATCAAAAAGCAACAAAAACTTTACTCAAAATTCACCTTTACTTTAAAAAATAAAGATTTTTTCTGAGATAAAATTAACTAAAATTAAAAAAGTTTGGCTAGCTCAACTAAACAATAATTAATAAGCCGAGTTACTTCACCGATATAGATGAATTACCGAGTCCAAACAGCTTTGGTGCAAGGGATTGCACTGATTTTGTTTGACAACCCAAATAATTAACTTTATCAATCATTATTTCCTGTATGGTACTGAACGCGAATTCTTTTCAAGACGTGACTAATAGTGCAGGCATCGTTTGGTCAAGACAAAGAGGAGACGAAGCTTTTAGCATTTCCTGGCTTGATTATAACAAAGATGGTTTACTAGACCTTTGGATTAGCGGACATGGATACAATAATGATGCTCCTAATCAATTATTTGGCGCAAAATATCCTTACTTATATATAAATAACGGCGACGGTACTTTTACCAATTTATTTACTCAAGACTGGCGGAGAGGTAATGGTGGAGATAAACATGGTACTACTTGGTTTGACTTCGATAATGATGGCGATCGCGACGTAGTTATTTCAGGTGGTGGTAGGCTAGGACAAGTCGATCCCGATGATGATGATAATAGTGGCACAGAAGCTTTATCAAACTTATTCTTTGTCAATAGAAATAGCAAGATTGGTTTACTGACAGAAGAAGTAACGGCAAGAGGTTTAGAATATGATCTTGCCAGAGGTAGATCTTTTCTTGCTTTTGATGGTAACAACGATGGTTTATTAGATTTAATCCAGTTAGTAGCGATTAGGGAAGATGGATTGTCTCCCACAGCTTACTTTGAACAACAACCGAACGGAACTTTTCTTAATCGCACTACGGCAGTAGGGTTAAATGTAACTAGTCCTTCTCGCTATGCCCAATTAGCGGATCTAACTGGAGATGGCAAGTTAGACTTAATCATTCAAGGTACATATCAGTATCCCCTCAAAGTTTATGATATCTCTGGTTCAAATTTTCAAGATATCACGAACAACTTCAACTTTCCTCTCACTGCAAGTATCCCTCCCGATCAAACGGAGGACTTTTTAGATCACAGTTCTGCCAGAGATTCGATCATTGCTGACTTTGATGGTGATGGAGATAATGATATTTTCTTAGTTCGTTCTAATATTTCCACTACCCAACCGAGTATTTTTCAAGGCGGTAGTCAAATTGTGGCAGCCGATTTAATCAAACCCTTTGGTATTCAAGAAATTGGTTATAGCTTCCAAACTAGTGGAGATATTTCCATTGACTTTTTCGATCTTAATGGTTTAGCAGCCAATCTTTCTCCTTCTCAAGTTTTCATTGGTGCATCGGGACGTAATCCTACCACAGCGGAATTAGAAGCATTTGTTAACTTTATTTCACCAATTTCAGCACGAGCCAGAGCCAATGATGACCCTCGTACTACAGCAATAGATCCCGTAGCAGCCTTTGTTCTTTCTCCTAATAGTTCTGGAGTAACTGGACTAAAAAGCGATCGCTCTACTCGTGGTGTATATATTGGTTACGATCCTGCCACCCAAACCTGGGAAATTCGTTTAAATTCTGGTAATAACGAGAATATTCGTTCAGCAGTCGAATCTACCCAAAATATTACTAATTTAAGTCCAATCAATTTTACTAATATCGATCCTGCTAGCAAAGCTTTAACCGATCAATTCTGGCGGTTTGACTCTAGTACTGGTCAATTTGTCGATGATTCTATCGTCGCTGGTTTGACTACACCTACTCTAGCTCAATCTGCTGTAGCAGGAGACTTTGATAACGACAAAGACATCGATATTTATATCGTCAATGCCTATGGTTCTTTTAATCAGCCTAATATTCTCTACGAAAACCAAGGCAATGGTACTTTTGTCACCGTACCTCAGGCAGGCGGTGCAGCAAGTACTCAAGTAGGTCCCCACTGGCTTGATTTTGAAGTTGGAGCTCGTGTTGCCACAGCAGATTATGATGGTGATGGTTTCTTAGATATCTTTCTGGGTTCAACAATCGCTAGATCTCCAGGAGCAACCTATCTTGGTGAACCACCCCAACTTTTTAAAAACCAAGGTAATAGTAATAACTGGATTCAAATTGACCTTCAAGGCATTCAATCTAATCGAGATGGAATTGGCGCACAAGTTCGGGTTACCTCTGGTGGGACTACTCAACTAAGAGAACAAAATGGAGGAATGCACAACTTTGCTCAAAACTCTCAAAGATTGCATTTCGGTTTGGGTCAAGATAACATCATCAGTCAAATCGAAATTCGATGGTCTTCTGGTATTACCCAAGTTTTGACCAACATTCCTGTCAATCAAATCTTAACTATTACTGAGCCTTTTCCCAATAACTTTAATGGTACTAATAGCAGTAACAATCTCAATGGTACTAGTAAGGCAGATCTCATTAATGGCTTAGATGGGAACGATACGGTTAATGGTGCTGCTGGAAATGATAGCCTGATTGGTGGAAATGGTAACGATTCACTTAATGGTGGGAATGGCAATGATACCCTGTTAGGAGAAGCAAACATCGATACTCTCAACGGTGGTGCTGGTAATGACCTTCTCATTGGTGGTGACGGGAATGATACTCTCAACGGTAATAATGACGATGATACTTTAAATGGTGGTGCTGGTAGCGATCGCCTTGATGGTGGAAGCGGTTTTGATCATCTGATTGGTGATGCTGGTAATGATACTCTCATCGGTGGTAGTGGAGAAGATTATCTTGAAGGTGGGATCAATGATGATTCTCTTCGTGGTGATGCAGGAAATGACACTCTCATTGGTGGCGCAGGACTCGATACTCTTAGAGGTGCTATCGGCAATGATCTCTTAAATGGGGATGATGATCATGATTTCTTAACGGGAGAAGACGGAAATGATACCCTCAACGGTGGCTTGGGTAATGATACTCTTCAAGGGGGTAATGGTAATGATCTGCTTAATGGCGGTGATGGAAACGATACCCTCAACGGTGGTGAAGGAGGCGATACTCTCAACGGTGGTGAAGGTAACGACAATCTCATCGGTGAAGGTGGTAACGATAGTCTTGTTGGTGGTGCAGGTAATGATACTCTTCGTGGCGGTAACGGTAATGATATCTTAATTGGTGGCAATGGTAGCGATCGCTTGATTGAATCTGGCGATTTTAGCTTTACTATTACTAATACTCAAGTAATCGGGCGTGGTACAGATACCTACAGTGAAATCGAATTTGCTAATCTTACTGGTGGTGGTAGTAGCAATACTCTTGACGCTTCAGCAGTGACTCAAATCAGCGTTAGACTCGATGGTGCAGGTGGTGCTGATCTCGTTAGAGGAGGTGCTGGTAATGATACTCTCATCGGTGGAGTTGGTAATGATACTCTTACTGGTGGTGCTGGTATCGACAGGTTTACTTATTTAGCTACCAACCACCGAGCGGATACTATTACTGATTTTATCCCTGGACAAGATAGAGTTGTTATTTCTGCTGCTGGTTTCGGTGGCGGATTGACTGTTGGTATTCTGAATGCAAATTTATTTGTGTTGGGAAATTCTGCGACTGATGCAAACGACCGCTTTTTATATGACACTAATAACGGCAGACTATTCTATGATGTCGATGGCACTGGTTCTGCTAATGCCTTTGTTTTAGCTACTTTACAAGGAATTCCTGCTTTGAGTAATACCGATATCCAAGTTATTGCTTAAATAATTTAATGGCGTAGAGGCGAACGATGGTTCGCCTCAGTAGGATCAGAAATATGAAGGAAAATGCATAACTGCTGATGTTATCAATTCAAGGTTTTGCCTTAAAATCAGATTCTGATTCAGTACCACCCTGTAAAGTTCCTGTTGCTTCAACAGTCATTGCAACTAAATCATCAATATTTTTTAAATCCAATTCACTAGCTAAATAACCAATTCCTCGATGAAGATGCAACAAAAATTGCATTTTAAGATTTTCTTGATTTGTTTCTAAGCCATCGCGATCGCATCTTTTTTTGAGAGCCAATAATAAAATATCTGCAATTTCTCCCCCAAAAACATTCCAATTCATCTCTACATTACTATCTAAATTTATTGGCATAGAAGAAGGAATACTAGGTTCAGCTAAAGAATAACAAAATGCCCATCTACACAAAATATTCCATTGTTCAATTTTGGTAAGACGTTTAAGTTTTATAAGTTGCTCTTTAGCCCTTGTTGATAAACGAATGCGCTCTATTGGTGTTTCCATTGAGTCATAGAATTAGATAGTGATGAAGTCAAGTGTTTGAAATTTTATCATTTTAATTAATGAAATTAAAAATATTTTGACTGATTTTAGATTTAGTTATTACTTTGTTAGATAAAATTTTAAAAATAATTATTGATCTTTAAGTTATATCAGGTTCGCTTAAACAGTTAAATGTGATGATTGATACGGGGACACGGGGATAAGGGGATACAGAGACGCGGAGAGAATTTATTTTAAGTGATTATCAGAACTTGATATTAAACTAAAATGCAAAAAAAACTCATGGCTAGTCACAACCATGAGCAAGGTAAAAACTATTTGTTTGACAATTATTTTATCAGTTTAGTTAGGTAAAATTTTGTTAACTATAATTGATTAAGTCAAATCACTTAGTTTTAAACAAGAGAGTTATTATTAATATGACATACTTAATTAAAAATGCCTGGATTTAATCTAAAAATTAACTAAATCTTGAAATTACTTACTATTAAAATAAAGATTAGATTAACTTGGCTTTTTAAACTGGATGTTGACCATAAAAAGGAACGACTTCTGACCATTGATTCAAACTTCCTTCCTGCCATTCTAAATAACCAAGTTGAAGGATATGAGTAACAGTCTCAGCAAGATTAACAGGAGTTTCAATTAATTGATAAGGTAAAATTAAATCTGTTAAAGTTTGTTGCCAAGCTTCTGGTGTCATTACCGTATCGGGTAAATAAATTTTCTTCTGATTAGTTTTAGAGAATTGATAAATACCAACAAATAATTGACCTCGGTTGGCTGGCATTTGGACAGCTAAAAGAGAATCAGGTTCAAATTGAGTTTTTTGTGACCAAGCTAGGGCAGCTAGAGTAGAAACACCATACAAAGGAATTTCTAACTGTTGTGCTAGAGTACGAGCAGTTACTACACCAATTCTTGTACCAGTAAAACCACCCGGTCCTTTAGCAACAGCAATAAATCTTAAATCTTGCCATGTTTTCGGTTGTAAAATTTCACCCAGATATTGATGAAGATGAGAAGCAAGATTTTGTCCTAAATGCCAAACTTGACTACGATAATCTCCTGCAAAATTACTAATCGCTATACCCAATTGAGGTGTAGTAGTGTGAAGAGCTAGAGCATATTGATGAGAGTCTAAAGTTAGCATAGTAATTACAGCTTGAATTAATTTTAGATGAAACAAAACATTTTTTATCTTAGAATTTTATAAAATCGCCTTCTCTCTTCAGTAATTTTTGTGTCAGACCATCAATTAGCTACAGTTGATTTACAGGGAGAATATATTGAACATCTCCATTTACTTTCTAGCGAAAAAGTAGGATGGGAAAAAGTAAATCTCATTTATGAATTAGAACCTGCTGGCGAAATGCCAGAAATTGCTCTAGAGCAACATATGTTAGTTATTTGTCAAGGAAATTGTCAAGTTAGCTACCATCTTAATGGCAATTGGCAGCAAGAAACTTATACAGAAGGAGATATTATTCTTTTTCCTGCGGGAGAAATTTTTCCAAAAGTACAACTTGACCGTCAAGTTCCTTTAATTGAGCTTTTTTTTGAACCAACAATTTTAATTAATACTGCCGAAGAAGCAATTAAAACAGAAAAGATTCAATTGGCACAGCAGTTGAAATTACGCGATCCGTTGATTGAACAAATAGGTATAGCTTTGAAAACTGAATTAGCAACAGGAAATAGTCATAGTAAACTTTATGTTGATTCGATGGCTACTGCACTTGCTGTTCATCTACTGCAACGATATTCATCCCATACTCAAGAAATTAGAAATTATCCAGGTGGATTACCTTTTTATAAACTAAAACAAGTCAAAGAATATATCTATTCGCATTTAGACCAAAATCTCAGTTTAGCTCAATTAGCTGCGATCGCGCAAATGAGTCCTCATTATTTTGCTACTCTGTTTAAACAGTCCACAGGATTTGCCCCTCATCAATATTTAACACGATGTCGCATCGAAAAAGCCAAACAACTGTTGCGACAAAAACAGTTATCAATTGTTGAAATTTCCCATGAAGTTGGTTTTCAAAGTCGGAGTCATTTTACTTTTTTATTTTCCCTAGCAGTTTCCCACGGGTTTCATGCTTTAGCCATTATCGGTTTAGCAATCCTCTCTTCTCCAGAAATTCTCCACAATAACCACGGCGGTAACTTAGGCTATTTCTTTTTGATTGCCATGACCGCTACTTCATTTCAAACTACGGCAAGTTGGTTAGGACATCGTAGTTGGCAGATTTTACATACAGTAGGAATGTATTATTTATGGTTAGCGTTTATCTATTCTTTTATGGGCAGATTGGGAGAATCGATGATAATTTATTTACCTTTTGTTAGTTTATTAGTTGTCGCGATCGCGTTAAAATTAATTTTATTCTTTAAGAAACCTTCAAACATAAACCTTTAAACCAATCAGAAGTAGAGGAGACAAACACGCTAAAATCAGAACAGATAAAGTAACAATCTTACGGTTCAAGTTTTTAGAGTGGAAACGCCTCAAAGCAATTTCTTTACGTTTGATTCCATTGACGCAGCTTTAGCCGATATTAAAGCAGGTCACGCCATTGTGGTAGTTGACGATGAAAATCGAGAAAACGAAGGTGATGTCATTTGTGCAGCACAGTTTGCTACTCCAGATATGATCAACTTCATGGCAGTAGAAGCTAGGGGTTTGATTTGTTTGGCAATGACGGGACAAAGATTAGATGAACTCGATTTACCTCTGATGGTGACTAAAAATACTGATAGCAACCAAACTGCTTTTACTGTCAGTATCGATGCAGCCAAGCATTTAGGAGGGAGTACTGGGATTTCTGCTGAAGATAGAGCGCGTACCATTCAAATAGCTATCAATCCAGCTAGTAAACCAGAAGATTTAGCGCGTCCTGGTCATATTTTCCCTCTGAGGGCAAAAACAGGTGGAGTTCTCAAACGGGCTGGTCATACTGAAGCTGCGGTAGACTTATCTAGATTAGCAGGACTATATCCAGCAGGGGTAATTTGCGAAATCCAAAATGCGGATGGTTCGATGGCACGCTTACCTCAGTTAGTAGAATATGCTCGCAAACACAACCTCAAGCTTATTAGTATTGCAGATCTGATTAGTTATCGCCTCAAACATGACCGCTTTGTTTATCGAGAAACAGTTTGTAAATTTCCCAGTCAATTTGGAGATTTTCAAATCTATGCTTATCGCAATGTCCTCGATGAAACCGAACATTTAGCCATAGTTAAAGGTAATCCTGCTCAGTTTGATCAGCAACCAGTTATGGTTAGGGTGCATTCAGAATGTTTGACTGGTGATGCTTTGGGTTCACTGCGTTGTGACTGTCGGATGCAACTACAAGCTGCGTTAAAGATGATTGAAGCAGCAGAATTAGGAGTCGTGATTTATCTACGTCAGGAAGGAAGAGGAATTGGCTTAGTTAATAAGTTAAAAGCTTATACTTTACAGGATTTAGGCTTAGATACGGTAGAAGCGAACGAAAGGTTGGGTTTTCCAGCCGATTTACGAGATTATGGCATGGGAGCGCAAATGTTGAACGATTTGGGTGTAAAAAAAATTCGTTTGATTACCAACAATCCCCGTAAAATTGCTGGTTTAAAAGGATATGGTTTAGAAATAGTTGACCGAGTTCCTTTGTTAATCGAAGCTAACGATTATAATTCTGAGTATTTAGCCACCAAAGCCAAAAAATTAGGGCATTTATTGCTACAAACCTATCTCATCACTGTAGCCATTACCTGGAAACAAGAAATTGCCTCCGCTACAGCTAGATACGAAAAATTAGATAAAATTAGACACCTAGCTCAATCATTTGATCTACTCTTACAAGAAGAAGCTCGACCAGTCGCGAGCGCATTATTTAGCAATCCTGCTTTAATTTTTCATCTCGGCTTCGATCAATCCAACCTAGCCAAATCTGACTGGTATAGGGATTGCAATCATCCTTATATAGAAGGAATCGGCAAAATTCTAGATTATCTTGCCAGTTGGCAAGAAGTTCAGAGTTTAGAATTTTTAATTGCTACTGGGGAAGACCCCATGATGGGTTTACAAGTAAAGTTGGACAGACAAACTTTTCCTTTAACTCAACCACCTTCTCAACTCTGTGGGAAGTGGGAAAGTCAAATTATTTATAGTTTTAGTTGAAGCGATTTTTGGCTAATAATCTGACTAAATGGCAAAGAAGATAAAAAAATTATTAAGCAAAAAAATAAAATCTTAATAAATCACATTAATTGCTGCCATTTCATTAAAAGTAAAGTTATAATTTCGCCCGAAAGCAATTATTACTGGATAGTAAATATTATTATGTCCGCTCTTCCTAAACCAACCTTTCCAGTTCAAAATTATTCCCCACATTTTAATTCTGCACGTTCTCGTCAGCGTAAAAAATATCACTCTCATGCTTCTTCTTCTCACAGTAAAACTAAGCAAGTCAGTAATTCCTCGGTTACTAAATTACCTAATAAAAAAACACTACCAGTTCAATTACAAATTTTGTTATTTTTACAAAAAAGTTCTTTTGGTTTAGCATTAGTATTGATAGCTAGTAGTATTGCAGTTTATATTAGTAATGTTCGGATTCCTCAACTTTGGAGTAAAGAATATAACAATTTAGAAACTCTGCAACGTCAAGAAAGAGAGCTAATTGCAATTAACGAATCTCTCAAACATGAAATTGCTCAACAAGCTCAAGCAAAAAATACTAAATTTGTTTCTTTAACAGTAGATAACGCTATTTTTGTTCGTCCAGCTTCTGTCTCTTCCTCAGTTAATCCTAATCCTATCGAACAAGTTCAAGTAAAAGATTTAGCATTAGAACTGAATTCAGGGTATTAACAGTTATCAGTAGAGACGCGAAATTTCGCGTCTGTTATCAGTTACCAGTAAAGACTTAATTTGTTACTTTTGTACAGTTATTAAGAGAAACTTAATAGACGAGTTTTTTGCATAATTTAACTGATTAAATTTTGGGGCTGTAAATAGATAGAGAATTATCAGGTAGAAGCGTAATATTTACGTTTCTACTAATTATTTTTTTCAGAAAAACTTGAATAAATTTTTATAGTAAATCTTTTTTTATTGAATTATTGAGTATTGGAGGTAAAATGACTAAATCAAAACCTAGAAATATACCTCAACGACCAAAAAGAATTTCTCAAGCTTCTTCCGCTAAATCTACAAAAAAATTCCAGCTAATTAGACTTTTATTAGTTTGGTTAGTCTTAGTAGGTGCTGCTGTTGGATTGACGGGGAGACTTTTTTATTTACAAATTTTGAATCCTACGATTGTTTATGAACAAGCACCTAAAGGTAAAACTTTAAAACAAATAGCCAACGATCAACAACATACTTTATTACGCTTTTATAATCCTCGTCGTCAAATAGTAGATCGTCAACAAAATGTTTTAGCAACAGATAGAATTACTTACGATCTTTACGCTCATCCCTCTTTATTTACTGTTTATTCTAAAGATATTTCTCCCGAACAAGTAGCACAAGAATTAGCTTCTATTCTTCCTAATTACACCACTGAAAAATTAGTCCAAATTTTTCATCAAAGAAAAACAGGAATAAAATTAGCAAGCGATCTTCCAGAATCAGTTAAAGAAAAAATTAGTAAATTAAAAATTGATGGTTTAGATTTGCAAAAACGCTATTCTCGTTTTTATCCCTATGAAGAAATGGTAGCGGAAGTAGTAGGTTATATGAATCGCGATCGCTTGCCTTTACCCCAAGCAGGAGTAGAATATACTCAACAACAACTTTTACAACGTCCTGAAATTACTAAATCAGTTAAACGGAGTTTTATTGGCGATCACTCTATTTTTCATGTAGGTGATTTAAATCCTCAAGAAGAGTTATTAAAATTTGACGATTTACGTTTGCAATTAACCCTCGATCTGAAGATTCAACAAGCAGCGCGCAACGCTTTAAAACAGCAAATGCTCAAATATAAAGCTAAACGCGGAACGGTAATTGTGATGGATGTCCGCGATGGTGCGATCGCTTCTTTGGTTTCTGAACCTACTTATAATCCTAATCTTTACTACAAATACAATGTGGAATTGTTTAAAAATTGGGCAATTACCGATTTGTATGAACCTGGTTCAACTTTTAAACCGATTAATGTTGCTATCGCTTTAGATGCAGGAGTAATTACTCCCAATGACACTTTTAAAGATACAGGTAAAATCAAAGTTGATGGTTGGGAGATACGCAACCACGATTATGAAGACGATGGTGCGCGAGGAATTTTGACAATTCCCCAAATTCTACAGCATTCAAGTAATGTAGGGATGATTCAGATGATGAACCGTCTTAATCGAGAGGATTATTATCATCATCTTCTTGCTTTAGGAATTGAAGATAAACTGGCGTTAGATATTCCTGGTTATACTCCTGGACATCTTAAAAACGAAATTGAATTTAAAGTCAAAGCCATTGAAGCTGCTACTACCTCTTTTGGACAAGGTTTTTCCTTAACACCCTTAAAACTGATTCAATTACATTGCGCGATCGCTAATGGGGGAAACTTAGTCACACCCCATGTTGTTCGTGGTTTATCAGATGTTCAAGGTTATCTGCATTGGCAACCTACTTATCCCACTAAACAAGTATTTAAACCAGAAACTACCAAAGCTGTCTTAGCCATGATGGAAAGTGTAGTAAGAGAAAAAGAAGGTAGTGGTTACGTTGCTTCCCTTCCAGGTTATCGCATTGCTGGCAAAACAGGAACCGCCCAAAAAGCCGTTAATAAGGGAGGATACGACAAAAAAGCCAAAATTACCAGCTTTGTTGCCATGTTTCCCGTTGAAGCACCCCGTTATGCTATCTTAGCTGTTGTAGACGAGCCTAAAGGTGCATATACTTTTGGTTCTACCGTAGCAGCACCGATTGTTAAATCAGTCATGGAAGCTATTATTGCGATTGAAGGAATTCCACCCGCTCAATAATCAGTTATCAAAGATTAAGTAGCAAGTAAAAAGTAAAAAGTAAAAAGTAGTAATTAATCTAATCAATCATCTGTGTTTATTTTATTATTTGTCTTTTAAAAACTATAAGCTATTCTAATAACCAATAAATAATGACTAATAACCAATAACCAATAACTAATGACTAATGACTAATGACT